>NZ_JADNQN010000003.1:0-776057 GCF_047608695.1 Amycolatopsis sp. cmx-11-32 | reverse complement strand
GCTCGCCGAAGGAACGCCGGGACTGCTTGTCAGAAGGTGTGGACACATGCATAAGGATCTCCAATCCCGCCCTCGGTCAGGAACCCCCACTCACACGGGGTGTCTCACACCAGTCTGACCAAGAGGGATCTGGCGAGGAAGGGGCTCGTTAACACGGCATGCCGTTTTGTCCTCGCGCTCGCCGTGGCTAGAGGGGTTCGTGCCCTGATCGTGTGGCTCGCGGCCACGACGAGCGGGACACCATCTGCACGTCTCCGTGTCCCATTTTCTCGACATCCATCTGGTATGGATCATACTGTCGTTAAGTGGTGAGGTGGCCGGTCGTGCGCCACCCCACCAGCAGCTCTAGCTGATCAATTCCTGAATTCGGTTAGCCACCCAGAGGTGTACCTCGGGTGGCAAACTCCACCAGAACCCGACGATCGCAGCGCACCAGCGGGCCAGCAGCGATAGACGCTGCAAGGCGCTACTGGTACCGTGAGATCGAGTCTTACGTGCTTGAGGGCACTGGACGTGACGAGGAGTCCCCGCCGGGTGGCAGCCCGGCGAAGCGGGGCTCCTTCGTCGTAGTAGGGGCCGGTAGATTCCTGATCTACACGGCTTTCTTCCGCTCCTGCGCCGTGCTTTTGCCACGGCGGTCCTCCTGTCCCCGCACCGCCACGGTGCGGCGGCCGTGATCGTTGCCCGACTGGCGACGATCGTCGTGAGTGGATCCGCCGACCGCGTCCGGCGATGGCGCGTAGCCAGGCACGGTGGTGCCGGTGGCGTTGGCCGAGAGGGTTTCCACCGGGTAGGTGTAGAGGCCCCTGTGTTCGCGGACCAGTTGCCCACGGTCTACCTGGTAGCCAAGGGCATTGCTGACCTTGGCCGAGTCGGCAGTCACGCCCAGCTTTGCGAGGCGGTTGACCACCTCCGTCACAGTGAAGGTCTCCCCTGGAGCGATCACCTGCAGCAGCAGGCGCCTCAGAGGTAACTCCTGTAGCGCCTTGTCCGCGACCGACATTTGCGAGTTGACGCTGGACGGGGGACGCGGACTGCTCGCGGGCGAGCTCTCGACCTCATGCAGAACCTCACGACATACTTGCACCAGCTGCGGCGGAAGCTGCACGACTGCTCCTGCTTGACGCAACGTCTGCGTCAAGCCCAGGAACTTCCGGATGCCCTCGACCAAAACGTCCACGTTCGGCGGGGGTGACCCGTCGTCAGCGTGTTGCGTCCCGACCACGCACACCACCTCCGTCGCGTTCGTGCACGATCTACTCGTTGGCAAACTCTACACACTTGGAATCCAACTTTCGAGTTTGGGTTAGGGCTCGCGTGTCGCCTGTAACGCAATAGGCCCGGTCAAGTCCTTTGTGTCAGTCGAGTGCGACATACGCATCAGCGAGTCCAAGGATGTTGCGAAACAATGATGACAGGGGCCAACGAGCCTCGGCGTTTCCATCGCGCACCGCGCAGCGTGTCGATCGGGGCCCGACTGGCGCGACTCTCCCTCTATCCGCTATAACTTCACGCAAGTTGGAATCACGTGATTGTGCAGTGCGGCCGTTCGAGGGGTCTTGTACGGCCGAATGGGTAGTGCGGCGGCGCGGTGAACCTGCACCGCTCCGCTTCTCGTGCAGGGTTTTCGAGACAGCGGCCCACGGCTGCGTCGTCGAACGCCTGCGGCTATGGCCGCGGAGGAAGGAGCACCCATGGCGCGGGTGCTGCGTGTCCTGAATCTCAAGATCAGGACTACACGCGGGTGGCAGGCCCACGAGTACGACCTGGACGCCCAGGTCGTAGTCATCTATGGCCCGGCGGACACCGGCAAGAGCTCGATCCCCGACGCGATTGGCTTCGCGATGGGCCTTGAGAACGTACATTTCCGTGGCGCTGTGGACCTGCATCTCCTGGAGGTCGTGCTCACCATCAGGCTGGGCAACCGCACCTACACGCTGCGGCGGCTGCGTTCGTCCAGCTCGCGGGTGGAGGTGACCGACGAGGTCGGCGACCTGGTGGGGCGTTTTCCAGTAAAGCAGCGCAGCGGGGAAACGACGATGTCGGACTGGCTGTTCGAGGAGCTCGGCATGGCTGAGGAGTTCGCCGTGCTCGGCTCCAAGCCGACGTTCCATTCTGCAGTGTGGCCCTACCTGCACCGCAGCCAGTTCGACATCGACCGGCACATTGTGCTGCCGTCCTCCTCCGACCGGCTTCGCCTGGACGCGCTGCAGATCATGACCGGTATCACCGACACCGAGTTGGCCAGGCGCCGGGCCGAGCTGGAAAGGATCGACCGCGAAATCAATCAGCGGCACCGCAAGTGTTCCGGCATCGCGGAGTTCCTGGCGTCCTCCCAGGCGACCGACCCGCCGGCGGTGCGCGCGGCTCTGACCGATCTGTCCGCGGACGAAACGGCATCTGCGGCCCGCTTGGCCGTGCTGCGCAAGTCCGCCAACGCTGCCCTGGACAGTGCTGAACAGTGGCACAAACGCCGTCGTGCCGCCTACGACGCAGTCAACGTGGCCGAGCAGAAACTGCTGCTCGCGCGTCGTGATCTCGGCGAGGCCGAGGCTGACCTGGAAGAGGTCGACAAGTCGATGCACGTGCTAGGACAGCTGGAGGCCGCCGACCCCGCCGACCGGGTCACCCTTGAGCTGATCTCGGAGAGGACGTGCCCCGAGTGCGAGGCGAACCTGCTGGAGTACGTGCCACCACCTGGACACTGCAACCTCTGCTGCCGGCCGTTGCGTGGCCAGCAGAACCTTGCGACCCGAATCGCGTTGCAGAAGCAGCGCCAGATGATCGAGCAGAACCTGACCAAACTGCGCGAGACCGACGAGCTGACGCAGAAGGCAGTCGAGGCCGCCCGCGCCGACCTTGCCACGCAACTGGCCGCCCACCACGCACAGACTGAACACGCGGTCGCCCCGCACGTGGACGCCATCGCGGCCGCCACTGCCGAACTGGCCGCGCTGCGGCAACGCCTGACCGATCTGCGGCAGGTCGACGCAGCGCTGCGCCGCCTAGAGGAGGAACGACGCGCGATCGACGAGCTGAAGGCGCAACAGCGACAGCGCCACGAGGAGCTGCGCGTCGCTGAGTCCGACCGCGAACATCGCGAATATGTCGCCGAGACATTGACCGACATCTTCCGGAGCACCATCGCTGACATCGGGTTGCCCAACGCCACTGGCCGGGCACGCATCGACGCGGACACCCTGTTGCCGTTGGTGGACGAACAGCCCTTCGAAGGGCGCGGCGGAGGTGCTCGGGTGGCTGTCTCGGTCGCCTACAGCCTGACTCTGCTCAGTTACACCCTGGAGATGGACAAGTCGAGCCTTCCGGGCCTGCTGATCATCGACTCGCCGCAGAAGAACCTCGGGACCAACACCGCCGACCGGGAACTGGCGCGCCGGGTGTACCAGAAGTTTCTCGACGCCCTGCAGATTCGCGGCACTATCGGGGACGGCCGCTATGAACGCCCCTTCCAGCTGATCATCATCGACAACGACCGACCAAAGGTTAAAGGCGTAAGCAGGACGCACAAGCTTGACTACGGCGACGGATTCATCAAGGACCTGGACTCGCCACACGGCATCCCCGAAGGTGACGGGTCGTTGCCATTCCAGGACGACCCCGGCGAGTAGCAGCGGTTCCGGCGACCGGCGACTTCCCGCCGACGATCGAGTCCTTGCAGCCCCGCGGCCTCGGGGGCGGAGGGCGTGTCGTGGTCGCACGCGATCAGCTCGCCTGCACGACGCAGCGGACGAGTTCATTGAGCTCGACCCGTACTTTCGACGACTTGACGCAGTCAAGAAGATCAACTTCACGCTCAGAGGGCAGCACCGTTCCTCCGGTGCGCGATGGAGGTCAACACCCGCTGGTTCGGTCGCGGGCGCCGGAGAGGTCGTGGACGTCGGACGCGCCGGCAGTTCCACCGACGATGCTGCGGTCGATCGCACCGACCCCGGTAGATGCGGCGCCGCCGACGTGTGACGAGGCGGCGGTGGAGCCGCCCAAGTACGGCAGTCCGCCGGATTGGCCAGGCTAACCGTGGCTAGTGTGCCTTCGCGCGTGGACCGCCAAGGTTGAGCTGTTGCTTGATGCCACTGTCAAGTTTGAGCTGGTCAGGGGTGCCGGTGAAGCCGCGGACGGCATCAAGAAGCCTCAGATCACTGCGGCCGGTGAGCTTCGGCGCGATGAGGTCGATGAGTTCAGCCCACTTGGTGCGCGGCAGATCGTGCTGAAGCCGGCTGGCGATCTTGCTTTCGGCGAAGAGGCGAAGCGCGATCTCGGCCTGGCTTGGATCGAACTTGCCGATCAGCTCCCTGTAGATGGGATCGGCGCTCAAGGCAGTGCCGTGGCCGTTGGTGAGGAAGACGTAGACAAGTTGGCGAACATAGGTCGAGTTGACGCGCGCTGGGACCTGACCGTGTTTGCCGACGAGGTTCAACAGGCGTTGCGCGACGGGTGTCTCCTCGTAGGAGTTGTTCCAGCCTTCATGGGCATTGGTGAGCTCCTCGACGGCCTGGGCGAGCTCGGCCTCTCGATCGGACTCGGGCAGGTAGGCGGTCCCTCCGACGAGGTCGAGTAGGTCCCGGGCGCGTTGGGCCCGGTCAGCGTCGCCGTTGGCGCGGAACCTCGCGAGCTTGAGCCCGCATTCGTTGCGCTGGTCTTCGCCGACGTAAGGCCAAAGTTCCGGCCAGAGGTTGCGGACATTGTCCTGAGTGTCCGGGGTCGCGTCGGGCGGGTTGAAGATGCCGAACAGACCAGCGGCGAGGTTGTCGGCTTGGTCTGGCGGGAGGTTGTCGAAGAACGCCGCGGCATTGGTCAGCTCGGTCTTCGTGAGGCGCTGTTTCCTGACGTTGCTCAGAAGCTGGCTGATCGCGGCGGCGACGTGGGTCCTTGGGAAGGGTGATGACCTCGCGGATGCAGGTTTCCAACCATTCGGCGAGCTTCAGGCCGGTGAGCGCGACCTGATTGGGGTGCGCGGCGCTGGCGTTATTGCGCATATAGCGGATGTGGTCCAGCTGCTTGTAGCCGATGTCGCTGATCAGCTTGATGCGGTTGGCCGCTGCCATCAGCTTGGCGTCGTCGATCTTGGCCAGGTCGTCCGCGGTGCGCAGGTCGTTGCGGCGGGTAGAGTCGGGTTCGGCGATCTCGAAGAAGTAGGCGACGTCGAACGAGGCGACCCGGGCGCGCAGCTCGTTGATTGTCTCGTTCCAGAGGTAGTTCAACGCGGCGTCGAACAGCCCCACTGACGCGGCAAGGATCATCTTCGCGACGTAGGAGGCACGCGCTCGCTGGGTGTCGTCGAGTCCTTCGAGAGCGTCGGGCGTGTTCCGGAGCAGCTTTTCCCGCTCCCGGACGTTGATGATGATGTCCTCGGTGGGCAGGCCCCACTGCTCGATCATGGTGAGCATGAGGTCCTCGAATGCCTGCAGGTCCTTGCCTGCTGCTTCGACTTGAGCCCGTGGGTCTGCTCGGATGACCAGCCCGGTAACGGCCTGGCCGACGTCACTGACAGTGCCCTCGCTCATGGTGGTGTCTCCCTCGTCCGTGCTGCCCACCAGAATCAGTCGCTTCTAACCAGGTAGTTCGTTAACGACTCCCTAGCAGAGGACGAGGATCGTGATCTCACCGTGCCATGCGGATCGAGGCGTCCATCCCATAGCCGCGCCTGCCGCTGAACTGGGGGAAGAAGACCGAACCAGTACCCGGAGTTGCGCTTCTCACCGACTACCCGGAACCCTGCGCGCGGAGGCGATCAGTCACACCGCCAGGAGAATGCCACCGCCCTGCCGCGGGCTGTGTCGGCGGTTCGTGAAGACTGACCCCCAGGCGACCTCTGAAAATTGACCCCCTCCGATGCTAGGAGGGTGCTGAACGTGGAGGACTGGGCTGAGATCCGCCGTCTGCATCGTGCGGAGGGTGTGCCCATCAAGGGGATCGCCAGGCGGCTGGGCGTGGCCCGCAACACCGTGCGGGCGGCGTTGAGTTCGGATCGGCCGCCGAAGTACCAGCGAGCCGCTCGGGGTTCGGTGGCGGATGCGTTCGAGCCGCAGATCCGGGCGTTGCTGGTGGAGTGGCCGAAGATGCCCGCTCCGGTCACCGCGCAGAAGATCGGCTGGCCGCACTCGATGTCGCCGTTGGAGAAACGGCTGGCAGCGATCCGGCCGGAGTATGTCGGCATCGACCCGGTCGACCGGGTGGTCTACGAACCGGGGCAGATCACCCAATGCGACCTGTGGTTCCCGGAACCGAGAATCCCGGTCGCAGCGGGCCAGGATCGGATACTGCCGGTGCTGGTGATGACGCTGGGGTTCTCGCGGTTCCTGTCCGCCACGATGATCCCGTCGCGCCAGGCCGGGGACATCTTGTCGGGCATGTGGGAGCTGATCAACGGGATCGGGCGGGTCAGCGCCCCGGCGGCGGCGTTCGCCGGAACGCTGGCGACGAAGATCCCGCTGGCGCCACCGCGGGATGCGGAGTTCAAAGGCATGGTGGAGCGCAACAATCAGTTCCTGGAAACGTCGTTTCTGCCTGGCCGGATCTTCACCTCGCCGGCCGACTTCAACACCCAGCTCGGCGACTGGCTGGGCCGCGCCAACGCCCGCACGGTCCGCTCCCTCCAGGGGCGGCCGGTGGATCTGCTGGAGACCGGCTACCTCGCGATGCTTCCGTTGCCACCGGTGGCACCGCCGATCGGGCTGAATAACCGGATCCGGCTGGGACGAGACTACTACGTCCGTGCCGACACCGTCGACTATTCGGTCGACCCGCGGGTGATCGGCAAGTTCGTCGACGTCACCGCCTCCGCGCGAGAGGTGACGGTGTTCTGCAACGGCGACGTTGTCGCACAACACGAACGGTCGTGGGCCAAGCACGGCGTGGTCACCGATCCCGCCCACCAGGCCATCGCGGCGAACCTGCGTAAAGCCTTTGCCGCAGAAAGGAAACAACGCACCGAAGCAGACCGCCAGCACGCCGACGGACACGTCGTCGCACTGCGGGCCCTGCCTGACTATGACGCGCTGTTCGGCGTCGATTTCACCGCCCCTGCAACGAAAGCGAGCAACACGTGAGCGCCACCAAGACGAAACCTGCGACTTCCGCGACGTCGCCGAAAGATGGTCTGCCATCGATGATTGCCTATCTGACTCGTGTCCTGAAAACCCCGACGATCGGCACGTTCTGGGAACAACTGGCCGAGCAGGCACGCGACGAGAACTGGTCGCACGAGGAGTATCTGGCCGCGCTGCCGCAACGCCAGGTCGCCGATCGTGAGTCCAAGGGCACAGTGATGCGGATCCGCACCGCGCACTTCCCAGCGGTCAAGACGTTGGAGGACTTCAACCTCGACCACTTACCTTCACTACGCCGGGATCTGTTGGCGCACTTGGCAACGAGCACGTTCGTCGCGAAGGCGGAGAACGTGATCCTGCTCGGCCCGCCTGACCTCGGCAAGACACACCTCGCGATCGCACTGGGGGTCAAAGCGACCCAGGCCGGCCATTCGGTGCTGTTCGACACCGCCAGCAACTGGATCGCCCGCCTCGCCGCCGCACACCAGGCCAACAGGCTGGAGGCGGAGTTGAAGAAGATCCGCCGCTACAAGCTGATCATCATCGACGAGGTCGGCTACATCCCGTTCGACCAGGACGCGGCGAACCTGTTCTTCCAGCTCGTCGCCTCCCGCTACGAACAGGGCTCGATCATGGTCACCTCGAACCTGCCCTTCGGACGCTGGGGAGAGACCTTCTCCGACGACGTCGTCGCCGCGGCCATGATCGACCGGCTCGTCCACCACGCCGAAGTCCTCACCCTCACCGGCGACTCCTACCGGACCCGCCAACGCCGCAACCTGCTGACCAAAGACCAGCAAAACGCCCTCAGCCAGGACTGACCCAACCCCAAGGGGTCAAATTTCGGAGACCCGCTGGGGGTCAAATTTGAAGAAGCGTTGACAAGCGGCGCGGGTTCTCGAGGCGTCACTACGGCCGCTGGCCAGCCGGTGCAGCGTGTCCCCAGGAGCCGCCGACCCGTCGAGGAGCCGTTTGCCCTGCTTCGGTGGCACGGTCGCATCGGGATTGGCGCGGGCCTCCTCGACGTGGACGGCGTGCCCGGCCACCGCCTGGTCGCTCTTGGAGTAGGACATGCCCGGCACGGCGCGGTCGAAGATGCTGCCCTGCTTGTCCCGCAGGTAGAACGCGCTGTCGAACCGCAGCCCGCCCTCGGGGCTGACCGACGTCAGGTCGATGTCGCGTTTCGGGGTGAACTCGTACTCGTGACGGCGCTAAGCGGAACTCCCCCGTGTTGGCACGCATCCTTCGCATGGAGACGATCATCGTCATCGGTTGCGGCGGTTCCACCTGCCTGGCCGGTCGCCGCCATACTTGACCTGCCGCCAACGAGACACCAGGCCCCAGAATGCACCCACTGTCCCGCAAAAGAGACAGCGAGTCGAATTGCAACATCAGCAAGCTGGACACGGCTCGTGCCGATATAAAGTACCGGGCCACGACGCCTGACGCGGTGAAGGGCGAGTGGGATTTCGCGTGAGTGCGGACAATTCTTGTCGAACTCTCACCGCCGGATCGGCGGGTACTGAGCCGCACTCCGGTGGGCGACGGTGCCAGCCACCGGACAAGACGAGGAGACCGAGCACCGCGCGTCTGCTTGCCGCGGAGATCTCACCGGTGATCGGCAACGGTCAGGCCCCGATGACGACCAGTCCGGATTCCAGTCGCGGTTCAACCTGCGTCCAGTTCGCCAGACGACTGTGTGTTCTGCTCACATCCAACCCATCGGAGGTATTCCACATGAGGGTTCGACACCGGCGACTGGTGGCAACACTGGCGACAGCGCTGACAACGGCCGCTGTCGCCGCGCTCACGATGGCCCCGCCTGCGACCGCAGACACCTCGGCGCCCGCTGCCGTGGTATCCGCCGCCCAGGCACGCGCCGCGCTGCCCTACGCCAGCCTGATCAGGTCCGGCAACGACCCGATCGTCTTCACCAAGGCCAACGGCTTGGGCACCATGAACGTGATCACCTGCACCGCAGAAACGGCCTACCCGCACAACTCTATCGGTACCCCGAGCGCTGTCACAGGCAAGTCGCGCAGCTCCTGCACCGCGCCGATCACCCAGATTCGCGCACAAGCCGAACTGTGGCGGTACCTGGAGGGCTACGGCTACACCCAGACCGGTATCGGCTCGCTCGCCGTCAACTTCAACGTCGCGGGCCCCCTGACATCAACCGCCTACGATATCTGCCAGGGTCGTCTCGCGTACTGGAAGGCCGTTGGGCGGCACACCTTCTACGCGCCGCCAGGGTACTCGCCACCCTCGGTCTCGTTGAAGACCGAGACGCCCCCGATCGGCGTGAACTGCTAAACCAGTGACGCACAGGACCCGCGGTCGCGGGTGAACTCCGCGGCGACCAGACCGGGAGAATCAAGAACGTGGTGGCTACGTGGACCGACGTGCTGGAACGCGGGGCGGGGTCCAGCGATCCCGTGGAGGCCAGACGTGCCGCGTGGGTCCTGGATGAATTGACCAGGAACGACGTGCCGCAAGCTCGGTTCGAGGTCCGTGGTCTCGTCCGACCCGAGTCCGGTCGCCTTCCCGCGGGTGGTGGCAAGGATCGGCCTTCGAGGTGGGGCCCTCCCGCTGTTCGGGAGGGCCCCACCTCGACGGTGAGGGGCCTGGCCGCGACAGGCAGATCGTGCGGTCGGCCGAGGCGGTGGTGTGGTCAGCGCCGGAGCCTCTTGGCGGGTCAGTAGGCGGCGGCTTCCAGCCTTGATGTGCCTCCCTGCACGCGGTCGCGGAGTCCTTTGTGGAGGGCATGGTGAGTTGACAGGTGACCTGGTTTGGTTAGCCTGCTCCAGTCCTCGGCCAGACGACCTGCGGCTCGTCGTTCGCTGCAGCGGCCGCCTCGGCGCCAGGCGGCGCAGCCGGTCCCGGTCGGTCTGCGTGCCCGTCGCCGCAGCGCGTGCGAGTTCGGTCGCGTCCAGCAAAATCGTGACCCCGGTCGTGAGCAATTGGCCGGGCCGGTCCATGTCGAGCATCGGGGTCGCCTGTCCCCGCCGGGTGCGGGTGGTCGCGATGTACTCGCGCGGGTGAGCTCGTGCACGCCTGCAGACACCGCAACTGGGGTGGGGACAGGCTGCGCCGCATCACCCGCCCTGGGCAGGCACTTTAGGGGACTTCGGCAGAGAAACTGGCGGTCTTCGTCAAGATCGGCTTGGCGGTTGATTATTCGTGTCAGTCGTTGACGGGTTGTCCGCCGTCGTCGCCCGCGCATCGGATAAGTCGTCCGCCGTCGATGTCGGTGGTGGTGTGGGCGTTTCGCAGGCGTTGGCCTTATCGTTTGACGGCCGCGTATGCGGCGTTAACGTAACAAGGGCAGAGCGAGGCGAGGCAGGCGACCGGCTGCCGCAGTGCAGGCCCGCAACCGCAGCGCGAACGAGCATGGAAGCAGCTTGGCCGCTCCTATAAGCTGAGCAGGGATGCCGTCCATGCCGCACCCCGCCAGGCCAGGCCACAACTGAGGCTGTCAACATCCCGATACTCGAAGTAGCCCCATCAGGCAATGATGAGAATCAGTCCGAGCGCAACACCAAGACCGAGGACAACGTCACCCCACTCGATCACCTTTAGCCCCGCACCAGCAGGAGCTGCGCTCGGAATTCGCCGTATCATCCAGCCGTGACAACAGACCACGGAGCGCCCGCTCATCGCTTTTGAGTTCCGCAAGATCTACTTTGAATTCCTCGAGCGGCTCGCCGCGCCGATCCCGATCCTCCATCTTGATCGAGATCTCCAATCCATAGCGGGAATTCGTCAACTCTCGCAGGTACTCGGAGATCGCACGGCGCACAGCCGTAGCCTCGGCTGGAGTCAGCGTGACGGACGCGTCCATACAAAAGTGGACGGCGAGAGCGGTCTTGCCGACCCCGGCTGTGCCGCACACAGCGATGACGGCCGTCGCGACAGGGTCACGCTCGGCGAGCAACCCGTCGAGGGCGGCCAGTTCCGTGGTACCAACGGCAAAACCGGGTGCGTTCGCGGGAAGCTGAGCCGGCGCGGGGCCAGCGCGGCGGGGTCTGCGGCTGGTCGGCGGCTCCCTGAGCAACGCCGCGTGCACGTCGGCCAGTTCAGCTCCCGGCCCGACCGCCAGTTCGTCCCGAAGCGCCCGCCGGGCGTTCTCGTACACGGCGAACGCGTCAGCCCGTCGACCAACAGCCGCGTACGCCCCAACGAGACGAGCCTGCACCGCCTCGTCCAACGAGTGGCCGGCCGCACTCTCGACGAGCAGCGGCAGCAGGTCCACCGCCCTGCCGGTCCCGATCATGACATCGGCATACGCCAACAGCGCGTTCCGCCGCTCGGCGAGCAGCGCGACGACCTTGGCGTGGACGGTGAGCTCAGGATAGTCGGCGAACGGCCGCCCCTGCCAGAGCCCGAGCGCCTCGCCAAGAAGTCCGGCGGCTTCCTCGTCCGCACTTGTCGCCCTAGCAGCCGACACCAGGGCGCGAAACCGCTCTACGTCGACCTGGCAGTCCGGCATCCGCAACGCGTAACCGTCACCGACGGTGGGGATGTTGGTGCTACGCGCGTAGCGGTCCCGTCCAGGTTCGAACAGCCGCCGCAGGTGCTTGATGTGGGTCTGGATAACGTTGGCCGCGCTCGGCGGCGGCCGCTCGTTCCACAGCGCGTCGACCATGTCCGCCCGCGGCACCGCCCGGCCACCGAACAGGACGAGCAGACCGAGCACCGCGCGTCTGCCTGCCGGACCGAGGTCGAGTTCCTGGCCGTCACGCCACGCCCGGATCGGACCGAGAATCTGGATGCGCAACCACCACCTCCATCTAACGGGTCTGTGGACAGCGTGGGCGCCCGGTTTCGTCCGTTCACACGGCGTTTTGCGAATCGGCTGTTCAGCGACCACCGCCATTAGCCGGCGGCCCGGCTATCGGCCGGTGTGGCACGCGTCTCGTGTGCCGAGTATGTGTGTCGGCTGGTGCCTGGGGTTGGCTGATCTGGATACGTCGCTGGGATCGGCGGCACGGCGGAACCAGGTACGACACGGCCCGGTCGCGGTTGTGGGCGGAGTTGTCCAAGCGAGAAGGGGATACGCGCGGATGGGTGCCGCTGGATGGTCGATGCCGGGACAAGCTGGTCGTAGAGGTGTGGCAGCAGCCTGGGCCGACCTGTTGTGCGTGGCCAGTCGCATACGACGACCTGGTCTACGGCATCAGCCCAACGAGCACCTGATCGATCGCCGCGGGGTGCGGGATGACGACTGCTTTCTTTCGTTCACAAGCGACCGCGGGCGTTGATCCGCAGCGACCGCACGGTCTCCCGGAGGGAGTGAGTGTTGGCGGGAAACGACCGCATCCTGAGAATCGATCGGGTGAGTCGGAGTCGGAAGGCGGTGTGTCCATACGGTCGGTTGACCGTGGGGCGTCGGCGCGATCAGTCCGCTTGTCCGGCGCCTCGCCCGGTTTCGGTCATGCCCGGTGTCCAGATCTAGTCCGGCGCCGGGGTCAGATTGTCGAGTTGTCGTTGTACCCGATCTGCGTCGATATCGCGGCCTTGCTCGCGGTATAGCTCGAGGGCTTCCCGCCAAGCGCTGCGAGCATGGTGGTGTCGACCCAGGGCGGCTTGCGGGTGGCCGACGTTGTCGAGGGTGTCGGCGGCTTCGGTGGTGTTACCGACGGCGCGGTACAGGGTGAGGGCTTGCTGGTAGTGGTCGATAGCTCGTTGGTGGTGCCCGGTGTGATGGTCGATGAAGCCCAGGCTGTCCAGGGCGTCCGCCTCGCCGTCGAGGTCCTCGTAGCGTCGGTGCAACGCAAGGGCGGCCTCGCAGTATTCGCGGGCGGTGTCGTACTTGCCGAGGCGGGCAGCGGACGAGCCCACCGCATTGAGCGCGACGGCTTCCCACACCGGTGAGTCGACGACCCGGAAGAGGCCCAGGGCGTGGCGGGCGTGCTCCAGCGCCCTCCGGTCGTCCCCCCGCTGCTCCCACGCCCACCCGAGGGCGTGGTGGGTGTGGGCCTGCTGGGTGGGCTCGTGGTGCAGTTCGGCCAGCCCGAGGGCTTCGTGCAGGTGGAGAATGGCCTGCTCGTGATGGTCCAGCTCGGCATGTGCGTGGCCGAGGAGCCGGTGAGCGAGGATGCGAGCGGTGGGGTCGGGTAGTTGGTCTGCGGCATCGGTGGCGACCTCCCACACGGCCAGGTCGTCGTGATGGCGGCCCCGCCGGCGGTGGAAGGTATTCAGGGCCCAGGCGATCCGCCACACGGTGCGATGGCGGCGGTGAGCGGCCGCGGTGTGCTGGGCGGCGAGCAGGTGCGGGTGGTGGGTGTCCAGCCACGCCCACGCGGCCGGTTGATCGGCCAGCGGCTGGGGGTGGACGCCGAGGCCGGGTGGGGCGAGCTGGATCGGCGGGCGATAGGGGTCCAGGAGACGTTCACCGGTGTAGGCGGTGTGCAGGTAGCAATCGACCACGCGTTCCAGTGCCGCCTGCCGCACGGGCTTTGGGAGGTGGTCGCGGGCGGCGGTGGTGGCATAGGCGCGGACCAGGTCGTGCATCGAGTAGCGCCCGTGCGGGTGCCGGTCGAGCAGGGAGTAATCCTCCAGTACTCGCAGGGCTTTGCGCGTCCGCGTCTCGGGCAGGGCGGTGAGGGACGTGGCGGCGGGCAGGTCGATGTCCGGGCCGGGGGCGATCCCGAGCAGCGCGAACACCGTGCGTTGCTGTTTGGTGAGGTGGTGCAGGGACCAGGACAGCACCGCGGGCAGGCTGGCGGTGGGATCGGTGTGGTGGTCCAGCATTTCCAGGCCCAGCTCGCGCAGCTCGGCGGCGAACTCCGCCAGCGGGATCGCGGGCCGGGTGGCGGCGTGCCGGGCGATGATCGCCAGTGCTAGCGGGTGGCGTCCGCACAGTTCGATCAGCTCGTCGGTCACCGCGGGTTCGGTATCGACGCGCTGGTCGCCCAGTCGCGCGGCCAGCAGGACACGGGCCTCGGCCCGGGTGAGGACGTCCAAGGGCAGATGACGGGCGCTGTATCGGTCGATCAGGGAAGCCAACCTGGCGCGGCTGGTGACCAGCACGGTGCAGGTCGGGCTGCCCGGCAGTAGCGGCACGACCTGCTCGGCGGTGGCGGCGTTGTCCAGCACGACCAGGATCCGTCGCCCGGCCACCAAGTCACGGTATTGCGCGGCCAGTGCGTCCAGGTCTGGCGGCAGTGTGTCCGGGTCTTCGCCGAGGGCGGTGAGGAACCCGCGCACCGCGTCGGCCGGCTCGGCCGACGGCCCGGTGGGACTGAAGCCGCGCAGGTCGACGAACAGTTGCCCGTCGGGAAACCGGTGCAGGTTGCGGTGCGCCCAGGCCAACGCCAGCCACGTCTTGCCGATCCCGCCCGCCCCACCGATCGCCGAGATCACCACCGTCCCTGCCGCTGGGGAGTTCCCGGGCACCGCGCCCGGCTGGATGCCGCAGACCTCGCCGTCCGGGACGGCGAGCGCTGGCGCGACGGTGGTCAGGGCGCGGTCCAGCTCGGCCAGTTCGGGGACACGGCCGGTGAACACCCCGGGCGCGGCGGGCAGTTGACGGGGCACCACCGGTGGCCTGGCCGCCCCTGCGCCGAGGTCGGCCAGGCCGGGGTCGGCGGTGAGGATCCGCTGGTGGAGCTGTTGCAGGTCCGGGCCGGGGTCGGTGCCCAGCTCGTCGGTCAGCCGGGTACGCACCTGCTGGTAGTGGTCCAAGGCGTCGGCCTGGCGGCCGGCGCGGTAGAGGGCGAGCATGAGCTGGGCGGCCACATGTTCGTCCAGCGGGTGCGCGGTGGCGCGGGCGGTCAGTTCGGGTAGCAGCGCGGCGTGCCTCCCGGCCCGCAACGCCAGGTCGAAGCGGTCGGTGTCGGCGGCGAACCGCTCCCGCTCCAGCCCTTGGCGCACCGTGGTGATCCACGGCGTGTCCAGACCGGCCAACGCCTCGCCCCGCCACAGTCCGCAGGCGTGGTTCAGCAGTTCCAGCGCGCGGGCCTGGTCGGTTTCGGCGCGGGCTTGGCCGACCAAGCAGCGGAACCGGTGCAGGTCCACGTACTCGGGGTCGACCAGCAGGACATAACCCCCGCCGCGACGCTGGATCACCATCTCGTCCACGCCGGCGTCGGCCAGCAGGTGGCGCAGGAGGGAGAGGTAGTTGCTGACCAACTGGCGGGCCCGTCGGGGCGGGTGCTCGCCCCAGATCCGGTCCACCACCTGATCGGTGGCGACCACCTGGTTGGCCTCGGCCACCAGCACCGCCAGTACGCACCGCTGCCGGGCGTGCCCGAGATCCACCCGTGTCCCGTCGGCCCAGACCTCGACATGGCCCAGCACCCGCAGCTCCACCGCCATCGCGCGGCCCCCTCCCGTGCCGTGGAGGAGTCCTGTCTATGCCCGCCGACCGGTGTCCGGCACCACTGAACAGGCGATTCGCAGAATGTCCTGCAGGCCCAAGGCGCCGGGCGCCCAGACTTCTCCGTGCGGCGGGGCAAATCACTGCACCCGTCCGCGGACCCGATGGAAGGAGTTCGTAGATGTCCGGAACGAGGACCAGGCGGCCCGCCGCCCTGCTGCTGGCGGTGGCCGCGGCGCTGACCGCGCTGGTGGCGGGTGGAACGCAGGCGGGGGCCGCGCCCGCGACCGGCGGGACCACGACCTTCACCCTGCACTTCCCGAGCGCGGACGGGGCGTCCGCGGCCGCGACGATCGTGTGCCAGGCCAAGACCACTGCCACGATCATCTACGGGCTCGACGACAGCGTCTACGGGACCGGGACGTCGAAGTGCCCGGTGGCGATGACCAACCTCGTGGCGCAGACGACCCTGTACCAGTGGTCGCCCGACCTGGGCCGGTGGGAGCCGGTGTCGTATGGCAAGTACGACAGCGGACCGGGGCAGAACAAGGAGTCGACGACGGGCGAGTACCTCTGCGCCGCGCCGCGCACCTACGTCGCGTCCACCTACCACTTCGCCCGCCTCGGCAACGCCACCGCCACCGCCGTCACGACCAGCCAGCAGCGGGTCTGCTAGGCCGGTCACGGCCGCCGCGAGGTCCGCTTGGTCGATGTCCCCTGCTTCGGCCAGCCGGTCGAGGTGGTCTGGCGCAAGCGGACCTGGCGGTGCGCGAATCCGGGCTGTGCGCCGGGTCGTTCACCGAGCAGCAGGAGAGCATTGTTGTGTGCGATGACCAGTCGCCGGACGACGGTGAGGCGGAAAGTCCGGCTCGGCGCCGCGTTCACGCTGTCGGAGCAGGACGCCGACGCGACCGAACTGAATATGGTCAACGCCGCCTTATACCTGCGGCGTCCATGTAGGGCGGGATGGTGCCGGCGAGCAGGCCGCGGATGCGGTTGCTGACCCCCGGTGGCTCGTTCCCCGTGGACCACCACAGCCCTCATCGGTGCTGGTCCTGGCCATGGGTTGGTCGGAATGAATACCGATGCTGTCCGGGCGCTGGCGTGCGCGTATGGGCAATAGCGCCGTTCGCTCAATGCACAAAGCGCACGCTCAGCTGGTGGCCTGGCCCTGTCGGAGAGTACCTTCGCTAGCGTTATGGTCTGCGAGTGACAGTGCTGCCGGCAGCCTCGGTCGTTGTCCGCACGTGGTTCGGTGATAACAGTGCGTGGGAGTCACTCGTCGTGGCGATTCAGACGCCCAGCGAAGACGGGTTTCTGGCGAATGTCGCTCTGGTGAACGATCCGATGTTCGAGGGCCTGAGCACCGAGGCGTTGAAGGTGAAGCAGACGGCTGGGCCGACTGTTTCCTTTCTGGTAGACGAGGTAACTCTCACTAATGTCGAGCAGCCCGTCTTGGCCGTCCGGCTTATCCCACTTTCGGACGGCGACGAACGCGATCATCGGCCGTTCCGGGTGCTGCCTGCCGAGCTGTGGAGTGTGGAGAACCTTAACCTGGCAAACATGGACCGGTCGGACTTTACAGACTCAGTATCCGAAGACGAGATCTTCCGCGGCTTCTGACGTACTTTCCGCCAAGGGCGGTGGACTGTCTCGCCGGCTTAGCGATCCGGGTGCTGGCTCCACCGCCGTGGAGCCAGCACCCGGGGGTGTTATGGGGTGGTGCTGATCTGGATGGGGGTCCAGCGTTGGTTGGGGTTGCCGAGGTCGGCTCCCTGGGTTACGAGGGTCGCGTTGGTTGTGCCGTTACCGAGGGTTTCGACGATTTTGGCGGAGTAGACGCTGCGCAGGGCGAGGGTGTTGTTGGCGGCGGTGGTGAATTCCCATTGCTGGTTGAGGTCACCGTGGCAGGGGTACTGGACGATTGATGTTCCGTTGTTGTAGTTGGTGGGCAGGTCGAGGCATTTGCCGGAGTTCTGGCTTTTGAGGGTGTATTTGTTGTTGCCGAGGTGGGTGAGTTTCCAGATCTGTTTGGCGCCGGCGACGCAGTCCCAGAGTTCGGTGGCGGCGCTGTCTCGCAGTGCGTCTTGGCCGACGCCGGCGACCTGGATGCACCGGCCGCCGTTGGCGTTTTTGAGTTCGATGGAGCCGGGTGTCATGGTGACGGTTTTGTAGTCGATGGTGCCGCCGCCGTCGTTGCTCCAGTCGATGCGCCCGTTTTGGAAGTTGCTGCGGCGTCCCTTGGGGAGGGCTTGTTCGTCGGTGGTGGGGTAGCCGAGGTAGGACTTTTCGGAGCCGAGGGCGTCCCATTTGCTGCGGATGTTGCCGTAGACGGGGTGGGCGCCGGTGGTGGGGTGCCAGTAGATCGCGACGCCGGTTTTGAATTTGATGTGTTTGCCGACGCCGTCGGAGGTGGGTGTTTCGTCGCTGATGGGGTAGGTGACGAATCCGGCTTCGTAGCCGAGTTCGGCGTATTTCTTGTGGATGTCGCCGGTGACGGCGCGGACCCCGTGGACGGTGGTGCGGTAGATGGATCCGGTGGAGAACCTCTGGAAGACGCCTCCTTCAACGGCGAAGCTGGTTTCCTGGCCGGTGGGGTAGCCCAAGGGGCCGTTTTCGTAGCCGAGGGCGGCGAACTTGGTGTGGATGTCGCCGGTGATGGTGCGGGCGCCGATGGCAGGCATCCAGTAGATGGATCCGCCGGTGAACCGGTTGTATTGGCCGCCTGCGGTGCCGAAGGCGGTTTCGTCGGTGGTGGGGTAGCCCAAAAGCCCGGTCACGCCACCGGATTTGCTCCAGGTGTCGCCGATGACGCCGTGGATTTCGTGGGCGCCGCTGGCGGGGCTCCAGATGATGGACAGGGGGTAGTAGCTTCCCTGGGCGTTGGTGATCTGGAGGATGTGGCCTTTGCCGTCAGGGGTGGTGGTCTGGTCGGTGAGCATCCCGCCGAGGGTGCCGGGGCCGCCGAGGGCGAGGAACTTGTCGAGGATGGGCCCGTTGTAGATGGGGTGGACCTGGGTGTTGGTGTAGCGGGTGAGGTAGAGGCGGCCTTTCTCGTAGACGCGGTAGCCGAGGTTGTTGGCGTCCAGGACCGGGTCTGCGATGGGTTTGCCGAGGTTGGCCCGGACCTTCTCGTCACGGCTGTAGCGCACGTCGAACGGCGTGGGCGGGGCCGGGGTGTCGATCTGCCAGGCCGCTCCGAGCGCGTTTTCCGGATACAGGGCGAGACCCGGGTTGCCCCTCGGCCTGAACGTGATGGTGGTGCCCTGGACGCACCAGGTGGCCTCGTCCCTGAACGCGGGCGTGCCGTCTGTGGGGGAGACGGTCACGTACGCCTCTGTGGGACCGCCTCCTCCTCTCCTGTCCTTGTCCCAGCGGAGGTAGTTGTTGGGGCGGGTGACCGACTGGAGGGAGAAGCAGGCGGGGTCGGCGAGCCCGGGTTCGATCTTCCAGGACTGCTCCGGGTGATTGCCCGGTTGCCACAGCGTGAGGGTCGCCTGCCCGCCGGAGTCGGTGAGGTAGCCCTCGTCCGCCTGGCGGGTGAGGGTCCGCAGCGACTGGGTCAGGTTCTCGTCCTGGCCGGTGCGCAGAAACCGTTCCCGGTCGGTCGGCGATCCGGCCAGCGCCGCGTCGGCGGCGGTGACCAATGCCGGGTGGACCCTGGTCTTGACGGCGCGGGTGCGGATTTCGGTGATTTGGCGGACGTATTCCTCGTCGCGTTTGCGGAGTTCGTTGTCGATGTCGCGCAGGTGGGCGTCTTTGGCGCCGCGGTCGATGAAGGCTTTCCAGTCGGCGGGGTTGCGGCTGCGGACGGCGGCTTCGGCGGCGCCGTGGACCTCGGTGTCACGCGGGGCGCGGCTCCAGATCTCGATGACGAAGTCCTGGTCGCTGAGGTTGATCAGGGCCTCGTCGCCGCGGATGCCGAGGGCGTGCCAGGCGGCGTTGGCTTTGGCCTCGCGGGCGAGCGCGGCAGCCTTCTCGGCTTCGGATTTGGCTTCGTCTTCGCGGATCAGCCGTTCGGTGTCTTTGCGGTGCTCGTCGTAGATCCCAACGGTGAGGAAGGTCCACTGTGCGTCGGCGGTGCCGCGCAGCGCGGTCCTGGCGGCGTCTTTGACCGCGGTGTCTTTGTGGTTGTCGGCGTTAAGGTCGAGGTGGACGATGAAGTCGTAGACCGATTTCGCCAGGTCGGTGTTGTCGGCCGGGACGCCGAGCAGCCCGGCGGCCTTGGCTTTGGCGGTGCGGTCTTCTTCCTGGCGGGCGCGGCGGTCGGCCACGATCGCCTGGTCCTGGGAATGGGCCGCGGCCATGCCGGTCTTGATGAACGTGGTGCAGGCGTCGTCGCTGTCGCCGAGCGCGGCGACGGCGGCGTCCTTGACCTTCCGGTGTTCGGGCTCGAGCGGGTGCTGCTTGTCCAGGTCGTCGGCCGCGTAGTACATGGCGGCGGTGAAGTTGCGGTCGGTGAGAATCATCAGCTCTGGCCCGGCGACGATGCCGAGAATGGCAGCGGCTTTGCCCTTTTCGGCATCGGTAGACTGCGCCAGCGTGGCCTTCGGCGCAGCCGGTGCCGGCTCCTCGGGAAGCTCCGGCGGCGTGCCGACGATCAGGGGAACCGGGGTCGGCAGTTGTACTGGCGCAGGCGTGGGGGAGTCGGGTACAGGCGCGCTGGGGGTCGGGCTGGGACTGGGGGACGGCGTGGCGGTGGCCGGTGCGGCGGCGAGCGCGCTGAACGCCATGACGGCCGCGGTGAACACCGCCGCCGTTCTTCTTGTGTGCGGTCGCGGCGGGCGGGATACCGCCGTCGATCTACCGGAAAGTCTCACAACTATTCCCCCTCTTGACGGAATGGCGATGGATCAAATGGCGTATTACCGCTCAGCGAGAACCGCCGTTGTGAAAGGCGGAGAAAACGGCGAGCCTGACGAGAACTAGCGCCATTGGCGAATTGCGGTCAACAGGTCTGGACAACCGAGACTCAGCTGTGATCAAGTACCGGAAATTACTGTGATCGGAGTCACCTTTCAGTGTGGGTCGTTCTCGATCATGTGCCATAGTTCGTCGGCTGCGTGATCACGCGGCTACTTGGGGGAGTGAGACCATGTCGAAAATCTCCGCTGTCTGCAGAGCGCTCGCAATCGGCCTAATCGTTACAATTTCCTTGGCCGGTAACGCATCCGCCAGCTCAGCCTCCTTGGTGGGGGAGCGGGTGGCGGGGATCGAGCAGTCGCCGTGGTATCCGATGGTGCGCCAGGTCGCTCTCTATCACGGGGAAACGCTGGTGCGTGCCGCGGCATGGCAGGCTATCTGGTCGGATGAAGGGGAATTCGCACTGCAGCGGTTCGCGTTATCCGGATATCGGGAAGCGCGAGAAAGGGCGCAGCAGAATTCCGCCCGCAACCGGGATTTCGTGCAACGCGTGCTGGGCGCCTATACTGCCGCGTATTCACCGCGTGTTCATGACGCCGCGAAGAAAGCTTCCCAAGGTAGTGACGCAGACCGCGACCGTTTCGTGCGTACCGGGTTTGCCGAAGCCAAAGCACTCGATACCGCGGCCAGGGAAGCCGACGAGCAGGAACGGCAGGTGATCGCCGAGACCGAGCGTGACTTTGTTCGGCTGCTGGCGGAGTCCGATCCTGGTGAACAGGTGCGGTTGGCCGCGCAGCACGCGCTGCGACCGGGCAGCACTGACACTGATGTGCGGGAGTTCTATGCCACCGCGTGGATGGCGGCGGCGGCCCTGGACGTGGAGATCTTCCGGCTCCGCACCCAGGACGCGGGGATCCGGTACCACGCACTGATCCCGCGGCTGGTGGCCGATGCCGAAGCGGCCGAGCTCGAAGCCCGCAACGCCGGTGAGGCCGCGGCGGAGCAAGCCCGTGCGGTCGCAGCCCGCGCCTGGACCACCACCCGGGAGAAGGCCGAGGAAGCACGCCAGGCGTGGGAGGCCGAGCGGCAACTCTGCCTCGAGCAGGCCCGCTACTGGCAGACGGTGAAAGACCGCGCGGCCGCCGAGACCGACCCGGTCTGGGCGGCGATCACGACGGGCGCGGAGAAACAGCGCGGCGGCTGGACGACGGAAACGACGTTCGCCGGCGACGAGGCCGGGCTGTGGGCAGGAGCCCGCGACCAGGCTCAGCTCGGCTACGACCGGATGACCACCCGCCCCTGACCCGGCGGACGCGCTTCGCCTGGCCGCGACCCGACCGTGACCAGGTGTTCTGACGGACTTTCTTCGATGGTGGGGGTGGATTGTGCGAATGCCGAGACGGATGCGCCGCGCGAGACAAGGGATCCTGGCCAGCCGGTGGTGCCGGCGAACCGTGGTGGTGGCCCTGGCCGCCGCCTTGGTGGCCGGGGGAGCAGGACCGGGCAGCTCTGTCGCCGCCCTCTCCGCGCCAGGCGCCCCCCATGCCCAGTGGCAGCCACCGACCAGCCCCGCCGCGACCACTGAACCGCCACCGCCCTCGGACGTTCCGGAGGATGATCCGGAGCGGGACGCCATCTTGCGGCAGATGCAGCTGGACCTGATGGCCGACATCGCCGCGTTCGACGAGGACGAAGAAGTCCGTGCCGCCGCGCGCGACGCGCTGCGGAAGACCGAAGCGGGTGACGAGAACGCCATCCCGGCGTTTTTCGACCATGGTCATCAGGCCGCGAAGGCGGCAGCGAAGAAACGTAAAGCCGAGGCTGACGCCCATAACCGTGCCTTGATCGAGCCGCTTGCGGGGACCGGCGGCCCGGTTTTCAACGCGGCCGTCGCCCGTGCGCTGGCAGGCAATGCCTACGACCGGGAGGACTTCCTGGCGTTCGGCCGTGACATCGCCGCGGAACAGGACCGCCGCGAGGGGGCCTATGACAAGGAACTGAAGAACCGGCGGCGTATGCACGTCCAGATCGCCGCCGACCGTGGCACCCCCGAGGTGTCCGCGGCGGCGAAGGCGGCGCTCGCCGCTGGGGACGCGGCGATCGCGGAGTTCCTCAAGACCGGGTATCTCGCCGCGGCCCAGCGCGACGCCGACGCCCGTGAACTTCATTTGGCCGAGCTTGAACGCAAACGCAAGGAAGCCGCCGCAGCATCGGATCTGGCGCAGCGGACCGCACGCGCGATGCGCGCCCGGACCAACCTGCTCGCCGCGCACGCCGACGGTGCCAGGGCTCTCGAACGTACCGCGAACGACATGACCTCCGCGGCGAACATCTCCCGCGAGACCGCCCGTCTGCTGGCCTCTGATCAGGCCGGGCACACCTATCACCCGGAGCTGTATCAGCGCGCGAAGGACGACGTCGCGCGTGAGGTCTCCCGTGCCGTGACCGATGCCCAAGCCGCGCAGAACGCCGCCGCTGGGGCGGGGGTGCAGGTCGACATCCTGCTGCAGAACGGGATGCCGCACGGCGCGCAGTGGGCGAAGGTCGTGCAAGGCATGGCCGCCGCGGCGGTCGCGGCGAAACGCGCCGCGCAGACCGCCGCGCACGCCATCGACGCGATCCACGCTGACGCGGCCGCCACCGACGCCGCCGAGAAGGCTGAAGCCCGTGAGGCGAACGCCCGCCAGTGGCGGCTCAACGCCGAATCCCACGCCGCCGCGGCCGCGCAGCTCGCCCAGGCCGCCCGCGATCAGGCCACCGCCGCCGCCGAGGCCGCCGAGCTGGCCCGCCGCGCCCGTGTCGACGCGGAAGCCGCGCTCAGCAACGCCCGGGTCCATGCCGCGAACGTCAAACAAGCCCGGGTGGACGCCGAACGCGAACGTGATGTCGCCGCCGCGAAACGGGAGGAAGCCGAGCAGTGGCGTCAGCAGGCCGCCGCGAAACGGCAGGAAGCCGAAGCCAAACAACGCGAAGCCGCCCAGCACCGCGACGCCGCGCAACGCGAAGCCGCCGTCGCCCACCAGAAACGCCTGGACGCCGAAGCCCAGCAACGGGTCGCCGCGGGGAAACGTGGTGACGCCCAAGCCCAGGAACAAATCGCCGCCGACGCCTCCCGCGACGCCCGCGCTCAGGAGAAGATCGCCCAAGAAGCCAACACCAGCGCACGCAACGAGGAAGCGAAAGCGTTCCAGGTTCGGGACGAGGCCGCGGCGATCGCCCAGTCCGCGGACACCGCGGACAAGAAAGCCATCGCTCTCGAAGGCCTGGCGCAGCGGATGCAGCAGTCCACCGAGGTCGCCCAGCAGGACAAGGACCAGGCGTGGGCCGCGGCCCGTGCAGCGCGAGCGGACGCCAACCGGGCCAGGGATGCGGCGCAGCTCGCCCGTGGCCACGCGGACGACGCTCAAGCAGCGGCGGGCCGGGCCCGTGGTGCCGCGATCGAGGCCGACGCCGCCGCCGGACGAGCCCGCGCCCATGCCGACGCCGCCCAAGCAGCCGCCGCGCAGGCCCGCGCCGCCGCACGCGAAGCCGAGGTCGCGGCCGAGAACGCCCGCACCGCCGCGAATGAGGCCCAGGCCGCCGCGGCACGCGCGAACGAAGCCGCGTCCCGCGCCGAACGAGAAGCCGCCGCGGTCCACGCCGAAGCTCTCCGCGCACGGGCCTCCGCCGAAGAGGCCACCGCTGCCGAGGCCCGTGCCGCGGAGCACGCGCGCAACGCCGCCAACCTCGCTCAGCAGGCAGCCGTGGAAGCAGCGATCACCCTGGACGCGGCGCATCGCACCCGGGACGAGGCCAACGCCGCCGGCGTCGAGGCAGCGACCGCGGCCATGCAGGCCGGGATCGCCGCCCGCGCCGCGACCGCGTCGGTGCAGTCGGCGTCCGGAATCGCCGCCCCGGCGGACCAGGCCATCGCGATCGTCAGCCCCTTCACCGGCGCGGACATCGACGCCGACTTCATCATCATGGTCGCCAACCGCGCCAAAGACGTCGGGGACACCCAAGTCAAGACCGCCCAGGCCGCCGCCGTGGACGCCGCTGCCCAAGCCCAGCGGGCCGCCGACGCCGCCCGCAACGCCGCCGCCGACGTCGCTCCCGCCTACCAGGCAGCAGCCCAGGCAGCCAGTTCCGCCGCGGCCGCCGCCCGCTCCGCCGCGGCGGCACAGCAGTCAGCGGCCGACGCCGCCATCCACGGAGCCGCCGCTCGCAAGGCCGCGGCGGACGCCGCGGTCGTCGACGCCGGCGCCCAAGCCGACGCCCAAGCGGCCCGCGCGGCAGCGAACCAGGCGGCTGCAGATGCCGCGCTCGCCGGACGCCTCGCTGACCAGGCTGAAGCCGATGCCCGCGCCGCACGCCAAGCCGCCGACAGTGCCACCCGGGCGGCGAACGAAGCCAGCGCCGCCGCCACCCGGGCCGAACAGGACGCTGCTGCCGCCCAGCAAGCAGCAGAACAAGCCCAGCGTGACGCCGACGCCGCCCGTACAGCCGCAAACCGGGCCGCGGAACACGCCCGCGACGCCGATCAAGCGGCGAGCAGAGCCGAGGACTACGCCAAAGACACAGAATCCCGAGCCAATAACGTCGCAGCCGTCTCGGCCGACATCCAGAAGCAGCTGGCCGAGCTCCAGGAGAAATTGCGCCTGGAGCATGAGGCACGGCAGCGAGCCGAAGTCGAACAGGCCATCACAGACGACAGCGAGATCCCTGAGTTGACGCAGGCAGAAGCCGATGCGCTGCGAACCGAGAAGGGGCAAGCCGCTGTCGACGACTACAACCGCGCTCGCGCCGAGGCCAACAAGCCGCTGCTCGACTTCATCGTCGCCGAGGGCGGACAGATCATCCTCGACATCGTCGGCTTCACCGACGCCAAACGGTGCTTCACCGAAGGCGACTTCATCGCCTGCGTCATGACCGTCATCAATGCCTTGCCCATCCTCAAGATCGCTTCAGTCCTCAGCAAGATCCCCGACGCGGTATCCGCTGTCGTCCGCATTGTCAAAGGCATCGGATCATTCAAGGACGCCGTGGTCACGGGGCGGCGGGTGGCCAAGGAACTGAAAGAGCTGGCCCAGCGCCTGATTAAGTGCCGGACCGTCGCGGCGAACAGTCTCGCCGGGCCTGCTTGTGAGGTGGCGACCAAACCCCCACGCGATCCCCACCGGCCGCCGGTGAACGATCCGCGGCGCGATCCCTACCCGTTCCCTGGCCCCCTGCCCCTTCCGAGCCCCGGGGAAGAAGACAAGAACAGGACTTGCCCCGACGGGACGGCGGGCTGGGTGATCAACGACCGCATGCAGAACTTCACCTATGGCAATGTTCCCGCGAGCCGTGCGACCGGCGGGACCGCGTGCATCATCCGCACGATGCCGCGAGAGGATGGAGAGCCGGACACGCCTGTCGGCCATGACCCGGAAACGATGCACAAGGGGCATCTCATCGCGTCGATGTTCGGTGGGCTGCACAACGTGCAGAACATCGTCCCGCTGTTCAAGAAGGCGAACAACCCCGTAATGCTATATGACATCGAAGAGCCGGTTGCGCGTGCCGTACGCGGCGGAGAAACGGTGTATTATCGAGTCAGTGCTTACTATGCAAATCCTGGCGATGCCGTGCCGAGCAGGTTGTACATCAAGGCATGGGGCATGAAGGGGACATTCCGTTGTCTCGCGATCCTGGAGAATGTTCCCAACCCGCCGCGTGCCGTATGTCAATGATCGAGACTGACGAGTGAAGTCGGGGTGTCACGCTGTCTCGATCTCATCGAGGCAGCGTGATATCGTCCAGTTAAGTGCCGTACCGTGTCGAAAGGTCTCATGTGCCGATGGCTGATTCTCGCGCCGTAGTGGACAGTATTGCGGCCGCTGTGGGGTGGACTGACACTGTTTCTGTGGCGCTTGACTGGAGCGTGGTCGAGCGCACTCTGGGTTTTTCGCTTCCTGGAGACTACAAGGAATTCATGGAACGGTTTCCGTCGGCCGCGTTTCGTGATGTTGTAACCTTCTGGAATCCGATCCAGGGCGTCGAGTCCCTTGCTCGGTTTAGGGAAGAGATCGACCGAATTCTCATCGGTGTAAGGATAGGTTGGGAACGGGAATATCACACCTTTCCGCCGTTTCCTGAACCCAAGGGAGCGATCCCCTTCGCATCCGATTCCGGCGGAGGGTCGCTGTTGTGGCTACCTTGGACAGACGACCCTGATGAGTGGCATGTCGTGTATCAAAGCCGACACAGCCCTGACGACTGGACCAGGACGAAACGGTCGATGACAGAAGTCATGCTCGAACTCGCGACCAGTCGAAGCAAGAGAAATATTCTCGGATGGGACATGGCCGCCAAAGAGCGATCACTGGAGCCTTTCGAAGTCGTTTCCTGAACCGAGAACCCAGTCGGACCAAACCCCGGGCACGAGCCAGCCATGCGACCTGCGATCAATCCATGACCGAGTTGTTGCAGGAAACAGTTCGGGGATTCTGCGGAGGACAGGCCTGGACGTTAGCGTGCAGAGGCTTGCCTCCTGCGTCAGCGCCAGGCGATCTCGCTGGCGCTGATGGCGGGATGCCGTTCGTGATAGGGAATTCACGGTCCTGGACGAGGTGCTGAGGAGCTCGGTCACGCTTGGCCTATGTAGACCGGTAGATCCCTTCACTGACGTGTCACTCCATGACGCACCAGGATGGGGTTGGACTTGTGCGGGATCTTCACAGGCAAACCGAGGCAGATTGGGCTGCGGGCGCGCTATCACCGCAGGTCAGCAGGGTGTGCTCCCCGCAGGTGCGGGGATGATCCGGGGTTGCGCGACGGCAGAGCGGACATGACCGCGTGCTCCCCACAGGTGCGGGATGATCCGGCGATGAGCCCGGAGGTATCGGCCGAGGTCATGTGCTCTCTGCAGGCGCGGGGATGATCTGGAGTACTGCACCGACTTGTCGTCGGCAACCGGGTGCTCCCGCAAACGCGGGAAGCACGGGTTCCCTGTTGCGGAGCGGGGGTGTCAGGGCCGGTTCTGAGCGTCGTGGAGACGCTTGCGGACATAGGCGGCATTGTGCGGGAGACCGTAGTCGTCGTGGATTGCAGCGGATTCCTTCCAACAGGCAATGGCCTCGCTGATGTGGCCGAGCTGGCGCAAGGAGGCTGCGAGGACATCCAGTGGCGTCGCGATGCTTTCGTCCCGGCTGACGCCGACACGGCGACCAATGGCTATCGCCTCCCGACACAGGGCGATGGCAGTCTCGTGGTGCCCCAGTCCCTACTGCGCTCGGGCTACGTCAGTTATCGCACCTGATTCACCGGCGCGGTCTCCTGCTTTCCGACGCAGACTCAGCCCGCGTTGACCGTGATCGAGGGCTTCCCGGTAGCGGCCGAGGCCAACGTACGCGGCGCTGAGATTGCCTTCGATTACGACTTCCCAGCGTCCCGTGTCAATGCCACGGCTGAGTGACAACGCTTCGTCGAGATACCGCAGAGCATTCTCGAATCGCCGCTGCTTCAGAAGAAGCAGCCCGCGATCATTGAGCACCCAAACTCTCAATTCGTCGTCGCCCAGATCTCGTGCCATCGCTTCCACCCGATCAAGATCGACGGCCGCTTGCTCCCACCTATGCAGATACGTCGCCGCGCTCCCACGATGCGCCAGCAGCTGCGCCTCCTGGATGTGGCCGCCGACCCTGCACGCAGCCATGAGCCCGACTGTCACAATGTCGATCCACGTTTGCCAGCTGACCGTTGTCGCGGTGAAGGCGCACGCGATGGTCAGCGAGACGGTGCGGCGATCCAGCCGATGCTCGGCGGCATAATGCAGCGCGGCAATCAGGTTGTCGCGTTCAGTGCTGAGCCAGGCCAGCGCGTGGTCGAAGTCGCCGATCGGGTACGGGCGGGCTGGCTCGGCCACGACGTCCCAAGGCCTCGTCTGTGCGGGGTAGAGCTTTCGGTCGGCTGCGTGGGCGGTGTGGATGTACCAGGTCAGCACAGCATCCAGCGCCTGGTCCCGGTCGTCGCCGGTGTCGTGGTGCAGGGCTTGGTCTGCGGCGTAGGTGCGTAGCAGGTCGTGGAACCGGTACCGGCCACCGGCGACGGGTTCAATCAGATGCGCGTCAGCCAGGGCGGCGAGTAGAGGACGAGCGTCGGCGGGGGACAGTCCGGCTAGCGCGGCCGCGGCCGGGAGCGACAGGTCAGGGCCGGGGTGCAGGCCGAGGCGGCGGAACAGCTGCGCCTGCTCGGGTGGGAGTCGCCGGTAGGACCAGTCGAACACCGCACGGACGGCGGCCCGCTCATCAGCGAACTCACTGAGAACGTCGAGCCGGGTGCGGTCGTCGGCCAACTCGGAGACGACCTCGGCGACCGTCAGATGAGAATGGACGGCGGCACGGCTTGCCGCGACCCGCAGCGCCAGCGGCAACCGCGTGCACAACCGGACCAGTTCATTGACCGCATCGCGTTCGGCGGCGGCCCGCTCGGCGCCGAGGATGCCGGTGATCAGATCGAGTGCTTCGGGCGGGGTGAGCAGGTCGAGGGTGAGGCGGTAGGCGGCGTCGGTGACGACAAGGCCAGTGAGGCTGTCGCGGCTGGTGATCACCACCATGCAGCCGGCGGTGCCAGGTAGGAGGGGCCGGACCTGCTCGACGCTGTAGGCGTTGTCCAATACCATCAGCACCCGCTTGTCCGCCAGCATCGACCGCAGTAGCCCCGCCTGCATTTCGACGTCGGCGGGGACCGCGCGGGCCGCGACCCCCAAGGCTCGCAGGAAACCACCGAGGGCTTCGGCGGCGGTAGCGGGTTCGCCGGGACCATAGCCGCGCAGGTTGACGTGCAGGGTGCCGTCGGGGAATCGGCGCTGGATCCGGTGGGCCCAGTGCAGCGCGAGGGCGGTCTTGCCCATCCCTCCCGCCCCGTCGACAGCGGTGATCACCACCGACTGCGGTCGCTCGTCGTCCTGGCCGGGGTCGGGCGGGATCAGCGCGTCGAGCGCGGCCAAGTGTTCCGCCCGGCCGGTGAAATCCCGCACCGACCCGGGAAGCTGCCGGGGTACCCCCCGTCCGCCCCCGTGGTGGATCTCCATCGGCCCGCTGGGGTCACGGCGCTTCATCCGTGTGCGGTTCACCGTCAGGTGGGTGATCGGTGCGCTACTGTCGGCGACAGGGCTTTCCTGCGGCCAGGATGGCGAGGGCGATGGACACGAGATGTCGGATGTCGGGCGCGTGGTTGAAGAAGGCGCGTGGGCGGAAGGGCTTGTCGCAGCTGGAGTTCGCCGAATTGATTGGCCGGTCGGAGAGCTGGGTGTCGAAGATCGAGACCAACTCGATCCGGTTGAAGGACCTGGACCTGGCGGAGCGGATCGCGGACGTGCTCGGCGTGCCTTTGGCGGGCGTGCTCGGTCTCGACACCTCGGTATCCGGTGGGGCGGCAGCGTCGGTGTCGGGTGGGCATACTCGCGTGCAGAGCGCAGTGCCGCAGGTGACCGACGCACGTGAGTGGGAGATGTGGGACAGCATGAAACGCCGATGGTTCCTGACGCAGGCAGCGCTGGCCGCACTCGCCGTGACGGAGGCGCTGCGGCCCGGCCCGAGTGATGCTGTTCTGGCAACGGTCTTCGAGCGGGATGGCGTCGATGAGCAGACCGTTGCCAGTCTGGAGCAGGTGGTTCTGGGGTGGCGCCAGGCGTATCGCACGGCCAGCGCGCAGACGTTGCTGGGGCCTGCCCACAGCACCCTGAATCTGCTGGTTGAGATGGCTCCGGACGCCGGTCCTCGTCAGGACCGTGTGGTGTCCCTGATTGGGCAGATGTCGGCGTTGGTGGGGACGATGCTGATGCTGGACATGGCGGATTTCGAGGGCGCCCGGCATTTTCTGACCGTCTCCGCCCGCGCGGGTCACCAATCCCGCGACGCTGAACTGACGGCTTTGGCGCTGGGCTGCAGGGCCTTCCACGCAGCTTACGGTCAGGAACCAGATCCGCGGGAAAGTTTGCGGTTCGCTGAGGGGGCGCTCGTGGCGGCGGAGACGGGTATTCATCCGCGCACGCATGCGTGGCTTCAGGCGGTGACCTCGGAAATGCGTGCCACTGCGGGCGAAGACTCCAGTTGCCGGCGTGCGCTCGACATCTCGGCCGCTTTGCTGGGGCAGCCGGAACGGGACAGGCCGTGGCTGGGGATCGGCGCGTTCGGCACGGCGAAGCTCACCGCGTACCGGGGTGGTGACCTGTCCCGCCTGGGTCAGCACAGCCAGGCGCAGGCCACCCTGATGGAGGCGCTGCACGCGCTCGACCCGAGCATGCGGAAGCATCGCTGTACGGCGTTCATCGATCTGGCAGAGTCCTTCGCCCGTTCCGGTGACATCGACGCGGCTTGTGAGCATGCCGGCAGCGCTCTGACCATCATCCAGAAGACGCGGCACGCCGACAGCTTGAAGCGGGTCGATGTGTTGCACCGCAAGGTCACGATGACCCGCGCGCCCGCGGCGCGCCGCTTGGGTGAGAAGCTGATCGGGTGCAAAGCCGTCGTCACGTGACCCACACTGGCCTGTTGCTGGACTTCGGCGGTGTCGTGACCACCGACTTCTACGGGGCTTTGCGAGCGTTTTGCCTGCGGGAACGGCTTCCGGAGAACGCGATCGAGACGGCCTTGGCCACTCCTGCCGGGCACGAGGCTCTCGCTGCGGTGGAGTCCGGTGTCCTGCCGCAGCGCGACTACGAGCAGACGTTGGCGCGCATGCTGGGCCTGGACGCGGACGGCCTGCTCGCGCGTGCGTTGGCGGATCTGCGACCGCGGACTGAGGTTTATACGCTGGTCGACCGGGCTCGTGCCGCGGGGATCACCGTGGGGGTGCTGTCGAATTCCTGGGGGACAGGGGCGTTCGATCCCTACGCCGGGTACGGCCTCGAGGAGCGGTTCGACGCGGTGGTGATCTCGGATCAGGTCGGGATGCGCAAACCTGACCCGGCCATCTACCGGCTGGCCGCTGACCAGATCGGTGTCCAGACCGGCGACTGTGTGTTCGTCGATGACACTCCCCGGAACCTGCCGCCGGCCAGTGAACTCGGCATGGTCACGGTGCTGTTTCCCGACACCCGCAGCGGTGTCGACGAGATCGAGCGCCTGCTGGGCCTGCATGACCAGTAACCGGGTTCCTACCCCGTAACCCGGTTACTGATCCAGCCCCGCCGATTCTCGTAGCGTTCGGGACGGGCCCGGTGCCACATCAGGTGGGGTCGGGCCGACGAGAGCCGCGGCGGGATGAGCCGGGCGGATGGCGCGGACACACGTACCGCAGCCCAGCCCGTCGCGGTCTCCCTCACTCATGGAGGCCGCCGGCATGGCAGGGGTACAGCGTTTCTCCGACCCGGCGGCCGATGTTGTACCGGGGACCGCAGCTGTCCGGCACCGGGTTGTCGTGCGGGTCTACAGCGGCGACGGACGCCGCCACGCCTACCTCGCCGTCGACCTGGTGCAGGAGGGCTACTACCAAGTCCACCCAGTGTGCAATCAGGTGTTCGGCTACCGCCTCGCCCACCTGGCGGAGCTAATCGGGCCCACCAGCTTCCGCAACCTCGAGAACCGATTCGAGGGCTGCGAATCGTGCGCGAACTCAACCACACGAAGTCCTCGTCGACAACGAAATCGTGGCGGTGCGCGGCACGCTGGACGTTCCTGGGAACGCACGACGACATCCGCGTCCCGCGTCGAAAGCGACTGTGGCCCTGGCCGCATGATCATGCCCCGCCCCTCAGCGTAGGAGGACTACCCAACATGTCCGATGCCGCCAGCGCGCTGCCGATCCCCGGCGCGTGGACGATCGAGACCCCTCGCCATGAGGACGGACGGGGGAGTTTCCACGAGTGGTACAGAGACGACACCGTGCGCGCCGCGACCGGCGAGAGCTGGCAGCCGCGGCAGGCCCACTGGTCGGTGTCCCGTAGGGGAGTGCTCGGCGGGATCAGCGTGGTCACCGGGGCGCCCGGGCAGGCGAAGTACGTGACGTGCGTGCGAGGGGCGGTGTTGGACATCGTGGTCGACGTGCGAGCGGGGTCCCCGACGTTCGGCCGCTGGCACCTGGAGCGCCTCGACGAGGACCACGACCTGTCGCTGTACCTCGCCGACGGTCTCGGGCACGCGTTCCTGTCTCTCGCCGAGAACTTGACTGTGATGTACCTGCTGTCCCAGCCGCACGATCCCGCCCGCGAACTCCGTGTCCAGGCACTCGACCCCGACCTCGGTATCACCTGGCCGCCCGAGGTCACCGTGAGCCAGTCGGCGAAGGATCTCGCGGCCCCCTCACTCGCCGAAGCCGAACGAGCCGGGCTGCTCCCCGCGTACACGCGTTGACGAACCAGAAATCAGTTGAGCACAGGTGTTTGCCCCCTCGATGGTGTCGAGACAGATTGGACTGATCATGCACAGAGTGCTCGTGACGGGCGGGGCCGGATTCATCGGCTCGCACCTGGTCGACCGTCTCATCCAGACAGACCAGGTCGACCAGGTGACCGTTCTGGACAGTCTCACCTACGCTGGCGACCGGCGGAATCTCGCGGCCGCCATGGATTCTCCGAAACTGACGTTCGTCGAAGGCGACATCCGCGACGCCGGCCTGGTCGGCGATCTCCTGCCCGGCCACTCCGCGGTCGTGCATCTGGCCGCCGAGTCCCATGTGGACCGTTCCCTGCGCGATGTCGGCAACTCGGTCAGCACCAACGTGACGGGCACACAGACACTGCTCGACGCCGCGATGCGCTGCGGTGTCCAGAAATTCGTGCACGTCTCCACCGACGAGGTCTACGGACCGATGCCGACCGGCTCGGCCCGCGAAGATGCTCCGTTGCGTCCCACGGTCTCGTACGCGGCGAGCAAGGCGGCGAGTGACCTGATGGTCAGCTCCTACTTCGTCAGTTTCGGCGTCCCGGTCTGCATCACCCGCAGCTCCAACAACTACGGTCCCCGCCAGCATCCGGAGAAGCTGATCCCGCTGTTCCTGCGCCGGCTCCTCACCGGCGAACCGGTCACTCTGCACGGGCACGGGCAGCATCTGCGGAACTGGCTGCACGTCGAGGACCACTGCCGGGCGATTGACCTGGTCCTGCGCCGCGGCGTCCCCGGCGAAATCTACAACGTCGGCGGCGGCACGGACCTCACCACCCTGGAGCTGACCGGCCGCCTCCTGCAACTGGTCGGGGCGGGCTGGGACGCGGTCACCACCGTCGCGGACCGCACGGCCAATGACATCCGCTACTCGATGGACTGGTCCAAGATCGCAGAACTCGGATTCCAGCCCCGCCGCGATCTGGCGTTCGGACTGGCCGAGACCGTCCACTGGTATCGCGGCAACGTCGATCGCTGGTCCGCAGCCGAGGCTGCGGGGATGTTGGTCGAGGCCGCGGAGCTGACGGCGGTGGGCGGATGACGGTCGTGACAGCGCCGAGCGGGCCTCGCGCCAACGCGCGGCCGTTCCTCTACGGCGACGAGATCACCGCCGTCGCCCGCGCGCTCGAGGGCGGCCAGTACGGGCACGGCGCCGAAACCGAGGCGTTCGAACGCGAGCTGGCCGTCTATCTGGGCACTCCGGACGTGGTCGCGGTCTCCACTGGCACCGCCGCGTTGCACCTGGCGCTCCTGGCCGCCGGTGTGGGGCCTGGTGATGAGGTGGTGGTGCCGTCGCTGACGTTCTGCGCGAGTGTCCAGGCCATCGTCGCGACCGGTGCCCGGCCCCGGTTTGTCGACGTCGACCCGGCCACCTTGTGCACCACCGTCGACCACGTCCGCGCCGCACTGACCCCGGCCACCCGCGCGGTCATGCCGGTCCTCTACGGCGGCCGCGCGGTCGACCTCACCGCCTTGCGCGAGTACCTCGCCGCTCAGGACATCGCGGTCGTCGAGGACGCCGCGCACGCGTTCGGCTCCTTCACCGGCCCGCGCCGTGTCGGCGCCACCGGCGACCTGACCTGTTTCAGCTTCGACGCGATCAAAGCACTCACCTGCGGAGACGGCGGAGCGATCGTCCCGCGCACTGCTGGTGAGGCCACGGCGCTGCGCCGGGCGCGTGCGCTGGGCATCACCAGCGGCCGGGCCCAGCGCGGCCATGCCGTCTCCTACTCCGTGGACGGCGTCGGGTTTCGCTACCACCTCTCCACCCTCCACGCCGCGATCGGCCGAGTCCAGCTCACCCATTTCCCGGAGATGGAAACGCGCCGACGCGGCCTCTGGAACGCCTACGCGGCCGCGCTGCAGGACATCACCGATGTCACCGTGGTCGACCTCGACGTCGCCAACACCGTGCCCTTCAACTGCACGATCCTCATCCCCGCCCCACTGCGGAACGAGGTCCACACGCGGCTGCGCGCCGGCGAGATCGCCGTGGGCGTGCACTATCCGCTCAACCACTACCAGCCCGCGTTCAGCCCGTGTGCCACTCCGCTACCGAGCTCGGAGTCGCTGTGGCAGCGGATCCTCAACCTGCCCTTCCACCCCGACATGACCGACAACGACGTGCACACCGTCGCCGCGGCCCTGCGCAGAGCACTCCGCCTCGCTAGCGGTCGGTCCCACGTCCGCGGGCCCGCGCCCGATCACGACCGGAACCAGGGGCCGCGACCCACGGAGGCAACCCGATGACCGTGCGCCGCGCTGCCGTGCTCGGGAAAGGCAGCCTCGCCGCTCACGCCTGCGAGGTGATCGCGGCGCTACCAGGCACGGTGTTGGACACCGTGATTCCCACCGCACCCGAACCCGACTGGGACATGCGGCTCTCCCGGTTCGTCGAACAGAACTGGCCGGAGACACGCGTGCTGCACGCCGGCGACTGGCGCGACCTCGAACCAGGACGGTGCGACCTCGTCTTCAGCGTGCTCTACGACAAGATCATCGGCCGCGGCCTGATCGAGGGCACCCGGCACATCATCAACTGCCACCCCGGACGCCTGCCCGCCTATCGCGGCGCCCGGCCGGTCAACTGGGCACTGCACAACCGCGACACACTGGCCGGTATCACCATCCACGTCATCGACGACGGCATCGACTCCGGCCCCGTCCTCGCCGAGGCGCTGTTCTCCATCTGGCCGGACGTCGACGAGGTCGCCGACGTCTGGGACCGGGCCATGGACCACGGGCGGCGGCTCATCTCCGACACCCTGCCCCGGCTCGACGCCATCACCCCACAACCCCAGGACGAGACCACGGCGACCATCCACTACCGACGAGACAGCCACCTGCTGGGCGATCGCGATGGCTGGACCAGAAACAGTGCTGGCACCGGCAACTGAGAGCACCGCACGCCCAGCGGAAGCGCCTATCGCTCGCCAGCCCCGTCAAGGACGACATCGACGAGCCGATCAGCGGCGTCCGGCCGCCCCAAGTCGCGCGCACGGGCAGCCATCGCGTGGCGCCGCTGCGGATCGTTCAGCAGCGGCGCCACCGCGTCCTGCAAGCCCGTCGCGGTGACGCTGTTGGCGAGCAGCGCGGCCGCGGCTCCCTGGTCGGCGAGGTGCCGCGCGTTGTGGGCTTGCTCGCCACCGGCGGAGGACGCCAGAGGAATGAGCACTGCCGCTTTCCCCAGCGCGGTCAACTCGGCGATCGTCCCGGCCCCGCTGCGGGAAATCACCACGTCGGCGAGTGCGAACAGATCAGGCAGCTCAGAGCCGACGAACCCGACAGGCAGATAGCGTGCTGAGAGTTCCGGTGGCAACGCGGCCGCGCGTTCCTGCTGCGTCTCCACGGAGGCAGGTCCGCATTGGTGTACGACGTTCGCCTGCTCGAGCAGCCACGGCAGGATCGCTGCGACCAGCTCGTTGATCTGGGTGGCACCTTGCGCGCCGCCGGTGACGTACAACGTCGGCAGCGCACGATCGAATCCCTGAACGCCGAGCGCCTCCACCGCCCGGTCAGCGTCGCCCGCGAGCAGTTCCGAGCGCACAGGGTTTCCCGTGGCGACGGCGCGCTTTTGCGTTGCGGGCGGCAGGTGCGACAGCGTCGATTCCGACGACACCGCCACCCTGGCCGCGAACCGGGCCAGCACGCGGTTCGCGAGGCCCAGCCGCAGTGTCTGCTCGTGGATGACCAACGGACGGTTACACACCCGGGCCGCCACGCCCACTGGCACGGCGACATACCCACCGGTCGCCAGCACCACATCGGGCTGGAACCGCGCGACAACCGACCGCGCCTGGAACACACCGAGCGGAACCCGGGCCATGTCGGCCAGATTGGCCCGCGACAGCATCTTCAACGGGTTGCGCGCACGTCGGATCTTGCCCGTGGCGACCGCCTGGAACGGAATCCCCTCCGCTGCGGTGACGCGAGCCTCCAAACCGGCCGCGGTACCAACCCAGAGGACTTCAACGGCCCGGCCCTCATCGGTCAACCTGGCCCGCAACGTACGAATGGCCGCCAGCGCCGGATAGGTATGCCCACCAGTCCCACCACCTGTGACGATCAACCGAAACGGCCGTTGGACCGACATCGTGCGGTGCCGAGCGTCGGCGTGAGCCGCGGCGTGCTTGTGCATTGTCAAAACCCGCAGTTTCTCAACCTGTCAAAGAGGACTCGACTGTGACCCGGCCTGGCGCCAGCTTTCGACGCTGATTGTTCCATAGTCGGCGATTCCGTTTCGGAGCCACTCACCGTATGCGGTGCAGTACCGCGCTAGGCGTCCAATATGGACACGACCGCGCCCTGGCGGGGTGTCCACTGACGTCGTCAGGGTTCCGGTCGCCTGACAGCTGCTACGGTGCTAATCACCTCGTCCACCCTGTGCAAGGAGGTCTGCCGGCGATGCCTGACTACCCCATCTCCGTCAAAGGCGTCGTCGTGCGCGCAGGCCGCGTACTGCTCCTGCACAACGAACGCGACGAATGGGAACTACCCGGCGGCCGCCTCGAACTCGGCGAAACCCCCGAAGAATGCGTCGCCCGCGAAATCCGTGAGGAGACACGGATCAGCGTCGACGTCGTGGAGATCCTCGATTCGTGGATGTACCAGATCACCGTGGCGAAGAAGAACGTGTTCATCGTGACCTACGGCTGCCGTGCCATCACCGACGCCGCACCTGTCCTGAGCCATGAACACAAACGCGTCGGCGAATTCACCGCCGACGAGATCCCGGACCTGGTCATGCCCGCGGGGCCTGGCCACTAGCGCCCCGGGTCTTGGTGGCCAGGCCCGTCGCGACCTTACCGTTCGGATTAGCGAAGCAGACGGGTTGAACTACTGCACCCACGCGACCGGAGTCGTGCTGGTCCGGGGCGATGCCAGCTGGCGTGGCGCGTGGATGGTCCAAGCACATGGGACCGCGGACGTCATCTTCCGCGACGACGCGGCCTGTGTCTTGCTCCTCGAAACCACCTACGGCGCCGAAACCCGGGAGATCCCCGGCGGCGGGAACGAAGCGAACGAGTCACCCTGGCAATGCGCACGCCAAGAGATACCGATGAGCTCGGGATCGAGGGTCTGCCCGGTCGGAGCCGGGCCGGGGCGTCGATCAACGGGATACATCACCCCGATCGGCGCCATTCTTCTCGCCGGCGCTCGGAGGCCGGGGGAGCAGTGCTCGGAGGGAGGCAGCCCAACGTCTGTCCTCGCGCAGCAGACCAGGCAATGCCTTGAGAATTGGGAGAGCAAGTTTCAAGACCCGCTCGTTCTCGGCGCCGGTCTTAATCAACCAGCGGAGGAACCAGATCGCCAGGGCCATCGTGGTCAGTCGCACTACGGCAGCGAGGGAGCCCAATCCCAGCGCGCCTGCGATGTACGCGTTAACCGGACTTGATCATGAGAGAACCTTTCGGTTTGCGCACCCGCAATCTGCGGGTGGCCCGCCACCGGGTCCACGCCATCGACGCGCGGCCAGCATTTCACCAGGCGGCAAACGACATTCTACCGCCTGGGACAGGCATCCGTTGCCGCACACACTGACTCTGCCCAGGCTCCCCCGAGAAGACACGAGAGGATTGCCGCCATCCGTCCGTTCTCAGGGAAGACTGCGAAAGCCCCGCGGCGCACCGCCACTCGGCGGGTAGGCCCTAGTACTCCAGTCGTAGTTCGTGAGGGTCATGGTTTGTGGGCTGATTGTCGTTGGTAGTGGCTTTGCTGGGCGCGGTATTGGTGGCGTCTGCGCCATGTCGAGCAGCGGATCCGGTGTGTGACATCGAGGATCGGTCGGCTGATGAGCGTGGTGAACAGGTGGTGGATTTCGTTGCAGGTCAATGAGATCCATCCGGCAGTTGCCGGTTCGGGGTTTCGTTCGGTGGACGCGACGACGGCGAGGAAGGCGTGGGCGAGCATCGCCAGGACCGTCCAGCGGTGCCAGGAGGTCCAGCGTCGGACCTGGTGCTGGTCAAGCCCGGTGAGGCCTTTGCCGGTCTGGAACGACTCCTCGACTGTCCATCTGCGGCCCGCGACCTGAACCAGGATCCGCAACGGCACCGGTTCGGGCGAGGCGGCGTCCTTAGGGGCGTCGCCCTCACTCGTTCTCGTGGCCAGCCCGCTAACGGTGCCGCTTGCGAACTGGCAACAACCGGGAGCGTACCCGACTAGCGCACTAGCGCTGTAGTGCGCTAGTCGGAGCCGCTGGACGTTTTGACGCGTCCCTTGGCCTTGGGGGCGGTGGTGGCCTTCTAGCGGGCGGCGCCTCGCTTCTTGGCTGCGGCGGCGGTCTGTCGCTTGCGTGGAGGCATTCAGTTCACCCCTTTCCGCTTCGTCGGGGTCGGGCATGGTGATGCCGAGGAGTTCCGCGGTGGCGTAGCCGTCGAGGTACTTGTCCCCGATGACGACGAGACCGGCGGCGGCGAGGAAGGCGTCTTTGTCGTCCTGGCTTTTGAAGCAGACGCAGAACCAGTACTCGCTTTCGGTCGCGAGCTGTATCCGTTCCAGCTCGCGGGCGGTGCGTTCGCGGAAGCCGCGGTGCAGCGCGTCGAGCTCGGCGGGTGCGTCGTCCTCTTCGTCGCCCGTGTGCTCGATGCCGGCGAGCGGGTCGGGTCCGGCTCGGCCGTGAGCAGGGGCAGCATGTCGTCGTTGGACTTCATTCCGGACGTGGACGGCGACATTTTGAGCAGCGTGGCATTGGGGTCGTCAGCGGGTGAGGTCATGGCGAAGCAACTCCAGTTCGGCGAGAGAGCCGGCCCAGGACTGGGGTGTAGTCCTCGGGTTCGTGGCGGCTCAGTGGTTCGATGAACAGGTGGTCCGAACCGCCGAAGGAGCGGCCGTATTACTCATAATCGACCGACAGCGGATAGCCGCGCTGGGTGAGTGCGGCCCGGATGGTCGACGCCGTGTGCATGCACCGCGAGCACTGCCGCATCGATGATCCGTAGCAGCACGGCCTGGCAAGACGGGAGCAAAGAGGAGGAAGGTGTGCTGACACCGGTTTGGCGTGGTTGTCGAGCGAAACGTGGCGGATGACGAAAGCAGCCTTTCCTCTGAGGCGTTCGAATGTGTTTGGACGCTGGTTGCGGTGACCGTCAGGTTTCGGCAAGCTAGGTAGTATTGGTCGTGCCCTCCCAGGCGAAGGATCTGGGATGTGTGATGACTGCATTTCGTTCGTGTGATTCCGGTGTTCGGCGGGATGACGGCGTGGCCGGTGGGCTTCCGTCGATTCAGCTCGGGCGACTGTCTGAGGCTGTTCCGGTGGGTGACAGGATCGTGGCGTCATTGCTGATGCCTGTCAGAGATTCTGGCCGTCGGGACGCGGTTCCTCCGCCGATGGCTGAGCTCGGTGCGTTGGTCGAGAGTGGCTCGGTCGGGTTCAGTCTTGTCCGGATCGATGACACGGGCACTGTGGCCGCGAAGGTTGCTCTGTCTCAGGTGGCTTGGTCCGCTGGTCAGTTGATCCGGTTCGAGGTGTCCGCTGGTCTTCTGGTGGTGGCACGCGCGGGCGAGCACGCGACCGCGCGCATTCCGTCGAAGATGGGTGTGGTGCTGCCCGCGCGTTTGCGGTCGCGGTGCCGGATGAGGACGGGGGAGCAGGTGTTGCTGGCGTCGTTGATCGAGCACGATCTGCTAGTGGTGTATCCCCAGCACGTCCTGCACACGATGGTCACGGGTTTTCACCAGTCGCTGCTCCGTAGCCGTGATCCGCAGGGCGAATGACAGCCGCTGGAGGTGGTGTTGACAGGCATGATCCGTGTCCGTCAGCACCACCTCTAGCACCGGTGGCCGCTCGGGTGAGCCTGGGTTAGACGGCGAGTGGGTGTGGTTCGCCGGTGAGTGCGGCGAGCGCGGCGGCGACTTCGGTGATGTCGGCTTTGACGTAGCTGGTGGTGGTGAGGTCGCTGCCGGTGTCGGCGTGTCCGGCGTAGGCGCGGGCTACCCCGATACCGAAGTTGCGTTCGACCCAGGTCAGGGTGGTGTGCCGGAGCCAGTGGGCGCTGACCTGCAGGGCCCGGGCCCAGTCGAGTTCGGCGCAGACGCGGCGGAAGATGTAGTCGTAGCGGCGTTTGGTGATGGGATTGCGGTTGGCGTAGCGCAGGAGCTGTTCGTCCGGGTCGCCGCTGCCACGCTCGTCGCTGTTGGCGAGGAGGTGGCGCATCAGGGTGGGGGAGACGGGTTGCCAGCGTTCAGTCCCGCCTTTTTCCCGGAGCAGGATGACACATTGCCGAGGGTCGAGGTCACGGCGGCGCAGCGCGAGCGCCCCGCCGCGGCGGCAGGCGGTTTCCTCGTGCAGACGGCAGAGGAGTGCGTCGAGTTCGGGGTCGTCGCCGGTGCTGGCGACGACGTCGTTAAGTTCCGACAGTTGCGCGTTGGGCAGGGCGCGGCGGGTGGAGGCGTTGCGCCGTGGTTTGGTGACCCTGCGGGCGGGGTTGAGGTGCTGATCGATCCGGCCGTCGTTCTCCAGGTGCTTGTAGAGGCAGCGGATCGCGGCGATGAAGTTCTCGGCGGCGTTGCGGCCGCCGCGGGAGTTGCGGCGGACCACGGCGGTGGTGCGGGCGATCTCGGATTGGGCTTTGATCTCGCTGGCGGTGATCGTGTCCATGGGCCGGTCGCCCCACACCGCGTCGGCTTTCGCCCAGTACGAGCCGTAGGAGGCGGCGGTGCTGGGCGAGAGGAGCGCGGCGACGACGGGGATCCATTCCCGGATGGTCGGCATGGGTCGTGGCCGCGACGCCTCGTCCCCGGGCGGTGGGCCGGCGGCGAGGAGTTCGGCGGGGTCGACACCGAGACGGTTCAGCAGCAGGCGGGCTGTTTCGAGGTCCTGCGGGCTGGCGGAGGTGGTCATGACGCCTCTTCGGTGGCGAGCGTGGCGTGGAAGGTGCGGAGCATCGCCTGCACCGCTGGTTCGGGGTGGACGACGAGAACGTCGTGCTCGGCGTCGGCGACCAGGAGCATCCGGGCTCCCGCGTCGATGCCGCAGGCCCTGCGGACTATCGCGGGCAGGCAGACATAGGGCTTGCGGGGCATGACGAACACGCCGTCGGCACGCCGGTGGATCACCACCGTGGTCTTGATGAGCGTGATCAGCAGCCGGTCACCGGTGTTCCAGCCCAGTGCCGCGACCGCGCCCCGGTCCTGCAGCCGACCGCCGGCGTCGAGCACCGCGATCGACAACCGCGGACCACCGGTCGTGTCCAGCGTGCGCAGGGAGGGAAGTTCCAATGGAACCGGGGCCGACAGCGATGGCCTGGCGCGCGCGGAAGAGGGGACTGTGCCGGGCAGGGACACCGACGAGATCGGTCGGGTCACGACACACCTCCCCGGACTACCGCACGCGGGGAGGGCGCGACCATGATCAGTCTAGCCGACCTAGCCGTGCCGGGAACGCAAGAAAGACCCGCCGTAGCGGGCCAATTACTCTGTGCTGTGGGAGATCCACCATGAATGTGTGTCCGAGGGGCGTGTTGCTCACTATCCACACGCCTCGGTTTGGCCCTATGAAGAGCGGCAATCGACAATCTTAACTGGTCTCTGACCTGCGCGAATGGTGCTCAATGCTGCATTGCGGGGTCGCTTAGGGCGAGGTGCTGGAGGGCGTGAGCTGCATACTCTAGCCGGCGCTCGTTCACCAGTTCGAGTTGATCAACCTGTGGGGTGCCCCGCGGCTTCAGAGCACCACATGTTGTGTCGGTCCCGTGACTTTGTGGGCATTTGGGTTACAGTGATGGTCGCCACGCCCTCTGACTCGGTGCTCGTGGTCGCCGCGATACGAGGTGCTGATGTCTAAAAGTAAGAAGAACAAGAAGAGCGGGAACAAGGGCTCGGCCGTCGAGAGTCCAGCTCGTTCGGTTGACAGTGGCCGTCATGCTCGCGAGAGGTCGTTCGAGTCGTTGGCGACCAAGCATAAGTCTGACGTGCTGGCTGGATCGACGCTTGCTGCGCTGGCCGGGCTAGCTTTGCCGGAGAAGTCGGCGTTGATGGGGACGCTTGGCTCGGTGTCAAGCCTATTCGACGTCAAGGCTGGTGCTGCGTCGCTGCCGGGCGTTGCGACCGGTTCGGCGGGTGTGCTGCTGCAGTGGCCTCGGCGAGCCAGTTCGCAGGGATGCATTCAGTGTTGCGCGATGTCGGCTTAGGAGCAGCCACGGGACCAGCGCTTGCCTCAATGGCGGGGCCAACCCTCCTAGAGAGGTCTGGTGCGCCCGGCTCGATGTTGAGCCTGTTCGATGTCAAGGCTGATGTTGGCTCGGCGGGCTTCAAGGCCGCCGAAAAGACAGCAACTGCCTTGGCGGCGCAGCAAGTTTTAAACTGGCAGATGCTTTCCGGGCAGCTAGACTCAAGCGACTTCGGTGATTTTTCGATGCCTCACGAAGGTGCTCTTGACGGGCCGACCGAGATTATTCGGGTAAGAGTTCCAGGTAGCCTTCGAAAGGCTGCTCCATCGCTGCTTTTGTTGATTATGCTTCAACTGGGCGCCGTAATGCAACTCGGAGCTCCGCAGTGGCTTGACAGCTTGGGTAAGACATTTGGATTTGCTGTCGACGGTCTTGAGCTTTATCTGGTCTTACGTGTGCTTTGGCACTTGAATCAGCGAGACTAGTGTCGTCGCGGTCCATTGCGGCAATCGTCCAAAAAGTCGATGTGTATCCGCGTGTTCGATAAATTTTCACGCGAAGACTGCTGCAACTTGACAACTTGTTCGACCGTCAAATTGTAGGGCGCATCAACGACGTAACTGGCATGCCCAGTTCAGGCAGGTCTTCCCGCCCGGCCCAGGTAAATTCAACTAGATCCAGTGTTTATCAACACCCTGAACAACTGTCTCCACGATTCTTCGACAGTCCAGGGCATGTGTTACAGAAATGTGGCGGTAATCTAGCAGCGATGGATCCCAGTCGCCCTCGTGAGCAATTTGATTGCGCCGGTCTACAAATAGTTCAAGCGATGTTCTAATTCGATTTTCGCGCGTCCCTGCGTCCATCGCAATTTTCTTCCATATTTCATCAGCGGCAGATCCTGCGGCTGTCATGCATCGATCAATGGCATTCGGGGTAGCCAAGGTCTTGAACGATAAGTGATACCGAACAGCGCTAGGTGCATCTGGTGCAGCTATTCTCGCTGAAGTCAGATTGAGAAAACTGGAGACACTCTGCATGATTGATGTCGAAGCTGTCGCGGATGTCAAAAAAATCTCAGAAGCCTTCTCGTGCATGTATGTGTCTAGCGCTGCGACAGACAGCACTATGCAGGCACGAAATATCGACTCTGAGTCGTCATCGTTAATCCCAGCGACTTCGCCAATCGCGCGGAGGTTCTCAACGCGCTTCATCAGATCGCCGAACAACCCGACGGGACCTGGCAAGGCCATCTCACAGCCCCCTCACTGTCGAGCCAGATATTCGACGCCCTTAGCGAAATTCTCAAAAATTGCGTTGAAAACTTCTATCTGCGCCTGGGATCCAGCGAGAACCACTCCCTGAGTCCCTAAATGCTCAGAGCGCAAAGCAAACACTGGAACCCTATGCTCCTGCGACTTGGGCAAAAGACTATGGAATTCCTGAATCCGAGCCAATACGTGACCCGACATTCCGGCGCTCTGGTAAACCTCTTCCGGGAAAGTTAGGCCAGCCGAGGCCAAGGCTGGAAATAGGTCCTGATCTATCGATCCGGTAACTCGTTCAATCCACTGCATAAACGGTCCAGTCGGCGTACCGAAAAGGTCCTCCTTGGTCGCTTTCCTGTACAGGCGATAGCGTTGAATGACGGCGCCGGCGAACTTGAGATTCGGCTTAGGAAATGCATAAGTTGCAGTCCTCAAGACCTCGTTCTCGCTCGCACGTTCGGCCCATTTATGCCAACGTGGAAGTACGCGAGCAAGAGACTTGAGGGCCATAATCGAGAAGAAGTCTGGGGTTGTCGGCACGACGAGTAGGTCACTAATGGCAACTAGGTTTTGGTTTAGGGATCCAAGACTGGGGCTCATGTCTACTACGACATAGTCGGCATCAATATTTTCCGCAGTCTTCCTGAGGAGATAGTTGATTGCGCCGGGAACATTCTTAAGTGGAAGAAGGGATCCCGACATCTCCTGGGCAATACTCAAGGATACCTCATACTCGCCTAATTGCAAATGGCCGGGCAGAAGATAAAGACCCGGCCTCTCGGATATAGGAAAGCAGTCAACTGGCTCAAGCATGACCGGCTCGGACTCGAACGCTGGTTTTAGCGATCCATACAAGGTTCGATCAAGGTTTTCCGTAAAAAAGTCCCTGGTCTCGTTCTGTATTTTTCCAAATTCTTCCTCATCTAGCTCATTAGTTTCGCCAAAGTAGGGTCCGTCAGGAGGCCACGAATTAATTAAACCCAGACTGGCGCCCGTTAAATTGCATTGCGGATCGGCATCGACAAGTATGACCTTGTGTCCAAGGGTAGCTAGCATCCATCCCAGGTTGAATGCCGTGGTTGTCTTGCTTACTCCGCCTTTATGACTAAACATGGAAATTATTTTCGCCACTTGGATTCCTGACTGCTCGGCGGTTTTCGCTCACAGAGTCGTAGCAGTCGTCAGGTTCGTTACACTCCGATGCCACATCGAGACCCTTGCGCTGAGATCTGCGGCTCAAATCAAGTAGGGAAGAAGTATGTTCTGCTCGTGCACGAGCGGATCTTCGACTCGAAGGCGCCCGTTCGTCGGACAGATCCCTGCGTCGGAGTAGGTGTGTCCAAGGGCAAGGCTGACGGTTCTGTAAACATGGTACGAGCCGATCTCAAGGAGATTCGGTTGCTCGCTCGTGGGTTGAACCTGCCTGCGTCACGGTGGGGCGGAGCCGAGTGCTCAGAATAGTCGGTGAAGCGTGGGATAGTCCTGTGGTGTTTACCTACAGTGATGACGATGAGACTCTGAACGCCGAGTTCTCGGTGGTTCAGGACGCAGGGCAACTGGCAGTGGTGCTGGAGAGTGCTGGTGGTCGTCGACCCGGAACTGCTGTCCCTCGCAACTCGGACTACGTACCGGCATTGAGGCTGCTGCTCGCTCGGTTACAGGGTTTAGACGCGGTCGTGCTTACGGCGGTAGTGGCGTCGGCTCAGCTTGCGGACCGGCCCGAAGTCGACCGAGCGCTGATCAAGGAACCAGTGGACCTTGCCGGGATCGCTGATCTCGAAAGACTACGGCTGGACTTGACGAGGGCTCAGGGACGAGTGGGGCTTCGTCCAGGGGCGGCGAAGGAAGGGAACAACCGCAAGCGGATCATGCTGCGGGTCGCGGCACCGGGCTGGGCTCCGGCTGACGCCGCGGCGATGGAGCTGTACCTGAGCACCGGGAAACTCGACAATAGCGCTGATACTGGTCGCTACGAGGCAGACGATCTGCTTGCTGACGTCATGGGGCTGAACAGGTACCGGACGTCCAGCGGAGATTCGAGTCTGCACAAGCCGTTGGCGCTATTGTGGGCAATCAGCCGGATCGCAGGGGGCAAAGCGCGGCTGACGCGGTGGCCAGAATTCAAGCGTGAGGTGGGCACACTGTTATCCGAGTTCGGCGGTGTCGGCTCGCGTGTGACGCCGCAATACCCATTCTGGCATCTGGGCAGGTCTGCACGGTTGTGGGAGGTGCACGGCATCGCGGACGTGCCAACGTCGAGCGACGCCAATGCGGCGGCCGGCTTCACACAGCCTGCGGCCAGTGTCCTCGCGGACGCTGCTACACGCGACCGCATCGTCGGGTTTCTCGTCGATGAGTACCTGCCCAGCCGAGTCGACATCGATCGGTTGGGCAGTGTGCTGGGACTTGCCAGCCTTGCCCGGCGGACCCCTCGCGCACGGGACGTATTGCGCCCGCTGGTTGGGATGGAGATCGCCACTGTGACAGGGGAGGCCAACGTGGTCTTGGCTATGTCCGACGATGCGGTGCTGGTCCGCACCAAAAGCTCCGCTCGGGGGCAACCGGTGCCACTGCGGGAGGTGCAGCACGGCCTGGACCTGCTGATCGCGAGCGGGAGCGTGCGCGTCACGGTGGAGGAAATCGGGTATCGCAGTAAATTCGTGGGCGCTGTGTTGGCAACGCTGCCGCAAGCTCAAGTTACGCGCGATCCGGCTGCCGTCAGCCTAACCGAAGTCAGCGTCGAGACCGTGGCCGACGATTTAGCCGATTACGACGCCAGTCCCACAGACGGTTTCCGGAAGGCACTCTTTCGTCGAGAGCAGGACCGGCTCAGAGATGCGCTCGCCGCCGGACGGAGAATTGCGCCATGTGCCCTCTGCGGTGACGACTACCCCATTCAGTTCCTGATCGCGGCACATGTGAAGCGCCGTGCAACGTGCACCGAGGCCGAACGGCGCGACCTGGAGAACGTTGCGATGCTTGCGTGCGTTTTCGGCTGTGACGCTCTCTACGAGAGAGGATGGATCAGTGTTGATTCGGTCGGAAACATCTGCACTGCAGACGACATCGAGAGCTTGCCGTCCGCGGTCGTTGATCGCATCAAGTTATTCCAAGGCCGCCGATGCTCGTCCCACAATGAAGGTTCCGAACCCTACTTCGCGTGGCATCGAACAACAATCTTTCGGCGCAATCCATAAATCTATAAGTGACGTTCTGTCATACGGAATGAGCATCGCCAGGTCGTTTCCGACTCCCGTATGGGCGCCGTACCGCAACACCAACTTGCTAATGCCTCATTCCCGAATACTTCCTCAACGAAGCCGAGGCCGGATTGTCATTGCTGTTTCGAGGCTGGCTAGGTGCTCGGTGAGCCAGTCCCGGGTCTGTTGACGAGTGAGAGACCGATCGGCGATGCGCTCTACCAGTTCAGCGTAGGACGAGACATCGCGGTCGTTTTCCAGGAAGAGGCTCGTAGTGAGCTGCTGGAGGTGGAGCACCGGACGGTGTTGATCGTGTTCATAGATCGTGAACCCTGTGCGGATATCAGGGACAATGGAATCGGCGGGAACGAGATGAATGCGAAAGTTCGGTAGCGATGACACAAGCAGGAGATGCAGCAGCTGTTCGTGCGCGAGTGTGAAGTCTTGGCAGGGTAGCTCAAGCGTGGTCTGGTGCATGTAGAAGGTGAAGGGGCCTGGCATCCGAAGGGATGTGGGCTGGCTGGCGAGTCGTGTGTGCACTGGCGTATCGAGAGCGGGACCGCCCTTGATACGCCCGTCCCTGGTGAGAGCTTCGCGTATGTAGGGCTGGATCTGGAGTTGCCGTGGGATTTCGACGGGGGCATAAGACGTGACGGACTGGCTGCCGGTGTCGAGCACTTTGACGAGTGGAAGGTCGTCGGGGAAGCCTATGGGGTGGCTTCTGACCTGGTAGCCGTCGTCGGGGAGGCGGTCTAGGGCTACCAGGTCGTCGAGTTCGCGGGGGGTTGCTTTCGCTCGGGCGAGGTAGATGGCGATGTCGCCGGCTTGGTAGTTGCGGAGGCCGCTTTCCAGGCGCGAGATGGTGGAGGCGGGCCAGCCGAGCATGCGGCTCATGTCGGTTGCGAGGTAGCCGGCGCGCATGCGGATTCGCCGTAGCTCAGCGCCGAGTTCCCTCTGCTTGGCAGTCGACAGCTGCGGTGTCTTCTTCGCTTTCACAGGTTCCTGCTCAAGGTCGTTGCGGGAGGCGGGTTGTCCCGCGAGGGCATGAGGTCGTCACAGGCGCTGTGACGGCACGAGATAGCGGCCCACGTGCGGAAACAGCGTGTGTGACAGCTGTGTCGGCTTGCTTCGCACCCGTCACGTCGGCCGTGAATCGGCTCTGGGAAGGGCGGTTTCGAGAGGTAGCGGTCAGCCGTCACGTCGGCGAACGAGTAGCGCCGTGTCGTGAAGTGACGAGTTGCGCGGCTGTGCTGGCGACCGCTTGGAGTGCGGTTACGTGTGCGGTCAGTCGGTCGAGTCCGAGCGGGGTGAGGCGCAGTTTGGTGCGGCGACCTGCGACCCGGACGGACACGTAGCCGGCCGCGGCGAGGCGCTCGACGTGGAGAGCGACAACGGTCGGCTTGACACGCAGAGCGTTCGCCAGAACCGCGTCTTCGCACCAGTGCAGGTCAGCGAGAAGGCACATCACGAACAGCCGGATCGGCAAGAGGAGAAGCGGGTCGAGGTCGCGGTGAGAGGACGGAACCGCAGGGCGTTCCGGCTGCATTACCGCTCGCCGTCCGCCGGTGCGGCAGAGCCAGGGCTGCAGACGCGGAGCGCTGAGGACGAGCCGACTGGGCTTTTAGGCAGCTCAAATGCGCCAGGGGCGAAGGGGTCGCCGCGGTGCGTGGCTGTGCTCTGCGGTGCGACACCACCGCCAGGGAGCTGGCGCGCGGAATATCGGGGCTCAACCACGGGGCCGGGCGGTGGCGCGGTGATCAGCTGGTCCGTCGTCAGGCGCCCTGCTGCACATCGTGAACGGTGGGCGCGGTGCCGTCCCGCGTCCACCGACGTAATGGTCCGGCCGTCCTGCTCGGGGGTAGCACGCGCGCGTTGACGTGGGCGCGACTGCGGGACGGCCGGAGTCTGATGGCGGCCGAAGAGACAGCACCAGCGGTGAGCCTTCCGGCGTCGTCCGGGCTCAGCCGTGGGGTTGATGGGGCGGTTGAGGATCCTGAGCACCGCGACGCACGCGACGCATGGAGGTCCAGGCGGTGCGAGGCACGAGCCGATGAGGACGACATGACCGCAGACCGCCAGGTAACTGCCCTCTTGGAGTTCAAGCCCCTGTGCGAACGCTTCATCGGTGACGGCGTGATCGAGGCTGTCGCCTGTGCAGCGGTACCAGCGAACGTAGAGACGGGGACGCCGTGACCTGCTTGTGCCGCTCATCTCGACCGCTCCTGAGTCCGTCCGTTGTGTTGAAATCATCAAAGTTGGATCAACGGAGAGAGGCCAGGGCGGAAGTGTCGGAGTTTGGTGACAGAGCGGTGGCATACATCGGCATCACCTGCATATATGGCTGATATGCTGAGTTGCAAGTCAAGCAGTGCGAGGTGTTCGATGATCGGCGTCCGGCGACGTGATGGGCTGGTTTCAGCTCGTAAGACTGCGGGGCTGAGTCAGGAGAAGCTCGCCGAGATCATGGACGTCGATCGCCGGACGGTTATCCGCTGGGAAGCGGGCGATTTCGCGCCTCTGCCGTTCCAGCGGCCGAAGTTGGCGAGAGTGTTGGGACGCTCCCAAGAAGAGTTGCGCGTGCTGATCGACGGCTCGCCGACGGCTGATTTGCCGCATGAGCTTGAACCTGCGTTCAGCTGGCTGGATCGTCGTGTGGGTTGGAACCCTGGCACTACGCGTGAACGGGTAGGGGCACGTGTGTCGCCAGACGGGCGTCGCGGACCACGGGTCGATCGGAGCCAAGCTGCCGACGCGTTGGCCAGCTACTACGGGGAGCTTTCTGCTGGCTACGCGCTCTACCAGGCGCGTTACGGAGAGAAAGAAGTTCGGACCAGCATTCTGAGTCGGTCAGAGTGGCTGGACTTGAGCTGTGAGCTGACGCCGGAGAACGATCAGCTGGTTCTGCGACCTGGCCTCGAGAGCCGTTCCTGCGGCATCAACGAGAACGCGGCCGTTGGAAGACTCGCCGAAGCGGCTGAAGGCGGCGTTCGGGTGGCTGATGTGCCGATCTACCGTCTGGCGGAGTTCGATGTGGGCGGTGGCGCTCTAGCGGGCAGCTTGGACGTCGTGCCCTTCGTCGAGTACGCCTTGACCTTGGATCTGCTTGAGCGCGAGTTGTCCGAGATGTTGGTGGCAGGCAGAGGCATATGTCCTGGTCACGCGCCCCTGCGGGACAAGTACTTGCCGGACGTCGCGACGGTGCTCGACCTGGCCGGCCGGTTGTGCGCGGGCGGCGTGCTTGCCTTGACCGCGATCGCTCGGCCCGCGGATCCGTATCGCGGTGGTCGCGACTACCTGCTGCTCATCCAGGAGCGGTCCAGGAACGTGCTGAACGCAGCTGGCAGCTTGGCCGTGATCCCGAAGGTGTTCCACCGGCCATCGACTGATCACCGCGCGGATGCCCGGATCGGCGCAACCCTGCGGCGTGCACTGGAGAATGAGCTGTTCGGACGGGTCGACGTCGACAACACCGCGGGCAGCCAGCGAGCAGCTGATCCGATGCACCCTCACAGGCTGTCCGCGCCGATGAGGTGGCTGACCGAACAACCGGGACGACTGCGGATGGAGTGCACCGGGTTCGGCCTCAACCTTGTCAGCGGGAACTACGAGTTCGCCAGCTTGGTCGTCATCGACGACGAAGAGTTCTGGTCCCGCTTCGGCGGCGAGGTCGAGGCAAATTGGGAGTCGGCTGAGTTGCGCTCGTATTCGACGCTCGATGGCGATTTTCTCGGCGGACTGATTGCCGACGAATCGTGGAGCAACGAAGGTTTGTTTGCACTGCTCCAGGGGTTGCGGCGACTCGCTGAAATTGGCGGCGATCGGTTGGCAGTTCACAGTGTTGAACTATGTCGCTGAAGGCCAGCGCACGGTCATGACAACCGAGTCCGCGATAGCTTCCCATGAATGGTCGACTCCTGGCCCCCACATGACATAGTCGCCTTGCCGGGTCATGGTCTTGCCGCCGCCGGCGACGTCGACGCGAAACTCGCCGGAGATGAGCAGCACGAGCGTGATCCGTTGGTCGTCGGATGTCCACTCTGGGCGCTTGTCGCCTGCAGGATGGTTGGCCCACTTGACTTCTACGTCTTTCGACGAACGTACGCCCTGGGACGGGTCGATGAAGTGTCCGACTAGCCAGCCGCGGGTGTCAGCTGCGTCTTCGTTGGCGTTTCCGGCGGTCCAGCCGTCGCTCACTTGCTGAACTCCCATTCGATCGACGGTAACTTCACGCGTTCTTCTCCGATTTCCGCCAGGCGCCTTAGGCCTTGCATCATCGCGAAGAGACCCTCATTGCTCCACGTTACATCACTGAGTAGCTCGGTGACGAGATCTGTATCGGTAGTTGAATACTGGCGAAGTGTTGCCGATTCCCAGTTCGCTTCGACCATGCCGCCGTAGCGTTGCCAGAATTCTTCGTCGTCGATGACGATCAGGCTGGCGAATTCGTAGTTTCCGCTGACCAGGTTCAAGCCGAAACCTGTCGACTCCATCCGCAGCCGTCCTGGCTGCTCGGTCAGCCAGCGCATCGGTTCGGAGTGGCGTGCCGGGTGCATGGGGTCCGCTGTCAGCATCTCGCCGAGCGTGTTGTCGATGTCCGGGCGTCCGAACAGCTCTTCTTCCAACTCTCGCCGGAGCGTCGCGCCCACCTGAGCGTCCCGGCGGACGTCGGTCAGTGGCTGGTGGAAGCCCTTTGGGATCACTGCGAGCCGTCGCGCGGCGTTCAGAACGTGGCCTGAGCGTTCCTGGACGAGCAGCAGGTAGTCCGTGTCGCCCCGATATGGATCAGCCGGCCGAGCGATGGCGGTGAGCGCGAGTACGCCTCCCGCGCAGAGCCGGTTGGCGACGTCGAGCACCGATCGAAGGTCAGGTAGGTGTCGGTCGCGAAGTGGCATGGAGGATGAGCCGGCCGCAATGGCGTCCATGAGTTCGCCTTCGAGCAGGTCCATCGTCAGCGCGTAGTGCGCGAAGTGAGTGACGCCGAACGAGCCGCCGAGCTGGTGTTTGCGGATGTCCGTGCCGAGCAGGCGGTAGATCGGACTGTTCACGAGGCGGGTGTTCATGGCCAGCGTCTCCGCCAGGCGCTGAACGGCGAGATCCGCCGCGCGTTCATCGAGTTCGAGGCTCGCATCCGGTCGGGTGTTCGTCGCCGTGAACCGCTCTTGCTCTGGCCGCAGCTCGCAGGCCACATCCAGCCAATCGGCGCAGGTCAGGACGCTGGTGTTCACGGTGTCAGCGCCGATTCGCCCGCCGTACAGGCCGTGACTCTCGATTTGATGCCCGTAGTACTGGCGGAGAGCGTCGACGACCTCCCGCTGACTCACCCAACTACGACGGGTTCCGCGGTTGTGGAGGTCTTGGACGGTCACGTCGGCTACGCGCGCAGCGACCGCGCGGCGGGCCGTGCCGGGAGTCCAGCGGGCCGAGCGATCGAGCCATTCGAGAGCTGCCCCGATGTGTGGATCAGCCGTGAGTCGCTCGTCCTCAGTGGTGTCCGATACCGCCTGAGCGGTCGGCGCTTCGCCGACCAGCTCGGCGAAGCGCGCACGCTCCGCCTCCGACGCTTGCTCGAACGCGGTGTCGAGCACTTGTTGCATCTCGGACTGCTGCACCAGGCCCGGCTTCTTGTGCCATGACGCCACGGTGCGAGCGGCAACGCCCAGCTTCTCGGCGAACCGTTCATTGCTCAGCCTGAGTGCGGCTTGAAGTGCCGACGCTGATCGGCCGGTCCATTCGTTGGCCCGGCTCATCGGCGCGCCGAAAAGGCGATGTACAGCGGATATGCAGTGGTTGTGCAGTGCCTCCGCACTGGTTGTGCATGGGATCGTGCGCCGATTCGGTCTTGAATTCTAGGTATGGAAATCACCTGGATCACCAGCCCGAGTCGCCCGCCTTCAACGCTTCGAGCGGACATGCTCGACCACGATCGCGAGGTTCGACTGAACGTCTTCGAGACGCTCGGTGAGCTCCGCCAACCGCTGCTCGAGCGCATCCAGTCGAGGCCAGAGGTCATGCCCATCGTCGGCTGGCTCGTCCGGGTGCGGCGGAGTGCGATTTTGCAGAACTGCCAACAGATGCTGCGGGTGCCAGCCCAATGTCGTCGACAGTGCTTCGAGCGTGCGGGCGCTCCGTCGACGCTCCACGGTGTGGTGCTGCAACTCGCGCACGATCGCCTGCGACACATGCGACCGCTCGGCCAGCTCGCGTTGCCGCCAGCCGAGTTCGTTGACGCGCATGCTGATCGCCTTCGCGACTGCCGCCCAGTCTTCCGACACGTATCCCTCCGCGCTCCGCCTCAGCGCTGAGATTAGCGGCTCATCGAGCTTTTATCGCGTCGCCTAGCGCATTAGCGGCGGCGCGTCGGATGAACGCGCCATTCGAAGCGCTGAAATCAACAACATAGTCTTGAAATCATCAGATTGGTCTTTCTTATGAACTCGCAAATGACTTTCCACACCATTCAGCAGGCCGCCTGGATTCTGGGTGTTCCGCGCTCGGCTGTGAGTCGGGCGATCCGTACTGGACAGCTGCGGGCGACTCGCTCGCGGTCCGGTCTGCGGGTGTCGTCGACCGAACTCGCTCGGCTGCTCGGCACCACGAAGCAGGGCGGAGGTGCGGCATGCACGCCGATGACCTCCGGCTGATCGGGATCGCGTGGCGGCTGGACCGCCTGCGGTGGATCCCCTCGGACGTCCTGACCGCCATCGTCACCGGCGAAGGGGTCTGCATGTGGCCTTCGGCGGAGAGCGAACCGCCGCCGGCGCAGACCGATCAGCAGCTCGCCGACCGACTGTGCGGAGGATGTCCGGTCCGGGACGAGTGTCTGGAACTGGAGCTGCGTACAGCCGGGACGGACACGGCAGGTATCTGGGGCGGGATGACCGACGACGATCGTCGGGAACTTCATCCGCACTGGCTTCGGCGCGGTGAACGGATCGAGCGAGGTGCACGATGAGTGGCCTCACCTTGACGCCAACGCAGATACTCGCCGGGGTCGGCGTGCTGATTGTGCTGCTCTGGGTTTGGCGAGCCGGCGCTCGCCGGGCGAAGGCCGCGGCGGAGAAGACACGCAGTGGAGCACGTCTGGTCTCCCTGACCGGCCGCGTGCTTTTCAACGCTGGGTTGATCGTGGCTGTTCAGTGGGTCGTCATCTCACATCCGAGTAGCACGTGGCTGCGCCTCGCAGTGCTCGGATTGCCCGCGCTGTTCGCCTCCCATGCGCTGACTCGCGCTATGACCGTGACGACCGTCGACACCTCGAAGCGGGGTGGTCGCCGATGACACGGGCGCAACGGCTGGCCCAGGACGCGGCCGAAGCCGCAGAGGTTCGGGCGTACGAGACCGATCCGGACGTTGTGGCGCTCCGAATCGAGCGGGTACGTCGGCAGGTCGACTGGATGTGCTGGACGGGGATTGTCCTCGGACTGGCGTTCACGATGACGAACGTTCAGACCTTCGCTTCGACAGGGACTCAGCCGTGGTCGCTGCCGTGGCTGGCTGCGTGGGTCCTGGATCCGACTGTGTCCCTCGTACTACTAGCGATCCTTCGCGCGGAGCAGGTGACTGCCCGGTACCAGGTTCGCACCGGTGGATGGGTTCGGCGGGCGAAGTGGTTCACGCTCGCCGCTACCTACGTCATGAACACGTGGACGTCCTATGCGGAGGGGGATCCAGCGGCGATCGTCCTGCACTCGGTGCCTCCGCTGGTCATCTTCGCCGCGGTCGAGGCAATCACTGATCTGCGCGACAAGCTGACCGATGCTGCCGTCGTGGCTGCTGGTGAACGGCGAGGTGTTCAGGGCGAGTCCATGAACGCCGGGCGCCGGAAGCTGTTCGCCGACTACCTGGCCGACGCTCGGCGACACTGGACACCCGATGTCGACGTCACGCCGGCGTGGATCCGGCAGGCGACCGGATGTTCGCGCGGGTTGTCGCCGCGGTTGGCACGTGCGTTGCGCGCGGAGGTGGCCGATGACTGAGTCGGGCGCACTGCCAGTGAAGGCAGATCCCGTGCTGGTTGGCGAGCTGGTCGATGACACGTTGCCGCAACCACGTCGCCGTACACGTCGCAACCGGCTGGTGATGCGGTGGCTGCACTCGCAACGCGTGCCGTTGTGGCTCAAGAGCAAACCGCAAGCGGTTCAGGCCGCGAAGGACACGGTTGTCTGGCTGGTCATGTCACCGGTGCGCTTCCTCGGGGCGGTTGTCCGCGGGGTGGTGGTCGGTGTGCGGTGGTGGCGTGGCTGGGTGACGGTGCGGGACTACCGGGCTGCTGCGGAGGAGTCCGAAAAACTGGCCGACAAGTTTACCGAGATTCGCGGGCTGACGCTGTTCCGCTGGAAAGTCACGGGCTTGGTACTCGTCGTCGTCGCTCTGGCGGTCGCGATGGTGGATCTCCTGTACGGCGCCGATCCACTGTGGATCGCGGGGGCTGGTGCATCGGTCGCCTTGGCGATTCTCGGTCGACGTAAGGACGGGAGTCCGGGGCGGAAACCTGCGCTCGCTGGTCCGCGCACGCTGACGTGGACGATGGACCCGCAGGTGCTGGTGGACGCGTTTCGGGATGCGAAGCTCATCGGCAAGGACGAGTCGCTGAGGTTGGTCGAGCGGGCAACGCGGGTTGGCGATGGCTGGGCCGTCACAGTCGACCTGCCCGCCACCCGCAAGGCCGCGGATGTCGTGAAGAACCGGGACGCGCTCGCGTCCGCCTTGGCGGTCGATGAGGTGCAGCTCATCGTGGAACGCGTCCGAGGCAACGGCGGTCACGCTGGCCGGGTCTCGATGTGGGTTGCCGACGAAGACCCGTACGCGTCGCCACCGCTACGGACGCCGCTGCTTGGGGCGGTCCAATGGGACGCATGGCGCCCGGTTCCTTTCGGTCGAGACGCGCGGGATCGGCGGATCGACCTCCCTCTGGTGTGGACGTCGCTGCTCGTGGGCGCAATTCCACGGCAGGGCAAGACATTCGCTGCCAGGCTCGCCGCTTCTGGACTCATCCTGGACGCGTGGGTGCGGCTGTACGTCGCGGACTTCAAGGCGGGCAAGGACTGGGACTCGGCCGGCAAGGTCGCGCATCGGTTCATGGCGGGCGACGAATCCGAGCATGTCCTGGCCCTCATCGGCTGGCTCGCCGAGCTGGTCGCAGAGGTTCAGTCGAGGTTTCGGCGGATGCGGGATCTCGATGACCTGACGTGCCCGGAGTCGAAGGTCACCCCGGAGATGTCTCGCGATAAGGCGCTTGACATGCCGATTACGGCGATCTTCATCGATGAGGTCCAAGTTCCGCTTGAGGACCGCACATCTATCGAGGCGCAGGGGAAGAGATTGACGGCGGGCGAGTACGTCGGCGAGTTGCTGACGTGGTTGGCGAAGAAGGGGCCGGCTGCCGGGATCGTGCTCGTACTGGCGACGCAGCGGCCGGACTCGAAGACGATCCCGTCCGGCCTACGCGCGGTGCTCGGCTCGCGGTTCGCGCTTCGAGTGATGGATTGGCGTGACTCGAACATCGTGCTCGGCGAGCAGATGAACACGCGCGGGTTCGATTCGTCTCGCCTGCTGCCGTCGCACAAAGGCGTGGGCATCCTGCGCCCGGACGGCGATACCGCGGCCGGAGCCGATGTGCTCGCGATGACCGTCCGGACCTACTACATGCCGAACGAGGACTGGCGAACGATCTGCGAGCAGGGCCGGGCGCTGCGGGAAGCGGCCGGAACGTTGACAGGGCACGCGGCAGGCCAGGACGTGACGCCAGTGCTCGACCACGCTGCGGTGGTCAAGGAAATCGGTGCAGGTGGCGGCAGTGACGCGGTTGGCGAGTTGCCTGAACCGTTCGCGTCGATCGTCGACTACCTCGGGGACGACCTTGGCCCGGAAGGCCGCGAGTTCGTGCCAACCGCGGAACTCTTGGACGTGCTGAAGGTCGACCGGATGACGCTCGCGCAGCAGATGAGTGAGGCGGGATGTCGGCCGACGCGGGATCGGATCACGACCGAAAGCGGCGAGACACGGCAGGTCCGCGGGTACCTAACAGCTGAAATCAAGAGCGCCGTAGCCCGCATGGCCAGCGGTGACGCGTCGGAAGACATCGGTGATCAGGCATGAGCGCCGAGTATTCGAAGAATCAGGGCGTTCAAGTTATCCTACCTGCTGGATTGCCTGCTGTGTCGCCTGCGGTCGCACGCGGATTGCTCGCCATCCTGATCGAGCTGACCGAGGTGCCTGTCCTGGACGGACCGGCGGAGGGGGTAAGCAGTGACGGCTGAAATCAGTAATGACCCGTGGTCAACGCTGGACGACATTCTGGGGCTCCAAGCCGCGGACCCGGTAGATGAAGGAATCGGAGAGCTTGCGGTCTACGGCCGGTGCTCGACCGAGGACAACCAGGATCCGGAGACCTCGCGAGGCTGGCAGTTCGGGAACGCGCGCAAGTTCGTCGAGCCGCTCGGCGGCCGGATCGTGGCGGAGTACTTCGACATCGGGCAGTCGCGCTCGGTGCCTTGGGAGCGCAGGACCGAGGCATCTCGTTTGCTCGCCGAGCTGAAGAATCCGCGCCGGACGTGGAACGCCCTGGTCGTCGGCGAGGGCACCCGATGTTGGTTCGGCAATCAGTTCTCGCTGATAGCCCCACGGTTCGCCGCTTACGGGGTTGAGCTGTGGGTGCCGGAGCTCGGCGGGCGGTTTGACCCGCGGAACCCATCGCACAAGATGCTAATGAGCGTGCTCGGCGGCATGAGCGAGTCGGAGCGGCAGCACGTTCAGGCCCGCGTGAGGGCAGCGATGGATGCGCAGGTCCTCAACGAGGGACGGCATCAGGGCGGCCGTGCCCCGTACGGCTACGTGGTCGTGGATGGCGGACCTCATCCGAACCCCAGGAAGGCTGCGGAGGGTTTCCGGCTGCGGGTGCTCGCTATCGACGAGCCTGCTGCCGAGGTCGTGCAGCGGATCTTCGCCGAGTACCTCGACGGGAAGGGTGATCGAGCGATCGCTAACGGGCTCAACCTCGATGGGATCCCGTGCCCTTCTGCTCGGCGGCCGGAGCAGAACAGGCATCGGCTCGCCGACGGATGGCAGGGCAGCACGACGCGATCGATTCTGGAGAATCCGCGCTACACCGGGTACGCCATCTTCGGCCGATGGGCGAAGCACGAGACGCTCCTGAACCCTGACGACGTCGGTGCCGGGCATGTGGTCCGATTCCGGCGCGCGACTCCCGACCGCATCGTGCGCTCACGGCAGCCGGCGCATCCGAAGATCGTTTCGGTTGAGGACTTCACGCAGGCTCAGCTCATGCGCCGGTCACGGGCAGCCGGTGGACTGCGTGGCATCGCGAAGCTGGATCGCGAACGGCCTGCGGCCAAGCACACGTACCTGTTGAAAGGGTTGGTGCGCTGCGACATCTGCGCCCGGAAGATGCAGGGTGCGGCGATTCGGAAGGGCATCTACTACCGGTGCATCGCGCGGACGATGGCGCCGGGGTCACCGGTGCTGGCCGATCATCCGAAGACGGTGAACCTACGCGAGGACGTGGTGATCCCACCGCTCAACGCCTGGCTGTGCCAGGTCTTCGACCCGGACAACCGCGGCGAGACCGTGGCCGCGATGATCGGAGCCCAGTCGGGTGGGTCAGGAACGGGACGCGAGACCGTTGAGAAGCGGTTAAAGGCCGCAGAGGCGCGGTTGCGGCGGCATCAGGCCGCGATTGAAGCTGGCGTGGATCCGGCGGCGCTCGTGGATGCGATGAACCTTGCTCAGGCGGAGCGCCAGGCGGCACGGGAGGAGCTGGAGAACCTGCCTGAGTCGGCCACGATCGACGCGGCGGAGGTGTACGCCATGCTGGACTCGCTGGGTGATGTCGAGCGGGCGCTCAACTCGCGGAACCTGGACCGCATCACGCAGGTCTACCGGGATCTCGGGCTGCAAGTGCTCTACGACAACAAAAAAGAGGCGGTCGTGGTGACCGCCTCTCCCCGTGTGGATAACGTGTGTGTCCGAGGGGGGACTTGAACCCCCACGTCCGTTAAGGACACTAGCACCTCAAGCTAGCGCGTCTGCCATTCCGCCACTCGGACTTGCTGATGAAGAGAGTATACGTCGCCCAGGAGGCCTGAATCAGGGGGGTACGTATCGTCACGACGGCTCACGTTGAGACAATGATCAGTTACTGACCGGCAGCGTGAGGGCCTCTGGTTCGGCGAAGTTGGCCCGTAAGTTTGCAGGTCGAGAGCCATTAAAGCCTAAAGTGACCATCAGCTACATAGGGTTACTATTCACGGATGGTCAGAGCGTGACACGGCATCGGGGCAGGGGAATCAAACCCGGTCATCGGGCGCTTACATGTGGCGTGAAGAAGATTGGTTTCCTCTCGTTCGGCCACTGGTCGGCGAGCGCGCACTCCGAGACCCGGTCCGCCGCCGACTTCCTGCATCAGTCGATCGATCTGGCCGTCGCGGCCGAGGAGCTCGGTGTCGACGGCGCTTACTTCCGCGTGCACCACTTCGCTAGGCAGGCGGGCAGTCCGTTCCCATTGCTGTCGGCGATCGGTGCCCGGACCTCGAAGATCGAGATCGGTACCGGCGTGATCGACATGCGTTACGAGAACCCGATGTACATGGCCGAGGACGCCGGCGCCGCCGACCTCATTTCCGGCGGCAGGCTTCAGCTCGGTGTCAGCCGGGGATCGCCGGAGCAGGTGATCGACGGGTGGCGTTACTTCGGGTACGGCCCGGCGGAGGGGGAGACCGCTGCGGACATGGCCCGGCAGCGCACCGAGGTCTTCCTCAAGCTGCTCGACGGCGAGGGCTTCGCGCAGCCGAACCCGCGCCCGATGTTCGCCAACCCGCCGGGGCTGCTTCGGCTCGAGCCGTACTCCGAGGGACTGCGTGAGCGCATTTGGTGGGGTTCCAGCTCGAACGCGACGGGTGTCTGGGCCGCGAAGCTGGGCATGAATCTGCAGAGCTCGACGCTCAAGGACGACGAGACGGGTGAGCCGCTGCACGTCCAGCAGCGCAAGCAGATCGAGGCCTACCGCGAAGCGTGGAAAGAGGCAGGCCACACGCGCGAGCCGCGGGTGTCCGTGAGCCGCAGCATTTTCGCGCTGACCAACGACCTGGATCGCGCCTACTTCGGCCGCGACCGCGACTCGCGTGATCAGGTCGGCATGATCGACGAGACGACCAGGGCGATCTTCGGGCGTTCTTACGCCGCCGAGCCGGATGAGCTGGTGCGAGAACTCAAGGGGGACGAGGCGATCCAGGCGGCGGACACCTTGCTGCTGACCATCCCGAACCAGCTCGGTGTCGAGTACAACGCGCACGTGCTGGAGAGCATCCTCACTCACGTTGCACCGGAGCTCGGCTGGCGCTGAGAATGCGCGATTCGGCCGATGGGCAGGGGCGCTGGGCCTGGTTAGAATCGAAGTATTCCCTGCCCATCGGAGGGTCCCATGAGACTGCCCCGATTCCGCTGTCTGCTCGGCCTGGTCCTGGCCTTCTGCCTCGCTATGCCACCCCTGGCTCGGGCGGACGCTCCCGCTCCGCTCGGGGGCGGGAGCCTGTTGCAGACCAGCGTCTCGTCTCGGTGCACTGCCGGATTCGCCGCGGTCTCGGGGAACATCGGCTACTTGATCGCGAGTTCCGTCTGTGGCAAGCCTGGTGACACCGTCCGCAGCGCGGGCCGCGTGGTCGGGGTGGTCACGGCGGCGCAGTTCCCGCCGAACGGCGCGATCGTCATCCGGGTGACCAATACGACCGACTGGCGGCTGGTGGGATCGATCCCGCCCACCGACGGCCGGGTGACGATCACCGGGTCGACCGAAGCCCCGGTCGGCGCCTCGGTGTGCAAGTACGGCACGACCACCGGCTGGCGGTGTGGCGTCATCCAGGCGAAGAACCAGACGATCACCTTCCCCGAGGGCACGCTGACCGGCCTGACCCGGACGTCCGTCTGCGCCGAGCCCGGTGACAACGGTGGGCCGTTCGTCAGCGGGACGCAGGCCCAAGGCGTGCTGATCGGCGGGAGCGGGAACTGCTCCAGCGGCGGCACCACGTACTTCCTCCCGGTCAACCGGGTCCTGTCGGCCTACCGGCTGACTCTCCTCACCGGAACCTCCTGACGGTCGTCGGGAGGGCAGGACCCGCGGATACGGGGGAGGGGAGTGGCGCGCGAACGCCAGGGCGGTCGTCACCGGTGTTTCCCGGACGGCGTCGAAGATCGTCTGGTGCTCTGGGGCGAGCTTGCCCGCCTGGGCGTTCAGTGAGGCAGGGCCGGTCGATGGCCAGCTTTCGCCGGTCACCGCGACGGGTGCCGATGCCGAACGCGCGCCGGCACGGGAGAAGCGATCCCAGGCGCCCTGCCAGAAAACCTGCTCCGCGACGTCCTTCGGCCGGGGTCGGGTGGCGTCCAGTCAGCCGGGGATCTCGGCCAGCGCGTTCGCCAAGGCTTGCCTGGCCCGGCCCTCTCGGTGACGGCCTGAACCACCTTGACGAACCTGCCCGCGTTGGCCTCAGGATCGGTGATCCGCGCCAGTTGCGGCAGCGCGTATCCGAGATCGAGCCCGGAGTTCCAGAGCGCGGCCCCGGCCGGGAAGGTTGCCGCAGAAGGTCATCAGCCCGGCGCGGGTTTCGCTCGGCGAGCAGGTCGCGGTGATCGCCCGCACCGATTCGCCCGCCGCGATGGTCCGGCGGGGCGGGCCGACCGTGCGGCCGAACCAGCCTTGCAACCGGATCTGGTCGGTCAGTGCCTTCTCGATCGACCAGCCGCGTACGGCGCGGTACTGGGACGCGGCCAGCGCGATCCGAACCGGCTCCGGATAGGCCACGGAGTACCTGCCGTGACTCCACAGCACCAGTGTGCCGTTCCAGTTTTCCGGCACCTGGTGACCGGTCCGGCGGCTGAGGCATTCGGAGCCACCAGCCCCAGCAAGGTGATGCGACGAATAAGGAAGATCAGACCACGCCGCGCCATGACAATCACCCCGGCACCCATCCGGATTCCCGGCGCGGCTAGCTGAAGATCACCGACCGCAGGAGAAGCCTGTCCGAACCGCGCCCACCGTTGGGGCGCAGTGAAAAGTAGTCCTCTCCTGCGCAATCGCCGTCCTTGAACACCGCTGCCCGTGAATCGGTGTAGTTGCGCGGACGGAACGCGTCGACGTCCCAGTCGGCTATTTCGGGAATTTCGATGCATTCGCCGCTCGGCGGATCGATCAGGGTGCCGACCTGCACTTCCCCGTTCGCGGCGTAGTAGCGGTAGGTGAATTCGCCTTCGGCGGCGGATGCCGTCGCCGGAATCGTGAAACACAGGGCGATAGCACTGGTGGCGGCGAGGAAAACGTTACGTGTGCGCATACGGACGCGTCCTTCGGAGAGTCGGGATTCCTCGACGGTAAAGCGAACATCGAGGTCTCCGGTAGGTCTCACGACCACGTCCACTCGCCGGTGCCGGGTGCTCGACCTGATCGTGGGTGGACCGATCTCGGTCGGTGATCGATAGTGAGGGGCATGTACAGCGGCAATCCCGACGTCCCCGACGACGTGTTCGCGGACGTTCTCGGCCAGATCAACGACTTCGTGCGCACCCGCGTGCTGCCCAGAGAACTCGAGATCATGAATACGGACGCCATCCCGGCCGATTTACGGGCGCGTGCGGCGGAGATGGGGTTGTTCGGGTACGCGATCCCGCAGGAGTGGGGCGGGCTCGGACTGGACCTCGTGCAGGACGTCGAGGTGGCGATGGCGCTGGGCTACACGTCGTTGTCACTGCGGTCGATGTTCGGCACGAACAACGGCATCGCGGGGCAGGTACTGGTCGGATTCGGGACCGACGGGCAGCGGGACCGGTGGCTGCCCGGCATCGCGTCCGGTGAAGTGGTGGCGTCGTTCGCGCTGACCGAGCCCGGCGCCGGCTCGAACCCGGCGGGGCTGCGGACCAGTGCGAAGCCGGACGGCGACGGCTGGGTCATCGACGGCGGCAAGCAGTTCATCACCAATGCCACCGAGGCCGGTTTGTTCGTGGTGTTCGCGCGAACGAAGCCCGCGTCGGAGTCCGGCACCGGCATCGCGGTCTTCCTCGTCCCCGCCGACGCGCCGGGAATTCAGGTCGGCGCGAAGGACGCGAAGATGGGGCAGGAGGGCTCTCGCACCGCGGATGTCGCGTTCTCGCAGGTCCGTGTCGGCCCGGAGGCGTTGGTCGGCGGAGACGGCGACGTCGGCTACAAGGCGGCGATGACCTCGTTGGCCCGCGGCCGGATCCATCTGGCGGGCCTGGCTGTCGGGGCCGCGCAGCGAGCGCTCGACGAGTCGGTCGCCTATGCCGCCACCGCGACCCAGGGCGGGACGCCGATCGGGGATTTCCAGCTGGTGCAGGCGATGCTCGCCGATCAGCAGACCGGGGTGCTCGCCGGACGGGCGCTCGCGCGTGAGGCGGCCCGCTTGTACGTGACGGGTGAAGATCGCCGGATCGCGCCGTCGGCGGCGAAGCTCTTCTGCACCGAGATGGCGGGCAAGGCCGCGGATCTGGCGGTGCAGGTTCACGGCGGCAGCGGCTACCTGCGGGAGGTCGCGGTCGAACGTATCTACCGCGACGTCCGGCTGATGCGGCTCTACGAAGGCACCAGCGAGATCCAGCGCTTGATCATCGGTGGCGGGCTCGTGCGCGCCGAGAAGAAGAAGGCGTGACCCGTCACTTCATCGGCGCCCACAGGACTTAGGCCACAGCGGAGCCGACCCAACCTTCTTGACGAGACGGGCATTGCGGAACGGGGCGGTCTCGCTATACGGTGACAGAACTAGAACAGGTTATAGTTCTGGGACGGTGGGTGGACCGAGGAGCGGAAATGGCGAACAGGGCGCCGCGCGGCGACGAGGCCGATTACGTGGTCGTCGGATCGGGCAGCTCGGGGGCGGCGATCGCGGGCAGGCTGGCGGAGTCCGGTGCCAGCGTGATCGTGTTGGAGGCGGGTAAGAGCGACGAGAAGCTGCTCGTCAAGAAGCCGGGCCTGGTCGGCCCGATGCACGCGGTGCCACAGCTCAAGAAGCCCTTCGACTGGGGCTACTACTCGGTGCCACAGAAACACGTTCTCGATCGCCGGATGCCGGTGCCGCGCGGCAAGGTGGTCGGCGGCTCCAGTTCCATCAACGGCATGGTCTACGTCCGCGGCAACCGCGCCAACTTCGACTCCTGGGCCGCGGAGGGCAACAAAGGCTGGGACGCCGACAGCGTCAACGCCGCGTACAAGCGGATGGAGGACTTCGAGGACGGCGAGAGCGAGTTCCGGGGCGCGGGCGGGCCGATCAGGGTCACCCGCAACAAGCTTCCGCAGGAGGGCACGCTCCAGTTCATCCAGGCGACCGCCGACGCGATCGGCTGCGAGATCCTCGACGACTACAACGCCGAGTCGCAAGAGGGCGTCAGCCGGATGCAGCAGAACGCCGCCGACGGCCTGCGCTACAGCGCCTCGCGCGGCTACATCCACCATCTCGCGCCCGCGACACTGCAGGTCCAGTCCGGGGTGCTGGCGAAGAAAGTGCTGATCGAGAACGGCCGCGCCGTCGGTGTCGAAGTCGTCGACGCGACCGGAAGCAGGCGCACGCTGCGGGCAGGCAAGGAGGTCATCCTCTCGGCGGGCTTCGTCGGATCCGCGCAACTGCTGATGCTGTCCGGGATCGGCCACGCCGAACACCTGAAGGAGCACGGCATCGACGTCCTGGCGGACCTGCCGGTCGGCGACAACCTGCACGACCACATGTTCCACGCGCTGACGTTCCACGTGTCGTCGAGCAAGAACAAAGGCACACCGCCGTACTTCGCGCGCGGCCTCGTCAAGGAGCTGATGCGGCCCGGCACGTCCTTCCTGGCGCACTCGGTCTTCGAGGCGGTCGCCTTCCTCAAGACCTCCCAGGCCGCCGAAGTCCCGGACCTGCAGCTGCATCTCCTGCCGTGGGCGTACGTCACGCCCAACCAGGACGCGCCGATCCGGCACGACGTCGACAAGCGGCCCGCACTCACCGTGCTGACCACGCTGATCTACCCGAAGAGCCGCGGCACACTGCGCCTCGCTTCGGCCGATCCGACGGCGGCGCCGCTCATCGACTTCCAGTACCTGTCCGACCCGGCCGATCTCGAGGTGCTCGGCGAGGGTTCGGAGATGGTCCGCGAAATCTTCGCCTCGGGGGCGTTCAACGGGTCGATCAAGGAAGAGCTCCACCCGGGCAAGGGGTTGCGGGGCCAGGAGTTGCGTGACGCGATCCTGAATCGCGCGACCTCGGTGTACCACGGTGTCGGCACCTGCCGGATGGGCGTGGACGAACTCGCGGTCGTCGGTCCCGACCTCAAGGTCCGCGGCATCGAAGGCCTGCGGGTCTGCGACGCCTCGATCATGCCGTCGATCACCGGCGGCAACACCAACGCGCCGGCCATCATGATCGGCGAGCTGGGCGCGCGGCTCGTCCTCTCGGAGCCCGACGGCGGAGCTGAGACATGCCAGGGAAATTGACCCTACGCGTGAACCGGCCGCGGGTTCGCCAACAGCCACTCGGACAATCGACGGAAAGAGGGCCATGACCGTCACACCGCTCGCGCTCACCCGCCCGGCGTCGGTGACCGACGCGTTCCTGCGACGGCTCGTCACCAGGGTGCCGGGCTCGTCCGGCGCGACCTGGAAACTCACCGAGGTCTACACCGGCGACGTGCTCGTCGAGCTGCCCCAGTCGACACCCGACGACATCGAGCAGGCGTTCACCACCGCGCGCGCCGCGCAGGAGAAATGGGCCGCGACGCCACTCAAACAGCGGCTGGAGGTGTTCAAGCGGGCACACACGCTCTTCGTCGACAACGCGCCGATCGTCACCGACCTCATCCAGGCCGAGAGCGGCAAGAACCGCCGGATGGCGATCGAGGAGACCTGCGACCCGGCGATGGTGATGAGCCATTACCTCACGCGGGCCGCCAAACTGCTGGCGCCGACCAAACGCGGCGGTCCGGTTCCGTTCCTGACGACGTCGACCGAACTCCGGCAGCCCAAGGGCGTGGTCGGCATCATCGCGCCGTGGAACTTCCCGTTCGCCACCGGCATTTCCGACGCCGTCCCGGCGCTGATGGCCGGGAACGCGGTCGTGCTGAAGCCCGACAACAAGACGGCCCTCTCCCCGCTCTACGGCGTCGAGCTGCTGGAGAAGGCCGGGCTCCCGAAGGGCCTGTTCCAGGTGGTGTGCGGCGAAGGCCCGGACGTCGGCCCCACGCTCATCGACCAGGCGAACTACGTGATGTTCACCGGTTCCACGGGCACCGGCCGGGTGATCGGCGAACGGGCGGGCCGCAACCTCATCGGCTGCTGCCTCGAACTCGGCGGCAAAAACCCGATGATCGTGCTCGACGACGCCGATCTGGACGAGGCCGTACAGGGCGCGATCTTCGGCGCGTTCGGGAACACCGGGCAGATCTGCATGCACATCGAGCGGATCTACCTGCCTGAGTCGCGCTACGACGAGTTCAAGAACGCGTACGTGGCCAAGACCGCGACGCTCGATGTCCGCGCCGCTTACGACTTCGGGCCCGACATGGGGTCGCTCGTCTCCGTCGACCATCTGAGCCGGGTCAAGTCGCACGTCGACGACGCCGTGGCCAAGGGGGCGACCGTCCTTTGTGGAGGGAAGCCCCGGCCTGACCTCGGCCCGGCGTTCTTCGAACCGACGATCCTCGAAGGCGTCACGAAGGACATGCTCTGCGGGGTCACCGAATCCTTCGGACCCGTTGTCGCACTGCACAAGTACCGCACGGTCGACGAGGCCGTCGCGTTGGCCAACGACACCGAGTACGGCCTCAACGCGTCGGTCTGGGGCGGTGACGTCGGCGCCGCGCGTGCCGTGGCCTCGCGCATCGAGTCCGGTAACGTCAACATCAACGACATCCTGGCCACCGCGTACGCCGCCAAGGGCACACCGTCCGGCGGCGTCAAGAGTTCCGGCGTCGGCGCCCGCCACGGGGACCAGGGCCTGCTCAAGTACACCGACGTCAAGAACGTGGCGGTGCTCAAGAAACAGGTCATGGGTCCGCGCGGCGGCCAGACCTACGAAAAGTATGTCGAGGGCATGCTTTCCGGGCTGAAACTCATGCGTCGCTTCCGTATCCGCTAGACGTCGTCGGTGTGTTGGGGCGCGGCCAGCACACAGACGATACTGAGCACGCACATGCCGATCAGCAGCCCGATCGTCGGCCACACACTGCCGATCGCCTGGAACAGCAGGGTCGACACCAACGGCGAAAGGCCGCCGAAGAGCGCGCTGCCGGTGAGCCCGCCGACACCGCCGGTGCCCAGCGCCAAGCCCAGCACCGACGCGGGCTGCTCCACCAGCAGCATCGGCGTGATCACGGCGAAACCCAGGGTGTGGAAGACGTGGTCGATGACGAAGAACCGGAGCGCGGCGCGCAGGCCGGGGCGGCGGGTGATGAACTGCCGGCCGTTCCGGATTGCCGAGCGGAAGTTCTCCTCGCGCCGCCGGAACGACAGATTCGGGAAGCGGACGAACAACAGCGTGAGCGCCCCGGCGGCGAAGGTGCCCATGCCGACGAGCAGGCCCGCCGGATCCACGACGTCTGCGCCGCTTCCGGTGGTCCGGTGTGGTGCGGCGGAATGCACCCCGGCGACGTCTCCGCCTCGGACCGGTACTACGAATCCGACATCACCGAACCGTTCGTCCTGCGGGACGGGAACCTGCCCGTCCCGACGGGCCCCGGTCTCGGGGTCACACCGATCCCGGACGTGCTGGACGCGGTCACGACATCGGTGCGGGAAGTCAGCCGGCTCCGGCAAAACGGTTAAACGCGCCAAACCTTCGGAGGGATACACCGCAGATCCGCGCTCTTATCGTCGGAGGCCGACCGGGTTCGGACTCTCCTGTGAGGAGCGCCTGATGAAGATCGTGCGCATGATGGGCCTGGCCGTGCTGACGGCCTCCGCGTTGGTGTTGTCGATGACGGCGGCGTCCGCGCACGACCCCGAGACGGCCGAGGGGCAGGCGGCGGCCCGGACCTTCATGGCGGACCACGTCCCGGCCGAACGGCACGCCGTCACCGGCACCGCGGCTGGCGTGCCGTGTGTCGACGGCAAGGCCGACATCTATTCGTGCAAGAACGTGGACCTGCTCAGCGTGCTTCCGCTGTCCAGGCTCGGCGGTGGGAACGGCAACGACATCTGGGGCTGGACCGATCCTTCGTCCGGCAAGGAGTACGCCATCGTCGGGCGGACCAACGGCACCGCGTTCGTCGATGTGAGCACACCGACCTCCCCGAAGTTCCTCGGCAACCTGCCGTCCAACGGCGGCAGCAGTTCGTGGCGGGACATGAAGGTGTACAAGAACCACGCGTTCATCGTGGCCGACTTCATCACCGGGCACGGCATGCAGGTGTTCGACCTGACCCGCCTGCGCACGGTCACCACGCCGCAGACCTTCACCAACGACGCCCTCTACAAGGAATTCGGCCCCGCGCACAACATCGCGATCAACGAGGAGACCGGTTTCGCCTACGCGATCGGCTCCAACACCTGCAGCGGCGGACCGCATATCGTCAACATCCAGAACCCGAAGGCCCCGGCCAAAGCGGGTTGTGTGTCGCAGGACGGCTACACCCACGACACGCAGTGCGTCGTCTACCGGGGACCGGACGCGGCCTACCAAGGCAAGGAAATCTGCTTCAACGCCAACGAGGACACGCTGACCATCGTCGACGTCACCGACAAGGCGAGGCCGGTCCAGATCTCGCGCAAGGGCTACTCCGGCGCGCAGTACTCGCACCAGGGCTGGCTGACCGACGACCAGCGCTACTTCCTGCTGGACGACGAACTGGACGAGCAGCGCGGCACCGACAAGCGCACCAAGACCTACGTCTGGGACCTGGCCAAGCTGTCCGCTCCGGTGCACACCGGCGTCTACAGTTCACCCGCCACCGCGATCGACCACAACCAGTACATCAAGGGCCGCTACTCGTACCAGGCGAACTACCAGGCGGGCCTGCGCATCCTGGACGTCAGCGGGGTCGCGTCGGCGCGGTTGTCCGAAGTCGGCTACTTCGACATCTACCCGGCTGGCAACGCGGCGAACTTCAACGGGGCGTGGAGCAACTACCCCTACTTCTCCAGCGGCATCGTTCTCGTCAACGGTATCGAGCAGGGCCTGGTCGTGGTGAAGCCCAACCTCGGCGGGAAGTGACCGGGACCGATCGTGCGCAAACCCCGGTTCAGGGATTGGCTGTTCCTCGCACTGGCACTGGTGATCGGAGTCGCCGCGGTGGTCGTGGCGCTCCGCCCGACACCCGGCCCAGCCCACTCGGCCCACCGGCCGGTGGTCACGGCGGACCTGGTGCCCGCGGCGCACAGCGACGGGTTGTCGGAGGCGGAAAGCGGCTATCGGTTCGAGCGGATCACCACGCCCGACCGGCGGGGTCCCGAGGTCCCGGTCACGTTCCGCATCCTCGGCCCCGACGGGCGGCCGGTCACGCGATTCCTGGACAACCAGACCAAACAGATGCACTTCTTCGCCGTGCGGGACGACATGAACGTCTTCCAGCACGTGCATCCGACGTTGGACGGGGACACCTGGCAGACGAGCCTCACGCTGACCGACGGCGGCGCCTACCGGATGTTCGCCGAGTTCGTCCCGCTCGACACCTTGGACGCGCGGCATCCAGTGGTGCTCGGCGTCCCGTTCACCGTGCCCGGTGACACCACCTTCGTGCCGGTGCCCGCACCCGCCGCCGACACCGTGACGGCCACGGGTTACCGGGTGGCGCGGGCGGACGGGACGGCCCGGATTTCGGTGACGCGGGCGCAGGTTCTCCGTTTCGCCATCCGAGGCCCCGACGGCGCGCTGGTCACGACGGTCGACCCGCATCTGGGCGCGAACGGGCATATGACCGGGTTCCACAGCATGCTGCTGTCGGCCACACATCTGCATCCGGTCCAGCCGCTCGGCGCGGTGCTGGTCAACGGTGAGCTGACCTTCCACTCCCTGTTCTCGGATCGGGGGGAATACCGGCTGTTCCTGGAGTTCTCCCACGGCGGGCGGGTGCACACGGCCGCCATCACCGTCGCGGTGGACTGACCGGGACGACCTCGGTGATCTTCGGTGCCGGGCCTCCCGGCGCCCAGAGCAGCCGGACGCGGTCGGTCACGGCACCCCGAGGTCTCGGGAGCGCCGTCGACCTCCCCGAATCAGCCACTCAAGGCAACGCTCGGGATTCTTGGGTGGACTATGCGGCGTCGTCTTTCCGATTCCGCCTGACGAATCGGTCGCCGGACGACAGAATGGCTCCGTGCGGATACTTGGCGTCGTGGTCGCTCTTGTCCTACTCGGTGTCACCGGGTGCCAGTCCGATGTCTCCGGTAAACCGGAGCCCGACGGCGACGAGTTCGTGGTCAAAGACGGATCCCGGCTGCGGTTTCGGCCGGTCCTGACCGAGCTCCCTCCGCGTCCGCCGGGCCCGGCGACCGGCTCGGCGGCGAACCGCCAGACCACGGATCCCGCCGAACAGCAGGCTGCCGCGACGGCGCTGGACTGCTCGAAGGGGCCGGATCCTCTGGACGGCGGCGACGATCCGGCGCTCCCGTTGATCACCTGTGATCGCGAGGAGGGCACGAAGTACATCCTCGGCCCGGCGTTCCTCACCGGGGCCGACCTCAGCAAGGCGAACGCTCAGCTCGATTCCCGGTCGGGGGGCACGATCATCGGTCTCAGCTTCACTCCCGCAGGGGCGAAGACGTGGGCCGACTGGACCGCGGCGAACGTCGGCAAACAGGTCGCGATGGTGCTGAAGACCCGCGTCCTGACCGCGCCGATGATCCAGTCCGCCATCACCGGCGGGGAGACCCAGATCTCCGGCAAGTTCACCCTGCCCGAGGCCCGGCAACTGGCGCGGGACATCGCCGGCGGATGACCCGGCCTCCGGGGTCTGGTGAGTGTCCCCAATGCCACATTGGGACACTCACTCTTTCCCCGCCGCTGCCCAACCGCAAGTAGAGGACTAATTACGGGCGGGCGTGAGCGGAAGGGTGTCCGGCTGTCCTGAGGTCACCTTTCAGAACGTCGGGGACTGTGGCCTTCCGGACACCTGCGACGCGAGTCCAGCACCCAGCCGGCGTCGGAATACGATCGGCGACCCGGACGTTTGAGCGTTCAACTACTTGAGGAGTTGGACAATGGGTTACGAGATCCTGGGCACCCGTCAGGCGCCGTCCTTCGGCCTGGACACCTTCGGCGATGTGGAGAACGACGCGGACGACCAGCCGGTGAGCCAGGCCGAGGCCATCCGCCAGGTCGTGGCCGAGGGCGTGCTCGCCGACCAGGTCGGCGTGGACTACTTCGGTGTCGGCGAACATCACCGCGCGGAGATGGCGGTGTCCTCGCCGGACGTCGTCCTGCCCGCGATCGCGGGCCGGACCGACCGGATCCGGCTGGGCACGGCGGTCACGGTGCTCAGTTCGGACGACCCGGTGCGGGTGTACGAACGGTTCGCCACACTGGACGCTGTTTCCCGAGGCCGCGCCGAAGTCACGCTCGGCCGTGGTTCGTTCACCGAGTCGTTTCCCCTGTTCGGCTATTCGCTGGACGACTACGAAGCGCTCTTCGCCGAGAAGCTCGACCTGTTCACGCATCTGCAGGAGGAGAAACCGGTCGAGTGGTCCGGGACCGTCCGTCCCGCGCTGGAAGGCGCGCAGGCCTTCCCGGTCACCGAATCGGGGAGTCTGCCGGCCTGGGTCGGGGTCGGTGGCACCCCGCAGTCGGTGGTCCGCGCGGCCGCGTACGGCCTGCCGCTGGTGATGGCGGTGATCGGCGGATCGCCGGAGCGGTTCACACCGCTGGCTGACCTGTACCGGCGCGCCTTGAAGGAGGCGGGCCGCGCGGAGCTGCCGATCTCCATGCACAGCCCGGGACACGTCGCCGCGACCGACGAACTGGCGGTGGCCCAGCATTTCCCGCACCATCAGGCCGCCTTCGCCAAGATCGGCGCCGAACGGGGCTGGGGCCCGATGTCCCGCGCCGACTACGACGCCATGGCCGGGCCGCGCGGCGCGCTGTTCGTCGGTTCCCCCGAGACCGTCGCGCAAAAGATCGCCTGGGCGGTGCGGACCCTCGGCCTGTCGCGATTCCAGCTCAAGTACGGGGCCGGCGCGCTCCCGCACGAGCAGCGGATGGAATCGATCCGGCTTTACGGCGAGCAGGTCGTCCCGCGGGTGAAGGAGCTGCTCGGCACGGTCTAGCCTCGAAGCCGTGGTGTTCGACTCCGAGCGCCCTACCGCGGCTGGGAGGATTCCGGCTGGCAGTGCGGTTCGAGCACGTTCCCGTCGCCGAGGACCTGCGCATGCCCGCCGTCGCGAAGGCCGTCGTCGATCTGCGCCAAACCCCCGGCGGCGGGATACGGATCCGCTGGCACGGAACGTATCGCGCGCCGGGGCAGCGCGTGGTTCTTTCAGCGGTATTTCCGTCGCTTCACGCGGGAGACGGCGGCTGGGCTCGCCGCCAGCCCGGGCTAGTGAGGGATCCGCTGGGCGGCTTCCCGGTGGAACCCGGCGATCATCGCTTCGGTGCTCGGCGGGTTGAAGGGCTGCCCGAGCGTGCGCATGAGCGAGTTCACGCTGGGGCGGTACATCCCGGTCTTGCAGTAACGGGATCCCTCGAAGGCGCCGATCGTCCCGCCGTCGGGGGAGGGCTTGCCGAGCCAGGTGTACCACTTGGCGCGACGGTCCCGCATCTGCGTGGCGGTGAGGGCGGACGCGTTGGGCTCCCTGGGTTCGCGGGTTTCGCAGGTGCCGTAATCGTATTCGTCGGCGAGTCCGCCGATGGAGTGCCCGAGTTCGTGGGCGACGATCTGGCTGGCCTGGACGTTGCCGCCCGAGGAAGTCGCGACGCCGCCGCCGGCACCGCCGTACTTGGTGGTGTTCGCCAGCATGATGACCTGATCGACGTCCGGCGCGGCCGCGGCGTACTGGTTCGCCTTGGTCTCGTTGACGCACAACAGTCGCTCGATGCCGCCGCACCAGAAGTACGAGCCGAGCGCGGTGTTGCGCCGCACTCCCTGTGTCGGGTCGTTGGTGACGCCGGACTGGGCGGAGACGACGTCGACCTGCCAGAGGTTGAACTGTTTGCGGTAGCTCTTGTACGGCTCGACGGCGAACAGCGCCGCGATGCTGGACCGGACGTGCTGCGAATACGTGCCCAGCTGCGTTGAGGTGTAGCCGTCACCGACGAAGACCAGGTCGAAGGTGCTCTCGCTGGGGCCGTTGGTTTCGATCGGGGTCACCGCGGCGGCGCTCGCGATCTGCTGTGGCGCCGCTGTTCTGTCCGAAAGCGGCCGGGTGACGTCCACCCGGCTGATGGTTCCTCCTGGTTCGAAGGTCTCCATCGACGTCGTGAACCGGGGGGCCGGGGCCGCCGACGCCGTCGCGGGAACGAGGCCGGCGATGAGAGTTGCGGTCAGCGCGTACATGAGACATGCGCGTCGCATGCGTACTCCTTGCGGGGAGGGGAGGAAGGAGGGAGGGGAGAAGAGGAGTACGAAAAACGATCCCGACTTTCGACGGCTTCCGGCACATCCCAAGTGGCCATAAGGTCCGCGTGATGGATGTCGAGTTACGTCATCTGCGGGTGGTGTGCGCCGTGGCCGACGCGGGCAGCATCACGCGCGCGGCGATCGGCATCGGGAGCACCCAGCCCGCGTTGACCGCCGCCGTGCAACGGATCGAGCGCGCGTTCGGCGGAACGCTGTTCGTCCGCAGCCGGGAAGGGGTTGTGCCCACGGCGTTCGGCGAATGCGTGCTCGCTCGCGCGCGGACCGTCCTCGCCGCGGCGGACACGATGCACCGGGACGCGGCACGCTGGCTGGCGGACGGGGAGAAGCGTCCGGTCACGCTGGGCGGGATCGGCGGTTCGATGGTCGTCGAGCTGGCGGACCGGCTCGGTGATTCCGGCCGGGCGCAAGCGGTTTCGGTGACCACCGAGTTCTCGCCACTGCGGCTGCTGGATCTCGTGGCCTGCGGGCAACTCGACGCCGCCGTCGTCGCCGACTACCCCGGTCACGTCCTTCCCCCGGCGCCGGGGGTGGCGCTACGGGCGCTGGCCGCGCAACCGGTGTTCGTGGCGATCGCGGCGGACCATCCGGCCGCCCGCGGCGCCGAGATCGACCTCGCCGACCTCGCCGGGGAACGATGGGTGCTCGGGCCGTCCGACGGCGCCGGCTGGCCGGAGTGTTTCGAGGAAGCCTGCGCGCGGTCGGGATTCCGGCCCCAGGTCGCTCACCGGAGCACGGAACTCCGGCCACTGCAACGCCTGATCGCGGCGGGCCGGGCGACCTCCCCGTGCCAGGTGACCTTTCCCGCCACGCCGGGAATCGCGATCCGCGCTCTCACGGGAGATCCGTTGTGGATGCGGTATCTGATCGCTTGGAACACCGAAGGGGCGTTCGGCGGGAACAGCGACGTTCTGATCGCCGCGGCCGAGGCGGCCTACCGCTCCGACACCGACAGCAGCCACACCTATCGCCACTGGCTCGCCCGCCGCGGCGAGCCCGTCGCCGTCCGGCGTGCCATCGGGTGACCCCTGGTCGGGGAATTCCCCTTGTCGGGGCGGTGGTCCTAGCCTCGGATCACCTCATCGACGAAGGGTAAGAAATTGCGTCTGCGCGCCCTGCTGGCCGCCGCTGTCCTGACCATCATCACCGCTCCGGCCGCGCTCGCCGCGCCGGACGTAGCCCACGGCTCCGATGTCCCACCAGGGCAGTTCGGGTTCGTCGCGAAGATCGCGATGACGAAGATCCCTCGCCCCGACGGCTCGACCTACAGCAGTTACTGCACGGGGGCGCTGGTCTCGCCCGGCTGGGTCATCACCACCGGGCACTGCTTCCACGACGCGCACCGCAAGCGGGTTTCGGGCAAGATGCCGTATCCGACCATGGTGACGCTGGGCCTGGTCGACGAAGCGACGGAGTCGGGCGTGGCCCGCAAGGCGATCGAAGTGGTGCAGGCGAAGGAAAACGACGTCGCCCTCCTCAAGTTGGACACCCCGGTGACCACAGTGACCCCGCTGACGGTGAACCGCGTGCTCCCCAAGGTCGGCCAGCAGCTGACACTGGCGGGCTGGGGCAGCCTGACCGCGACGAATCCCGCTCCGGCGACCCGGATGCAGCAGGGCGCCGTCCAGGTGGCCACGGTGGCCCCGACGACCGTGGGCGTCCGCGGCGCGGCCCCGGCGATCACGACCAGCGCCTGCACCTACGACTCGGGCGCGCCGTACTTCGTCCCGGGAGGCAGGAGCGGCGCGTTGGTCTCGCTGGAAACCACCGGGCCGAATTGCCCGCACGCCGGGGTCGAGACGACCTCCCGCGCCGACGTCGTCGCGGACTGGATCGCCAGCCAAACGGCCTAGCGGGTCGTTTCGGCCGGTGATCCAACGGGTAGCTGCGTGACCAGGAGGTACCACTATGACGACCGAGCGAATGACCGCGCCTCCGGCGCCGCCGAACCCCATGCCGCCGGATCCCGGAATGCCCGATCCCGGTATTCCCGAGCCGGTGCCGGACCCGGGGAAGCCCGAGCCGCTGCCGGACCCCGGGGTTCCCGAACCGCTCCCCGAGCCGGGACCTCAACCGGGCACGGCTCCGTCCGGGCTCAGAGGGTGAACGCGAGCCAAAGCGCGAGCCAGGCGCAAGCCGCGACCGCGACGACGATCGCGAACACCCGCAGGCCGGTGGTGGCGATCCGGAGCGATGCGGTGGCGTTCTGCTGTCGGTGATTACCCATGATGCCGTCCTCCTTTCAAGATCACCTTCCGCTTCTCCGGCGGTCGCCGCAGCGGGGATGGTCTGCCCGGGTGACCCCATCCGGGTGAGGATGGCCCGCGTTTAGTCCTCTAGTTGCGGTAGGTCGGTTCACCAACTACCGCAACTAGAGGACTAATTGCGTGCGTCAGAGCCAGCCGTTGTGCGCGGCGAAGACGCCCAACTGGAACCGGCTGGAGACACCGGCGCGGTCCATCAGGGCTTCGAGATAGCGGAACAGGGTGCGTCTGCTGACGCAAAGTCCGGCGGCGATTTCGTCGTCCTTGCGCCCGGCCGCGAGCAAGATCAGCAATTCTCGTTCGATCGGCCGGATCGGCTGTGCGGACGCCTGTGCTCCCCGGTCGAGCGGGAGCGCCGCGGCCCAGGACGTTTCGAACAGCCCTTCCAACGCGGAGAAGAGGCTGCAGGGGCGGACGATGACGATGGACTGGTTGCGATCGGCCTCGCGGATGGTCAGTGCGATGGTGGCCGCCCGGTTGTCGAAAAGTGTCAGCTTCACGGGGAGTTCGGGCAGCAACCGTGCCTGCTCGCCCGCGCGCAGGCACGGCAGGATGTTCCCGGTGAGATAGCCGGGATCGCCCAGTGACGCTCCACTGTAGACACAGCGGTAGGTGATCCCGCGCCGCAGCTGCTCCTCCTCGAGGAGGTTCCGTTGGCCGCCGGTGAAGTAGGGCGGGGAGTCGAGACGGCGCACCTGGTGCCGCACCGTGGTCGCGAGATGGTGCAACCGCGCGACGATGGCGTCGCCGGTGACCACTTCGAGCAGGTCCTGCGCGTTCGGCATTCCCGAATGCGCTCGCCGGAAGGCGCGGTACGCGGTTTGCACCGCGAGCCGCGCGTCGTGCAGTTCGGCTTGCCGTCGGGTGGTCAGCGCGGCCAGCGCCTCACCCGGATTCGCGGGGAGGAACTCGGTGCCGTCCACTCCGGACGACACCGCCAGCCCCGCGTCGGCGAGTTCTTTCAGTGCCAGATGGACGGTCTCCGCGTCGTCCTCCTGCCACGCCAGGTCCCCGGCGGACACCGGCGCGCTCTCGATCATCCGGCGGTAGATCCGGGCGGCGGTCTCGCCGAGACCCAGCCTGATCAGCTGCGCGCCGAGTCCGTCCGAGGACATGGCCTAGACGCCCGAGGTCTCGCGGATCCAGGTGCGGTTCGCCGCGATGCCGGTGTGCGTCGAGCTGTCCACCTTGTTACCCGCGATGTGCACGCCGACCTGCTTGCCGCCGACGAACACCGGCCCGCCCGAGTCGCCGCCGTTGGTCAGCCCGTCGCCCTTGCGTGCCTTGATCAGTCCACTTCCGACACTGGTCACCGTCATCCGGGCGACCTTGAGGTAGCGCTGAAGGTCGCCGTCTTCGTTGTAGCCCCAGCCATAGACGTATTCGGTGTTCCCGGTGGCGACGGAAGTGCCGAGTGACGCGTACGTCGTGCTGACCGAGCGGTCGAGCTTGAGCAGCGCGATGTCGGCTCCGCTGGACGGTGTGTAGATGTCCGCCACCACGGCGTAAGTTCCAGCGCGGTGGTCGACGTCGCCCACGCGGACCGAGTAGTCGGCACCGGGTTCGTCGATGCAGTGCCGGGCGGTGAGCACCCAGCGGGCGCTGATGATCGAGCCGGAGCACCACTGCTCGCCGTTCTGCTCGATCATGGCCGCCCACGGGCCGGACTGGGCGTATTCGCCGTCGATGATGGGGGCCGCGCCGGCGGCGGGCGCGACCGTCGCGAGCCCGGCCGCGCACAGCAGTGCGGTGAGTAGACCTCGGATACGCATGGATGCCTTCCACTACAGGAAACTACGAAAAGAATGGGAATTCGACGGGTCGCCCGTTCATGGCGCGGCGGGATCGCCAGGGGTCGCCCGGCCGGATCCGATGCCGGTTTTGCCATGCTAGGCAAGCGGATACGGCCGTCGATAGCGACTAAAGACGGGAGAAGGGCGCGCTGAGCGGCACGGCACCCGGCCTCTCGGCACGGAAGTGCCGATGGCACCGATGTGTCACGGCTCCCGGAGAAGTGTGGTCTGGCCGAGGGGAGTCCGTGAAGGCCTACTTCACTACTCTCTAGGTCAGGGTCCCGGCAAAGTCGAGGTCTTGCGGGGCAGGCGGCTATTTGTCGCTGTGCGGGGCTGACGATGTAGGAATCGGGACGTTGAGTGTCCCCATTCCTCCATCGTCGCGGGGTCGCACCGGTTGCAGAGCTTGATCACCACAGGTGTTCAGGGACATGCCTCCCCCAAGGAATCCCGGCACCCGTCCGAGCGGTGAGGATTTCGGACGTTGAACGTCTCGAATCCTCCCCACTCGTCCCTTGCAGGCACTAGCGATGCCTAGTCCGGATAACCGCCTGACCTGCAAAATTTCGACTTCGCCAAGGCCTGACCCTCAAAGTAGGAAGGAGGCCTTCACGGCCTCATCGCCGACGGCGTTTCCTAGGCGGTGCGGGCTCGAGCAGTTCTTCGGCGATGAGGATGGCCCGGTCCGACAGCGTCGCGGACAATCGCTCCAGCGAGTGACCGATCCGGCCCGCCTCCCGGCGCACACCCTCGCCGACGGGCTTGCTGTGTCGATCGGCGAGACCCGCGATCCTGCTCCCGGAGACCAGGACCAGATCGGCGAGGCGCTCGCCCAGTTCGGTCACCCGGTTCGCCGTCTTGCCCGCCCGGCGGGCCACCAGGTCCTCGGTCTCCCGACGCAGCTCACGGACCGCGGACCGCGACTCCGTTGTCGTCCCGGTGAGTGCGGACCTCAAGGTTTTTGTCACGTCCATCAGGGATCGACCTCCACGCGGCTAGCCTGTGCTTGAGTGTACGCCCGTACTCTTGATTTCCGGAAGACGTGCGCGAGGTTCTCCTTGTATGACAAGGAATTCGCCCGCCGTCTTGGTCCTTAGTGCACGCCCAGGAACTGAATTGAGCGCGGCTGGGTCCGGTGCTCGGAAACCGGTGAGGTCGTGCACGAGGTTATCGCGGCACCGCCCCTGACGACTGGACCGGCCTGATCGGTGAGGGGCGTTCGACAAAACGGAACAGTGCTCCGTATGTTCATGGAACATTGCTCCGTTTTAGTTCGTCGATCCAAGAGTAAAGTCACGTTATGAGCTTTTCGACCGCCGAATTCGTCCTGTCGGTCAGCCCGGTGGTGCTCGATCCTCCCTTGATCAAGGTCCGGGTCGGTGCGGCTTGGTGACGATGTAGGAATTGGGACCATGGACGTCCCAATTCCTACATCGTCGGCCTAGGCGAATACGGATCCGCTTTAACCGTCCTTACCACTCACGCCCGGTGCCACGGTGAGCGTGCCCGCGACCGTGTTCAGGACGGCGGGCGGCCCCAGCGGCACGGAAAGCGGGTCCGTGCCGCGTCCGACGTCGAGGCCGCCGAGCACCGGGACACCCAGCGAGCCCAGGCGATCGGTGAGGACGTCGACGAGGGTCCAGCCACGATCGGTGTAGTCGTCGAAACCGGGGAACCGGCCGAGTGCGACACCGCGTACGCCTCGAAGCGAGCCGGACCGGATCAGCTGGGTCACTTGCCGGTCGATCTGGCCGAGGCCGATGGAGCGCTCAACCTCGAGGAACAACGGGTCGCGACGCAGGGTGATGGGCGCGCCGTTCATCAGCAGCCGCCGGGTCGACGCGGCGGACCGGGAGCCCGCCAGGAAACCGTGGATTCCCGCCAGGCCGCAGTGCCGCCAGAGGGCGAGGTGCGGGGAGGTGATGTCGCTGAAACCGACCAGGGGCCTGGGGTCGGCCCGGACCGCGTTGAAGTCGATTTCATCAGCGCTGCGGTACGCGCCCGCGCCGCCGGTGGTGGCGATCACCGCGCGGACCTCGGGGGAGCGGAAGGCGTCGTTGAGATCGGACAGGCGGTCCTCGTCGCGACCGGCCAGGTATCCCCACTGGCCGAGCGCGTGCACGCCGACCTCGGCGATCAGGCCCCAGCTTTCCAGCACCGCCACGGAGTTCGCGAGGAGCTCACGGCTGGGAAGCTGGCAGGTGAGACCAAACGAACATGGTCACCCGGACGCGGTCTCGGCGCCACCAGGCCACGGCGTCCGCTGCTCTGCGACTCGTCCACACGGCGATCGTGTCAGAGCACCGGGATCTCCGCCCACACCGTTTTGATCCCGGCGCCGGTGTCCACGCCCCAATCGGCACTGATCGCCTCGACCAGCGCCAGTCCCCGTCCGTGCGGGCTCGTCGGATCCCGGTTGACCACGCGAAGGGGCCTCAGCTGTGGGCGGCGGTCGTCGACTTCGACGCGGACGACGGCACGCCCGCAGGGGACGGACACCCTCAGTTCGGTGACGCCGTTGGCGTGTTCGTGCGCGTTGGTGACCAGTTCGGTGGTCAGCAGCTCGGTGTCGGCCACGGTGCCCCGTCCGACGCCCCCGAGCCGGTCGCGGAGCCACGCCCGGACTTCTCGCAGCGAAGGGGCGCTACCGCTGGGGAATTCGTAGGCGTGGCGTGTTCCGGTAAAACCCATGCGTATCTCCTTAGCGGTTTCCCAGCTGGGCCAAGAGCATGGGCGCATCGGAGGAATACCCAGGCAGGAGGGCGCTCACACTCGTGCCGCGAGGATGATTCCGGCGTGGAAGGATACGTCGGTGGACGTGCGAAGCAGGAGCAACGTGGTGGTGACCGGCCGGCCCGACGGGCCGACCGTGCTGCTCGCCCACGGCTTCGGGTGTGACCAAAACCTCTGGCGGCTCGTCGTCCCGGCGCTCGCCGAACGATTCCGCGTGGTGCTGTTCGACCATATCGGCGCCGGTAGATCCGACTTCACGGCCTGGTCGCCCGAGCGCTACGTGAGTCTGGACGCCTACGCCGAGGACGTTCTGGACATCTGCGAAGAGCTGGACCTGCGCGACGTCGTGCTCGTCGGGCATTCGGTGTCGGCGACGATCGCCGTGCTGGCCGTGAACCGGGAGCCCGAGCGGTTCGCGAAGCTCGTGCTGCTCACCCCGTCGCCCCGCTACGTCGACGACGGGGACTACCGGGGCGGGTTCAGCCGGGCCGACATCGACGAACTGCTCGAATCGCTCGAGTCCAACTACCTCGGCTGGTCGGCGGCCATGGCGCCGGTGATCATGGGCAACCCCGAACGCCCCGAACTCGGGGTAGAGCTGACCGACAGCTTCTGCCGGACGGATCCCGCGATCGCGCGCGTGTTCGCCCGCCTCACCTTTCTGTCCGACAACCGCGCGGACCTGGCGAAGGTCGCCGTCCCGACGCTCGTGATCCAGACCGCTCGCGACGCGATCGCCCCGCAGGAGGTCGGCCGCTTCGTGCAGCGGCAGATCTCCGGCAGCGAGCTGGTGACCCTCGACGCGACGGGACACTGCCCGCAGCTGAGCGCGCCGGAGGCGACCGCGAAGGCGATCATGGAGTTCATGAGCACCCCATGATGTGTGAAACGAGCGGCGACGGGAACAAGACGGGGATGACGTTCCCGTCGTTGCTCGAAGACAGCGCCGAAGATCTGTACGAGAACGCCCCGTGCGGATATCTGTCGACGTTGATGGACGGGACCATCGCGAAGATCAACACCACCCTGCTGAGCTGGCTCGGCCATGACCGCGACGAACTGGTCGGCAGGCGGAGCTTCGCCGACCTGCTGACCGTCGGCGGCCGGATCTATCACGAGACCCATGTCGCGCCGATGCTGGCGATGCACGGCGAGGCGGGCGGGCTCGCGCTGGAACTGCGGTGCGCCGACGGGACCCGGATCCCGGTGCTGGTGACCGCGACGGTCAAGACCGGCGCGGACGGTACGGCCCAGCTGATCCGCGTCGTCGTCTTCGACGCACGGGAGCGCCGCGCCTACGAACAGGAACTGCTGCGCGCGCGCCGGCAGGCCGATCACGAACGCGACCGGGCGCGGAAACTCGCGTCCACCCTGCAGCGCACGCTGCTGCCGCCGGTGCTGATGACCGTGCCGGGGTTGGAGACGGCCGCCTACTACCACCCGGCCTCGGCCGACGAGGTCGGTGGAGACTTCTACGACCTGTTCCCGCTCACCGGCGACAACTGGGGCTTCTTTCTCGGCGACGTTTCCGGCAAGGGCGCCGTGGCGGCCGCGGTGACATCCCTTGCCCGCTACACGATGCGCTCGGCCGCCGTCTACGACCCGGATCCCGTCGCGGTGCTCGAGAACCTCAACACCGTGCTGCACCAGGAGTTCCAGGGCGGCGATCCGCGGTTCTGCACCGCCGTGTACGGCTCGCTCAGCCCAGGCCCCGACGGCTGTGCCGTCACCTTGGCCAGTGGCGGACACCCTCCGGCGGTGCTGCTCCGCGCGGACGGTTCCGTCGAGTTCGTCGACACCTACGGCGGAATGCTCATCGGCGCCATCCCCGGTGCGCGTTTCGTGGAGACCACGGTGCGGCTGACGCCCGGTGACGTCCTGCTTCTCTACAGCGACGGCCTCCTCGAAGCGCGCCCCACGAACGGCCGGGAACGCTACAGCGAGGAGCGTCTTCTGGAGTTCCTCGCGGCCCTCGGCCCGGTCGGCGCGAAGGAGACTGTCGACGCGCTGGCTGTTCTGCTCGCCGGTTTCGGCGACGGGGTGGAGGACGACACCGCACTCTTCGCGCTCGGAGTCCCCGACGTCACCAGGATCCGGCGGTGACCGGCGCGCTCGGCATCGCCATCCGCGTCACTCGGGCCGCGACGGTGCTGGAACTCACCGGCGAACTCGACGTCGTCACCGCTTCCGAAGCATGCCGGGTGATCGGGACGTTGATCGTCCCAAGTGGACAGTCGTTGATCATCGACTTGTCCGCGGTGACCTTCTGCGATTCCAGCGGGATTTCCGCTTTGCTGGCCGCCCGGAACCTCGCCGTCGCCGCGAGCGCCGCGATCGCGCTGGTGAACCCGCCGGAGAACCTGCTGCGGAGCTTGAGCAGCACCGGCCTCACGGACGTCCTCCCTGTCTACCGCTCCGTCGAGAGCGCCGAAAAAGCTTGAGGTCGGCGTCAGTCCTCCCACCCGGCGATCGCGGTCACCCGGATCTCCACCCGCATCCCGGGCGCGCCAACGGCCGGGACGCCGATCTCGGTCCAGAGGGGCGCGCGATCGCCCATCCGTTCGCGGAACTGCTCGACCATCACGCGGTTGTGGGCCTCGCCGATGGTCTCGGGGGAGTCCGGGACGTGGTAGGAGTTCACGGCGAATGACGTCGCGCCAGGTGGCGCCCGCGGTGGCGAGGGTCCGTTCGACGTTCTCGAAGGCCTTGACGATCTCGTCGGCGGCGGATGAGTGAACTGGCCCACCTCGCCAACGGTTCGCTCTCTCGTCTGTCCAATGTGGTCAAACGCTTCGAGCAGTGCGGGTGGGTGAAACGCTCACCTGAGGCATTTCTGGGCGTCGCCGAGCACGGCTGGTCGGCGATGAGGATCGCCGAATCGCTCAGCGTTCCCGTCGAATCGATCGAATTGCTCCGTCACCATCCACGCGGATCCGGTCAACGGCGAGGCGAACGTGGGTATCGAGGTCCGGAAACCGGCGAACTGGGAGAAAATCTCCCACCCCGTGAAGTGGATCGACGGCGGGGCTGATTATCAACCCAGCACTGTGTTCCCTGCCAAACTGGCCAGGTTGGCCGATATCCATACGCAACCGATCTACGGCAACAACGGTGGCCCGGCGAAGTACGTCCGGCTCGATGACGGGGAGGTCCGCTGTATTCACTGGCCGAGCCGGATGTCTCATCACGGTATCGGCGGACCGGGCGAGGTTACGACATTCGGTGAACATTCGCCGGTGAAAGTCGGTCGAAGCCGATTTTCGCCCGGCGAGATGTTCACGGAAAACATAAGACCTTCGACGCCTCTCACACTGAAGAGTGAGAGGCGTCGAAGGTCGTTCGGCTGGATGGCGCAATGCGGACATGGTCCGCGTAGCCCGGATTCGCGGTGACCGCCCGTTGAGCGTCTTGACAGGGGGCGCTCTGGGTGACATCCGGCCCAGGCGCTAACGAAATGGCGGGTATTCCGTCTTTCCCAGAACCCACCGCAATTCCGGCCGTCGCCGGTTCTCGAAAGGGAAGTCCATGTCACGAAGACCACTGCTCGTCGTTCTGACCGCCGTCACGGCGGTGTTCGCGTCCACCGCGGTCGCCGCCGCGGCCCCACCGGGGGTCGACCCGGCCACGCTCGACCTGACCCTCAACGCGGGGCAGAGCACCACCGTGACCAAGAACGTGACGACCTCGGCCGTGCCGCCGAACCCCGATCTCGTCCTGCTCGCGGACACCACGGGCAGCATGGGCGGCCCGATCGGCAACGTGAAGGCGAACGCCGGCACCATCACCGGTGATGTGCTCGCCGCGCAGCCGACCGCACAGTTCGGCGTCGCCGAGTACAAGGATTTCACCGACTCGGTGCCGTTCAAGGTCAACCAGGGCATCACCGGTGACACCACCGCGGTCCAGACCGGAATCAACCAGTGGGCGGCTTCGGGCGGCGGGGACACGCCGGAGGCGAACCTGAACGCTCTGTACCAGCTGGCCACCGGCGCGGTCACCTTCCGGCCGGACGGCACCCGCATCATCGCGTGGTTCGGCGACGCGCCGTCGCACGATCCGAGCGGCGGGCACAACTTGGCACAGACCATCGCGGCGCTGCAGGCGGCGAAGATCAGTGTGGTCGCCGTCAACGTCGGGGGTCTCGACGCCACCGGACAGGCCAGCGCCATCACCTCGGCCACCGGTGGGGTGCTGCTGAACAACGTGCCCGCCGGCCAGGTCTCCCAGGCCATCCTGGACGGCATCAAGGCCATCGAGGTCACGGTGACCCCGACGGTGACCAGCTGCGATCCGCAGCTCACGGTCACCAACGCCCCCGGCAGCGTCAAGGTGGCCAGCGGCGACGTCGCCACGTTCACCGAGAAGATCACGGCGTCGGCGAGTGCCGCTCCCGGCACGTACCAGTGCGTGGTCGACTATCAGGTCGACGGCGTTTCGCGTGGTTACATCGAGACCACGACCGTGCGCGTGCTCGGCTTGAGCATCAACGACGTGACGGTCGACGAAGGCTCGGGTGGCGCGCCGGTACCGGCGACCTTCACGGTGTCGCTGCTCGGCGGCCCGAGCCCGAACCCGGTGACGGTCCAGTACTCGACGGCCAACGGCACAGCGACGGCGCCCGCCGACTACTTGACGGCGGGTGGCACGGTCACCTTCGCTCCCGGTGAGACGGTCAAACCGGTGACCGTCCAGGTCGTCCCGGACACCGTCGACGAGCCGAACGAGACGTTCACGGTGAACCTCTCGGCCCCGTCGGGCGCGGGCCTCGTCGATCCGACCGGTGTCGGCACGATCCTCGACGACGACCGTGACGGCGTCTTCTCCTGCACGGGCACCGCGGCGAACGTTGTCGGCGTGGTCGCGGCGCAGGCCAACCCGGCGAACCTGCCCTGTGCCGACGACTTCAGCACCGTCGCCGCCGCGACGCTCAACGCCGGCCTGATCAAGGTCGAAACCCAGGTGCTGACCGCGTCGACCGATCTCACGCCGGACAACCAGTCGGTCGCGCCCGCCGCGGGCGATCGCGCGCTGGCGTCGGCGAAGATCGACAAGACGGTGATCAGCACCCTCGGGCTGAACATCGAGCTCGGCGTGATCCAGTCGCAGGCCACGGCGACCTGTCAGCCCGCGCCGGGCGGACTCGCCCCGGTGCTGGCGGGTAATTCGAACGTCGCCTCGCTGAAGATCAACGGTCAGGCGATCACGGTGGGCTCGGCGCCGCTGACCATCCCACTGGTCATCGGCTCGTTGAAGCTCAACGGCCAGACCGTGGCGAACGGCGTCGTCAAGCAGCAGGCCGTCGCACTGGACACCGCGCTCGCGAAGATCGTGCTCGCGGAATCCCAGGCCGACGTGCACGGCACCGCCGCGCACCCGGCGGGCAACCCCTGCCGGCGCTGATCCGGTGAACCCGGCCGGGGTGGACAGAATCTCTCCACCCCGGCCGGTACCCAGTTGTCTAGGAAAGAGCTTTCACCGCTGCCGCCGTCGCCTGTGCGAGCAGCTTGTTGTCGATCTGGGCGTCCTTGGTGGCCCGGTCGGTCAGCACCGAGATGACGATCGGAGCCCGGTCCGGCGGCCAGACGACGCCGATGTCGTTGCGTGTCCCGTAGCTCGCGGTTCCCGTCTTGTCGGCGACCGGCCAGCCAGGGACTCCGGCGCGGATGTTCGGGTCGCCGGTGGTGTTGGCGCGCATGATGTCGACGAGGATCTTGCGCTTGTCCTCGGGAAGGGCATTGCCGAGGGCGAAGGCGCGGAGGCTCACGGCGAGGGCGCGAGGCGTGCTGGTGTCCCGGATGTCGCCCGGAGTGGTGTCGTTCAGTTCGGGCTCGATCCGGTCGACGTGAGTGGTGGTGTCGCCGATCCCGTGCAGCACCGCGGCGAGGCCCGCGGGACCGCCGAGTTCACGGAAGAGCAGGTTGCCGCCGGTGTTGTCGCTGTAGCGAAGGGTGGCGTCGATGACGTCGCGCAGTGGCATGCCGGTGTCGACGTGCTTCTCCGTGACCGGTGAGTCGGAGACCAGGTCCTGCCTGCTGTAGGTCACCGTCCGGTCCAGGTCCGCGACCGGGGTCCGCTGCAGGACACCGCCGGCGCTGAACGCCTTGTGCGTCGAGGCGTAGGCGAACCTCTCGTCGGCGCGGAAGGCGACCTCGCGGCCGGTCGCGGTGTCCACCGCGTACAGCCCGAGCCGGGCGCCGAAGGCACGCTCGAGCTGCTCGAAGTCAGCTCGTCCTGCCGTCGCGACGGGGGTGGTGACGGGCGGCTGCGCCGGGGCGGGGGTGGAACACGCGGCGAGGGATACGACCGAGAGCGCCAGGAGAGCGGCTCGGCCTGTCCAGCGGCGGGAGATGACGGGCATGGGTGACTTCCTTTCAAGATCGTTCGATGCCCGCAGTCTGTCCATGACCGTCCATGCTGTCCAAGACACGAAAGACCGGTTCCATGCGATTCACGCATAGTATGTGGTCGTGGACCTGATCGGCAGCTGCCGGGCCTTCGTGAGCGTCAGTGAGGCCGGCTCCTTCACCGCGGGAGCCGCCATCGCGCGTATTCCCCAACCTGTGGCGAGCCGTCGCATCGCCGCCCTCGAACGGCATTTCGGCGAGCGGCTGTTCGACCGCACCACCCGTCGCGCCCTGCTGACGCCGTTCGGCCAGGACATGCTGCCGTCGGCGAAACGCCTGGTGACCCTGGCCGACGCGATGGAGCACGACGCGCAACGCGCCAAACTCCGGCCGATGCGGCTCGCGGTGCCGGAAACCTGCACGACCCGCGAACTCGCCGAACTCGACGCGGCGGCACGGACACTCGACGTCTTCCTGGAATTCCGGCGGGCCGCGCCGCGGGAACGAGCGGAACTCGTGCGCACTCAAGAGGTCCGGGCCGCGCTCACGGCCGTCCCCGCCGAAGAGGGCACGTGGAAGGTCCCCCTGGGAGTCGCCGGTGGGACCAGGCAGCCGTCGGGCTCCTTCCACCTGGAAACGCTGCGGGTCGGCCGATCCGGCCGCCCGCCGCGCCGGGTCTGGATCCAGCCCGAGGACGACGTCCCGCATATCCGCGACCGCCTGTTCCGCGTGCGCGACTCGGTGGGACTGCGGCCGGCACAGGTCGCCGTCGCCGATGCGCTCACCGCCGCCGCGGCGGCCGTGTTCGGTTCGGCCGATCTGCTGGTGTGTTCGACGGCCCAGGCCACCGAACTCGGGCTGAACTGGCTGCCCATCGGCGAGATCCGGCTCGCTCGCGGCTTCGAGATCACGGCGGGGCTCGGCGAGGACGCACAGCGGCTGCGTGCACGATTGTGGCCTGACATCGCCCGGTGTCTCGGCGCGGAAGAGACCGAGGAGACGACTTGACCACGGAAACGCTGCTCCTGCGGTTGCGCGCGGAACTCGACGACGGCGGCCTGCGGGGCTCGTTCCTGGTGCGTGACCTGCGGACCGGCCACGAGATCGGCATCGATCCCGATTTGGTGTTCCCGAGCGCCTCGTTGGTGAAGGTCCCGCTCGCCGCGGTGACCCTGGAGCGGATGCGGCTGGGCGAACTGGACGGTTCGGCGGCGATCGACGTCCAGCCGGGCCGGGCCACCGCGCCAGGGCCGACCGGGCTGACCCGGTTCCGGCATCCGGCCAGGGTCGCGATCGACGACCTGCTCTACCTCACCATGGCCATCAGCGACGAAACCGCGGCCGACACGCTCTTCTCGCTGACACCGCCCACCGAAGTCACCAGGATGACGCGCGAATGGGGCGTCGCCGGGATCTCCGCGCGGCATCCGGCGGCGGACCTCAGCGACACGCCCGCGGAACGCTTCGATCCCGCGGACGTCCACCTCGCGCACGCCCTCGCGATCAGCGCGGGCACCGTGGGACAAGGACATCCCGTTCCCCAGCTCGACATCACCCGTGCGAGTTCCGGCTCGGCCCGCGCGTTCGTCGGCCTGCTCGAAGCGCTGTGGAAGCCGTCCAAAGTGGACGAAGGGGTGGCGGCGAGGGTGCGGGAGCTGATGGGGCTCAACCTGTTGCGCCAGCGGCTGAGCCCCGACTTCGTCTCCGATGCCACGACCTGGTCGTCCAAGACGGGCACCCTGCTGAACATGCGGCACGAGGTCGGGGTGGTCGAACACGCCGACGGAGGACTCTTCGCGATCGCCGCGCTGACCGAATCCCGGGTGCCCGCGGCGATCCAGCCGGAGGCCGAGGTCCTGATGGCCCGCGTGGCACGAGCGCTGCGTGATCACCTGCGCGCCGGCTGACTTCGTTGGCACCTTCTCGTGAAGGGTTCCGTGATTGATCGAGTCCGGCTCTGGGCACCTCGAAGGCCGAGGCCTGCGGAAGGGGAGTGTCGATGAGCGCGGGAACCCTGGCGGTGTTCGCCGGTGTCGTCATGGTCGCCTACGTGATCCCCGGCCCGGACTGGGTGGTGATCCTTCGCCAGTCGGTCCGGAGCCGCTCGGCTGGACTCGTGGCGGCCGCCGGTGTGCAGTGCGGTCTCGCCGTGCACATGGCCGCCGCGGTGTTCGGCGTCTCGGCTGTGCTGCTGCACAGTGCCGTCGCCTTCACCGTCCTCAAGATCGTCGGCGCGGCCTACCTCGTCTACCTGGGAGCGCAGGCGCTGTGGAGGTCTTGGCACGACTGCGGTTCCCCAGCACCTGAAGCGGAAGAGTCCTTGCCGCGGCGGGTGTTCCGCCAGGCCTTCCTCGCCAACGTGCTCAATCCGAAGGCCGCTTTGTTCTTCGTGAGTGTGTTGCCGCAGTTCATCGACCGCGAGGCCGCGGCGACCCCGCAGGTGCTGACCCTCGGCCTGCTGGACATCGGCCTTGGTGTCCTGTGGTGGGGGCTGTTCGTGCTGCTCACCGCGCGGTTGTCGGGTCTCATGCGCAGGAGTGGCCCGCGCAAGGTGCTCGACCGGGTCACCGGCACCGCGCTCGTCGGACTCGGTGGCGCGCTGGCGGCCACGAGTTGACACCGCGTTTGCGGGACGGCCGCCACGGGTATCAGCGGCTTGTGCTCGACCCATCGCCTGATCTCGCCGCGCACTTCCCGGAACTGCGGGACCAGCGTCTCGTCGTCGACTACGAGGACGCCGACGATCCGATCCTGCGCCGCCCGGACGGTTCCCCGATCGACACCTGGCGGGAGAACTATCCGTACCCGTCGCGGATGACCCGCGACGAGTACGAGGTGGTGAAGAGGTCGCTGCAGATCGAACTGCTGAAACTGCAGTACTGGATCAAGGAGACCGGCGGCCGCATGGTCATCCTGTTCGAAGGCCGGGACGCGGCGGGCAAGGGCGGCACCATCAAACGGTTCACCGAACATCTCAACCCGCGCGGCGCGAGGGCGGTGGCGCTGAGCAAACCCACCGAACGCGAGCAGGGCGAATGGTACTTCCAGCGCTACGTGAACCATCTGCCCACGGAAGGCGAGATCGTGCTGTTCGACCGGTCCTGGTACAACCGTGCCGGCGTCGAACGGGTGATGGAGTACTGCACCGACGAGCAGTACGAGCGGTTCATGCGGCAGGCCCCGACGTTCGAGCGGATGCTCGTCGACGACGGGATCATCTTGGTGAAGCTGTGGTTCTCCGTGTCGAAATCCGAGCAGCGGACCCGGTTCCTCATCCGGCAGGTCGACCCGGTGCGCCAGTGGAAGCTCAGTTCCAACGACATCAAGTCACTCGGCCGCTGGGACTCCTATACCAAGGCGAAGGTCGCGATGTTCCGATCCACCGACACGGAGATCGCGCCGTGGACGGTGGTCAAGAGCAACGACAAGAAACGTGCCCGCGTCGAGGCGATGCGCAGCGTGCTCGCGCGGGTGAACTACGCAGACAAGGACGAGGACACCGTCGGCGAGCCGGATCTGAAGGTGGTCGGCGCCGCGGCGACCCTCCTGGAGGAGGGCGAGGACGAAGCGTCGCTCAGTCCGACTCCGATCGCGCAACCGGTGGACTCCGGTCCTGGGCTGCATCCCGACTGACCCTGGGCCTGGGAGGGACTCCCACCCGAATTCGCGCAGGGCGGAGGCGACCACCCGGTCGAGGACCAGGCAGGGATGCTCCGGTGCTCCGCCGCCGGCGGAATACGGGAACTTCGTGAAGAAGGACGGTCCGAGCCCTGGGATCAGGTTGTGCCGGTCCGGCCGCAAGACCGCGGCCGGATCCCCAAGCCAGCGTCCGCCGCGCGACGGCTTCCCCGCGCGGGGAGGTGGGCACGGCCCACCCGGGGAAGGACACGGTGCTGAGATCGGTCGCGGACACACCCACAGGTCGCGAATGATCCGGAGTCGTTACGCTGGTCGCGCCGTCGGTGTCGGGATCCCGCCATGTCGGGTATCCGCCAGCTTGCGGCCGTGTAGGAGTGCTGATCACCTGTCTTTACTTCTCGTACGGACGTCGGGGGCTCCTGTCGAAAGGGATCATGGTGATCAGTAGTACGAGAAAGACGCGGAGAGGCACGGTGGCGGTGATCGCCGGTGCCTTCCTGGCCTCGGGCCTGGGGCTGGCCCCTGCCGCGGGTGCGGCACCCGCCGCCAAGGCCGACCCGGACACCGCGGCGCTCGCCGGCGCGCTGACCAAGCAGGCGGTGGCCTGGGGTGAGTGTTCGTTCCCCTCGGTCGCCCCGGCGACGGAAGCCGAACTGAAGAAGGTCAAGGGTCTCGCCTGCGCCACCATCCAAGTGCCGCGTGACTGGCACAACCCGCAGGACGGCAACACCATCGGCGTCCGCGTCTCCAAGACCGCGACCGCCTATCCCGGCACGGGCAGGCAGGGCATCGCGCTGGTCAACCCCGGCGGACCCGGCGGGGAAGGCCTGCCGTGGGGTGCCGCGATGGCGATGCGCAGCCCCGTGCTGGCCTCGCAGTACGACTTCGTCGGCTTCGATCCCCGCGGCGTCGGCTTGAGCACGCCGCTGACCTGCAGCTACACCGTTCCGGACAGCACGGATCAGAACGTGATCAGCCGGGCGAAGGTCGCGGGCTGCCTCGAGAACCCGCTGACGAAGTTCATCAACACTGAGCAGACCGCGTACGACATGGACTTCATCCGGGTGCTGCTCGGCGAGAAGAAGACCAGCTACATCGGTTACTCGTACGGCACGTGGCTCGGCACCTGGTACGCCACGACGTTCCCTGGCAAGGCGCACCGGTTCCTGCTGGACTCGTCGACCGACGCGAGCCGCTCGACGCTGGAGAAGACCTGGGACCTGCAGCCGCGCAGCCGTGACCGCCAGTTCCAGGAAGCGCTGCTGCCCTACATGGCGCGCAACGACGCCAAATACAAGACGGGCACCGACCCGCTGGAGATCCGCCGCAACTGGGAGAAGGCGGGCGGCACCCGGGAGTTCACGGGCATGCTCTACGCCGCCTGGTTCATCATCCCCGCGATGTACAACACCAACCAGTACCCGTCGGCCGCCTCCATGGTGGCCGCGCTGGCCAAGAAGCCCGCTCCCGCCGGGACCGACGCGGAGAAGCTCGAGCAGGTCGTCGCCGAGGCGCTGACCACGCCCGGGCTGACGGACGCGAACAAGGCGTTCCTGGCCAAGGGCAAGAAGAACGCGCTGGAGGCCATCGCGAAGAAGGACTCGGTCGAACGCAAGGCCTCCTACCAGGGCGGTGCCGAAGTCGAGACCTGGGACGCCGCGTTCGAGGCGATCCGCTGCCAGGACGGCCAGTGGAACCAGAATCTGCACTACTGGAACTACTGGCAGGCCGACCTGACCGTGAACGCGCCGTTCATCGCGCCGATCATGGCCCTTTCGGGCGCGCCGCTGTGCGCGTTCTGGCCGACCACCAACGCCAAACCGGCGCCGGACCGGAAGACGTTCCCGAAGTTGCTGATCGCGCAGACCGAACTCGACGCGGCCACGCCGTACGAGGGCGCGCTCGCCACCGCGAACGGCCTGCCGGGCGCCAAGATGATCAGCGTCGACAACGAAGGCAGCCACGGGATCTTCCCGTACAACACCGACTGCGTCGACGACCCGATCGTCGCCTACTTCCAGACCGGTCTGACGCCGAAGAAGAAGTTCACCGGCTGCCAGGGGCTGCCCTTGCCGGGGGAGGACCAGACGGTCGAGGTCGGCGGCAACCTCGGGCACGACGGGAAGATCAAGCTCAAGATGATCACGCCCCAGGTGCGCAAGGCGAACGAGATCGTGCGTGAGCTGCTCGAAGGCACCGCCACGCCGGAGGCCGACGAGAACGGGATGCCCGCCAACAGCTAGTCCCCGAAGCGCTGAACGGAGGCTCCCGCGACCCGATCCGGTTCGCGGGAGCCTCTTCGGCGTGCATCTGTGATCCTTTCGTTACTGGTTCAGGCGCACGAGCTCGCCGCTTTCTCCCTCAGGACCGGTGAGTGGAAGCAGACACCGCGACGCCTGACATCGATGTCAGGGCGTCAATCCCGGGTGGGGGAGGAGAAAGCGTCATGCCGGCCGAGTCGCGGGGCCTGTCGATGGAGGCGGAGCAGCTGTACCGGGCCCTGCTGGACGGGCACCCGATCACGCCCGGTGCCGAGCTGACCGAACTGGAACGGTTCGGCCTGGTCCGAGCCGGTGCGGCCGGGGTCGAGGTGCGCCCGCCACGGGCGGCGCTCTCGGCGTTCGCCGCGCAGCACGAGGCCGCCGCCGTCCGCGCGCGGGAAGCGGCCGAGGTCCTCGGCGCCGCCTACTCCCTGCGGACCGGCCGGGACGCGGACTTCGTCGAGGTGCTGCACAGCCGCGACGAGGTGATCGCCACGTTCGAGGCCATGCAGACCCAGGCGGGCGTGGACATCGTCGCGCTGGATCCAGGGTCCTACATGAGCCCGAAATCCGAGGTGAGCACGGTGCAACCGGGTTCGATGGCGCGCGGCATCGGCTACCGCGTCGTCTACGACTCGGCCGTGCTCCAGGACGACGACGGCTTCGCCCACGTGCAGTCGAGTATCGCCCTCGGGGAGCAGGCAAGGGTGTTCCTCAGGCTGCCCTTGAAACTGGTGATCGCCGACAGCAACCGGGCGCTGATCGCCGTCCCGAACTCCGACGCCGGCGACGTGCTGGCGTTGCTGATCCATCCGTCGATGCTGCTGTGCGCGCTGATCGAGCTGTTCGAATCGTTCTGGCGGTTGGCCGTGCCGGTCCGGGCAGGCGGGCCGGACGGCGCGGAAGCGGCGCGGGAACCGACGCTCGCCACTCGTCGGCTACTCGCGTTGTTGAGCGGCGGCCTGACCGACGAGGCGATCGCGCGCGAACTCGGCGTCAGCGAGCGCACGGTGCTCCGGCGGATCAGCCGTCTGCAGCAGTTGCTGGGCGCGCAGACCAGGTTCCAGCTGGGAGCACAGGCGTCACGTCTTGGCTGGCTCTGAGTCGCTGGTGGCGTTGCCCTGCCTGTGCGGGGTGAAGGGGACTTTCCCCGCATGCCATGCGGGAAGTCCCCTTCGCGCGGCGAGGTTGTGGGTGATCCGCTCCCCACGCCCGGTAGGCGAGGTAGGGAAGGCGACCTTCACGGGCCTGCCGTCGACCAACGCTGACCGCCTCTCACGGATCGTCCCGTCCGGTGGTTTGGCGTACTCGGGGACGGCCTGCTGAATCTCCTCCAGGGTCATGGTCACTCCTTGCCGCACGACGACGTACGCGAACGAGATGTACTCACTCGCGTGAGGAAGTTGGCAACAACCGGGCTCACATTCGTGAGGTTCTGTCGCGGGGACATCAAAGGGGAAAGCAGGAGTTATCACTCGAGTAAGGGTGATGGTGTCGTGAGTGGTAAAGACGGTTTTGACCGTCATTATTACTCGCGAGGTGAGAAATGATTCCGACGCTGGTCATGATCGCGCTCGGGGCGTTCGTCACCACCCTCGACAACACGATCGTCGCGGCGGGCGCGCCCTCGCTCGCCCGCGACCTCGACCTCGATCTGCCCGCTCTGCAATGGGTGAGCATCGGGTACATGCTCCCGTTCGCCGGCCTGCTGCCGGTGGCGGGCACGCTGGTCGACCGCTGGGGGCAGGCCGCGACCCTGCGGGCCGGGCTGCTCGCGTTCGGCGCCGGAGCGGCCGCCGGCGGGCTGGCCACGACGGCGTGGCTCGTCATCTCCGCGCGGGTGCTGCAGGGCGCCGCCGCGGCGTTCCTGGTCCCGGCCCTGCTCAGTCTGCTGCGGACGAATCTCGACGCGCGAGGACGGGCCCTCGGCGCGACGGTGTGGACGGCCTGCCTCGCGGTCGCGCTGGCACTCGGCCCGACACTCGGCGGCGTGCTGAGCGAGTACCTGGGCTGGGGCTGGATCTTCTTCGTCAATCTCCCGTTCGTGGCGGCGATGCTGGTCCTGCTGCGCACGGTCGACACCACCGGTCGTGATCGGGGATCGAGAGCACGGCCCGCCGCGCTGTCGATGCTGGTGGTGACCGCCGGGATGGTCCTGGTCACCGCGGCGGTGGTGGAACTGGGCGAGGGCGGCGCGGTGCTGCCCGCGGCGTTCGGCGCAGCCGGGACGGGCTTGGCGATCTGGTTCGTGCGCAAGGAAAGACACGCGCGCGAGCGGCTGGTGCCCGCGGAACTGACCGGTCATCGGGTCTTCACCGGCTCGCTCATCGTGCAGTTGCTGTGGGGACTGGGCGTCTCGGGGGTCTTCTTCTTCACCCCGTTGCTGCACCAGGAATCCCTCGGGCTCGGGCCGATGCTCGCCGGATTGCCGCTGGTCGCGGTGGCGGTCGCGGTCGTCGCCGCGACCCCGCTGGTGCCCTGGGCGGTGCCGCGATTCGGTCCACATCGGACTGTCGCGGTGGGGTTGGCCACGGTCGCCGCGGGACTGCTGGCGGTCGCCGCGGTCAACCACGTCCCGGAGGTGCTCCCGAGGATTCCCGGACTGGTGCTCATCGGCGCCGGATCCGCGCTGACCACGCCGCTGACCTCGCATGCGCTGGAAGTCGTGGCGGGGAAGCACGCCGGTACCGCTTCGGGCCTGCTCACCGCGTCTCGTGAACTGTCGAGCGCGCTGGGGGTCGCGCTGATCGGGGCCGTGCTGACGGTGGTGCGCACGGCGAAGCTCGACGAAGGTCCCGCACCCGCCTTGGCCAGTGGGTATACAGCGGGCCTGCTGACCGCGGCGGCGCTGCAACTCGTCGGCGCGATCCTCGCGTTTCGACTGCTGAGCGGCCGGACGGGGCAAAGTCCGTCCCGAAGTGACAAGCGGGGTGACCCGTTTCTCTCTTCCCGGTGAGCATGACCGCACCGGCATCAGCGTTTCGTACTCCTTTCATTGACACTCTTCCCGGCCGATCCATACAGTTCCCGGCAGATAGAGAACGGTCTCCGGAATGGGATCCGATTTTCGGCAACGGTGCCGTTCTGAATTCACCTGCTCCTGCTCACGTCGTCAAACGAGGGGCTATGGAAACCATTTCGGAAACGGTCGTCACCACCCGCGGGCAGGACGACGCATCCGGCGGGGAGTCGTTCGCGACCCTGCTGGAGTACTGGGCCCGGCGGCTCGGCGACGAGGTCGCCGTGACCTACCTCGACCATCGGACCGGCTCGGACGGCCGGGCGATCACCCTGTCCTGGCGCGAACTTGACGACCGGGTCGGTGCTCTCGCCACACGGCTGGCGGCTTTCGCCACCCCTGGGGAGCGGGCGGCGATCCTGGCCCGGCAGTCCGCCGACTACGTCGTCGCCTTCCTCGGCGCGATCCGGGCCGGGCTGGTCGCGGTCCCCCTGTTCGCCCCGGATCTCCACGGGCACGCGGGCAGGCTGGCCGCCGTGCTCGCCGACTGCGCGCCGCGCGTCGTGCTCACGACCGACGACGGAATCGACGGCGTTTCCGGTTTCCTCTCCTCGACGGACATCGAGCGCCCCGCGGTGCTCGCCGTCGACACCCCAGCCCCGGTCGCGGCCGGTGAACGTTCCTGGCCGCGACCGGAACCGGACGGACTGGCGTACCTGCAGTACACGTCCGGTTCCACGCGGACCCCGGCGGGAGTGATGCTGACCCACCGCAACGCGCTCACCAACGCCCGCCAGGCCTGCGACGCCTACGCGATCGAGACCTCGGCGACGTCCACCGTCAGCTGGCTGCCGCTCTTCCACGACATGGGCCTGATCCTCGGCATCGGCGCGCCCATGGCGGCGGGAGTGGCCTCGGTCCTGATGGACCCGCTCGCGTTCCTCGAACGTCCGTCCCGCTGGCTGCGGGCACTCTCGGCCAGCCCCGGCGCGATCAGCGCGGCCCCCAATTTCGCCTACGGCTACAGTGCTTCGCGGGTGACCGAGGACGAGAAGAGCTATCTCGAGCTGAGCCGCGTCGTCTCGCTGATCAACGGAAGCGAACCCGTCCTGCCCGCGACCATCGCGAAGTTCCACGACGCCTTCGCGGAGTGCGGACTGCGCCCCGAGGTGCACCGTTCCTCCTACGGGCTGGCCGAGGCCACCGTGCTCGTCTCCGTCACCGACGCGGGCGAGGCACCGCGGCAGGTCACCTTCGACCGCGACCGGCTCGCCGCCGGGTTCGCGATCCCCGCCGGACCGGGCGCGGTGTCCACCACGCTCGTCTCCTGCGGACTTCCGGCAGGCCAGCGGATCCGCATCGCCGACCCGGTCACCGGCGCGCTCGTCGAACCGGGCCGGGTGGGGGAGATCCAGGTCAGCGGTCCGAACGTCGGCGTGGGCTACTGGGGGCGGCCCGCCGCGTCCACCGCCGTCTTCGGCCTGCCGCCGGTCGATCCCGAGTCCGGTGTGGGCTGGTTGGCGACCGGAGACCTCGGCACGCGCTACGACGGTGAGCTGTTCATGACCGGCAGGCTGAAGGATCTCGTCATCGTCGACGGCCGTAACCACTACCCGCAGGACATCGAACAGACCGTGGAGACGCATCCCGCGGTCCGGCCGCATTCCGCCGCGGCCTTCGCGATCGAGCACGAAGACGGTGAAGCGGCGGTCGTGGTGCTGGAGCGGGCCAAGGGGTTCCAGGACGACGTCACCGTGGCGACGGCGGAGATCCGGAGAGCGGTTTCGGCCGCGCACGGCCTACGCCCGTACGACGTCGTCTTCCTCGAACCGGGTGCGGTTCCGCGTACCTCCAGCGGCAAGATCAGCCGCGCCCTCTGCCGGAAGTCCTATGTGGATGGCCTGCGGGCCGCACGGCGGCTCGGGTGAACGCGGAGATCCGTGACTGGCTGATCACACGGGTGGCGGAGCGGACCGGAGTGCCAGAGGATCAGGTGGATCCGGACCGCCCGCTGCACGAAAGCGGCTTGTCGTCGCGGGAGTCGATGGAGCTCGCCGCCGATCTTGGCCGGTACCTCGGCCGTCCGCTGCCGCCGACCCTGGTGTGGCAGTACCCGACGATCACCGCTCTCGCCGGACGACTGTCCACAGTGGACCGTAAAGCCGTCGCGAGCGTGGAAAGCCGTGCGGAAGAGCCGGTCGCGATCGTCGGTGTCGGCTGTCGCCTGCCGGGCGGTGCCGAGTCTCCGGAGGGGTACTGGCGCTTCTTGGACGCCGGACGCGACGGCATTCGCGAAATCCCGGCAGACCGCTGGGACACCGGCCTCGACTGGCTTCCGGGCCGAGGTGGATTCCTCGGCGACATCGCCGGCTTCGACGCCGAGTTCTTCGGCATCGTGCCGGGTGAGGCCGAAACGATGGATCCACAGCAGCGGATGCTGCTCGAAGTCGCTTGGGCGGCGCTGGAACACGCCGGGATCCCGCCGTCCACCCTGCGGGGAAGCCGGACCGGGGTGTTCGTCGGGCTCTCGGCGGGCGAGTACAGCCACCTGACGATGACCGACCCCACCGCAGTCGACGTCTGGTCCGCCACCGGAGCCGCGACGAGCATCGCCGCCAACCGGCTTTCGTACCTGTTCGACCTGCGGGGGCCCAGCCTCACCCTCGACACCGCTTGTTCGTCCTCGCTGGTGGCGGTGCATCAGGCGGTGCAGAGCCTGCGTAGCGGCGAATGCGGGACGGCGCTCGCCGCCGGGGTGAACCTGCTGCTCACGCCCGCCGTGACCGCGACCTTCCAGCGTGCCGGGGTGCTGGCTCCCGACGGTCACTGCAAGCCTTTCGACGCCGCCGCCGACGGCATCGCCCGCGGTGAGGGCTGCGGTGTGGTCGTGCTCAAACCGCTGAAGGCCGCCCGCCGCGCGGGGGACCGCGTGCTCGCGGTCATCCGCGGCAGCGCGGTGAACTCCGACGGCCGGTCCAACGGCCTCGTCGCGCCCAGTCCCGACGCGCAGGCCGCGCTGCTGCGGGACGCGTATGCGGCCGCGGGCGTCGACCCGTCCTCGGTGGACTACGTGGAGGCGCACGGAACCGGCACCGCGCTGGGGGATCCGATCGAGGCGGGCGCGCTCGGCGAGGTGCTCGGAACCGGACGCGAACCCGGCCGCCCGCTCCTGATCGGCTCGGTGAAGGGCAATCTGGGTCATCTCGAAGGCGCGGCGGGGATCGCCGGGCTGATCAAGGTCGTCCTCGCGATGCTCCACCGGCGGCTGCCGCCGACCCCGCACCATCGCGAACCCAGCCCGTACATCGATTTCGCCGGTCTCGGCCTGCGGGTGGTCGGCGCCGGGACGGACTGGCCGCGGTACTCCGGCGTCGCGCGCGCCGGGATCTCCGCGTTCGGCTTCGGCGGCACCAACGCCCATGTCGTACTCGAAGAGTGGCCTGCCGCGTCGTTCCCCGCTCGCGGTAAGGAAGCCGAAGGTCCGCAGGTGCTCGCGCTGTCGGCACGGTCGCCCGAAGTACTTCGGGCGCGGGCGGCCGACCTGGCGGACTGGCTTGAAGACCCCGCCAACGCCGCGGTGCCGTTGGACGTCGTCGCCGCGACACTGGCTCGGAGCCGGGACCATCTTCCGGTGCGCGGCACGGTGGTCGCCGACGGGCGTGCTCGGGCGGCCGCCGCGTTGCGCGAACTGACCGCCGCCGAGGCCGGGCCCGTGCCCGGTGTCGTGTTCGTCTTCTCCGGCTACGGCTCCCAATGGCCCGGGATGGGCCGCCTCCTGCTGCGTACCGAACCCGCGTTCCGCGCCGAGGTCGAGGCACTCGATCCGGTGTTCCGGGCCGAAGCCGGGTTTTCCTTGCGTGAGGTGTTCTCCGGTGAGCGCGACCTGCCGGACCTCGGCGCGACGCAACTCGCGTTGTTCGGCATGCACCTCGCCCTCGCCGGGCTTTGGCGGGCGCACGGCGTCGTCCCGGCCGCGGTGCTCGGGCATTCGATGGGCGAGGTCGCGGCCGCCGTCGTCGCGGGGGCGCTGGACGTCGCGGACGGCCTGCGCGTGATGGCCACCCGGGCCCGGTTGCTCGCGGAGGTCGACGCGACCGGCGACGGCGCGATGGCCGTGGTCGAACTGTCCCCGGCCGAACTGGCCGACCTGGAAGCGGAATTCCCCGGGGTCACCATCGCCGTCTACGCGTCGCCGGTCCAGTGCACCGTCAGCGGCGCAGCGGATCAGGTCGAGGCGCTGGTCTCGCACGTCGAGAGCCTCGGCAGGCTCGCGAGGCGGCTGCCGGTCCGGGGTGCCGGGCATTCGGAAGCCGTCGACGCCGTGCTCGACCGGTTCCGGGCCGGCCTCGGCGTGCTCTCTCCCCGACCGGCCGAGATCCCTTGCTACAGCAGCGTTCTCGACGATCCACGGCGGACGCCGATATTCGACGTCGACTATTGGGCGGCGAACCTGCGCCGTCCGGTCCGGTTCAGTCAGGCGCTGGCGGCGGCGACCGCCGACGGGTACGGCGTGTTCGTGGAGATCTCGCCGCATCCGGTGGCGCTGGCCGCGATCGAGCAGAGCACCGGGGCGCTCGCGCTGCCGTCCGCGAGCCGCAAGAGCGACGAGCGGACGGCGTTCCTGACCACGCTCGCCCGGCTCCACACTCTCGGCGTGCCCGGCGTGCTCGACGCCCGTGGCCCCCGCCCGGTCCCGGTCGCGTTGCCCGCCCCGCGCTGGCGGCACGAACGGTTCTGGCCGCGGCGCGCGGCCTCCCGGCCCGGTTCCGGTGGCGCGCATCCGCTGCTGGGTGTCCACATCGAACTGCCGACCGGCGGTGGACACCTGTGGCGCGCGGACGTCGGGACCGCGGTGCTGCCATGGCTTGCCGACCACGCGGCGATGGGGGTCCCGCTGTTCCCCGCCGCCGGATTCCTGGAACTCGCGCTCGCGGCCGCCAAGGCCGTCCAGCGGCCCGGAGGGCAACTGCGCGTCGGTGGCCTCGAACTGCACCGGGTGCTCCCGCTCGCCGCCCACACCGAGGTGACGACCAGTCTCAGCACCGGTTCAGGACCGTCCGAAGTGGACGTCTACGCGCGGTCCGCGCACGGCGGCTGGATCCGGCACGCCACCGCCCGCGTCCGTACCGGGGATACCACGGTGGTGCCCTTCGGTGCCGTCGCCGAGGACGCCCGGCCGGTCGACCTCTATCAGGTGCTGGCCGGGATGGGACAGAGCTACGGTCCCGCTTTCCGCGGGCTGCGCGGCGTTTCGGCCGCGCCCGGCCGGGCATCGGCGTCGATCACCATGCCCGCCGATCACCCCGCCTATGTCCTGCATCCGGTGATCGCCGACGCCTGCCTGCACGCGCTGGCCGCGGCCGGTGGAGACGCGCTGCACGAGGCCGAAGGTGTCTTCCTGCCGCTGACCCTCGGCGAGGTCGTCCTGGCAGGCGACCCGAGCCGCGGTGTCCGGGTCGACGCCGTGCTCGACTCGCTCGATCCGGCCGGTGACGGCCTGGTCGGCAGCGTCCAGCTGGTCGACGCGCACGACAACGTCCTGGTCGAGTTCCGTGAGGTCTACTGCCGGCGGTTCCGGCGTTCGTCCCTGCCGGTGCCGATGACGGACCTGCTGTTCGAGACCGTCTGGCGGCAGGCCGAACTTCCCGCGGCGGAACCGGGCACGCACAGCTGGGTCGTGCTGCACGACGGCGAACACGAGGGCAGGCCTTGGCTGACGGCGTTGCGCGAGCAGCTCACCGAGTCCGGGGACGAGCTGGCGATCGTCCCGCTCGGAGACCGGGCCGCGTTGGCGAAACTCCTGCGATCCCGTGAGGTGACGGGTGTGCTCGCGTGTGTCGCCACCACGGGCGTGCCCGACCCGATGCGGGCCGGAAAAGTGGTCGTCACGCTCTCCGGTGTTCTCGCTGAACTGGCCGAAGCGGTGCGCCCTCCGCGATTGTGGCTGGTCAGCGCGGGGGCGTCGGCCGTCGAACCCGGTGAGCGCGGTGACCCCGGTCAGGCCTCGCTGCGCGGCCTGATCCGGGTCCTCGCCTTCGAACATCCAGAGCTGCGGGCGAGCCAGGTCGACTTCGACGCCGAGCCGGATCCCGCCCGGGTGTGGGTCGCCACGCTAATGGCGGAGATTCGCGCGGACGCGCCGGACGACGAGATCGCGTGGCGCGAGGGCATCCGGTACACGAGGGTGCTCGCCCGTCCGGACCTCGGCGAACCCGTCCATGAAACCGTCGTGCGCGACGGCGCTTACGTGATCACCGGCGGGCTCGGCGGCCTCGGTCTGGTGGCGGCGGACTGGCTCGCCGGACGCGGTGCCGGCAGGCTGGTCCTCTCCGGACGGCGCGGCGCGACCGAGGACGTCGAACCGATGCTGGCGGATCTGCGTGGACTTGGCGCCGACGTCCGGGTGGTGGCAGGCGACATCGCCGAGCCGGGGACGGCCGAGGCGTTGGTCGAGGCGGCCACGGAAGGCGGTCTGCCGTTGCGCGGCGTGCTGCACGCGGCCGGTGTGCTGTCCGATGGTGCCGCCGTCACGGTCGATGACGGCGCGGTCGAGACCGTCTGGCGGGCGAAAGCGCTGGGAGCCTGGAGGTTGCACGAGGCGACCGCCGGATACGAACTCGACTGGTGGCTGACGTACTCGTCGGCGGCCGCGTTGTTCGGCTCACCGGGCCAGGCCGCCTACGCCACCGCGAACGCCTGGGTGGACGCGCTCGTCACGTGGCGGCGGGCGGCGGGACTTCCGGCCGCGACCATCGGCTGGGGAGCTTGGGGCGAGGCCGGAGCGGCCGTCGGCAGCCGCAACCCGGTGCTCGAACCACTCGGCACGGAGGAGGCGCTGGCGGCGATGGACGCCGTGCTGACGCGAGGCCGCGTGGCGACCGGCATCGCCCGCGTCGACGCCGGAACCGTGCTGGCTCTCTTCCCGCGTCTCGCTGAACGACCGTTCTTCGAAACTTTGGTACCGGGGGAGGAACCGGATTCCGGACCGTCCACTTGGGACGGACTGGACGCACTCCGGGCGGTCCTGCCGGAAGCCGCCCGCGAGATGCTGGCCGACTACCTCGCCGGGCTCGTCGCCGGGATGCTCGGCCTCGCCGCGGACGAGATCGACCGGCACGTCTCGCTCACCCAGCTCGGCCTGGACTCTCTGACCGCCATGCGCGCCAGGGGCGTGGTGGAACGCGACTTCGGCCTGCCGTTGCCGATTCCGCTGCTGTTGCGCGGCGCCAGCCTGGCCGAACTCGCCGACCATCTCGCCGAAGAGGCCGGGTTCGGCGGGGGGAGCGCCCGGCCCGCCGGGTCGAGCGTGGTGCTCGGACCCCGCGATCCGGCCGAACGTTGGGTCGCCCGGCACTGGCAGGCGGAACTGGGCGGCACGGAACCCGGCGTCCACGAAGACTTCTTCGCCGTGGGAGGCGATTCCGAGGGCGCGGAGCGGCTGCGCTCGGCGTTCGCCGGCCTGCTCGGCACGGTCCCCGACGTCGACCGGCTCTTCGTCACACCGACGATCGCGGCGATGGCCGATCTGCTGCGTGACCGGATCGAGGGACGCGGGGGTTGTCCGGTCCGGCCACTGCGCGAAGGCGGCACCGATCCGATGTTCCTGTTCCATCCGGCGGGCGGCCCGACGAGCGTCTACGACGGACTCGTCCGCCTGCTGCCGGCGGGCAGGCCCGTCTACGGCCTCGAACGAATCGACGAAGAGGACACCGTCGAGGGCAAGGCCGACTGCTATCTCGAGGTGATCCGGCAGATCCAGCCGCGGGGGCCGTACCGGCTGGGCGGCTGGTCGTTCGGCGGTTGCCTGGCCTACGAGACGGCCCGGCGGCTGACCGCGGCGGGGGAGCGGGTCGACCTCGTGTTCATGATCGACAGCATCCTGCCGTTGCCCGCACCCGGGATACCGGCGCACGAGATCCTGCTGGACCGGTTCGACCGGTTCGCCGAGCACGTCGAGCAGACCTACGGCGTGCCGTTGGACATCCCGCGTGCGGACCTCGTCCGGCTCGGCGACGACGAACAGATCCGGCTGGTGATCGCCAAGCTGGCCGCGCAGGTGCCCGGAATGGGCCAGGGAGTGCTGCGGCACCAATACGAGTCCTATGTGGACGCACGGGTGGCCGAACGCTACGACCCGGAGCCGTATGCCGGACCGGTGCTGCTGATGCGGGCGCGAGAACCGCATCCGCTGACCACCACCCTCGACCCGCGCTACCTGCGTACCGACGACGCCCTCGGCTGGGACGCCTTCTGCGCCGATCTCGAGGTCGTGCGCGTCCCGGGCGACCACCTGTCGATGATCGATCCGCCGCACGTCGAGGTGGTCGCCGCGGCGCTCGCGGCGCGGCTCGCGGCACCGAGGGCGGTGCGGCCATGACCGACGTCCCGTTCGCTCCGACGACGGCGTTCCGGATCGCCGATCTCGCCGCCCGGCAGGACGAAGCCGTCCGGATCGCCGAGAAACGCGCGGTCGACCGCCAGCACGCCAAGGGCAAGCTGACCGCGCGCGAACGCATCGACCTGTTGCTGGACCCGGGTTCCTTCGTCGAACTCGACCAGTTCGCCCGGCATCGGTGCGCCGAGTTCGGGATGGACGCCAACCGGCCCTACGGCGACGGCGTGGTGACCGGGCACGGCACCATCGACGGCAGGCAGATCTGCGTGTTCTCGCAGGACTTCACCGTGTTCGGCGGCAGCATGGGCGAGGTCTTCGGCGAAAAGGTCCTCAAGGTGATGGACCTGGCGATGACACTGGGCTGCCCGGTCGTCGGGATCAACGATTCCGGCGGCGCCCGGATCCAGGAAGGCGTCGTCTCGCTGGCTTACTACGCCGAACTCGGCAGACGCAACGCGCTCGCCTCCGGCGTCATCCCGCAGATCTCGCTGATCATGGGTCCCTGTGCCGGTGGAGCGGTCTACTCGCCGGCGATCACCGACTTCACCGTGATGGTCGACGAGACGGCGCACATGTTCGTCACCGGGCCGGACGTCGTGCACGCGGTCAGCGGCGAGCGGGTCACCGCACAGCAACTCGGCGGCGCCGCGGTGAACAGCGAGGTCTCCGGGAACGCCCACCACCGGGCCGCCGACGAACAGGACGCGATCGACTGGGTGCAGACCCTGCTCGGCTACCTGCCGTCGAACAACCTCGACGCCGCCCCGGACTACGCCGACGACACCTCTCCCGAACTCACCGCCGCCGATCTCGAACTCGACCGGCTGGTGCCCGATTCGCTGAACCAGGCCTACGACATGGCAGAGGTGATCCTCCGCCTCGTCGACGACGGCGAGTTCACCGAGGTGCACAGTGCCTTCGCGCCCAACATGATCTGCGCTTTCGGCCGGGTGCAGGGCCGCACGGTCGGGGTCGTGGCCAACCAGCCGCGGCATCAGGCGGGCGTGATCGACATCGATGCCTCGGAGAAGGCCGCGCGGTTCGTGCGGTTCTGCGACGCCTTCAACATCCCGATCCTCACCCTCGCCGACGTCCCCGGCTACCTGCCCGGCGCGGACCAGGAACGGCACGGCATCATCCGCCGCGGCGCCAAACTGATCTACGCCTACGCCGAGGCGACCGTGCCGAAGGTGACCGTGGTGATCCGCAAGGCCTACGGCGGCGGTTACGCGGTGATGGGGTCGAAACATCTCGGCGCCGACGTCAACATGGCCTGGCCCACCGCGGAGATCGCGGTGATGGGCGCCGAGGGCGCGGTGCGGGTGCTGCACCGGCGCGAACTGGCCGCGATGCCCCCGGAACAGCGGTCCGTCGAACAGCGGCGGCTCACCGAGGCGTACCGCAAACGGCATTCGAACCCTTACCTCGCCGCGGAACGCGGTTACGTCGACCAGGTCATCGCGCCGTCGCAGACCCGCCTGCAAGTGGCGCGGGCCCTGCGCGCGTTGCGGACCAAACGGCAGACCCTCCCGGCCAAGAAGCACGGAAACATCCCTTTGTGAGCGAGGAGAAGTGATGAACCGAAGGCGGCGATGGGGCCTGCTGATGTTGTCCGTGGTCGCCCTGCTCGGAAGCTCGGTCCCCGCGATCGCGGCTCCCGCGAGGGTCACCGCCGACAACGGTGCGAAGGTCGTCGAGGAGACGTGGCTGGACGCGCGCACGGTCGACCTGAAGATCAGTTCGCCCGCGCTCGGCACCACCGGCATGGTCCGCCTGCTGGTCCCGACCGGCTGGGCCGCGCAACCCACGCGGACCTGGCCGGCGCTGTACCTGCTGCACGGCTGTTGCGAACCGGTCGATTACCGCTCGTGGGACCAGTTCACTGACGTCAAGGCGTTCACCGCGGACAAGGACGCTCTCGTCGTCATGCCGACCGGCGGACCCGCCGGGATGTACACGAAGTGGTGGAACTTCGGACTGAAGAGCACTCCCGACTGGGACACCTTCCACACCTTGGAAGTACGGCAGCTCGTCGAACGCGGTTATCGCGCGGGTGTGCGCCGGGCGATCGCGGGGCTGTCGATCGGCGGGTACGGCGCGCTCGCGTATTCGTTCAAGCACAAGGGGATGTTCGCCGCCGCGGCGTCCTACAGCGGTGTGCCGAACACGCTGAACCAGGGGGCGCCCCTGTTCATCCAAGGAATCCTGGCCCGCGCGGGAATCTTCAACTACCTCGAACTCTGGGGCGACAGCTGGGGAATGCGGCCGCTGTGGTCGGCGAACAACCCCTTCGATCACGTCGACGACCTGCGCGGCACGGCCCTCTATGTCTCTTGTGGAAACGGGAAGACCGGCCCGCTCGACCCGCCAGGGAAGTCCGACTTCTTCGAACCGGCGGCGCTGTCGTCTTCCGTGAGCTTCACGGATCGGCTGAAGCTCAGAGGGATCCCGGTGACCGTTGACTACTACGGCAACGGCACGCACAGCTGGCCCTATTGGCAACGGGCCTTGCGTGATTCCTGGCCGGTGCTGGCGGGCGGGCTCGGACTCTGATCTGTTTCCCTACGGCAAGTAGTCCTCTAGTTGCGGTAGTTCAAAGCGCAAGTACCGCAACTAGAGGACTACTTGCGGCGGGGTGGCGACGAGTTCGGCGAAGCGCTCAGGGCTGACGTTCCCGCCGCTGATGATCACCCCCACCTTGCCCGAAACTGCCACCTGCCCGCTGAGCAGCGCGGCGAGACCGGTCGCCCCGCTCGGCTCGATGACGAGCTTCAGGCGTTCGAACGCGAACCGCATCGCGTCCCGGACCTGGTCGTCGGTGACCAGCGCGATGTCGTCGACGAGCTTCCGGTTGATCGAGAAGGTCAGCTCGCCGGGGATCTCGGCGGCCTGCCCGTCGGCGATCGTCCTCGGCACCGGGATCGAGACGCGTTCGCCCGCTTCCAGCGAGCGTTTGGTGTCGTCACCCGCGGCGGGTTCGACGCCGACGACGCGGATGCCCGGCTGCACGGCCTTCGCGGCGGTCGAACTGCCCGCGATGAGACCGCCGCCGCCGACCGGGACGACCAGGGTCTCCAGCGAACCGGCTTCCTCCAGCAGTTCCAGCGCCGCGGTGCCCTGCCCGGCGATCACGTGCGGGTGCTCGTACGGCGGGATGAGCGCCAGGCCGCGTTCCGCCGCCAGCGCCTCGCCGATCGCGACGCGGTCGCCGGTGTACCTGTCGTAGGTGACGATCTCGGCGCCGTAGCCGACGGTGGCGTCCTTCTTGGACTGCGGGGTGTCCTCCGGGATCAGGATGACCGCGCTGCTCCCGAGTTCCCGCGCGGCGAGCGCGACGGCCTGGGCGTGATTGCCCGAGGAATACGCGGCGATGCCCTTGGCCAGCTGCTCCGGCGAGAGCCGGGAGGCGGCGTTGTAGGCGCCACGGAACTTGAACGCCCCGATGCGCTGGAGGTTCTCGCATTTGATGTGGACCTCGGCGCCGACGAGGTCGTCGAGGGTGCGGGAACGCACGATCGGGGTCCGGTGCGCGACACCGGCCAGGCGGGTGGCGGCGTCGCGGATGTCGTCGATGGTCACGGGGGCGGTCATGATGCTCCTTGATCACGGATTTCGGCGAGATAGTTGTAAGCGGAGGCGCGGGAGATCCCGATCCGGGCCGCGACCAGCGGCACGGCCCGCCGCACGGCGAAGACGCCCCGTGCGTGCAGGCTGCGGAACAGGTCGAGACGTTCTTCGCGGCTGAGTGCGGCCCAGGGCTTGTTCAGCCGGAGCTGGTGGTCGTCGACGATCGCGTCCACCACGGCGTCGACGTTGTCACCGAAGGTGGTGGTCGGCGTTTCGGCGGCGGCGGTGCCGACGTCGGCGAGTTCGCCGACCAGTGTCCGCAGCTGGCCCAAGGCGGTGACGTCGAGGTTCACGCACAGCGCACCGAACACCGAGCCGCCGCTGTCACGCAGCAGCATGGTCGAAGACTTCACCAGCTTCCCGGAGGCCGTCCGGGTGACGTAGTTCAGCTCGTCCTCGGCGTCGTCGCCACGGGCGAGCAGACCCATGCCGATCTCGCTCATCGACCCGCCGACACTGCGATCGGTGACTGATCCGGCGATCGCCACCACCGACTTCTCGGGACGGCGGAAGTCATGCACCACGACCTCGCAGAACGAGCCGAGCGTCGCCGCGATGCCGCCGGCGACCGGGGCGAGCGCGTCGAGGATCGCGTCCTGCTCAGACATCGCGTGTTCGGGCGAGGGCCTCGACTTCGACAGTGCCGCCGTAGGGAAGGGAAGCCACTCCGACGCAGGTGCGGGCTGGCCGGGGCTCGGCGAAGAACTCTTCGTAGACGCGGTTGAGGCCGTCGCGGTCGGCGATGTCGGTCAGATAGACGACGACCTTCACCACGTCGGCCCGGCTCGCGCCGACCGAACGCAGCGCGGCGTCGAGGTTGGCGAAGGCCTGCGGGCATTCGGCGTCGAAGCCGCCGGGGACCAGGTCGCCGGTCTCGGTCACGCCGAGCCGTCCGGATACGGAAACCAGGTCGTCGCTGCGGAAGGCCGGGGGATACGGATGCTCGTTGCTCACGAGACTGACTGTATACGTCTTGGACGAAAAGTCCAAGCCGGGTGCTGCTCAACGAACCCGTGATGCTGTGCGTGCCATCCGGCCACCGGCTCGCCGGACGTGGTCGCGTCGGCCTCGCGGACCTCGACGGAGAGCCGTTCCTCACCGCGCGGCCCGGTTACTGGCAGCGCGCGCTCGCCGATCACCTGTTCGCGAAGGCCGACCTCGAACTTCGCATCGCCTGCGAGGCCAGGAAGCCGCTGTGCTCTTCCAGCTCGTCGACGCGGGTCTCGGGATCGCGTTCGTGCCTTCCCTCGGGTTGCGGGCCGACACCAGTCCGACGGTGGTCTGGCTCGAGGTCGACGACCCCGAATGCCGTCGCGTGCTCAGCGTCGCGTGGCGCGAGGACACCTATCTTTCCGCCGCGGCCCGACGCTTTCGCGACCACACCGTCGACCATTTCCACGCACAGGCGGAAGCCGGGCCCCGGTCGGACTGACCAGGACCCGGCTTCGGGAGATGTTACGGGTTGAGCGTGACGCTGTAAGCGCTCAGCGCCTCGCCGATCGGCTGGAAGTACGAGCTCCCGCCACCCTTGCCCGAGGTGATGCCGAGGCCGATGCTGCCGGAGAACAGGCAGCCGCCCGAGTCACCGGGGTTGACCAGCGCGTTGGTCTGGATCAGCTGGTACACCGAGCCCTCGGCGTAGTTCACCGTGACGTTCAGCCGCTGCACCGAGCCCGAGGTGAGTCGGGTGGTGCTGCCGCTCTTGCTGATCCTCTGCCCGACGGTCGCGGAACCGGCGGAGGCGATCCGCTGGGTCGAGCCGTTCCACAGGGTGACCGCGCCGGGGCCGCTGCCGGAGGTGTTGCGGATCAGGCCGTAGTCGTTGGTCGGGAAGCTGGCGCCCTGCGACGGTCCGACGTTCCACTGCGACACCGCGCGGGTGCAGTGGCCGGCGTCGAGGATGTAGTTCTGGCCGCCCTTGTTGGTGTTGAACCCGACCGAGCAGCGGGTACCGCCGCCGGTGATGGCCTCACCGTTGTAAATCGCGGTGTGCATTTCGCCGGTGGTCCGCTCCACCCGGACCCGGTCGCCCAGCGCTTCAGCCGCCTTCACGAGGGCTTCGGAGCCCTTCGCCGCGTCGGACACGGTCAGCACGACCTGGTTGGACTTCGGGTCGAGGCCGATCGACGTGTGCGCGACCGTTGGCAGCGCCTGCAAGGCGTTCTGTGCCCCCGCCAGCGCCGCGCTGGAGTGCTTGACCACGCGGGCCCGCGCCCCGGTCGCGGTCACCTGGTCCGCGGCGGCCTGGTCCAGCACGTTCACCACGGGCTTGGCGGAGTCGTCGAGGTAGCCGTCGGCGGCACGGGTCCCGAGGGAGGCGGTGACCTTCTGCACCGTTTCGGCGGCTGCCGTCTGCGCCCGAAGGAAGTCGACGGCGGCGGCTTGGCTGATCCCGGCGTCCGAAGCGAGGGACGTCACCGCTTCACTCTGCACGGTGGGGGAGTAGCCCTCGATGGTGGTGGCGGTGGCCGTGGACGGGGCTAGGAAGCCGATGACCGCGGCCGCGGCCACCAATGTGGTGGCGGTACGGGCTAAGGGGTTTGTGCGCATACCGGGAACTCACTTTCGCGAGGGAGGATCCAGCGCGAAGGGTGGCCGCACTGGACACAGTGGGGTAGCCGGGCATGGCCAAGGTGGCCCGGCACCGGTGATCCGGTGTCGATCAGGGTGATCCGTGTCCACCGGCGCGGGGTACCGACTTTCGTTGGACAGGAAGAAAGATAGGTACCGCGCCGCTACGGCTACCGACGTATCCGCGCATAGCAAGCGGCGCCGTAACACGGGTATGTTCACACGCCCGGCCTAGAGATCGTTCTCTGTGCCGCCTGCCGTGGACGGCAGTACGGGGTTCGCTACTTGGTCGTGAGTGGCGACTGGTGTCAACGCGAAGGTCCGAGAGCAGCGCGGCCTACATCGTCAGCCTCTCGCCGCGACGAAGAGCCGCCTGACCTGCAAAACCCTGACTCTGCCGAGACCCTGGCGTCTAGCGCGGTGAAGGGGGCCTTCCTGTAATGGAAGGTGTGGCCGAGGAAGACTTCCTTCACAGACCTGAACCCGAACCGCCACTCAGGGCCAGCCGTCGAAGGCGAGCCGGGCGAACCGTTCCCCGATGAGCCGGTGCGTCGCCGCGTCCGGGTGGAGGTTGTCGGGGAGCGGCATGGCGGCCTGGTCCGCTTCGCCGTACAGGGCGAGACCGTCGAGGTAGCGCAGGTTCGGGTCGGTCGCGCTCCGCTCCTTGACGATGCGGGCGAGTTCGCCGCGGATCGTGGTGAGGGTCAGCTTTCCCGCGGCGGTCTCGGCGGGATCACCGGTGGCCGTGAACCGCACTTTTCCTTCGCTCAGCCCGCCGGGCTCGAAGGCGCAGGGACCGGGGGTGTGCTCGTGAATCGCGCAGTGGATCGCCGAGACGACCAGCAACGGGGTGGTGGGGTGCCCGTCCCGGATGGTGTCGAGGAAACCGTGCACCGCCGGGACGAACGCGCGCAGCCGCATCGCGTCGGAGTTGACGAGGTTGATGCCGATCTTGACGCTGATCAGGTCGGCGGGTGTGTCCCGCATGGCGCGGGCGGTGAACGGGTCGAGAAGCGCGCTGCCGCTGAAACCCAGGTTGACCAGATCAACGCCGGCGAGCCTCGCGGCCAGGGCGGGCCAGGTCCCGGTCGGGGTCGCCGCGGTGGAGCCATGGCTGATGGAGCTGCCGTGGTGCAACCAGGTCTTACGATCGCGGGGCCGTGCACTGTGGACTGTCGCGTCGGTCCGCAACGCGACCAGCTGAGTGCTTTCGTCATGCGGCAGCCAAATCTCGACGTCCTTCTCGTCCCCTGGCAGGTCGGTGAAACGCAGCGTCCGCACGGGGCCGGGCCGGGTTCGCGTGGTGCCGTTGGCCATGTCGATGGTGAGCGTGTCGCCTTCGGTCACGCTGGCCCGTCCCGCGAGCCGCCCGTCCACGAGGAGTTCGTAGACGCCGTCGGGCCGGGGTGGCACGCCCGCGTAGACCCGTTTGGTGGCGATGACGTCCAGCTCGACGAGCGTTGCCGTGGTGCGGAAGACCAGTCGTACACCGGACGGCTGCGACTCCGCCATGGCCAGCTGGCCGTCGGGGATCTGCTGCCGGGCCCGCGCGGGAAGCCGGTGGGGGAGTACGCCGCGTTCGGTGTACTCCAAGTCAAGGGCGCCGCGTACGAGGTCGGCGGTGATCGGGGTCGTGAGCATCTTCTCGTTCATTTCGTTCGTGGCCAAGCGCGCAGCAGGACGTCGAGCGCGTCGAGGATTTCGGTCCAGCTCTCCTGCGAGCCGGGGGTGCTGTGGCTGAAACCGCCGGCGGACTCCAGGCCGACGAAGCCGCTGAAGACACTGCCCAGCAGCCGTACGGCGTGCGTCTGGTGCGGTTCGGCCAGGTCGTACCCGCGCAGGATCGCGCGCGTCAACTCGGCGTGCCGGACGCCCGCGCTGGTGGCGGCCCGCTCCGGTGCGAGCCGGAACCTCGCGGCGGTGAACCGGCCGGGATGTTCGAGGGCGTAGTCGCGGTGGACGTTCGCCAAGGCGATCAGCGCGTCCCGGCCCGCCAGCCCGGCCACCGCCGTGGAAGCCAGGTCGGCGAGTTCGGTCAAGGCCAGCAGGGCGATCTCGGTCTTCAGCTCCTGGGCGTTCTTCACATGCGAGTACAGGCTCGCCGTCTTGACGCCGCACCGTTTGGCGAGCTCCGTCGGGGTCACCTGCTCGAAGCCGACCTCGTCGGCCAGCTCCGCTCCTGCCACGACCACGCGTTCCGTGGTCCATCCCGCTCGTGCCATGTCCGCCACATTAGCATAGTCCATTATGTATTTGCCTAATAAGCTTAGGAAGCAAACCTGGGTTCGGTAGCGGCCGTCCTGAAGGACGCTGAGTGCGGTCCGAACGGAGGTGAGCGTGATGAACACAGTGGGCCCGGCCCGGGCCCGGCGCGACCGCATCGAGCGCTGGAGGGGAGACCGGCGCCTGCTCGTCGGCGCGATCGTGGCCTCGGCCGCCGCCCTGGTCTGCGGATTCCTGGCCGGGCGCGGATTCGGCTCGCTCGTCGAGATGATCCGGACGATGGCGATCGACAGCGTTTTCGACGACCGCGGCGACGGTGACCCGCCGTACGGCCCGGTGTGGGGAACCTTCGCCGTCTTCGGCGGGATCGCCGGGGCGAGCCTCGCCAGTGTCGCCATGCGGCGTTACCAGGGACGCCCGTCGGGACCGGTGTTCCCGGTCGTACTGGTGTTCGCGATGAGTACCCTCGGCATCTGGGTTTCGTCGCGGGAGTGGCTTCCGCCTCTCGCCGTCGGCATCGCGGTCGACCCGGTCTTCCACACGGACGAAAAGTGGGAATTCTGGGGATGGTCGATGTACTACGCGGACCTGTGGGTGCCCGCGTGCATGCTCGTTCTGACGCTCCTCGTGCTGTGGTACGCCATCCAGGTCTCCCGCCGGTACGCCGAGATGGTCCGGAACCGGGACTGGATGCTGGGCTACGGCCGCCGGGTGCCTGCCCAGATCGTCGACGTGAAGGTGCACCTCGGTGGGGACGAATCGGGGACCCGGGTCGTCGGCACGACCGTCACGCTGCGCTTCGTCGACGCTGCGGGAGTCTCACACTGGGTGACCCGTCGTACCCGGGACACCACGATCGCGACCGCCGAAGTGCTGTTCGATCCGGCTTCGCCGTCCGACGACAAGAAGATCTTCGTGGCGCTCAGGCGCTATCCCGCCCTCAGTGACTGGCTGCCCGCGGCCTGAAAGTCTGGAGTTACGTTCATGTCTGTCCCAGCACCCGCGCGCCTCGGTCCGGTCGCCCTCGTCCGCGGCCTCCTTGCCGGAATCGTCATCGGGACGGCACTGTGCGCCTTCGTCGTCGGCATCATCATCGAGTACGTCCCGCTGATCATCGCCGGCCTGGGGCTTCCCCTCGTCTACGGAATCCTGCTTTACCTCGCCGGAGCCCCGCGTCGCGCTCGTGAGGCGGCGGTCGTCCCGGTGGTCGCGCTCGCCAAGATCGAGAGCCTGCGTGCCGGTGGCACGGAAACGGGCGACGTCCCGGTCGACTTCGTCCTCACCGTCGCCCCCGACGGCGCGGCGACCCACCGCGTCGAGATCCAGCACGGCGTCAACCTGGTCGACATCCCGAACCACCGGCCCGGCAACATCATCGTCGTCCAGTACCCGCCGGACCGGCTGTGGAAGGCGAAGATCGTAGAGCGGCTGTCACCGGAGTGGGAGCGCCGCGTGGCCGAAGCCTCGATCGAGTCCGCTCCGGAGTCCAGTCTGGTGCAAGAGCCGCCGGAGGGCTGTTTGTCCGGCGGGCTCACGCTTCTCGGCCTGCTGCTCGGTGCGGCGCTCGTGCTGTTCTTGTTCCGTGCGGAACTGTTCGCGCCGGAAGCGCCCGCGCGGGCGGAAGAAATCCAGTCCAGCATGACCACGTCTTCGTCGGGCTCCGCCACGGTCACCGTCGACCAGTCGCTGCTGGGCGAGGGGGAGTTGCGCCGGGTGATCGACGCGCTGGCGCGGACAGCGGACGTCTCGCGGGTGATCACCGCGGTGGTCGAGGAGCGGCGGCTGACCGTGGTCTTCGCGCCGACCGACGCCCAGGTGCCGTGGTTCGACCTCCGAGCAATGGCCGTCGACCGCGTCCCGGCCCTGGTCAAGAAGGCGACGACCACGATCGACGTCGGATCGCCGCAGACCTGGCAGGTCATCGCCGTCCCGTTCGGGGCCGACGTCAGCCTCCGTGTCATCGTGACCGGACCGGATGGCAGTGGCTCGCTTCCGGGTTAGCGAAGGCGAGGCGACGTGCTCGGGGTCGTGAGTGGCAGATGGCGTGGGAGCGGACCGGTATTTGCCCGGCCTGCCCCGAGGTTGACGATGAAGGAATCGGGACGTTCAGTGTCCCGATTCCTCGATCGTCACGAGGTCGCGCCGGTCTTGGAGCTTGATCAACGGAGGATCGGGGACACTCAACGTCCCTGATCCTCCGTTGATCAAGCTCAGGCCACACTCACGACCCACGCGCGGGAACGCTCACCGGAAGCCCTTCGCCGGCTCGTTCACCCGAAGTGTCCAGTCGCTGAACAGTCGCCTGACGGCTGGACTTCCCGTCGGCCCACCGGTAGACCAGGATCCCGTGACCTTCGCCCCACGCCGCCTCGCCGGCGTCCTCGCCGCCCTGGTGCTCACGATGGCGGGCACCGCGGTTCCGGCCGCCGCCACGAACCTCACCGTGCTGAGCTTCAACATCTGGATGCGCGGCTCGCACGGCGGGATCGGTTCGGTGGTGAGCCAGATCCGTGCTTCGGGCGCGAACGTGGTGGCGTTGTCGGAGACCGGCGGCGGTGCCACCGAAGCCATCGCCGACGCGCTGGGCTGGCAGCACACCGAACCCGGCTGGGACATCGACGTGCTCAGCGCGCTGCCGATCCAGGACACCGACTGGAAGTCCTGGAGCGACACGGGCGCGCAGGCCATCACGGCGAAGATCGCCGGTGTCTGGGTCTACGCGATCCACCTGGACTACACGAAATACGGCCCGTACAACGCGTGCTTCGACAAGGACGGCCTCAGCACGATCCTCGCCGACGAGACGAACCGCCGCCGTCAGGCCGAGCAGATCGCCGAGTGGACGGGCAGCAGCCCCGGTATCGTCGCCGGCGACCTGAACAGTCCGTCCCATCAGGACTGGACGGCGGCCGCCAAGTCAAGGCACTGCGGTTACGAGGTTGCCTGGCCGACCACGAAGGCGTTCACCACGCGCGGTTTCACCGACTCCTACCGGAAGCTGCGGCCCGACCCCGTCGCCGACCCTGGCGACACCTGGTCGCCGGTGGTCAAGGACAACCAGGGCAGGCCGGAACCGCAGGACCGGATCGACTTCGTCTTCTACCGTGGCGGCTCGATCACGCCCAAGAGCACCCGCACGTTCGGCGGCGGGACCGGCTGGCCGTCGGACCACCTGGCCGTGCTCAGTTCCTTCACGGTGTCCTGACCGGTAGTTCTCGCGCCCGGTCAGGCACCGTGCTTTCCGGGCGCGGCGCTGCCGGAGTACTCGCCGAGATCGGAGACCAGCTTGGTCAGCTCGGCGTCGTTGTCGTAGCGGCGCTGGTGCAGTTCGGCGATCTTCGCGGCCATCTCCGGGTCCGCGTCGTCGGTGATGTCGAACGACGCGAACTTGTCGACCAGCGGGAGCCCGACCCGGTCGGTGTTCCGATGCGCCGGATGGATGAGGTACTCCCAGTAGCCATCGAGATCCTCGATCACGAAGACGGCGCCCCACTCGTATTCGCCGCCGAAATCGCGGCCGACGACGAAGGAATTCACCGACGGGATGACCCGGCCCTGATCACGGAGACTTTCCAGAGCTTCCTCGATCTGTTCCGGGGAGGCCTCGGGCCGGAGGGTGAAACGGTTGCCGTGGTAGATCATCGTGCTTCCTTTCGGTGGTTTCGGTTCGAGAGAAGAGCGGCGATCGCCGCGCCCGCTCCCATGGCGACGCCGGTCCAGGTGAAGGCGTCGGCGATGCCGATGGTCTGGACGAGTGGCTGGACGACGAGCGGGGACAGGAACTGCCCGAGGAAGATCCCGGTGACCAGGCCGCTGAGCACCCGGCCGCGTTGCGCGGGATGGGCGAACTCGGCCAGGCGCAGGTTGAGGTTCGGGACGACGAAGCCGACGCCGAAGCCGCCGACGAGCAGCCCGGCCACGACCTGGGCGACCGCGCCCGCCGTACCGACCAGCAGCCAGCCCGACCCGAGCAGCGCGACGCTGAGCGTGGTGATCGCGGCGGGGCTCAGTCGCTCGCGCAGCCGGGGAAAGGACAGCGCACCGGCGACGCTGGTCAGCGTGCTTCCCGCGACCACGGCGCCGATGACGGCGGGGCCGCTGCCGAAGCCCTCCAGCAGGAACGGCAATTGCGTCGGCGCCATGTAGAAGACCAGCGTCGCGATCAGCGCCAGGACGTACACGCCGATGATGCGTCCTGGCAGCCGAGTTCGCTGGACCTCGGTCGCCGTGGAGCTGTTCCGGTGCGGTTCACGCAGAGAGACGATCGCGAAGACGGCCACGATCGCCGACGCCGAGTAGATCCAGAACGGCGCCTGCCAGTCCACCGTGGCCAGCAGCCCGGCCAGCGGCAGGAAGACGACGCCGCCCAGACTCGCGAACGCCTGCTGGAGCCCGAGGAACGAGGCGCGGTCGGGGCCGGAGAACCAGTCGGTGATCAGGGTGCTGACCGCGGTCATGATCCCGCCGACGGCGAGCCCGAGCCCGGCCCGGGTGACCAGCAGCAGATAGAGGTCGCTCACGAAGAACCCCGCCGTGCCGGCGACCGCGTAGAGCACGAGGCCGGACAGGAGCAGCGGACGACGCCCGACGCGGTCGGCGACGATCCCGGACAGCGGCGCGCTGATCGCGATCGCGAGGGAGGTCACGGTCAGCGCCAGCCGCACGAGAAGGCCGGCGCCGGGCGTACCGGAGAAGACTTCCCGCATCGCGGGCAGGCTGGGTGCGATGATCGCCGCGGCCATGATGGTCAGCGTCGCGGCGGCCAGCACGGTGCCGCGGGCCGGTCGCGTCGGCGTCAGGGCGTCTGCTCGGTTCGTCACGCCACCAACCTTGCAGCGGCACCCCCCGCTTCGCGTCGGCGAAAATCGCCTATGTTCGCGGTATGCCGACGCCGCTGGTGGGCCGGACCACCGAGATCAGCGCCCTTGACGAGGTGATCGCCGCCGCCAGGAAGGGCGACGGAGGCGCGCTGGTGCTCCGCGGCGACCCGGGAATCGGCAAAAGCGCGCTGCTGGACCATGGGCGGCGGAGCGCGTCGGACTTCTGGGTGATCGAGGCGTCCGGGGCGGAGTTCGAGACCGAACTCCCGTTCGCCGCGCTGCACCAGCTGTGCGTGCCGGTGCTCGGGCATCTCGGCGAACTGTCCGTCCGGCACCGCGAGGCCATCGAGGTCGCCTTCGGCCTCGCGGCCGGAACGCCGGACCTGTTCCGGATCGGTCTCGCGGCCCTGGACCTGCTGTCGTCCGCGACGAGGAGAAGCCCGGTGTTGTGCGTGATCGACGACGCCCACTGGCTGGACGACGCTTCGTCGAAGGCGCTGACCTTTCTCGCCCGGCGGATCACCGCCGAGCCGATCGCGATGATCTTCGCGACCCGAGGCGGCGGGCCCGACGGGCTGCCGGGGCTGACGGTCGAAGGACTGCGGGACACCGACGCGCGGACGTTGCTGGCCGACGGCGTTTCCACCCTCGACCCGCGGGTGCGCGACCGCGTCATCGCCGAGGCGCGCGGCAACCCGCTGGCGCTGCTCGAACTGCCCAAGTCGGGTGGGTTCGCGCTGCCGGACACGTCTTCGCTGCCGAACCGGATCGAGCGCGGCTTCGCAGCCAGGACGGCCGGGCTGCCCGCCGACACCCGGCTGCTGATCACCCTCGCGAGCGCCGACCCGACCGGTGACCCCGGCCTGCTGTGGCCCGCCGCCCGGGAACTGGGTGACGGCGTGGCGGCGAGCGCAACCTTGGCGGAGGCGTCCGGGCTGGTCGACTTCTCGACCCGGGTGCGGTTCTGTCATCCCCTCGCGCGCTCGGCCGTCTACCTCGCCGCCTCGGCCGAGGACCGCAGGCGCGCCCATCGAGCACTGGCGAGCGTGACCGATCCCGCCGTCGATCCGGACCGGCGGGTGTGGCACCTCGCGCAGGCTGCCACCGGTCCGGACGACGACCTCGCCGCGGCACTGGCCCGTTCCGCCTCCCGTGCCCAAGCACGCGGTGGTGTCGCGGCGGCCGCCGCGTTCCTGGAACGGGCGGCGGCGCTGTCGCTGGACGCCGGCCTGCGCACCGGGCACACCCTTGGCGCGGTCGGCGCGAAACTCGACGCCGGAGCCGCCGACGCGGCGGCCGAGTTGCTCACCACCGTGGAGACCGGCACGCACGACGAACTCACCCTGGCGAAGGTCGACCTGCTGCGCGGGCGGATCGCGTTCGCCCGGCACACCGACGGCAACGGGGCGGACTTCATGCTCCGCGCGGCGCGGCGCCTCGCCGATCTGGATCCGGAGTGGTCCCGCGAGTGTTTCCTCGACGCGCTGGAAGTGAGCCTCGTCGTCGGACGGGCGAGCGGAGTGCTGGACATCGTGGTGGACGAGGCCCGTTCGGCGCCGCCCGCGTCGTCCCCGCCCGACATCCTCGACGCGCTGATCCTGCTGGCCACCGAAGGACACGAGACGGCCGTCCCGGTGCTGCGGCGGATTCTCGCTGACCGTCCGATGTGGACACGGCGACCCGCGCTCGCCACGATGATCGCGGCCGAACTCTGGGACGTCGAAACCCACGCGGGGATCGTCGACAGGCTGATGGAGGCCGGACGGGAAACCGGGTCGCCGCACACCCTCCGGCTCGGCCTCGCCCAAGTGGCGGTCGCCGCCGCGCTCACCGGTGACCTCGGCAAGGCGATGTCCGCCATCGCCGAAGAGGAGGCCATCGCGGACGCGCTCGGCGTCCCGGCGCTGCGGTATCCGCGACTGCACCTGACCGCGATGCGCGGTCGCCGCGGGGAAGGCCTCGCCTTGTTCGACTCCGCGGCCGCACAGGGCACCGGTCAGCTAATCGCCAACGTCCACTGGGCGTCGGCGGTCCTGTACAACGGCCTCGCCGAGTATCCGGCCGCGCTGGCGGCCGCGCGGCAGGCGACCGAGCCCGGCGACCTGTTCCTCGCCGGAGTCGCCTTGCCAGAACTGATCGAGGCCGCGATCCGCTGCGGCGAACACGATTCGGCGTCGGCGGCACTGGAATCCTTGACCGCACGCACCGCTCCCAGCGGTACTCCGTGGGCGCTCGGCGTCACCGCGTACGCGCGAGCGCTGGTCACCGGCGCCGAAGCCGACTACCGGGAAGCCGTCGAACGCCTCGCCGCCGGCTCGACGACGCCGTATCGCGCCAGGGCTCACCTGCTCTACGGGGAATGGCTGCGCCGCGAGGGCAGACGACGGGACGCCCGCGAACACCTCCGCACGGCGCACGAACTGCTGTCCGGGATGGGTATGGAGGCCTTCGCCCGGCGTGCCGCCGCCGAACTGCGAGCCACCGGCGAGGTGGCCCGCGGCCGTTCCGTCACCGGCCACGACGAACTCACCCTGCAGGAAGTGCACATCGCCCGGCTGGTCGCCACCGGCGCGACGTCGAAAGAGGTGGCCGCACGTCTCTTCCTCAGCCCGCGCACGGTGGACGCCCATCTGCGCAACATCTTCCGCAAGCTCGGCATCACCTCACGTCGCCGGCTGCGGGACCTGCCGGATCCGGAGATCATCGGCAACGGGCGGTCGTGATCACGGTCCCTGGTAGAAATGTCCGATGCGGGATTTCTTCAAGGGTTTCCGGATGTTCGGGCAAGGCCTGGGCATCCTGCTGCGGTCACCGAGACTGCTGCTGCTCGGGGCGCTGCCCGCGGTGCTGACCACGCTGCTGCTGCTCGGCGGAGTCGTCGCGCTGGCGTTCTGGATCGACGATCTTTCGCTGGTGCTCACGCCCTTCGCGGATGATTGGTCGTCGGGATGGCGGACGACGATCCGGGTGGCGGTCGGCGTCGCGGTGTTCGGGGCGGTGCTGGCCGTCTGCATGATCGGGTTCACCGCGATCACCCTCGCCGTGGGCGGGCCGTTCTACGAGCACATCGCGGAGAAGGTCGAAGACGACTTCGGCGGGGTTCCCGGCGCGGTGGAGTTGTCGTGGTCGCGGTTGCTGGTGATGGGCCTGAAGGACGGGCTGTCGCTGGTGCTGCGCTCGCTGATGTTCACGATCCCGCTCTTGATCGCGGGCTTCATCCCCGTGGTGGGGCAGACCGTCGTGCCGGTCCTGCTGGCACTGGTCACGGCGTGGTTCCTGGCGCTGGAAATGATCGCCGTGCCGTTCTACCGGCGCGGGATGGGCTTGAAGGAGCGGCGTTCGCTGCTGCGCAAGCGCCGGGCGCTCGCCCTCGGGCTGGGGCTTCCCGTGTCGCTGCTGTCCCTGATCCCCTTCGCCGTGCTCATCGTGATGCCGGTGGGCTTCGTCGGTGGTGTGCTCGTCGCCCGCGAAGTCCTCACGGGCGATGCGGTCGATCGGACACTGCCGGTGGCCTGAGGCGATCTCCCCGGTTGATCGGCTGTGCAGGGTTCGTGTCCCGGTGTGTATCCGGCACTGGTCTTGGCGCGCCGGAACGGCGAGGATGTCCGCGTCGGTGACGAGAGGGAGCGCGCGACATGGTCAAGGTGCACGGCAAGGCGGAGGCCGAGCGGATTCGCGAAGAGCTGCGTGAGCAGCGGCGGCCGTCCGGGCCCGTCGGCAAGGCCGGTGAGGTCGAGAAGCCGACGGGGGAGGGAGCCGCGGCCATCGTCGCCGACGGCACGGACCGCATCGAACTGGACCACGCGGAGATCGCGGACGCGCTGAAGGCGCTGGACGAGCGCCAACGGGTGCTGGAGGCGCACCTGGCGGACGCCCGCGAGCTGGGGACCCCGCTGGCCGACGGCAAAGGTCCCGTGTCCGTGCCGATGCGCCGCTCGTTCGCCCGCCGGGGCGGGGCGGAGGAAGGCGGCGTGCAGGTCGCGCTCGAGTCCTATCTGGCCGAGCTCGCCGCGTTCCGTGCCGCGATCGGCCTGGTCGCCGAGCGGCACGTCCGCACCGACGAAGCGAACGCGTCCGCCGTCGACGCCGTGGCGAGGGGGACCGATGAGCGGTGAGTACTACACCGACAAGCATCCGCTGAGCGCCCGGGCGCGGGCCAAGCGGCGGAAGGTGGTCCGCCGCCGCGAGGCCAACCTGAAGGAAGGCGCGCTCGGGAAGATCAACTGGGACTGTTACGAGCACCGCCAGTTGTGGGACATGATCAAATCCGCCGAGCCGCCGAAACTGGGGGAGCAGGCGCATCGCTGGGGCGAGCTGGCCAAGGGTGTCGACACGGCGACCGCCGAGGTCCGCACGATCGTGCAGAAGCTGCTGCTGTCCTGGCACGGCCCGTCTTCGGCGCAGGCCGCCGAGTCCGCGCACCGTCTCACCACCTGGGCCAGCGAAGCCGCGCAGACCTCCCGGCACGTCGGCGACGGTCTCGACGCGTACACCTCGGCGATCACCGAGGCGCGCCGGAAGATGCCGGAGCCTGTGCACTACAACGCCGAGCGCTGGTTCCGGGAGGGCTACGCGGTGAAGGCGCTCGACGGGCCCAACGGCGCGTACATGATGGACGACCTCCTCGACGACAAGCTCCCGACCAAACGGGAGGCGGACCGGGCCAAGGCCGAAGCCGTCCGGGTGATGGACCAGTACGAAGAGGCCAGCCAAGGCGTCCGGCACCGGTTGCCGCCGATGTTCGAAGCCCCGCCGAAAGCGGCCGAAATCCAGGCGCCACAGCCACCCGTCGCTCAGCCTGTGGTACCCGTGCCGCCCCGGCCAACGCCTGTTCCGCCGCGACCGGTCCCGGTTCCGTCGCCGGACACGTCGTCCCCGCCGGACGTCGTGAACCCCGAGGACAGCGCCACCTACGCCGCCTCGGCCGGAGTCGTGGATCTCCCGGCCGGGGGTACGACCGGGGTGGGCGGACCCGGCTCCTCCCTGCCACCCGGCTCCTCCCTGCCAGGTGGCGCGATCTCCGTCGAGGACGCCGCCAGGGCCGGCCGGGGCACCGGCGCGGGTTTCGTGGGTGGTCTCGGTGGCGCCGCCGCTCCGGCCGCGGGGGGATTCGGCCAAGGCGCCCGAGGCGGTGCCGGGGGAGCGGGTTTCGGCCTGTACCCGCCGATGACCGGCGCCCAGCGGGAAGAGGAGAAGGAACACCGCGACCGTTACGGCAGTGGATACGACCTCCTCGACGATCTTCCGCCCGCCTATCCGCCGGTGTTCGGCGAATGAGCGGCTACCGCGCCGAGCCGGAACGGCTGCGGGCGCTCGCGCGGCAGTTCGAGGGCGTCGCGGCGGACCTGGGCGACGCCGCACGGCTGACCGACGGAGTCGCTGCGGGTGATCTGGGGCCGCCAGGGATCGCGACCGCGCTCGACGGGCTGATCCGTCCTTGGTCGGATTCCCTCGCCGCGGCGCACGCCGAGATCGCCGGTGCCGCGGCCGGGATCCTCACCGGGGCGAAGTCCTATGAGAACACCGACGACGACGCCGTCTGGACACTGCGCCGTGCGGGCGGGGGCTCCTGATGCCCGAGTTCAGAGGTCTCGGTTTCGACCCGGTCCCAGGGGACGCGGACGCCGTCGCGGCCGCCGCCCGCCGATGTTCGGACGCGGCCGCGAAACTCGACGCGGCGACCGCCATCCGGATCGAAATGCCGAGCGAATGGGAGGGTGACGCCGCCGGCACCGTCGCCGCCCGCGCCGCCGCGGCGAGGACGGCACTCGAACCCGCGCCGGCCGTCCTGCGTGCCACGGCGGAGATCCTCACCGCCTGGGCGGGCACTGTCGTGGCCGGAGTACGGCGAGCCGAGCAGCTCGACCGGCGGGCCGTGACGCTGCGGCGGGCACTCACCGAGGCGACGGACACCGTCGAGATCGCCGAAACGGCCGTCCAGTTCGCCGCCGGCGCGGCCGCGGCACAAGCCGATCTCACGGCGGCGAAAGCGCGCCACGAGGAGGTGCGGCGCGAACTCGACCGTGTCCTGGAGCAAGCCCATGCGCTCGAAGCGGGCCACCGGGCCGAAGCGTCGCGGGTCGAAGACCGGCTGAGGGCGCTCGGCGAGCCCGGCACGGCACTGGGCGAGGCACCCGACGGCACCGCGCTCTTCGCCGAAGTCACCAGCGGCATGGAACTGTTCTCCTCGCTGGGCAAGGAACTCGCGGCTTCGCTGGCCCGCGCCCCCGGTCCGGCCGTCACGCCGCCTTCCGGCGCGGTCGGCGCTTTCGCGGCGGCCGTTTCCCTGGGTGGCCGGTGAAACTCACCGCGGTCCCGGGAATCACCCCGGTCTCCCTGGCGTCGGTCGAACGCACGACGGCCGAACTGCACGCCCTGCTCATCCGGCTCCGCGGCCCGGACGCCGAACGCGACCTCGGGCTTGAGGCCGCGGCCATCCAAGCCGCCGAACGCGCCCACGAGCACCGCGCGGGCCTGCTGGCGGTCGCCGAGCATCGTGACGCCGACCCGGCGTTGCTGCTCGCCGGGTCGATCCCGGTCGAGCGGTCGCTGAGCGTCGAGGCCGCGGCGGAGCTGAGCTGGTTCGCGGCCGACACCACGTCGGGGATCCGCGAGGTCAGCACGGCGACGACGGCGCTCGGCTATCCGGTGGTGATCGTCGAGCGGATCGCCGTGGACGGGCCGGGCGCACAGCTGCAGGCCGTCGTGCTCGACCAGGAACGCCCACGCGTCGCGGTGTTCACCCTGCACTCGCCCGGCGGCCGCGGCTGGCTGGACGTCGCCGCGCTCGCGGGCACGCTCGTCGCGGGGGTGGACCTCAGTGAGCCAGCGCGCGTTCCCTGAACTCGCGGGGCGTTTCCCCGACGGCCTTCCGGAACGTGCGGGAGAAATGAGCCGCGCTGGCGAAGCCGCAGTCCTTGGCGATCTCGGCGATCCCGCGCGCGGCCTTCGCCGGATCCGCCAGCAGGGTCTTCGCCCGCTCGACCCGCAGCCCCTTGATCCGTTCGGAGATGCCCTGCCCGTCGTCGAACAGCTGGTAGAGCCGACGCCGCGAGATGTACAGCGCCTCGGCCACCCGATCCGCGCTCAGCGAGGGATCGGCGAGCTGACCGCGCATGTACCGGATGGCCTCGCGTCGGCGGGTCGCGAGCGCGTCGGCGCGGTCGAGTTCGGCCCGCAGCACGCTGCGCAGCACCAGTTCCGCGAGTCCGCGCAGGTGGTGCGCGAGGCCGTGTGGATCGAGCGACGGGCCGACCGCGAGGACGTGGGCGATCGCGCTGGAGAACAACGCCCGCAGCGGCGCGTCGACGTCGACGGGGCGGAACATCAGCGGACGCAATTCGGTGAAGGACAACGAGAGCTCCGCCGACGGCAGGGTCAGCATGACGACGCCGCGCCTGCCGGGTGCCTCGCCGTCGTGCCCGCCGACCGGCAGAACGTGCAGGACACAGCCCGCGAACCCGAGCTTCGCGCCCTCCTCGGCGATTGCGCGCGGGACGGTGCAGCGCAGCAGGAGCTGGATGCCGTCCGGGCCGGTCTTCCGGTCGCCGAGGATGGCCGCGCGCGCGGCCGCGGCGCCGGAGGCACGGACGATCAGCTGTCCGGTCGCGACTTCGGGTTCGGTCATGGGCACCGTTCGCGGATTCGTCGGGATTTCGCGTTCATCTTCACCGTTCGATCGGTATCGTGCCCGCCGGGGTGGCGGCAGCAGGGGAGGGAAGGCCATGGCGCGGCGTTCGGCGAGTTCGGCGGGCATCGTCCTGTCACATCTGGAATTCGACCTGCTGTGGGCGGATCTCGGAAACGGTGAGCTGCCTTATCCGCTCGAAGTGACCTCGCACGGCGAGACCAGGGGTGAACGGGACGAACTGGGCGAACAAGTCTTCGCCGGGCTGGCCGAGGCGGGGTTCACCAACGGTGAGGACGTCGACCCGGCGTTCGAGGACCTGTTCGTCCTTTTGGGCTCACCCGCGCTGTCGGTGGACGCGATCGTGCTCGGCGAACAACCGTGGCGGATGCTCGCGGCCGTCCGGGGCGCCCATGGCGTGCTGGCGGTGCTCGACGAAAAGGACCTGGTCCTCGAACCGTTGCGCGCGAAGGACCTGATCGTCACCGTCGGCCGGATGCTCGGCGATGGCGTGCCAGGGCCGGGGGAGCAGATCCGCCTGCCGCGAGCCGCTTTCTCGGCGGCCATGGACGGCTTCGCGAGAGCGGGTTACGACGGTTTCGAGCGCGCACTGGCCGAAGCCGGGATCACCGGCCGGAGTGTGCGGCCGTTGGCGACGATGGCGACTTCGGCGCGGTACGGGGCCGGGCAGCTCGCGGTGAACGGCGACCGCGGCCGGAGCCCGGTGCTGAGCTGGTTCGACACCGAGGCCGGTCGCTACGCCGTCACCCACGAAAACGTCGGCGGGGAACCGTGGGTGATGGTCACCCCGGCCGACGCGGACTGGCTCGCCGGGCGCCTGACGTCGATGATCGAAGACAGCTCATGAACGCCAGGCAGGCAGAGCGAAATCGTCGGAGAGACCGTCCACAACGGACTCTCCGGCGTCGAGCGCCATGACGGTGGCCGTCGCGGCGAGCCGGAGCACCAGTGCGGACAGGTCGCTCGCGCGCGAGGCGAGCGCGAGCCGGTCGAACCGCAGCCCGACTGGTTTCCCGTACAGGTCGACCGTCACGGTGACACCGTCGCTACTGGCCTCGCCGGTGACAGCGGCCAGTTGCCCGCGATAGTCGGTGTCCGGGGTTTCGGCGTCTTCGAGCAGCTGCTCGACACTGCGTTCGTCGATCACTGCACCCTCCAGGTTTCCGGAGTCGTCTCTTCGACCGCTTCGGCCAGTTCCGCGCTCGTGCCGAGTCCCAGGGAGTCCGCGTCGTCCAGTTCGAGTCGTCGGCTCGCCTGAGCGGTCGCCCGCTCGACGAGACCGAGGATCCGCCTCGAGAGTTCCTCAGGGCCGAGCCGCAGCGCGCCCTCCTCGATCCGCAGATCCCGCAGCGCCCCGCCCGGTTCGACCTCGAGCGTGATCACGCGGTCCCGCGCGCTTCCGGTGATCACGGGCGCACCCCGCCGTAGAACGTGGCACTGGACAACGTGTGCGTGTTGCGGCGCACGGAATCACCCGAATTGCCCTCGATCATCGTCACCTTGTCGCCTTCCACCTTCTCCACGATGCCGATGTGGGTGCTCGTCGACGGGCTCTGCGGCCCGGTCCCGAACAACAACACGTCACCCGGTTTGGCCTGCTTCAACGAGTTCTTTCCGTACGCCTTGTCGTGCTGCTGTCCCCAGCGGTAGACGTCGCCGGTGAAGGGCAGGATCGGGATGTTCACCCCGGCCTTGCGCCACATCGCGGTGGTGAACGAGGCGCACCACGGTGCCGTCGGGCCGTACGGATTCCGATTGCTGCCAGGCGGGTTCTCCCGCGTGCCGAGCTCCTTGCGTGCCGCGGAAACGACCTTCTGCCCGCGGGTGGACGCTTTGGCGGGCTGGGTGCGGCCGGGTTTCCCGTGGCCGGACGAGTGGTCCGCGACCGCACGGTCGGCGACACCGTCGTGCCGGAGTTCCTTGCGCAGTGCCCGCAGCCGTTTCGCGGCGTCGCCGAGTTCGCCGTTCACTTTCCGCAGCGTCGCGGCGGACTGTCTCGTGTAGCGCGGCGCCAGATCGGCGGCCGCGGCGATCGCGGTGACCATCGCGGCCCGCGAGCCCACTCCGGCGGCGTCGTCGAGGAGCTTCTTGGCCTTGCCGATGTACTCGTCGGCGAGCCGCTGGACAGCGGTGTGCCCACCATCCACAGCGGACATGACGCGGGCGACGACCCGTTCGGCGTCGGTGCTCGCCTCGGCGGTGGTGCGGATGTCCTTACGCAACCGCATGGTGGTGCGCTCGAATTCCTCCGACGCCTTGCCGTCCCAATGGCTCAGGACGACGTCGGTCTCCTTCTTGTGCAGGTCGTGCTGGTCGTGCAGGGTCTTCGAGACCTGATGCAGGGCGAACTGGACGCGGGCGGCGTCCTCGGCCTTGCCCGCGAGCTTGTTGCGGTGTGCCAGGATGTCCGCGGCGAAATGCCGGGCGGTGGCGAGGGTGTCCATCGAAGTCTCCAACGCTGTCAGGCGGGCCGGTCCAGGCGCGCGGCGGCCGAGGAATCACGGTCGTGGTAGGCTTTCCCGGCCTTGGCGGCGGCGTCCGCGAGCCGGTCGGCGGAAGTGCCGACCGCCTTGACCTGGCCCTGCAGGGCGGCGCCGAAGTCGCCGAGCGCGTCGGCGAACCCGGACTCCTTGCCGATCTTGCCGAAGCTGTCGTCGGCGATCGACCGGACGTCCTTGACCTGGTCGGCCGAAGCCGAGGTGAGCGTGTCGCCGACTCGCCGGGTGCGCCGCACGAAACCGTCGAGGGTCTGCCTGTCGACCCCGATCCGCCCCAGCCCGGCGCCGGTCGGACGTCCGCCGGAATGCTTCCGCACGGCCTCGGCCGCCTTGCGCGCGGCGGGCAGATGACGCCGGTAGGCACCGTTCGTGTAAGTCGACCACGGCGTCCATGATCTGCCGTCGCCGGAGATCTTGTTGGCGGCCTTGGCGTTGGTGGTGGCGTCGAACAGTTCGGCGTTCGAGTCCAGGCCGAACTGCCTGCGCCGTTCCGGCCCCATGCCGCCCAGCATGTTGATCTGCCAGAGCCCGTAGGAGTCGTCGGGCGGGGTAGCGTTGTGGGCGCGGGTGTTCCCGCCGGACTCGGCGAGCGCGACCGCCACCGCCGTGGTCAGCCCGTCACCCCGGAAACCGGCGTCGTGGGCGTGCCGGGCGATCTGCTCCGGGGTCAGCTTGGTCATGAGACGAGCTTGACCGTTCGTACCCGCCTGGGGAACCGGCGTTGCACGCGTGGACACGTGCGTTGCACAGTCGGTCAGCTACCGGCCGGTGCCGTGAAGGCCTCCTTCTCTATGCTCAAGGTCAGGGTTCCGGCGAGGTCGAGATGTGGTCAAGCGGGGCGTGTGTGGCGATTCAGGTTCTGGCGGACCTGTATTTGCCCGCCCACTGAAACGGTGTCGTCCTCCCCACTCGACCGAGTTGACCTTGATCAACGGAAGATCGGGGACGTTTAGTGTCCCCGGTGTCGCGAAAGCCACTTTCGCGACATCAGGTGTCCCGAAAGTGGCTTTCGCGACACCGGCCACCCGACAGCGACCAGGCCCGGATCGCCAAGAGCGGCACTGAACGACAGCTCCGCGACTTTGCCGGGACCCTGACCCTCAAAGTAGGGTAGGAGGCCTTCACGGACTCAGCAACCGGATCGCGAGACACGTCCTAACCGATGGGCTCGATCCAGATGTTGCGGAACTTCGGATTCTCACCCGGGTCACCGTGGTCCTGGAGGCGGATCGCGCCCGGGCTCGCGCTCTCCGGGATGTTGTCGCCCGTGCCGCCGTCGATGGCCACGTCGTTGTGGACCACGACGCCGTTCCAGATCACCGTCACCCTGGCGTTGTCGGTCTTGTTCCCGGCGCCGTCGAACCGCGCGGCGCGGAAGGTGACGTCGTAGGTCTGCCAGGTACCGGGAGCGGTCGCCATGTTCCGGTCGGGTGCCCGCTTCGAGTAGATCGAGCCCGCCTCGTTGTTGGCGAGGGTGGTGTCGCCGGACGATTCGAGCACCTGCAGTTCGTAGCGTTCCTGGAGGTAGACGCCGCTGTTGCCCCTGGCCTGCCCGGTCACTTCCGGCGGGTAGTTCGGCTCGTTCCACTCGACGTGCATCCGGAAGTCGCCGAACTGCTGCTTCGTGCGGACGTCCCCGCCGTTCGACTCCATCGCGCCGCCCGCCACCGGCCAGGTCGCGGCGCCACCCGCCCGTTTCTCCCAGGCGTTCAGGTCGGTGCCGTTGAACAACTGGATCCGTTGGGCCGCGGTGACGGTGAGGCTGTCGAGGTTGACGTTGCCCGCGTCGCCGCTGTCGTAGCGGTAGGAGATCGTGTTCGCCCCGGCCTTGAGGGTGAGCGTTTCGGGTTGGGAGTTCCACGTGTCCCAGTTGCCGGTGCTCGCGAGCCGGACTTGTCTGACCTTGGTGCCGTTGACGTAGACGCTCACGGATTTCGTCCCTGGCGCCGGATCCGGGCCGTTCGAGTAGCGCAAGGCCGCGTTGTAGGCCCCGGCGGAAGGCGCGTTCACGGTGAACGTCGTCGAGGCGCCTTGGTTCCAGTAGCCGTCGACGAAGCCGGTGCCCGCGTAGCCCGAGTGGTTGGTGTTGGTCGCGGCGCCGCCGCTCAGCGCGGCCCGCTCCGCCTCGTACGTCGTGCTAGCCGGCGGGCCGCCGACCAGTGAGTTCAGCGTGTACCACGCCTCCGTGCTCCACAGCGCCGTACCGGACTCCGAGGCGAACGGACGCGGGGACCGTACGTGCACCACGTGCCCCGCCTTCAGGCCCGCTACCTGCAGCGTGACCTTCTTGCGGTCGGGGGACAGGCTCGCGGAGGTGACGGACAGCGTCTGCTCGTCGGCCTTCGGCCCGCCGTAGGCAGCGGTGGGCTGGTAGCGCCACTGCTGTGCCTGGTATTTCGCCGCCAGGTTCTGTGCGGTTTCTGCCGAAAGCGGCTGGGTGTACTCGAGTTCGAACCCGCCCGCGACGGCGCGCATCGCGAGGATGTCGAAGGCGCTCTTGCCGTTCGGCGTCACCTTCTGGAGACCGTAGGCGAGCTTGCCGGGCTGCCCCCAGTTGCCGCCGCCGTCGATCCCGCCGGTGTAGATCGCGCCGTCCGGCCCGAGGCTGATCCGGCTGACACCCGATTCGAGTCCTTGCGTGAGACGGAAAACGGCGCCCTGGTACTCGCCGTTGACCTTCTCCAGGAACGCACGCTGAAGACCGCCGTAGGTCACGTCGCCGTACACCATCTGCCCGGCGAAGGGACCCTGCGACAGCATGACCATGTTGCTCGGTGAGTTCGCGATCTCGTTGTGCGGCAACCACAATACGGGCGCGGTCACCGGTTTCGCGTCGAACGGTCCCGGGGGATTGGTGTAGTGGTTGAAGAAGCGGTCCTGCTTGACCCGCACGAGCTTGTTCGCCGGGAGCCAGCCGCCCTGATTGTCGGTGACGAAGACGTCGCCTTCCGGCCCCCACCCGATGCCGTGTGGTGTGCGCAGCCCGCCGGCGAGGTAGGACACCTGACCGGTGGCCTTGTTGATCTTGATCGTGGTGCCGCGGTTCGGCGCGGGCTGCGGGTCGGTCGTGGCGCCGCCGTAATTGATGGACACGGAAAGGTTGGCGTAGAAGAAACCGTCCTTGTAGAGCAGGCCGAACGCGAACTCGTGGAAGTTGCCGCCGTACGGCCAGGTGGCGACCGTGCGATAGTCGTCGGTCACGCCGTCGCCGTTGGTGTCGTTCAGTTCGACGAGCCGCGTCTTCTCCGACACGTAGAGCTTGCCGTCGACGTACTTGACGCCCATCGGCTCCTTCAACCCACTGGCGACTCGCTTGGTCTGGACCTTGGTCGGGTCGGTGTTCCCGCTGACGTTGCTCAGCAGGTGGACCTCGCCGAGCACCTTCTCGGAACCGCCCCAGGTGGCGATGGCGAGCCGACCGTCGGGCAGCCAGTCCATCCCGGTGACCTGCGGCTGGAAACCGTTCGGGCGCAGGTTCGTCAGCGCGAAGCCGGGGTGGACGCTGTTCAGCGGCAGGCCGTCACCGGGCGAATCCGTGGCGCCCTCGCACTCCTTACGCCCCGGCGCGGTCACCCGGACGACGTCAGCGTCGGTGCTGAGCACGGAATTCGGCACGAGCGCGAAATCGGCCGCGCCCGGCGGCCGCCATTCGAGAGTGACCTGCTGATCGGCGGCGTTGTCGAAGTGGTCGATGCGCAGTGCGTGATATCCCGTGCTCAACTGGATCGAACCGGTCGCCGGTGTCCCCGAGTGCAGGCCGTCGTGGTTGATCACCGCCTGGCCGTCTATGCGGAGCCGGGAGCCGTCGTCGCTGGTGAGCCGGAATTCGTATTGACCGGCGGTGGTGATGTCGAGGTTGCCGATCACTTCGGAGACGAACCGTTCGTTGAGCCCGAAGTCGGCCGTGCTGGTCCAGTTGATCGCCGGCATCAGCTTGTCGACGTTGGGCGTCTGCCCGGACTTGATCGCGCAGAGCTTGGTGATCTCGCGCTGGAGGTCGTACGTGCGAAGGGTGACGCCTGGTTGCTGTGGCGGGATGGCCGCTTCGGCCGGGGCCGATACCAGCCCGGACAGAGCCGTGACCAGCGCCAATGAGGCGAAGATGGGCCGGTTGAAGCGCTTGCGGACAGACGGAAGCATCGTTGCTCCTCGAGGTCGGCGGCGGAGCACCTCTGTGACGTCCGCTGAACCTAGAAGTACTTTCGTCAGGAGTCAACGAAAGTATGTACAGTCCGGGCGAAAGTTAGGCCTAATGGTCGCGCCATGCTTCGCTCCCCCTTGGCGCGCTCGCCCCTCCGGGATCTTCCGCATCGGCTCGCGGAGACCCTTTCGGAGGTGCTTGGGTGGCGGTTTCGTGTGATCAGCGGACAACTCGCGTGATCGGATGGACGACACGCGTGTCCAGAGAGACGACTCGCCGCGCAGCCCGGCCGCTCGTGTGTCCGTCCATCTCGTCACGCGCGTCGTCCGTCTGGTCACGCGTCAGGACCCCAGCAGCGAATCGACGAGCCGGTCCACTGGCCGACGGTCAGTCAAGAGAATCGCCGAAACGCGGGCCGCTTGCTTGCGCCATTCAGGTGGGAACGGGGGAGAACCCGCGACAGCGAACGGTGCCGGGGCGACAACTGGATATGGATCGTTGGGACGACGAGTCCGCGGCCCGCTCTCCGTTGACGCCGCATCAGCTGCCCGCCGTGACCGCCACCTTCGTCGGGAGGGAGGTGGAACTGGCCAAGCTCAGCGAGATCGCGGACCGGGGCGGGGACGGCCACTCGATCGCGGTCGCGATCGTCGCCGGCGCGCCGGGGGTGGGAAAGACAGCCCTGGCCGTGCAGTGGGCACACCGGCAGCGCGACCGGTTCCCCCACGGCGACCTCTACTGTGACCTCCACGGCTACGCTCCCGGGCCACCGAGTACGCCGCACGAGGTCCTCGCCGGATTCCTGCGGGCGCTCGAAGTCCCCGGGAAGATGATTCCGCGAAGCCTCGAAGCGAAATCGGCGCTTTTCCGCTCGTTGGTGGACGATCGCCGGTTCGTCATCGTCCTGGACAACGTCACGTCCCCGGACGAGGTCCGTGCCCTGCTGCCCAGTACGGCCGGTTGTTTCGTCATGGTGACCAGCCGCAGCAGCCTGTCCGGGCTGGTCGTACGCAACGGCGCGCGGCGGATCACCTTGGACATGTTGTCCCCGGACGAATCCGAAGCCTTGCTGCGCGAGGCGATCGGGCCGGAACGGGCGGACGAGGAACCGGGAGCGATCGCGGAACTCGCCGATCTGTGCGGACATCTGCCCCTCGCGCTGCGGATCGCGGGCGAGCGCGTGGCCGCCCATCCCTATCTACGCCTCGCCGACCTCCTGACCGAACTCGCGTCGGAGGCGCTGAGGCTGGACGCGTTCGAGACGGGTGACGACGAAATGTCCGCCTTGCGGCCCGTGTTCTCGTGGTCGTACCAGGCCCTTGATTCCGCGACCGCCCGCGTCTTCCGGTTGCTCGGCCTGCATTCCGGCCCGACGATCAGCGTGGCCACCGCGACCGTGCTGGCCGGGACGCCCTCGGCCGATGTCCGGCGCAGGCTCGACAAGCTCACCGGCGGCTGCCTGTTGTCCGAAGTCGGTCGCGACCGGTTCCGGTTCCATGACCTGCTGCGTGTCTACGCGAAGGAGTGTGTCGAAGCAGAGGAGTCGGCCGAGGAGCGGGAGAACTCGTCCAAACGGCTGCTGGAATGGTATCTCGCCTGTGCCGATTCCGCGGATCGTGTGCTCACACCCATGCGAAGGCGCACCGCCCTCGAGATTTCCGCCTCCGACAGGCTCGAATTCGACACCTACGGGGACGCGCTCGCCTGGTGTGAGGCCGAGCAACCGAATCTGGTCGCGTCCGTGCACGGTGCGCTGGCCGCGGACCGGCCGTCGATCGCGTGCCGGTTGCCGCTCGCGTTGTGGGCGTTCTTCACCCTGCGCAAACCGTGGGCCGACTGGATCGCGACCTACAAGACCGGGGTGGACGCCGCCAGGCGATGCTCCGACCCGTTCAGCGAGGCGTCACTCCTGGCCGGACTGGGGATCGCGCACCGAGACCTGTGCCGGTTCGAAGAAGCGATGGAGTACCTGGAGTCGGCGCTCGCCATCCGGCGCCGGATCGGTGACTCCTGGGGGCAGGGTCAAGCGCTGATCAGCCTCGGAATCGCCTACCACGAACAGGGGCGGTTCACCGAGGCCCTCGAACATCACGCCGACGCGCTGGCGGTCTTCCACGCGCTCGGCGACGAATGGGGAGCGGCGCAGACCCTGCACTTCGTCGGTCTCACGAACCACGAGCTGGGCCGGTTCGATCAAGCCTACGAGAACCTTCGGCAGGCTTTGGCCATCCGCCATCGCATCGGCAATCGCTACGGCGAGGCGGAAACGCTGGTGGGGCTCGCACTCGTGTTCCAGAAGATCGACCGCAGCGGGGAATCGGCGGGACAGCTGGACCGGGCGCTGCGGCTCCGCCGTGAAATGGGGGATCGCTACGGCGAGGCGGCGGCGTTGGACCATCTCGGCCAGCTCTGGGAGACGAAGGGCAAGACCGACTCGGCCCGGGACTGCTGGGGTGACGCGCTGAAGATCTTCAACGAACTCGGCGCCCCGAGGGCGGCGGACGTGTACGCGCGGCTCCGGCGGATCCAGGCAAGCTCACCGGGGTCGTGAGCGGTAAAAGCGGTTATTGAAGGTAAGGGGAAAGGGCTCGACCCCTTCCCGCGTCGACATCACGGAGCCGGACTCCCGAGAGCCACCCGCGTGCATGAAGGAATCGGGACAGTGACCTCACCAACAAGCCCGAGACCGTCTACGAAATCCGCGTCTGTGGCCGTCGCCACGAAACGGCAAAGTGAGTCCCCCTCACTACCCGGACCCTCAACACCGTTTCCGTGCCCAGCCTCCGTTTCGTGAGCGTCAGCGGAACTTCCACCGCGCCGGCGAGCCGCCGGGCGGCCGGTTCGGGAAGGCCCCGGCCGCGCGGGGAACAACGCGACCGCGGCGTGATCGGGAAGCGTCACGAGCCGGGCGTCCCACGACCGGACCGATTCCACCTCGAACACCTTTCCCAGCAGGGTTTCCGCACCCTCCGCGTCGAAGTTTGACAACCGCCGGGGCGAAGACCCGGCTCACCTCGGTGAGCGCCTCGATCGGTTCGGGCACGTGGTGCAGCGTCCGCAGGGCCGCGGCGCCGTCGAAGGTCCCGTCGTGGAAGGGGAGACCGGCGACATCCGCCCGGACCGCGAACCCCGGTGCTCGCGAAACGTGCGACGACAGGTCCGCCACCACGGTCCGAATCTTCCGGCGCGTGAGTAACCGCGAGAGCGTCCCGGTGCCGCCTCCGACGTCCAGCACGAGCGAGCAGCCTTCCGCACGAAGAGAACTGCGCCGCCGAAAGCCCATTGGCCGCGAAGCGCCCGGAATCGGTCTCCTAGTCGACGGGTACGGCAGCGTTCGTCGACGTCGGCATCCAGGACTTCTCCCGCCCACGGCCTTCCGGGGTAAGGACCGGGAAGTCGTCTGCTCGGTTAGAGTGCGGTCAGAGCGAGGGGAGGGCGATGACGACGGGATCGGGCGAGTCCCGGCTGCGGTCGGCCGTTCTCGCGCAGGCGTGGGAGAGCATCTCCGGGGTGGAGGTCCTGTCGTCGGCCGACGGCGGCCCGCTGACCCGCACGATCAAGAAAATCATCGACCCGCTGGTGATCCGCACGGCGGCGCGTCCCCGGCTCGGCCGTCCGGTGCTGGACCCGATCGTGGCGGCGGAGCTGACGGAACTGCTCTTGGCCGACGCGGACCGGTTGCGCGCGACGGCCGCGTGGTTCATCCATCTGAAACGGCAGCGCCGCGTCTTGCGCATCACGGCGGGCAACGTCCAGGACGTGTGCTTCCCGCTGGCGTACGAGCTGGCGACGGGTTTCGGCGCGCCGGGTCCGGAAGCACCGGCGACGGCCGCGTCGGCGTTGCGTGATCTGCACGGTGAGGGCGGCGCGGCGGGTGTCGATCAGCTCACCGGATATCTCGCGGATCCCCTGCTGTCGGCCGATCTGACCGCGGAGCTGCATCGCCGCTGGCACGCCGAGTCCGCCGCGCCTCAGGACATCACCGCGCTCCAGACGTTCGTCGAGAGTCTTTCCGACACCGCCTGGCGGGTCCTCGCCGATTCGGCGACCGGGCACGCCCTCGGGCTCGCGCTGCGAAGGCCGGGTGGGGCGCGGGCCTTGAGCCAGGCCGTTCAAAGGATTTCCGGGCTGCCCGTACCGGACCTCGGCCTGCAGCGCGGGGACCGCACCGCCGTCCCGCCACTGAACCGGCGCGACGAAACCGGCGCCGAACTCCTCGAACGCAGTGTCGAGCGCCGGGTACGCGCGACCTTGCGCCGCCTTCCGCCGGACGAGCGAGCTTCCGTGGCCGAACTCGTCGACGACGAACTCGACCGTGTCGCCGCCGGGTTCGGGCTCGGCCTGCCCGCCTTGGCCGCCTGCTTCGCGCTCGGTGTCGTCCTCGCGCCCGCGTTGCGTCCGCTCGATGGCGCGGCGCCAGCGGGCGTCCCCGAATTCGCACGGCAGCTCAACGCCCAGGTCGCGCGAGAGGGTTACGTGCTGCACGCCCGCCGCGCACTGGCCGGGGCCACGCCGCTCACCCCGCGGCCCGACGCCGAACTCCTGCGCGATCTGCGTGAGTTCGCCAAGCAGTTCCTCAGCAGACTGTGGGTCCGGCTCCACGGCTTCGACGTCCGCGGCGACCTGCCCGCCGACGCCGCCGACGTACGCGACCTCGTCACCGGCGTGGTCCGGTCGACCTCACTGGATCTGCGGACGAAGGTGCGCCGCGCGCTCGTGGCCCGCCTGCCGGATCTGGAGGCCGTGTCGTGACGCATCCGGTGCGCACCCCCGTCGTCGCGGCGGACGGCGGCCTCGTCCATTTCGCCCTCGACGATCTTCTCGCCGGTCGGGCGTCCTCGATGCGGATCGAACTCAGCGACGCCGGAGCCGCGGAACCGTGGCTGACCCGGCTCGTTGGCGCGGAAACCAGCCTCACCGTGCTGGCCAAGGGGCACGCGGACCTTCCCGCCCGGCCGGAACTGGCCAGACTCGCCTTGCTGCTTTGGCTGCGTCGCTGGTGGCCTGCCGGCCCATCGCTCGGAGTTCCTTCGCTCGACCCGGCGTTGCTCGACCTCGAAACGGCGGTCGCGACGGTCGAGGTCGAGGAAGTCGCCGAAGGTCTCCTCGACGGTTTCGAAGCGTCCCCGGCCGAGCTGTTCGACACGGCGATCGCGGACGACGCCCTCCTGGCGGCCGCGCCACCGGTCGCACACGAGGTCCGAAGCCTGTGCACCCGCCTCGCGGCCTGGTTCGACGACCAGGACGACGTCGTGCGCGCCGAAGCCGCGGCGGAAGTACTGGCACGCCTGGCGATCGCGGCGCCGGGCCAACGCGCGTACACGCTGGCGGCCGGCACCGATCCCGGCGCACCCGGGGAAGGCGTACTCGCGAGCGGACGGGCGAGCGTGGACTGGGCGCGAGTACCGTCAGGGATCCTGGACGCCGCCGAAGAGACGGTGACCTGGCGGATCGTCACGGCCGCGGCCGCCACCCGGCTCGAAGTCGACGTCGCGGGCGCGTTCGCCGACGCGACGCTCACCGCGGTCGCGACCCACGACGGTGAACCTTTCGCGGAGGTGTCCCTGGCGCTCGGAGCCGGGCGGTTCACCGGGACGGCGGACCTGGACGAAGCCGCATCCCGCCTCGTGGCGAGCGTCCACAGTGGACGCATCGGGCTCGTCGTGGGTGTGGCAGCCGAAGGAGTCGCCGGGACAACGGCGGAAGACCGGGCGGAAGTGGTCGCGCTGGTGCGGGCTCGACCGCCGGAAGACCGGACACTGGCCGAACGGGCGGCGGCCGCTTCCGCCGAAGAGGAGTTCTGACGTGCTCGTCGGCATGCCGCCGCCCCAGACCCCGCCGGACCGCCCGCTCCCGCCCGAGCTGAGCCCCGCGACCTCGCACGGCTACAACTGCCGTTGTGTCGCAAGGCATTTCGGTCTCGACCCGGTCCGGTATGACGAAGTGCCCGCATGTTCGCTCTCCGAGAGCAAGTATCGCAAGCTGCTCAGGGAAGCCGCCAAGGTCCAGGACCAGGCCAAGCGGCTCGCCGCGGTGCGGAACGTCGCCGGTGCGCATCGGAAGTACGCGCGGATGCGGGAGATCGCGCGGAAACTCGACCGGACCGACCTCGAAGTCGCCGCGGTCAGCGATCTGGCCCACGTCTGCTACACCGCGGGGGACCTGCGCAACGCGAGGCAATGCGCCGAGGCCGTACTCCAGGTCTTCAAGGTGAGCACCGCCGCCATCGTCCACTTCGGACAGTACGCCGAGGTGCGGATGATCGAAGGCTCACGGGAGGTCGCCGAGCGTGTGCTCATTTCCCTGGCCACGGAGGAAGGTGACGTCGCCAAGGCGCGTGAGCTGATCGCCGGGCAGCGCCGCCGGGCGGCGTTCCGCAAGGAAGCGGGGCCGGAACAGTATCCGCCCGAGTTGCTCGACATCCACGGTTCCGACGAGATGGAACTGCGGATCTTCGACGTGCGCGTCCAGATCGCGGCCGGAGATCTGGCGGGTGCGCGGGTCGCGCTCGAGGAGATCCTGGCGGCGCTGGAGGCCATGGCGGAGATCGACGAGGTCCGCGAACGGGTCATCCAGCAGCAGGCCATGGCCAGGGCCGAACGTGCCCGGATCCGCCAGGCGGGCGGTGAGGACGCCGACGCACGGGCCGACCTGCTGAGGCTGAGCGCTCAGCACGCGAGCGCCCCGATGGCCGCGAAGGCCGACATCGGGCTGGCGGAGGGCCGTGCCCTGGCGGGTGACTTTCCCGGCGCGGTCGCCGCGATCGTCGCCGCCCGCGACGAACTCGCGGCGGCGGGCCTGACCGGCGACGTCGCGGAGGCGAGCCACGCGCTGGGCACATTGCTGCTGTACACGGGCGACGTCACGCAGGCAAGAGAACAGTTCGAGCACGCGAAAACGATCCGGACGGCCAACGGCGACGTTCCGGGCCTGCGCCTCGTCGACACGGCACTGGCCCGCTGTGCCGCGGCGGAAGGCGACTGGGCGACGGCGGAGGACTACGCGACCCGCGCCAGGGAGTCGGCGCGGGCGTCGGGGGACTGGTCGGACTACCTGCACACGGATTTCGTGGCGGCCACGATCGGGTTCGCCCGCGGGGAAGACCTGCGGGCGGTGCTGGATCTGGCGCTCCCGCTGACGCTTGCGGCGGCGGAGTACCGGTTCGAGTTCGTTTCGCCACCGGCGCGCACGGCGTGGGCGCGCGACATCGCCGCTCCGACGATGGGGCTCACGCTGGCGTTGCTGGCCCAGTTGAAGGAGCCGAGGCTGGCGGCCGAACTGATCGAGCGCACCTGCGCGGTCGGGGCGTACACGGGCGTCGAGGGGCCGTCGCTCGACCTGACCGGAACACTGCCGACCCTCGAAATGCTCCCGTCCACTAAGGACGATCGACTTCCACTGGCGGCACTGGGTTCCGTCACGTCGTCGCTCCCGCTCAGGCTCGCTCCACCGCCCGCCCTGCGCTGGTCGCCGTCCTCGCCCATGGAGCTGGATCGGTGGCACCGCCTCGCCACCGAGCGGTATCGCCTGCCGCGGCTCGCCGCCGAAACCGTCGAGACCTGGCCCGCCGCCCAGCCCGGCCGTGAGACCTTCCTCCTGCGCTTCGCCGACGCCGGGCACACCTTCCTCACCTGGCGGACCACCGAGGATCTCGACACCGTCCACACGCATCCGCTCGACTTCGCCTTGGTCGGGACGGCTCGCGAGTACCTGGACGCCGCCTCCCCGACCCCGCACGAAGGCGAGAGTGTCGCCGGCGCCGTCCGGCGCTCACTGAGCGAGGAAGCGTTCGGCAGCCTCGCCGGTGAACAACGCCTGGCCCGCGTCCTTGCCCTCAATCTCCTGCCCGCCGACCTGGTCGAACGGCTCCGGCGTGCCGCCGACGGAGGAAACCGTCCGCTCCTGCGCGTCCAGCCGTCGCCGAGCCTCGCCGGGATCCCGTGGGGACTGCTGGCCCTGCCCGACCGGCGGGCCGATCGCGTGCTCGACATCGGTGAGCTCGGCATCTGCTTCGACAGCGACGATCGCGTTCTCGACATCGCCGACGTCTCACTGCTCGCCCCGGCCGGGATCCCTCGTCGTCCGCCCACCGCCGACGGCCCGCCCGTCTACCTGCTCGATCCGCGGATTCCCGGGCAAAGCGCGTTCGGCGACCTGGGATCGGTGCTCGGCAAGCAGGACACGACGTCGCCGCTGATCCGGCACCTGGACGCGCGGCTGGCCGACGGCCCGGTCCTTCCCGCCGCCGCACGCGGGCTCGATCTGGTCCGCCGCACCGACACCGACCGCCGTCTGCTCGCTTCCCTGTTGTCCGAGCCGTGTTCGCGGCTGGTGTTCGTGGGACACGTCAGCCGTGTCCGCGACGAGTACGGCGCGCAGACCGCGCTGCACCTGTCCTGTTCGGCCGATCTCCCCGGCACGGCCGAGCCGATCGGAGCGCACCGGCCGTACACCGCCGCCGACCTCGCACTGTCCGAAGTGGACACCATGCCCGCGCGGGTGGCCTTGATCGGCTGCGCGAGCGCGGGCGACTTCGGCCTGGCCGAACCGTTCGGTGTGCTGCTCGCCGCCGTCGCGGCCGGAGCGGGGCTGGTCGCCGCGACCGTCTGGGCCCTGCCGACGTCGGCCGCCGTGCCCGGCGCGGACCCAATGGCCGAACTGGTCATCGCCGTCGACACCGCGCTCGCCGGTGAGGACCCGGTCTCCGAGCTGAACGCCTGGCAGCGGTCGAGGCTCGCGCGCTGGCGCGAGAATCCCGAACCGGCCGCGTCGCCGGTCTTCTGGGCGCCCCTGACCTGCCTCGACGCGACCGACGACGGGAAAACCTGGGTTCGGTAGCAGGCCGCCCGGCCGAAGCTGTGTTCATCGAGAACGACACAGCGAAAGGCGGCACCTGATGTTCAAGAAGATCCGCGACAAGATCAACGACGCGACGCAGCAGGGCATGGCGCGGGGCGAGCAGGACTTCCAGCGGCACGCCGAGCAGTTCCGTCAGGCCGCCGCCGCGCAGGGGCACGACATCACCCCGCAGCTGCCGACGCCGCAGCTGGCCGCGCAGGCGTTCCGGACCATGAACGCCGACCCGGACATGGCCGCGTTCCTGGCGCTGCCGATGGAGGAGCAGCTGCGCCAGCAGCAGGAACTGCAGGCATACGGCACCGAACTGCGGCGGCTCTACGACACCTGCGAGCCCGCCACCCTGGTGATCCGCGGCCTGGAGCCGACCGGCCGGAAGATCGCCGGACAGGCGCAGTACACCGCGACGCTCGAGGTCATCCGCGCCGACGGCGCCACCTACCGGACGGTGACGCAGCTGATCACGCCGCTGGCGACGATCCAGCAGTACGCGCCAGGAACCCGGCACGAGGCCCGCGTCGACCCCGCCGACCCGGCGAAGGTCGCCGTGTTCGGCCCGATCGCGTAGGGAGTGGCGATGTTCGGGTCCTTCGAGTTCGCTCTGCCGGAAGACCCCCGGCAGGCCCGCCGTCCCGGCCTGCGCCTGTGGCTGCTCGGTGTGCCCACGACGCTCGCCTGGGCGGTCGCGGGCTGGTCGGGAACCCTCGGGCTGCTGGACGGCTTCCGGCTGATGTCGCTGAACCGCGTCGGCGCGTGGGGGGCCGGCGCGGGCCCGGCGGTCTCGCTCGTCCTGTTCTTCAGCATCTCGATCACGGTGGCGTCCTCGCTCGGGTTCGCGATGCTGTGGGGCGGTGGGATGTCGTTGCGGGGGATGGGCGTCGGCTTCCGCGCGAGCAGTCTGGCCGCATCCCTCGGTGTGGCGCTGGGCAGCGGCTTCGCGATCCCGTCGTGGACGCCGCCCGAATCGGTGGGGCAGCGGTTGCCGGTCGGCGGCGGCGTGGCCGAGCCGTGGACCGACGTCGACTGGATCGTCTACTACGAACCGTATCTCGTGCCGGGAGTGGCGGGGGTGACGGCGCTGGTCATGGTCATGGTGCTGGGGCGGGCGTTCGTCACCAGGGCGGAGGCGGACGACCGCGCGCAGGCGCTGGCGCAGACCGGCCGCCAGGTGACCGGGCAGCTGATCGGCGTCGAGTTCACGAACGTCTGGGTGATGGGGAATCCGAGGTTCACGGTGCAGGTCCGGTTCCCCACGGAAAACGGGGAGCGGACGGTGGTCACGACGATGACCACCTCGCCGTTGCAGACCCCGTCCCGCGGTTCGACGGTGAAAGTCACCTACGACCCACACAATCCCGACTCGGTCCAGGTCGATCCGGACCCGGCGGATCGGGCCGCGGGCGGGAACCTCGGTGCCTTCCTGCCCCCGTTGTTCTGATCGCCCTCTACACTCCCGCGGATGGACGAACAGACGGCAGAGGTGTCCACCTCTCAAGCGGTCCGCAAAGCGATGATCCGGCTGGTCCCGTTCCTCGGGCTGCTCTATCTGCTCAACTATCTCGACCGGGTCAACGTCGGGTTCGCCGCGCTCACCATGAACGCCGACCTCGGCATCAGTTCGGCCGCCTACGGGCTCGGCGCCGGTCTGTTCTTCGTCGGGTACTTCTTCTTCGAGGTGCCCAGCAACGTCATCCTGCACAAGGTCGGCGCCCGGATCTGGATCGCGCGGATCATGGTCACCTGGGGCATCGTCGCCTCGGCCACCGCGTTCATCCAGGGCGAGGTCAGCTTCTACATCGTCCGGGTGCTGCTCGGTATCGCCGAGGCCGGGTTCTTCCCCGGCATCATCCTGTACCTGACCTATTGGTTCCCGCGTAAGCAACGAGCGAAGATCGTCGCGCTGTTCTTCCTCGCGGTGCCGCTGTCGTCGGTCATCGGCAGCCCGGTTTCCGCCCTGCTCATCCAGAACGGTGAAGGCGTCCTCGGCTTCGACGCGGGCTGGCGCTTCATGTTCTTCGCCGAAGGAGTGCCCTCGATCCTCCTCGGCCTGGCCGTGTTCTTCCTGCTGCCGAACCGGCCGAAGGACGCGAAATGGCTGACTCCGGTGCAGCGCACGGCGTTGCAGTCATCCATCGACGCGGAGGACACCCGCGAGGTCGGCAAGGAGGTGAGCACGCGATCGGCCCTGACCGACCCGCGTGTGCTCGCGCTGAGCGCCGTCTACTTCGGGATCATCTTCGGCCTCTACGTACTCGCTTTCTTCCTCCCCCAGGTGGTCAAGGGCTTCCAGCAGCAGTTCCAGACCACGTACAGCGTCGTGGAGATCGGGCTCATCACGGCGATTCCCTACGCCGTGGCCGCCGTGGCCATGGTGCTGTGGGCACGCCATTCGGACCGCACCGGCGAACGGGCGGGGCATGTCGCCATCGCCGCGTTCGTCGGCGCGGTCTCGATCGCCGTCGCGCTGTACCTGGGATCGCCACTGATGGTGATGATCGCGGTGACCCTCTGCGCGGTCGGTGTGTTCACCGCGATCCCGGTGTTCTGGCAGCTTCCCAACGCCTTCCTCACCGGCGTCGGCGCCGCCGCCGGGATCGGCCTGATCAACTCGTTCGGCAACCTGTCGGGCTTCGTGGGCCCCTATCTCACCGGGTGGCTACAGGGTTTGACCGGCAGCTTCCGTGCCGGGATGTGGTCCGTCGCGTTCTTCATGGCGATGGCGGGCTTCACCGCGTTGTCCTTCCGCCGCAAAGAGAAGAACGCAATCAAGTGAGGTGGTCGAAGTCGCCGTTCACCCACCGGATGTGGGTTTCGGCGCTTCGGTGGACGACGGCCCTGGCGTCACGATCGATGGTGTCGCCGCCGAGGGTGTAGAGCCGGTCGTAGGAGAAGTCGTCGAGCCGGTCGACGATCCGGCGCACCACGGCGGCGGACATCGGGATGTGCTTGGGGAAGTTGCGCTGGAACGACACCCAGTCCGGCGCGAGTCCGCCGGTGATCGTGTCCCCGGCCAGAATGCTGCCGTCCGGGGTGCGGGCCACGGCGCTGCCGCGCATGTGTCCGCCGAGCCGGACGAGTTCGAGTCCCGGCAAGGGTTCGGCGTGCTCGTCCCAGAACTCGAACGCCGGGTCGGGCGCGGGCAGCCATTCGCGATTGCGTTCGTTGACCAGCACCGGGACCCCGCCCAGCGCGCGGCTCCAGCCGAGCTGGGCGCCGAACATGTGCGGGTGACTGGTGGCGATCGCGGCGACGTCGCCGAGACCGCGGACCACGTCGAGCACTTCGGTGTCCAACCAGGACGGCGGATCCCAGAGCAGGGTGCCCGCCGGGGTCACCGCGATGAACGACCAATGCCCGATGGCGAAATGCGGCTCTCGCTTGATGCTGTGCAGGCCGCGGCCGTGGTCACGGTGCGAGGTCTTGTGCGGCGCGGAAATCAGTTCTTCGTGCGTCCACCAGCGTCCGGTGTGCGCGCCGAGGTCGCCGGCTTCTTCGATGCCGACCTCGCCGCGGTCGAGAACACACCGGGGCGGCTCCGGAGTGGCGGGATGTTCGATACCGCACCTGTCGCAAATCCACATGATCGACAGCGTGCAACTTCCAGTGTGCTGGAGGTCAAGACGCGTTTCCCCCGGCTCGCCGAGCCGGGGGAAACGGGGTTTCAGCTGACGGTCGTCTTGCCGAGGGTGGCGTCCTGGCCGGGCGGGTCGAGCGTGAGCTGGACGTCGAACTCGCCGAGCGAGCTGTCGGTGACGATGTGCGAGGTCGCCGCGGGGTCCACACTGCTGGTCGCCTCACCGGCGGGGGTCCCCGCCGGGATGGTGAAGTCGACCGTGCCCGACGCTGTGAACTTCAGCGATCCTTCCGCGGGCACCTCGGTGTCCGGGATGGGCAGCTCGATGGGGATCGACACCTTCTGCTCGCCGAGCGCGACGTTGACCTTCGAGCTGATCGTGCCGGAAAGCTTCGTGGCCCCGACCAGCCGGAGTCCGTCGCCCGCGGCCTGTCCGGAATCGACGTCGAGGGTGAACGGCACCGAAATCGGCGTTCCGGCCTGTGCGGTCGCCGGGATTTCCGCCTTCACCACCACCGCCACCTGCTGGTCGCCGATGAGGGGGAAGCCACCCTTGTACGTGAGATTCTTTTCGACGGCGGCCGCGGTTCCGGCCGCGGTGAGCATCACGGTTCCGGCGACCACGGCGGCGATCCCGGCCGCGCAGAACCGGCGAACACCCTTCCGTACGAGGGTTTCCGTCATGTCTGGTCCTTTCGTCGTTGAATGGGCTCGCCGCCGAATCTAGGTGGAAAGTCACCAACGGGGAAAGGGAAAGATCACTTGCGTTTTCTTTGCGCGCCGATCTTGTCACGGGTATGCGGAATGATGTGATCGCGACTTGTCATGCGAAAGCGGAAAGGGGAAATCTGCCGGAGTTTCTTGTCACCCCGGTGACAGGTGCTCCGGTCGCAGGGTGACCGGCTAGGGTCATGATCGTGACCGACCGACCCGAGCCGTGGCACCTCCGGACCCGCAAGTTCCTGCGGGCGACGGACCAGCGTGGTGAACTGGTGCGCGGCGCGCGGCTCCTCCGCAAGCTCGTCCCCGGGGCCGACACGCCCGGTGATCCGCTGGCGACGTCGACGGGCCGTTCGTCCGACAGGCTCGCGCGGCTGCTCACCGAGGCGGGCGCCGATCGCCCGAGCGCGACCCGTGAACTGGGGCTGGCCGCCGTGCAGGCCTGGCAGGCCGTCCGTCGATCCGGCGACCAGCCACTGGCCGCGAACGGGATCACGGTGCTGTTCACCGACCTCGTCGGCTTTTCGACCTGGGCGCTGCACGCCGGCGACGACCGTGTCCTCGAACTGCTCCGCGCCGTCGCCGACGTGACGGAGTCCGTCGTCACCGGGCATCGGGGAAGTGTCGTCAAGGGGCTGGGTGACGGCGTGATGGCCGTGTTCGCCGACCCGGGTGAAGCAGTGAACGCCGCCTACGAGACGTGCTCCGCCGTGAGCGTGATCAAGGCCGACGGCTACCTGCCCCACCTGCGGGCGGGCCTGCACCGCGGGAACCCGCAGCGTGTCGGCAACGACTATCTCGGTGTCGACGTGAACATCGCCGCCAGGGTCATGGCCGCGGCGGACGGCGACGAGGTGCTGGCCAGCGGCAGTGTCGTGGAAGAACTCGACGCGGACGCCGTCATCGTGCGTCCGCGCCGGAACTTCCGCGCCAAGGGTACCCCGAAGGATCTCCGGGTGTACCGCGTCGTCCCTCGCTACTCGCCTACTTAGGCATCTCCGACGGCTGCGAATCCAGCCCTGCCCGAGGCTTCGACCAGCCGCCGCGGGTGAAGTCCGGCACCGCGACCGGTTTACCGCCGCGGGCCAGCGAGACCACGCTCAGCGGCACGGGGGAGCACCAGACCGCGGAGTCGTAGACGTCGATGTCCGGCACCAGGCCCGCGCGCATCTGCTGCACGATCCGCCACTGCAGCACGTAGTCCATGCCGCCGTGCCCGCCGAGGTTCGGGTCGTCCTTGAGCTTCTTCCACAGCCAGTGGTCGTGACGTTCGCGGTACGGCCCGAAGTCCTTCCACGCGTGCCCGCTGTGGTCGGGCTCGACGTAGATGCGGGCGGGGTAGTCCTCCACGATGCCGCGGCTGCCGGCGAGACTGTTGATGCGGCTGTAGGGACGCGGCGAGCTGACGTCGTGCTCGGCGCGGATGATCCGTCCCCGTTCGGTCTCGATCAGACAGCTCACCAGGTCGCCGTTGATGTAGGTCTCTTTCCACGACGGGTGGCCCGGCGGCATGTGCCGCTTCCGGTAGTCGGCGAGTCCCTTCGGTTCGGTCGCCGTGGCGCGCAGCGTGGCGAACCGGTCGCCGCGGTTGACGTCCATGCAGGCCGCGATCGGGGCGAGACCGTGCATCGGATAGAAGCTCGCGGTGCTGCGGGTGTGCCACTTGCGGCGCCACGCGTCGGTGTAATACGTGTCGGAGAACAGCAGTTCTCGCAGGTCGTGCAGATAGCCGCCGTGCCCGTTCGTGACCTCGCCGAAGACGCCTTCGTGCGCCATCTTGAGGATGGCCAGCTCGTTGCGGCCGTAGCTGCAGTTCTCGGCGAGGAACAGGTGTTTGCGGGTCTGCTCGCTGGTGTTGACGAGGTCCCACAGCTGGCCGAGCTCGGTGGCGATGGGCAGTTCGACCCCGACGTGCTTGCCGGCGAGCAGGGCGGCCTTGCCCTGCGGGTAGTGGAACTCCCACGGCGTCGCGATGTAGACGAGGTCGATGTCGGTGCGGGAGAGCATCTTCTTGTAGGCGTCGGCGGAGCCGCCGTACTCGGCCGGGCGCGGTCGCCCGTCGGCGGCGAGCTTGTCCGCGGCGGCCTTCGCGCGCTCGGCACGGATGTCGCAGACCGCGGTGACCACGGCGCCGGGTACGGCGCTCCACCCGCCGATCATGGACATACCGCGGTTGCCGAGACCGATGAGCCCGATCCGGACGGTTTGGTGCCGGTCGAACGGCACCCCGATCATGCTGCGCTGGCCCGGACGGCGGGGCGCGCTTTCCGCTCCGGTGGTCTCTGCGGCGTCGGCACTCACCGGGATCGCGGCGAGCGCCCCGGCGGCGAGAGCGCCACCGAACAGTGTCCGCCGGGAAACAGAGGGCAGGTCGGCCATGAAGAACACTCCTTCGTGTCACCTTCGGTACCCAGACTGTGTCCAATCGCCGCCAGATATGTCAAGAGATGCATCAAAGCGAGCATAAAAGTGCACTAATGCGCAGTTTGGCTGTGTGGAAACAAGCGGTTCGCGCAACCCGGGTGCGTGCACGCACCTGGGTCACGCGTCCGCTCAGCGGCGGATCAGCACCTGGTCGATCGACTTGCGCACGAGGTTCGGCACTACGCAGTCATCCGCCGGATAGCCGACCGGGATGACGGCGAACGCCTTCTCGTTCTGCGGCCGCTCCAGAAGTTCGCCGAGGAACCGCATCGGCGACGGCGTATGCGTCAACGCGGCCAGCCCGGACAGATGCAACGCGGTAAGCAGCATGCCGACCGCGATACCCACCGACTCGTCGACGTAGTAGTGCTTGTGCTTGGTGCCGTCCTCGTCGAGGAAGTAGCGCTGCTGGAAGACCACGATGAGGTACGGGGCGTCGGTGAGGTGGGTCTTGACGGCGTCGGTGCCCAGCGGGCGCAACGCCGAGAGCCACTCTTCGCCGAGCCTGCCCTCGTAGGAGACGCGTTCCTCCTCTTCGGCGGCCTCGCGGATACGCTGTTTGGTCGCGGGGTCCTTGATGAGGGCGAAGGTCCACGGCTGCTGATGCGCGCCACTGGGCGCGGTGGAGGCCACCGCGATGGCGTCCACCAGCACCTGCTCGGGTACCGGGTCGGTCGAGAACATCCGCACGGTGCGGCGGGTGTCCATGCGGCGGCGCAGATCGGCGGCGGTGGCCAGCGATTCTTCCTCGGACAGGCGAGTGGGGTGGTAGGGCACCGGCTCGAAGGGGTCGCCGTAGGTCGGGGTCCACTGTGCTGCGGTCATGATCCCGATTCTGGCGCCGCACGGCGCTCACCGGAAGCCCCGGCGACAAGTTATGTCCCCGGCGTTATGCCGCCATCTGTCCCAAATGGACGGACGCCGGGCGGAGTATCGAACCGCTCGGTTCGATACCTAGAAGAACCCTCAAGGGTGGTCGTGACGACGAGATAGGTACCTATTGCACGACTTTCGGCGGTGTCCGATTTCTCTTGTCGCGTCCCAGAATCAGCACACCCGTCCCTATCGCGCGGCTGAACCCCGGGCCGCAGAAACGAGCCGGAACCATGCGACTGCGCTCCTTCGCCCTGATCGCCGGCACCGCCTTCGCGGCGTTGCTCGGCGTGACCGCCCCCGTGGCGTCCGCCGCGGAACCGTCCTCCGATGTCCAGCCGATGATCATCGGCGGCCAGAACGCGTCGAGCGGCCCGTGGGCGGCCCGGCTCTTCGCCAACGGCCGTCAGACCTGTACCTCGACGATCATCGCGCCGCAGTACATCCTGACCGCGAAACACTGTGTGGCCGGCGGCGGCACGTTCACCTTCCGGATCGGCAGCCTCGACCAGCAGAGCGGCGGCACCATGGCCACCGGCTCGACCGTGACCCGCCACGCCAGCGCGGACCTCGCGATCGTGCGCCTCACCGCGCCGGTGAACGCCACGTACTCGCCGCTGGGCACCACCGCCAACGTCTCCGTCGGGCAGACCGTCCAGGTCTACGGCTGGGGCGCGACCAGCCAGTGCGGCTCGGAGATCAACTGCCAGTCGCGCTACCTGAAGGTCGCCAACGTCTCGGTCACGTCGGTCTCCTGCCGTGACTACAACGGTGGCATCGCGGTGTGCGCGCGCCGCGGCGACGGCATCACCGCCGGCGGGGACTCGGGTGGCCCGATGTTCGCTTCCGGCCGCCAGGTCGGCGTCGCTTCGACCAGTGACCGGCAGACGACCACCGCTTACACGAACATCACGCGGTACCGGCCCTGGATCCAGCAGATCGCCGGGGTCTGACCCCTTGGTGTGAGCGGAGCCCTTCCCGGTGGTTGCCGGGGAGGGCTCCGGCTCTTCGTGCTTGGTCACCTAAGCTCGACGTTCGCCTCACCCGTGGCGCTTGACTCCTCGCCTGAGCAGCGAGAGGTTCGCTTGAATGGAGACTATTCGCAGCCTGGCGTTCTCGCGATGACAAGCGCGCCATGCCCTGGCCCGCATAGTTTCCGCCGTCCTCACCCTCGCCGTGAGGGGCGCACCAGCCACCCCCGGGTGTCGCGAAAGCCACTTTCGGGACGTCAGACGTCCCGAAAGTGGCTTTCGCGACACCGCCACCGGGCAGTAACGCCATCCCTTCCGTGGTGGCGACCGGCGTCATCGCCGCTCTTATCGCACTGGGCCTCGGCCTGCTCCTGTGTTCGATGACCGGCACTCTGGTCACTCTCGGCGCCGCGCTGCTGGTGATCCCGATTTTCGCGCACTTTCTCCCATTACCGCTCGGAGAACGTGTCGCCTCGTTCATGCCGTCGAATTTGCCGCCGCAGCTGACAAGAATGAACGACGCATACGTTCTTCCGCCGATCGGGGCGGTGCTGGTGATGCTTTCCCGCGTCGCGCTATCGCTGGTCGCCGGAGTGGCTGGCTTCAAACGTCGCGATGCTTGAGGCGTGCCCGGTGGTTGGCCACGTTGACGCGGTTCCCGCACAACCCCGGCATGCAATAGCGACGCCGCCCGGGTCGTGTCGTGTCGATGAACGCGCCTCGGCAAGTAGGCGCGCCGCACGCACGGAACCGTTCCGTGCCGAGAGCCTGAACGACGCCGAGGATCCCGACGCCACAGATCACGGACAGTGCGTCCGACACGGAAGTGCCCGGTTGAAGTGAAACCGCCCAGCGCACGGAATTGTCGGCGAGGGTGACGTGACCGGCCGGTGATGTGAGTGCGGAGGCACCGGCGATGAGGCGTGCCCGGTCTGGGTGATCGATCAGTTCCCGCACCGTGGCGCGCAGCCGATGGACGGCGCGAAGATCACCGGGTCGAGTGGGCTCGGGTAGCGAGTGAAGGTCAGCGAAGACGGCGAGAGACGCGAGATCGGGCAGGTGATCTTCGCCGTGCCAGACCTCGGAAGCGGTGTTGACCAGGTCAGTAGCGATGCCCGCCGCCCAGACGTAATCGTCCAACGCTACTTGCATCCCTTACCAACCTCTCGTACGTTCACGGTTAACCGCCACTTTAACCCTTACCTGGAGGTTGTCCGTGGAGATCGACGCTTTGGTGTTCGACATACTCGGCACGCTCGTCGACGAGCCCGCCGGGATTCGTGCGGCGGTCCGTCAAGCCGTACCGGCTGCCGACGCGGATGAGCTGGTCAGCCGGTGGCTGGGTCACGTCGAAACCGAGCAGCGGCGCATCGTCGCAGGGGAGAGGCCGTACGTCGCGAGTGACGTCCTCGACCGCGAAGCCGCCCGGACGGAAGCGCTCGCGACAGCGGGCCGCAGGATGCCGCCCTGGCCTGACACTGTCGAAGGGCTTGCTCGCCTCGGCGAGAAGTACGCGCTCATCGGCCTCTCCAACGCCAGTCGGACGACCCTGCTCCGGATGAACGCCTACGCGGGCCTCCGCTGGCATCAGGCGCTCTCGGCCGAGGAGGTACAGAGCTACAAGCCTGACCCGGCCGTCTACGAACTGGCCGTCAAGGTGTCCGATGTGCCGCCGGAGCGGCTGCTGATGGTCGCCGCCCACGCTTGGGACCTGCGAGGTGCCCAGAGCGTCGGTCTGCGGACCGCCTACGTCGCCAGGCCCATCGGGGACCCCCCGTCGGCGACGGATCGGTTCGACTTCCACGCCGAAGATCTCGCGGATCTGGCCGTTCAGCTCGCAAATCATCGAATCTGATCAGAACTGTCGGTGCTTCCCGCTAGGTTCTTCCCAGTCCCCACCGAGGCACCCCGCAAGGAGAAGATGCGTTGTCAGACTGGGAAAGAGCGAGTACGGCCCGGGTGTTGCCACCGGCCCGCCCGCGCAAGCTCGCGAAGGTCCCGTTCGTCGAACTGGCCGACGGACGGGTGCAGGGCGTCGTGTCCAGCGGATCGGACATCGGGCGCGTGTACGTCTCGTCGGTCGCGGCGGGCACGTATGAATTCGCCTGCAGTACCAACAACAACCGGCCCTGCGGCGGGGCGCGGGGCATGTTCTGCAACCACATCCTCGCCTTGCTCAACGAGTCCGTCCTTCAGTACGGCGGCGAGCGTGTCGCGCGCTATCTGCGTGTGGAGCCTGACGAACTGACCGGCCAGGCCATTTCGCAGACCATGAGCGCGACCCGGCCGTCGCAAGGAGACAACACCGCCGCCGCGTCTGTCTTCAGCCAGTTCTTGCGGCACCTGGCATACCTGGAGTTCGAGCCGTCGACTGCTCCCGTGCCGGAACTGCACTGGTTCCCGCCGACCAGGACGGTGGTGTGATGCGTACCGATCTGCTCACCGACCCCATCGCCGGTCTCGACGAGGCATTGGCGACCGTCGACGCCTTCGATCGAGTACTCGTCTCAGGGCTGCTTCGCCCCCAACAGATCACCGGGCTGACCGGGTTGGCCGACGCCGTCGCGGGGTCGCCGCTGGCGGCGCGGGTCGCCGAAGCCGCCGAGAAAGCCGCGGCTGGAGCGGCGGGGGAGGAGCACTTCGTTTCCCTTGCCGCAGCGAGGATCGCGGTGTTCGGCTCGGTGCACGACGCCCTTGTCACCCGGGCCGCCGAAGCCACTGGTCGGTCGTCTGGAGAGGAAGCCGTTCGAACAGCCGCCGAGACGGAATCGCCGAATCTGCTGGCGGCCGTTCGTTCCTGGCTGTCCGATCTGGCCCGTGCCGGCTGGCAGGGCATCGACCACGACCTTATTTCGGCCTCGGCGCCGGTGATCTCCGCACTGCTCGCGGAACCGGGCCTGCGACGGCTGGCGGTCCTGCTCGACGGCTTCGCGGCCGAACTCGCGGCGTCCTGCCCTGGTGCGGCGCTGGAGCGCGTTCCCGTCCGGCGCTGGGGTGATCTATGGTCTCGCGGGATGCTGCTGACCGTGCCCGGAGTGGCGGCGACGCCCGCGATCGGCACCCTCACCGGCCGCCTGCTGCCGCTCGGGGTCGACCTGCTGGAGCATGCGACGGCCGCGCAGGCCCAGGTCCACGCGGTGTTCGAACCGGAGGACGGCATCGCGCCACGTCTCGTCCGCGCGAGCGTGACCGTGCCGAAACCGGACACGATCATCGGAGCCGGGATCTGGCAACTGCTACGCCCGCATCTGTCCTTGCTCGCGGCGGTCGGCGAGGGGCGCTCGATGGACCTCGCCGACATGCCGGTGACCGCGGAGGGCGACCTTCTCTGGAAAGACGAACTCGCCCGTCTTGGCGAGCCCGCGGACCCTTTCGCCACCGCACGTGTCGTCTTGCCGAAGGCCACCACGCCGTCGGCCGCGCCACTGGACCGGCATCCGGCGCGTATCGCCGTCCCTGTCTTCCTGGAGGGCTACAGCACTGAAGGCGACGAAGACGCGCTCACGTTCACGTTCGCGGGAAATCAACTCGCCGTCGAGACCGATCGCATCCCCGCCGCCGGTCCGCTGACCCCGAAGGCGGTCGCGAGCTCCAGTGCGTGCATCGGCCTGCTCCGGTGGGACGGCGGTTTCCGGCTGCAGCCGCTCGCCGTGGAGACCACCGTCCGCAAGAAGACCACCGCCGTGCACGCCGGAGCGTGGGCCGGGGGCACCACGGACAAGGTCGGGGTGAAAGCCGAGAAGGCGGCCACCGACGCCGCCGCCGTGCTGCGCGAACGTGCCGGAAGGCTGTTGCGGAAATGACCGAACCCGAGGACAACCGCCGCCAGGTCCTGTACTGGCGGCTGCTCGCCCGGCTCTTCGACAACGACGAGCAGGCCACGCTCGAATCGGCGAGTGTGGCCGTGGTCGAGGACATCGGCCTGCCGTCCGCGTTGCTGGACCCGAACGTCGCCGTCGACTCGATCGTCCAGCGCCATCCCGAGCTGGCCGCCGAGTTCGACGGGCTGATGGTTCCCGAACCCGAGGACAGCCGGGACAAGGCCGCGGAGGTGCGGCGCGCGGCGCTGGTGTCGAAGGTGCTCCTCAACGTCTTCGCCGCCGCACCCCACACGGTGACGGCCGGGCAGCTGTCCTGCTGGCAAGCCGACGCGGGCTGGCTCGAGCGCTCGCTGGGATGCCGTCCGGGTGAACTGCGTGGCGGTCGTCCCGGCGGAGCACCGACCGGACGCGGCGGCACGGGCGGAGGCGGGGCGCCCGACTTGAGCACGCTGCTCCCCGCGATCGGCCCGGAACTCGGCGCCATCGAGGCGGACCTCGTCAAGCGGATGCATCTACGTGAGGTCCTCGCCGATCCGGCGCTCGCGGCGAAGTTGAGCCCGAGTATGTCGCTCATCGAACAGTTGTTGCGGGACAAGGACAACCTGTCCGGAGTGGCGTTGGCCAACGCCAAGTCGCTGATCCGCCGGTACGTCGACGAGATCGCGGAAGTCCTGCGGACTCAGGTCGAGAAGGCCTCGACGGGCAAGGTGGATCGCTCGGTCCCGCCCAAGCGCGTGTTCCGCAACCTCGACCTCGATCGCACCATTTGGAAGAACCTCACCAACTGGAGCCCGGAAGAGGAACGGCTCTACGTCGATCGCCTCTACTACAAGCAGACCGCGAAGAAGACCACGCCACAGCGGCTCATCGCGGTCGTCGACCAGTCCGGTTCCATGGTCGACTCGATGGTCAACTGTGCCGTGCTGGCCTCGATCTTCGCCGGGCTGCCCAAAGTGGACGTTCACCTGATCGCCTACGACACCCAGGCGCTCGACCTCACGCCGTGGGTGCACGACCCCTTCGAAACCCTGCTGCGCACCAATCTCGGCGGCGGCAACGACGGCATGGTCGCGATGGCGCTGACCCAGCCGAAGATCGCCGAGCCCGCCAACACCGTGGTGGTGTGGATCTCCGACTTCTACGAGACCCGCGTCGAGCAGCTCTTCGAAAGTATGGCCGCGATCCACCGATCCGGGGCGAAGTTCATCCCGGTCGGCTCGGTCACCAGCGCCGGCCGAGGCAGCGTGAACCCGTGGTTCCGCGAGCGCTTCAAGGACCTCGGCACACCGGTGATCTCCGGCCACATCACCAAGCTCGTCCACGAACTCAAGACCTTCCTCACCTCCTGAACTTTCCGAAAGGCACGACATGTCCGACGTCTTGCGCGCCCCCGCCGAACTCAAGTACGCCGAAGAGCTGGACTGGCTGGAGTCGGTCGACGACAGCCCCAAACCGTTCGCCTGGCGCCTGTCCCCGAAGATGGTTCGCCTGTTCGTCCTGGGCGCCGAGCGCGCCGACGGCCTCGACCGCGAGATCTCGCAGAAATGGTTCGGCGACCGGAGCATCGTCGAGCGAGCCATCGTCACGCTCGCCTCCGACCGAGGGCTGCTGCTGATCGGCGACCCCGGCACCGGCAAGAGCTGGCTCGCCGAGCTGCTGGCCGCGGCGATCTCTCGTAACTCCACGCTCGTCGTGCAGGGGACGGCCGGGACCACCGAAGACCACATCAAGTACTCATGGAACGTCTCCATGGTCATCGCCAAGGGCCAGTCCCGCGACTCGATGATCCCGTCGCCGATCATGACCGCGATGGAGGCGGGCTCCATCGGCCGTTTCGAGGAGCTGACCCGCTCCACCAGCGACGTGCAGGACGCGCTGATCTCGATCCTGTCGGAGAAGTACATCTCGGTGCCGGAACTGGACAGCGACGGCATCGTCTTCGCCAAGCCCGGCTTCTCCGTGATCGCCACCGCCAACAGCCGCGACCGAGGTGTCAACGACCTGTCGTCCGCGCTCAAGCGCCGGTTCAACTTCGTCCGCATCCCGGTGGTGACGAACAAGAAGAGCGAGGCGGAGATCGTCCGCTTCCGCACCGAGGAACTCCTGCGCCGCCACCAGATCGAGCTGGACGTGCCGCCGACGCTGCTCGACGTGCTGTTGCGCAGCTTCGGCGACCTGCGTGCCGCGGCGGCATCTGCGGGCAGCGACGACGAGAAGCTGGAGTCCGCGTTGTCCACCGCCGAACAGATCGGCGTCCTCGAAGACGCGGTACTGCACAGCAACTTCTTCGGAGAACGCGCGCTGACCGCCCGTGCGCTGGCGTCTTCGCTCGTCGGCTCGCTCGCCCGTCGTGAGCCGGAGGACCTGGCGATCCTCAACAAGTACCTGCACGGCGTCGTCGAGCCGCGCAGCAAGGACGAGGGCGGGGACTGGCCGGAGTTCCTCGACGGCGGCCGCGACGCGATCGCCACCCTCTCGTGAGCGGCGCCTTCGAGGCGCTGCGCGGCCAGTTGCAGGAGGCCGCGGCCGCTTTCGCCGACGGGCCCGGCGCACTGGAGGGCATCCTGCTCGGTCTCGTCGACGACGTCGACCGCGCGGTGCGGGAGCCGCTGGAGATCTTCCCGGTCTGCCACCATTCCCCGGCTTCGGCCGTGGCGATGGCGCGGCGGTTGCGGGAGAAGCAGCCGAAGGTGGTCTACCTCGAACTGTGCGAGGACATGGCGCCGCTGCTGACCGAGCTGCGCAACTGCCGTCTTCCGGTGGCCGTGCAGGCTTTCGCGACGGACGTGAAGGGATTCCCCGCCGACTGGGCGCCGCTGTCGGTGGTCGCGCCGATCACCGAGGCTTCGGCCGAGTACCAGGCGATCGCGTATGCCCTCGACACCCCGGGTGTCGAACTCGTCCTCGTCGACCGCTCGGCCGACCATGTCTTCCAGTGGGACGAGCGCGAGCCCCAGGTGGATCCGGACGCCCCGCCCGCCGAGGAAGAGGCGGCGTTGCACGGCGACGCGATCGGTGTCGAGATCGGTGATCTTCGGCCTCGGTTCGCCGAACTCGAGGAACACCTGCTGCGTCACGGGCGGGTGCGGCACTGGTCGGAATGGTGGCACCAGTACGTCGAACTGCCACTCGGCGACGGCGACCACGACACCTATCGCCAGGTCATGTTCCTGATCGGCAGCCTGTTCCGCAGGCTCGCCCCCGGGGACACCCGCCGCGTGCGGGTGGACGAGGACCGCGAGCGCTACATGTGGACCCGGATGCGCGAGCACCTCGCCGCTTCGGGTGCCGATCCCGCGGACTGCCTCTACGTCTGCGGCGCGTTCCACGCGGCCAGCCGGGTCGCGGAGTTCGGCGTCGAGGGCACGGACGGGTTCGTGATCAGCCCGCGCAGCGCGAGCGCCTGGCAGTACGGGCTGATCCCGTCGAGTCACGCGTCGATCGAGGCGCAGTTCGGCCTCGCCGGGGGATCGGTGTCGATCGCCGCGACCGAGTGGGCGAAGAATCTCAAACGCACCAAGGTCAAGCAGTTCCAGCTGGAAGGGCAGGTGGGCGGGCCGAAGCGAAAGAAAGCCGCGGAGCTGCCCACTCCCACGCCGGATCCGGTGTCGTCGGATCATCTTTCCGGCTTCCTGCAACGACCTCCGGTCCTGGACCGGCTGGACGAGGCCGAGTTGCTCGGTTGGTCGGTCGAGGTCGTGCGGGCGGCGCGCCGCAACGGATATCTGTCCTCGACGGCCGACGCGATCGCGGTGTTCGAGACCTCGATCCTGCTGGCCGGCCTGCGCGATCGGGCGAAGCCCACGCCGTACGACTTCCAGGACGCGGCGGTCACCTGCATCGAGAAGGAGGTCGTGCCAGGCAGGCGCGACGTGCGCCGCATCGTCGAGATCATGATGGGCGGCGACCGGATCGGCCAGGTCGGCTACGACGCGCTGCCACCGCTGGCACGCGACGTGCACGACAGGCTCGAGCCGCTGAACCTCAAATTGCAGCAACGAGGTGTGCAACGAGCGCTGCTCGACATCGCTTCCCAACCGGAACTCGAACCCTGCTCTGATCTGCTGTGGATGCTCCGGTATCTGATGCCGCACGGCGCGGCGCGGCCGATCATGGGGGAGCGGCGGCTCGGCGAACGGCCGATCCAGGAGTCGTGGGATCTGGCGCTGGGCACCCATCAGCGGGCGCTCATCGAGCTGGGTTACGAGGGTGTCAGCATCGAACAGGTGCTGGAACAACGGCTCCGGCGGTCCGCGTACCACCCGCAGGTCACCGCGGCGAAGGCGCTCGGAGCCGTCGAGGACGCGACGCTCTATCTGCGCGGCGCCCGGCTGGCGGGGGAACTGGGCACGCGCGCCTTGGAAGTCCTGTCCACCGAACGCACCGTCGACGGCGCGCCGGAGGTACTGCGGCGGGTGCGAAGGCTGCTGGCGCATTACCGAACCAGCGAGCCGGTGCTACCCCGGTGGGTCGAGGACTTCGTCAGGACGGGGTACGCGCATTACTGCACCCTGCTTCCGGCGGCCTTCACCGACGAGGAGGCCGGTGTCGAGCAGGTCGCCGCGATGCTGGGCTTCCTGTTCAGCATGGAGGCGCTCGCCCTGTCCTTGGGTTGCGACCGTACCCAACTGGAGCTGGCGATCGCCGGATCGCATCCACAGGAGCCGTCGAAGGTGGCGCTGCTGTGGGCGGCCCAGGTACAGCTCGGCCGGCTCTCTCGTGCGGAACTGCGGGAGAGGTGCGCCGGTCTGCTGGCGAACCCGTTGGTGCTGCCCGCGTACCCGCGTTACCTGAGTGGTTTCGTCCACGCGCTGGAACCGGCGCCAGGACTGGCCGACTTCGTCGTCGAGGCGGTGTCGAACGCCTTCGCCGAGCTTCCGGACAGGTTGTTGCTGCCCTGGCTGCCGACGTTGATCACCACGCTGCGCTCGCGTGGGGCGGACCTCGTTCCGCTGCTCGTCCGCGAAGCCGGGCGGGTCTTTCCCGGCCGTCTCGCGGCGCTCGACGCATGGGTCCCGCCCTGGAAGAACCAGCCGGAAAACCCTGCCGCACCGAGGAAATCGGGTGGGAGCGGCTTGGCACTCCTGGCCGCGCATCCGGCGGCCTGCGACGCGGTGGCGAACCTGCTGGGCTGTGACGAGCCGTGGGGGAGTACCGCGCCGACAGGCTTGGGGCTGCTTGAGCGGTATCCGGACTCCGCGGCGGCGCTGGAGGAGGTGCTCACCGGCGGGTGACCTTCGGTGACCGGGATCCGGGTGGTCCGCACCACGCGGCCGGTCCGGTCGATCATCAGATGCCGTACGTGGTCCCAGGTCGGTTAGTAGGTGACCGCGTGCAGCTCGTCGGCATGGGCGTCGAACTTGGTGTGCGCGGTGTAGAAACCTCCAGCGAACCGCTGAAATCGAACGGCCCCAACGTGTTCAGCTCGTCGTCGAGTTCGTACGGCCGGGGACCGGACTCCTGGAGGGCGAGGATGCGGCCGTGGTGGCGCTCTCAAGTACAGGCAGCATTTCCCGAGATGCACCTGTTCAGCGACGACGAGCTGTGCGCCATCGGCGTACTCATCCGGATCGTCGTCGCCGAACGGAGTGTCCTTCACCAGGCCTGTGAGGTGGCGGCCCGGCTCGAATCACTGAGTCCGCACCTTCGCGTCGAGGTCGTCCCCAAGACCACGCACGGACTGTTCCTCGAGAAACCGGAACTGCTCACCGCCCGGATTCTCGAGGCCGTCCCGGTCAAGCCTGGGGCTTGGCGTCCGGCCATGAGGGGGAACGGCCGAGCAGTGCGACGATCGTGTCCAAATCGGACGGTCCCTTCTCGTCGACGGCCGGGCCGAACGCGGCACCCGGTGCCCTCCGGATCTGCCCGTCCGGGATCGACTCGGCCAACCGCAGCCCGGCGTCGAGTACCTCTTGCTGGAATTTGAGCGGCAGGCCCAGGGTCTTGGCGACGTCCCAGGAGTGCACCAGGTAGTCCACGAAATGGAAACCCAGGGCCTGTTCCGCGGTGAAGGTGATTTCGGTGGAGAACTCGGGGAGCGCGAACCTGCGGGCTTCGAGGTCGTGGGGGACGAAGGCGTTCAGGACTCGGTTGACCGAGTCGCGGTAGGTGGCGATGGGGTCTTCGCCCAAGGGGATCAGGCGCCAGTGGTCGAGGTGGCTTTCCCCGTCGGCCGAGGCGGCGAAGCCGTAGTGCTGGGTGGCCATGTGAGAGAGGAGGCCGTGCAGGGTCCAGGCGGTGCAGGGTGTCGGTTTTTCCAGGTCGCTGGGGGTGATCTGGGAGACGAGGTCGAGGCTGGCCCGGACCACGATGGCGTCGAGGAAGCGAAGGTCATTGATAGGCATATGCATATCATCTACATATGCATATGAGTTAGTCAACCGATTTCGGGAGATCGATCGGTATGGTCTGCGCATGGCGGAGCAGAGGAGGCCGGATCTCGCGGCGATGCTCGGCGGGCTCATGCGACGGCTGATGACGGCCGAGTCGCCGGTGCTGGCCGAGCACGGGTTGACCATGTGGGGTTACGTGGTGCTCAGCGCGCTCGACGACGGCCCCGTCCGCACGCAGGCCGCGCTCGCCAAGGCGATCGGCGCGGACAAGACGCGCATCATCGGCACCCTCGACACACTCCAGGAGGACGGCCTGATCACCCGCGAGCCGGATCCGAGGGACCGCCGGGTCCGGCTGCTGGGGATCACCGACGCCGGCCGCGCCGCGCGGCGGTCCACTCAGACGCGGATCCAGGAACAGGAGGAGCGGCTGCTCGACCAGCTGCCCGCCGCCGACCGCGAGGCGTTCCTCAAAGCCGCGCGCGTGCTGTCCGAGGCGCAGTGGCCGTGAGTCAGCGGTTGGTCAACGTCTGGAACCGCGTGAGGAACTCCGGTTCGTAGTCCTCGTCGACGTGATTGACGTTCCACAATCCCGATCGCGGACCTTCTCGCTTTCCGCGTGCTGGCCGAGCCATCCCCCGCTCGGGCGGTCGGGCGCGTCGCGCCGGTTCGAGAGCGGCGCGATGCTGTTCCGCTCGATGTAGCCGCGCAGGCTGGTACCGTCAAGGTCGGTGGGCACCGTCGGCGAGCGGAACGGCATCCGGCCGATGTACTCGCTGACCTGCCGCTCGATCTCGGTCTCGGCCCACTCGGGCAGGCGGCGCTTCCTTGCCCACGCTGTCAGCAGCTCCCCGGATCCTCCGTCGCGTTTGATCAACGCGGTCCCGACGTGGGACGCCACGCAGCCCGCCGTCATCGACCTTGGACTTGGCCAGGACCCCGGCCCGTGCGCGGAGCATCGTCTCCGACCAGACGGTGCCGGTCTCATCGGCGTGCCCGCCTCGGGTCTTGCTCTTCGAACAACCGAGGATCGTCAGGGCCCCGCGCGGACCGATCGCGTCCAAAACACGGGATGCCTCCACCGGGCGAGCCTATCCGGTGACGCGCTGATCGGACGCTGACCGGGCACGGGCATGCTGGGGAGCACAGACATCGAAGGAGGAGCATGCCGCCGCTCGTCGTGCACGGCCTGTGGTCCCCAGGCCGCGGGATCGTGCTCTGGGGCGAACACGGCGACCGCCCCGCGACGACGTCGATGCGGCCGTCGATGTCGGCCCGGCCGCATCCGTTCGCCGCGTCGGTGGCGGATCTGACCGCGCTGCACCCCGGCAAGCCCGCGTCGGCCACCCTGCTGCTGCCGTCACGGCGCGGCGGCCCGGTCGCTTCGCCCGAACTGGGTGCCCGCGGCCGTCCGCAGCAGGAACTGTCGCTGGAACCCTGGTCGGTACCGGCGCTCCTGATCGACCCCACCGAGCTGGGGGATCTCGCCGACACGGTCAGCTACGGCACCTCCGTCCGCCACCTCCGCGCCATCGTCCGGCTGGCGGACGACCTGGTGCGCCGCGGCCGGGTGCTGCCCACCCTCGTGCGGAACGAGATCGTGGCGCGAGCGCGCTGGCGGCCGGTGGCCCGCGGTGGTGACGCGGTCGCGCTCCAGGCGCTGATCGCGGCCACCCCGCCGGTCGGCCGGGCCGAACACACCAGGCCGGACCCGGCGGCGCTCGTCACCGACGCGCTCCACACTCTCGTCGACACCGCGGTCCGCGAGCGCCTGGCCGCCGCCGGCCACGCCACGGAAAGCGACGGGCGCGAAGGTCCATTCGGATCGTGGCTCCACGCCCTGAAGTCCGCCGACGACCGGATCAGCCAGGCACCGGGGCGGCTGGGGATCGTCGCCGAGGGCATCGCGGCCTGGGACGCCCTCGGTGACACAGACCTCACCGAGGGCACCGTCTGCCTCCGGCTCGACGAGGTCCCCACCCTGTACGGCCCGGTCGACGACCCCGACGACCAGACCGGCGACGGAACAAAGTGGCAGCTGCGGTTCCTCTTGCGCTCCGCGGCCGACCCGAGCCTCCTCCTCCCGGCCGAGGACGTCTGGTCCGGCAAGGCCGGAGCGAAGTTCACCGACCCCGAAGGCCTTTTCGCCGCCGAACTGGAGCGAGCCGCGGGAGTGCTGCCGTTGCTGGGTCCGGCGGTCCAAGCCGACAAGCCGGGTCTCTACGACCTCACCGTCGCCGAAACCGTGGAGTTCCTCGACGGCGGAGCGGAGCGACTGGTCGCGGCCGGTTTCGACGTCCAGCTCCCGGCGAGCTGGGGCGGCAGGCGGAAGCTCGCGCTCAAGCTGTCCGTCCGCGGCGCGCCCGTCGACCAGGCCGCCGTGCACCGTCTCGGCCGTCACCAGCTCGCCTCCTACCGCTGGGCGCTCGCGATCGGCGAGGACGCGCTGACCGACGAGGAACTGGCCGGGCTCGCCGCCGCGAAGTCGTCACTGGTGCGGCTGCGCGGCCGGTGGGTGAGCGTCGACCCCGAGCTGCTGCGCTCCGGCCTCGAGTATCTGCGCCGCGACGCGGACTGGGAGAAACCGCCACTGCCGACGCCTGCCGAACTGCTGGCGTTGCTCCACGGGTTCGATGACACGCCGCTGCCGGTCACCGAGGTCACCACCGACGGCTGGATCGACGATTTCCTCGCAGGCCGCGTCCAGCGCACCATCGCTCCGGTCGAGCCGCCGCCGACCTTCCTGGCGACCCTGCGGCCATACCAGAGCCGGGGCGTCGCCTGGCTCGCGTTCATGACGTCGATCGGCCTCGGCGCCTGCCTCGCCGACGACATGGGACTCGGGAAGACCGTCCAGCTGCTCGCGCTCGAAGCGATCGAGCGGGCGCACGACGACACCGGACCGACACTGCTCGTCTGCCCGATGTCGCTGCTCGGGACGTGGCAACGCGAAGCGGCCAAGTTCGCGCCGGAGTTGCGCGTCCACATCCACCATGGCGCCGACCGCGAGCACGGGGCACGGCTGGCCGCGCGCATCGGCGGCGCGGACCTCGTCGTCACCACCTACTCGACCGCCGCCCGCGACGCCGACGAACTCGCGGGCACCCGGTGGCACCGGCTCGTGCTCGACGAGGCGCAGGCGGTCAAGAACCAGAACACCGGTCCGGCACAGGCCTTGCGCCGGATCCCGGCGGGGCACCGGGTCGCCCTGACCGGGACGCCGGTGGAGAACCGGCTCGCCGATCTGTGGTCGCTGTCGGATTTGCTCAACCCCGGCGTCCTCGGTGGCAGGCAGGAGTTCCGCGAGCGGTTCGAGGTGCCCATCGAGCGCCGGGGCGACTTGACCGCGGCCACCGAACTGCGCCGGCTGACCCGGCCGTTCCTGTTGCGTAGGCTCAAAACCGATCCCACGGTGCTCGCCGACCTGCCCGAGAAGATCGAGATCCGCCAGGAATACCGCCTCACCCGCGAGCAGGTGACGCTGTATCGCGCGACCGTGGACGAGATGATGACCAAGATCGCCGACAGCGCCGGGGTCAAGCGGCGTGGCAACATCCTCGCCGCGATCACCAAGCTCAAGCAGATCTGCAACCATCCCGCGCATCTGCTGCACGACGGTTCGCCGATCGGAAGCCGTTCCGGCAAGGTCAACCGGCTCGAAGAACTCCTCGCGGAGGTCCTGGAGTCGGGCGACCGCACGCTGTGCTTCACGCAGTTCGCCGAGTTCGGGCATCTGCTGGTGCCGCATCTGTCGCATAGGCTGAACGCGAAGATCGCCTTCCTGCACGGCGGGTTGTCACAGCAGCGCCGCGACTCGATCGTCGAACACTTCCAATCGGGCGACGGTCCGCCGATTCTGCTCGCGTCGCTGAAGACCGGGGGAGCGGGGCTGACGCTCACCGCGGCCACCCACGTCCTGCATCTGGACCGGTGGTGGAATCCGGCTGTCGAGGAACAGGCGACCGACCGCGCCTTTCGCATCGGCCAGCGGCGGAGCGTCCAGGTGCGGAAGTTCGTCTGCCCCGGCACCATCGAGGAACGCATCGACGCCGTCATCACCAAGAAGGAAGCGCTGGCCGGCCTCGTCGTCACCGACGGGGAGGACTGGCTCACGGAGCTGTCCACCGATTCGCTGCGTGACGTCTTCGCACTGGGACGGGAGGCGGCCGATGACTGACGGATTCCGCCGGGCACTCGACGAACTGGGCGTCCACAAAGGACTCGTGCCGCCCTGTCGGGTCGACACCCTCACGATCGGGCCCGGCGCGGCCGTCGCCGAGGTCCGGGTGACGCGGCAACGGTTCTACGAGGTCCGCGTCGGCCTGCCGACGTTCGGCAAGCAGGTGTGGACGGCGGTCACGGCCGCCATCGTCGCGGAGGAGGCCACGACGGCCGCCCTGCTCGACGGGCGGGTCCCGGACGACGTCGAACGCTTCTTCGTCGCGGAGCAGGTGCCGCTGTTTCCCGAAGCCGCGTGGGAACTGTCGCTGGACTGCACGTGCCCGGGCACCCGCGTTCCATGCGATCACCTTGTCGCCGGGCTGATCGCACTGGAGCAAGAGGCCGAGACGGAACCGTTCTCGATCTTCGCGCTTCGCGGACGCGATCGCACGACGCTGCTCGAAGACATCGGACGTCAAGCGGGCGCCCGCGTCACGGCCCCATCGGCCAATGCCGAGGCACCCGCTCTGGACGAGGTCATGGACGACTTTTTCGGCTGGGGCCCGGCCGGGGACGTCACGAACACGCGACGACCGCCGTCCGGTGACCCGCTGGGACTGCTCGACGAGGTCCCGCCGCTCAAGGCCACGGTGGCCGGAACCTCGGTCACTGCCCTGCTTCGACCGCTCTATCGGGTGCTCACCGGTCAGGAGTGAAAGAACTCCGGCTCGCGTTTCTCGGTGAACGCGGCCATACCCTCTTTCTGGTCCTGGGTGGCGTTCGAACCGGAGCCCGTCGGCCAGACCGGACTCGGAGGCCTGGTTGACGGCTTCCTTGACCATCATGGCCGCGGGACGCCGACATGCTCGCGATCTTCGCCGCGACCGCGTGGGCCTCTTCGAGCAAGCTCTCGGCAGGCACTGCAGAGCTGCTGGCGGTAGTCGGGGCTTGATTTCTGGTGCCTGCAAGGGCCGAGTGGGGAGGATTTTGGACGTTGAGCGCCCGAAAGGTTCCCCGCTCGGGCGTGTGCCGGGGCATGTCCCCCTGAACCCTTGTTGATCAAGCTCCGCGACCGGTGTGATCCCGCGACGATGGAGGAATGGGGACACTCAACGTCCCGATTTCTCCATCGTCAGCTCACGCAGTGACGAATACCGCCTGACCTACAAGATTTCGACTTTGCCGGGACCTTGACCCTCAAAGTTGGAAGGAGTCCTTCACGGCGTCGCCGACCCGGGACTTTCCACCGGTTGTGAACCGGATCTGGTAATTGTCGGATATGAGCGACCAGCCGACCGCCGCCGAACTCGCGGACGAACTCCTCGACGCCCTCGCGGCCGAGATGCCGTTGATGGCGACCTTCGACAACATCCCTGGGCACGACCACGAACTGCGCGACGTCTCCGAGGCAGGGGACGCGCGGCTGCGGGAGGTGGCCGTCCGGGTCGCGGGGCACGCCGCACGGTCGGCCGATCCGGACCGGGTCACGCTCGGCGTGATCACCCATCACGCGGAAGGGCTTCTGGCGAGGCTGGACTCCCGGAAGATCGAGTTCATCTTCGGCGATCCCATGGCCGCCGAGGCGGCCGGGGTACTTTCTTGGCTGCCGCAGCTGGCACCGTCGGGAGAACAAGCCGAGGAGGACTACCTGGCCAGGATGGCGGCGATCCCCGCGTACCTCGCGGGCCTGGCCGACCGCTATCGCACCGGGATCGACGCGGGACGGCCGCCGGTCGAACGCGCGGTCGGCAACGCCATCGCCCACGTCGACCGGTTTTTGGCCGTCGAACCCAACGCCCTGCTACTCCCGCCGCTGACCGGCGATCGTGGCGCACGGCGGGAACGGCTGTTCACCGAGCAGGTCCGGCCGTCGCTCGTCGCCTATCGCGAGATGCTCGCCCGTGACATCGCCGGGCACGGGCGCCCCGACGAACGGCCGGGTCTCTGCTGGCTGGAAGGTGGCGAGGAGACCTACGCGCGGCTGGCCCGGACGCACACCACCACCGGGATCTCCCCGGCGGAACTGCACGAGACCGGCCTCGAAATCGGTCGTGCGCTGGACGAGGAGTACCGCCGTCTCGGCACCGCCGTGTTCGGGGTGGACGATCCCGCCGAGGTCCGGCGCCGGTTGCGCACCGACCCGTCGCTGTGCTGGCGTGACGCGGACGAGATGGTCACGACCGCCGCGGAAGCGGTCGCGCGGGCCACGGCCGCGGCGCCCGGCTGGTTCCGCGAGGTGCCGTCCGCCGAATGCGTCGTGCGGGCCGTGCCGGAATCGGACGGGCCGTCCGCCGCGCAGGCGTACTATCTGACGCCGTCGGCCGACGGCACTCGTCCGGGCGTCTACTACACCAACACCTACCGGGTGGAAGAGCGGTTCCGGTTCATCGCCGAGTCCGTCGCCTTCCACGAAGCCGTTCCAGGGCACCATTTCCAGGCTTGCCTGTCGCACGCCCTCGACGACGTTCCGTCGCTGCGCAAGCTGGTCCCGTTGTCGGCGTTCGACGAGGGCTGGGCGCTTTACACCGAGCGGCTCGCGGACGAGATGGGTCTGTACTCCGACGACGTGATGCGGCTGGGCATGGTCGCCGAGGATTCCCTGCGTGCGGCGCGGCTGGTCGTCGACACCGGACTGCACGTGCTGGGCTGGACCCGGCAGCAGTGCGTGGACTACCTCACCGAGCATTGCGTGCTCAGCGACATCGAGGTGCAGTCCGAGACCGATCGGTACATCGAATGGCCAGGCCAGGCGCTCTCGTACATGACGGGCAGGCTGGAGATCCAGCGGCTGCGCGCCCTCGCCGAGAAACGCCTGGGCGAGGCCTTCGACGTCCGCGACTTCCACGACCTCGTGCTGAAACAGGGGCAGGTGCCGCTGCCCGTACTCGGCGACATCGTCGGAGAGTGGATCGAGTCAGAGGCGAAGTAGCTTTTCGACGTTGCCGTGCGCGATCTTCTCGCGGTCGGCTTCGTCGATGGGCGCGGTCTTGAGCAGGTCCACCATGGGCTCGTTCGGGGTGTACGGATGGTCGACCGAGAAGATGATCCGGTCCGCCCCGAGTACGGCCAGCGCGCACTGCAGCGGCGGGAACGTCGCGTAACCGCTGGTGGTGATGTGGACGTTGGTCTTGAAGTAGTCCGCGACCGGCTGGCGCAGGTGCTCGTTGATCGGCGTCAGCACGACGTCGATCCGCGACAGCGCGAACGGGATCATCTCGCCCATGTGACCGATGACGATCTGGAGGTCCGGGTACTCGTCGAGGACCCCGGAGACGATGAGCCGCAACAGGTGCACGGCGGTCTCGGAATGCCAGCCCCAGGCCGCGGTGGCGAGGTTGTCGGCTTGCAGGTCGGAAAGTCCCGAGAAGTAGGCGTCCAGCACGGGTTTCGGCGGAAGCGCCGGGTGCAGGTAGAGCGGGACGCGGAGTGACTCGGCGGCGGCGAGCACCGGCTGAAACGCGGCGTCGTCGAGGAAACGGCCGGTGGTGAGACCGTTGAGCATCGCGCCCTTGAGCCCGAGTTCGGTCACGGCACGGCGGAGTTCGTCGGCGGCCGCGTCCGGTGCCTGCATCGGGAGGGCGGCGAAACCGGCGAACCGGTCGGGATGGTGGGAGATCGCGTCGGCGAGCGCGTCGTTCGCCTGGCTCGCCCGATGCGCTTCTTCCGGCTTCAAGGCTTCCGCGCCCGGGACGGCGTGCGACAGGACCTGGACGTCGATCCCGGCCGCGTCCATCTCCGCGATCCGGCCCCGGCCGAGGTCGCGGAGCTTCCTCCGGATGCCGGCCATGATCGGGTGGTCACCCAGTTCCCCTTCGCCTTCCTCGTTGTACAAGGTCGGGTGGGTGAAATGCTCCTCGATGGCGATGACCTTCAACTCGACCCCTCCACGCGCACGATCACGGACTTGGACGTCCAGTCTTCTCGTTTCGCGCTCTCCGGGGGTCTTCTTTCGTGCGGAGCACGCGGCGCCGGGAGTGTCCCCGGCGCCGCGTGTTCTCAGTCGCGCTTCGCGAGTGTCGCGACCTCGGCGTCGGACAGTGACCGGTCGTAGAACCGGACGTCGTCCACCGCCCCGCGCAGGAAGTCGACCTGCTGGCCGCCGTACTGGCCGCGGCCGATCACCGTGTGGCCGGTGCTCGGCTGAGCGGCGCAGGCGTTCTGCGAGGCGACTTTCTCGCCGTCGACGAAGAGCGACAATGAGCCCGCTTTCGCGTCACGGACCCCGGTCAGGTGGTACCAGCGGCCGACTTCCGGCTTCTCCGGCGACAGGGCGCGGAGACCGACGAAGCTCATCGCCCACCGCTGGTCCTGCCCGGAGTACTGCAGGAAGAACGCGCTGTCGCGGCCGGTGTCCTGGCTGACGACGGTCTGGAACGCGCCGCTAGCCTCGTCCAGCTTCGCCCACGCCGAGACCGAGTAACTGCCCGCCGTGTCTACGAGGTTCGCGCCGGTGTCAGCCTGTCCGTTCCCGGCGAAGGCCAGCGCACCGCCCTCGACACCGCCTGCCCACTGGGCGTTGGTCAGCGCCGCGTGCGCGTTGCCGACCGAGTCCGCGGCACGGGAACCGTTGCCCTCGTTGAATTTGTACGCGTGCACACCGGTGAGACCCGGAGTGCCGGGGCCCGGGTCGGGCGCGCCGGAACCACTGCCGTCCGCGTTGCGGATGATCGCCTGGTTGACCGCGCGCACCTGCGCGAAGTCCATCTTCTTCACCTGCCTGTCGTAGGTGAAGAAGCCGTTGACCTCGTGCTCGACGTCGGTGATCTGCGTGTAGATCGAGCCGCTGATGGCGCAGCTCTGCGCCGACGCGAGCACGTCACGCTGGTTCTGGACGTAGCGGCTGTTCAGGGTCGTCTGGTCCTTCACCATCTCGTAGGCGTGGCCTTCGCCGAACCACATGTGATCCTTGACCTCGAGGCCGTAGCCGCCGTGCTCACCGTCGATCGAGATCCGCTTGCCGTCGGGCATCGGCTTCGCGGGGCCAGGGTAGGCGTGCCAGTCGATGACATCGCCCTTGCCGGAGTCGCCGAGGGAATCGCAGCAGTTGACGCCGCTGTGCGCGTTGACCAGCCGGGTCGGGTCCTGTGCCTTGACGCTGTCCGCGATCTTTCCGGTGGTGTCCCGCGACCACTCGCCCCAGCCCTCGTTGAACGGCACGTAGCCGACGATCGAGGTCCAGTTCTTCTTCTGCTCCACCAGTTCCTTCAACTCGACCTGGAACTGCCGCTGCGCGTCGGCAGGCGGGCGGCCGCCGGTACGCATCGACGGCATGTCCTGCCAGACGAGCAGGCCGAGCTTGTCGGCGTGGTGGTACCAGCGGTCGGGTTCGGTCTTGATGTGCTTGCGGACCGTATTGAAGCCGAGGACCTTGTGCTGCTCGAGGTCGAAGCGCAGCGCCTTGTCGGTCGGCGCGGTGTAGATGCCGTCCGGCCAGTATCCCTGGTCCAAAGTGGACTGCAGGAAGAGGATCTTGCCGTTGAGGGTGAACCGGAGTTTGCCGTCGGCACCCTTCGCGGTCCCGAATTCACGCATGCCGAAGTAGGACGACACCTTGTCGACGGTGCGCCGTCCGTCCTTCAGTTCGACGTCCAGGTCGTAGAGGAAGGGCGAATCCGGCGACCAGAGCTTGGCCTTGGGCACCGGCAGGGAGATCGTCCCGGCGGCGGAGGCCCTGCTGCGGCTGACCACCTTCCTGCCGTCGCGGACCACGGCCTCGACGGTCAGCCCGGAAGCGCCGCCGGTGTCGACGGAAAGCTTCAGCGTGGAGGACTTGAGGTCGGGGACCATGCCAAGGGTGCCGACGTGCCTTGCCGCGACCGGCTCCATCCAGACCGTCTGCCAGATACCGGAGGCGCCCTCGTAGAAGATCCCGCGATCGGGGGTCAGGCGCTGCTTGCCGACGGGCTGCCAGGTGGCGTCGGCGCGATCCTCGACGCCGACGATGATTTCCTGTTCTCCCTTCGGTTTCAGCGCCGAGGTCACGTCCGCGGAGAACGCGCCGTAGCCGCCCTGGTGCGCCGCGACCTCCCTGCCGTTGACGTAGACCTTCGCCTTGTAGTCGACGGCGCCGAAGTTGATCCGGAGGGTGTTGTCCTTGCCGACGCCCCAGTTCTTGGGCACCGTGAATGTGCGCCGGTACCACATGTGGTCCTCGTGGCGCTGGATCCCGGACAGCGCAGACTCGGCGGGGTAGGGGACCAGGATCTTCTCGGCGAGCCGCTCGCCGAACGGCGGGACCTCGCCGGGTGCGGCGCCGGCGAACTCCCAGACCCCGTTGAGGTTCTGCCAGTTATCACGCACCAGCTGCGGCCGGGGATACTCGGGCAACGCGTTGGACGGCGATACCTGGTTGGTCCACGGGGTGGTCAGGCGAGGCTTGCCCATTTTCCAGCCGCTTTCCGCAGCCGTCGCGGCCCCTGACGTCAACGCCAGGGCGGAGACCATCGCGACGGCGGTGGCCAGTGTCTTTCGACAGCGTCTGGTACTACTTCGGGGGCGATGAGGTGACAACGTTGACAACATCTGCTCGACACCCTTCTCCGGGGGCGGCCGCCTCGGCGGAGGTACGCCTCCCGTTGGACTTGTGCAGGCGTGAAACCACGGCCCCGTGGCCGAGGGAACCGGTGTGAGCTGGGCCACGGCAAGCCGTCAGACTTTTTTACATCGTTGATACAACGTTGTAAAGCGTCGAAGGGTGCGGAGGAAGGGTTGATGTCTCCAATGGGGCATTGGAGACATCAGCCGAGCGATCAGGCTTCGTATCTCCTCTCGTTGACACAGCAACTGACCGATAAGTAACTTACTGAGGAGTCAGATCGAACGGGGACAACGATGTCAACCGAAAACCGGTCCTGGTGGGGCTGGGGCACCACCGACGGCGAATTATCCGAACAAGAATCCGACGCGCTCGTCGTGCGCACGGCGGCGGTCCTGCCTGGCCACGACTTCACCGACCATGCCCCGCCGAAACCCTCGGACCTCGATGTCCCACCTTCGCGGATCCGCCCTCCCGGGGCGCTCGCGGCGTTGTGCGGTGACGAACCCGTCGACCGGTTGTCCCATGCTCGTGGCAAGGCCTTCCGCGACGTCGTCCGTAATCTGCTCGGACATCTCGACCACATCCCGGATCTGGTCGCCCGGCCGCGCACCGAACAGGACGTCATCGATCTCCTTGACTGGTGTTCGGCTTCCGGAACCCCGCTGATTCCTTATGGTGGCGGCAGTTCCGTGGTCGGCGGGATCGAACCGCGCTTCGACGGGCCCGCGGTGTCGATGGATCTGGCGGGTCTCGACGCGGTGCTCGAAGTGGACACGGTCAGCCGCGCGGCCCGGATACAGGCAGGGATCTTCGGCCCGGCCCTGGAAGACCGGCTTCGCCCACTGGGGCTGACCCTGCGGCACTTTCCGCAGTCGTTCGCCCATTCCACCCTCGGCGGCTGGCTCGCCACGCGCGCGGGCGGGCATTTCGCCACGCTCGCCACGCATATCGACGACCTCACCGAGTCGATGCGCGTCGTCACCCCGGCCGGGATCAGTGAATCGCGACGGCTGCCCGGATCGGGCGCCGGACCGTCGCCGGACCGAATGTTCCTCGGTTCCGAGGGTACCCTCGGCGTGATCACCGAAGCCTGGATGCGCCTGCAGGACAGGCCGGTCTGGCAGGTCACCGCGTCGGTCACCTTCGAGCGCCAGGAAGACGCGGTCGCCGCCACCCGCGCGATCGCGCAGTCCGGGCTGTATCCGTCGAACTGCCGCCTCCTCGACCCGGCCGAAGCCTTCATCAACGCGGGCGCGAGTGTGGGCGGCGGCCTTCTCCTGGTCGGATTCGAATCCGCCGACCATCCAGTGGACACCTGGCTGGACCGTGCGCTGGAACTGGCCATCGGTCACGGTGGCCTGGTGAAAGCCCGCCGCGACAAGCATTCCGGGCGCCAGGGTGGCGATTCGGCGTCGGCGTGGCGTTCTTCGTTCCTGCGGATGCCGTACCAGCGCGACGCTCTCGCCCGCCGGTCGCTGATCGTCGAGACCTTCGAGACCGCGTGTACCTGGGAAGCCTTCGACGAACTGCACCACGCGATCACCTCGGCCGCCCGCGCCGCGATCGACGAGGTGTGTGGCGGCGCCGGTGTCGTGACCTGCCGCTTCACCCACGTCTATCCCGATGGTCCCGCGCCCTACTACGGGATCTACGCCGCCGGGCGCTGGGGGAGCACGGTCGGGCAGTGGGACGAGATCAAGGCCGCGGTGTCCGAGGCGATCGCCGGTCACGGCGCCACGATCACCCATCACCACGCCGTCGGCCGCGATCATCGCCCCTGGTACGACCGGCAGCGTCCCGATCCGTTCGCCGCCGCGCTTTCCGCCGCCAAGACCGCCTTCGACCCGGCGGGGATCCTCAACCCCGGTGTGCTGATCCGCTGACCGGCGGGTGGACGAACGAGGTCAGCAGCGCGGTGAACCGCAGGGCGGCCGACGACGACGTCCGCCCCGCCATGGTCTGCACCTGTGCTTCGCGCTTGCGGAAGACGGCGTTGTCGAGAAGCACGTAGGCGACACCCTCGGTGGCCGCGTCCCGCCGGACGTCGCCCAGTCCGCCGACGAGCGCCAGCCCGCCGCCGCAGCGGACGAACTCGTACTTGGGGCTCAGTTCGTCGCACACCAGCACCGGACGCGTCGCGAGGTTCTCGATCCGGGCGGCGATGTCGAACAGATCGCGCAGGCTTTGGCCTTGCGACGGCAGGGCGAGGGGATGTCCGCACAGTTCGGCGAGCCCGACGGAGTCGCGGCCGGTCAGCGGATGGCCGAGCGGGACGATCGCGTACACCGGAACGACGACGGCGCTTTCGACCCGCACACCGTGCTGTGGCCCTGTCGTGAACGTGACGGCGACGTCGGCCGCGCCGTCGAGCACGCGGCGGGTGGCTTCCTCGCGGTTCACGACGTCGATGTGGAAGGTGACGTCGTTTTCGCGGCGGAAGGCGGCGATCGCCTGCGGCACGACACGGCGGGCGAATCCCTCCGAGCAGGCGACGGTGACCGAACGCGCTTGAAGCCCCCGCCCGGTGCGAAGTTCGTCGACGAGGACGGCCGATTCGGCTTCGCCGCGGCGGACGTGGTCGAGTAGCCGGTTCCCGGCGTCGGTCGGCTCCATGCCACGCGGATGCCGGACGAACAGCGGTACCCCGATCCCGGCTTCGAGCTTCGAGATCTGACGGCTGATCGCCGATGGCGCGACGGTCAGTTCGGCTGCCGCTTCGGACACCGAGCCGGTGCGGGCGACTTCGAGGAAGTACGTCAGCGCGATCGGCAGCAGGCGCATGGGTCTTCCTTTGCCTCGATCAGAACGCAGGGCACCGTAAACGGCAATGGTCAGTGTAGGGCGAACCGGCTTACGCTCTCCTCGACATTCGGCGGACGAATCGGGAGAGAACGTGCCCACCCCAGCGGAACTGGTTTCGAAGGCCCGAGCACACGTGGACTCGGGCGCCTTCTTCGCCGAACTCGCCGAACTGGTCCGGTATCCGACCGTCAGTGACCATCCGGACGGTCGCGTTGCCATCAAGGCATACCTGGACGAGGTGCTGACTCCGGCACTGACGGCGCTCGGCTGCTCGGTGCGGCGGTATCCCAACCCCGACCCCGCCGGTGGTCCTTTCCTGATCGGCACCCGGATCGAGTCGCCGGAGCTGCCGACCGTCCTGTGCTACGGCCACGCCGACGTCGTCGACGGCCATGAAGGGCGGTGGAGCGAGGGCCGCGACCCGTGGACGCTGACCGCGGACGGCGAGCGCTGGTACGGCCGTGGCTCGGCGGACAACAAGGGACAGCATCTGATCAACTTGACCGCGCTCAGGCTGCTCCTCGCCGAAACGGGCTCGCTGGGGTTCAACCTCAAGTTCCTGTTCGAGACCGGCGAGGAGATCGGCTCACCCGGTCTCGGCGAGTTCGTCACGGCACAGTCGCCGGCACTCGGCGCCGACGTCCTCATCGCCTCGGACGGCCCGCGGCTGGACGCGGCGACGCCGACGGTATTCCTCGGCGCGCGCGGCAGCGTCCGGATCTCGCTCGACGTCGACCTGCGCCCCGACGCCTATCACTCGGGGAACTGGGGAGGAGTGCTGCGCAATCCCGCCACCACCCTCACCGGGGCGATCGCCTGTCTCGTCGACGGGCACGGTCGCATCCAGGTGCCAGGGCTCCTGCCGCCCGAACTCCCGGACAGCGTCCGCGAGGCACTCGCGGAGATCCGGATCGACGGCAAACCAGGTGATCCGGCACTGGAGGAAAGTTGGGGCGACACCGGGCTTTCGGCCGCTGAGCGGCTCTACGGCTGGAACACCCTCGAAGTCCTTTCGCTGGGAGCCGGCGACATCGACCGGCCTGTCAACGCCATCCCCGGCAAGGCCCGCGCGGTACTTCAACTTCGCTACGTCGCCGGGACCGATGTCTCGGGTGTCGCGGACACGATCACGAAACAGCTGGCCTCGCACGGGTTTTCGATGGTCGAGGTCAGCGCCGAAGCGAGTTTTCAAGCAAGTCGCACCCCGGTCGGGAACCCGTGGGTGGGCTGGGCGAAAGGCGTCCTCGACGAGGTTTCCGACCGGCCGGTGGCGATCCTGCCGAGTTTCGGCGGCGGCTTGCCCAACCACGTGTTCACCGACATCCTCGGCATCGCGACGCTGTGGCTGCCGCATTCCTACCCGGGTTGCCTGCAGCACGCGCCCGACGAACACCTGCTCGCGCCGATCGCCAGGGAAGGCCTCGTGCTCGCCACTACCCTGTTCCACGCGCTCGGCCGGTTCACTGCTCCCGCAACAGGTACCGCCGCAGCTTCCCGCTCGCGTTCCGCTCGGTGACCGCCAGCGCGCCCGCCTTGAGCACGGCCAGCGAGACCGCGGCGCGCACGGTGTGTTGGTGCCTCTCAGGAGTACGCGGTTTCCCGGCACCACACCGAAGTCGTCGACGAGGACGTGCGCGCCGGCACTTGTCACGACCGTCGAGAAGGCGCAATGCCATGGCAGAATGTCCCCTGTGGACGTCGAACCGCCCCAACACGCGCGCTATACCGACTATCGCCGGGCTTTGGCGCGAGTGGCGGACGCCGACGAGGTCGTCTTGGTGGCCGAAGTGCTCGCCGACCCGGACCGGGTGATGGCTGAGGCGGCCATCTCGGGGCATCTCGACGACCGGACGATCACGCTGAACGCGCCGCGGGCGACCGAAGACCTGCTCGCCGCCACGGATTGGTTGCAGCGCAAGGCTTGCGAATGCTCCACGTCGCCAGAAACCCTCGCCGTCCTCGCCGGGAACGGCCGGACGAAACGAGTGCGCAACGCGGCGTCATTGAAACTCAGCCGACGACGTCGGTGACCGCGCGGCGCAGCGTGCTCCGTACGGTCTGGGCGTCGTCGAGGTTCCCGCCGTGCAGCGCGCCGTCGCGGAGGAGGACGAGCGTGCGGGCGGCGTGCTCGGGGTCGGCATGGCCGGCGTCGCTCGCCAGGTCGCGGAGCAAACCGAAGAACCAGTCCCGGTGGTCGTCGATGACCTGCCTGACCCGGTGCTCGGGATCGGGGTACTCGGCGGCGGCGTTGAGGAACTGGCAGCCGCGGAAGTCGTCGTCGAGCGTGCGGTCGCCGATGATGCCCAGCGCCGCCAGCAGGGCCTCGCGGGCGGATTTACCGTATGTCGCCGCGCCGACGCCCGCGCGGATCCGCTCGCTCGTGATGTTCAGGTACGCGGCGACGAGGTCGTCCTTGGTGGGGTAGTGGCGGTAAAAGGTCGCCCTGGTCACGGCCGCCTCGGAGACCAGGCGCTCCACCCCGACGGCGTGGATGCCTTCGGCGTAGAACAGTCGCGACGCGGTCTCGAGCAGCCGGATCTTCGGGTGCGGCCCCCGGTCGGCAGTCGTCATCTTCGCAGCTTAGAGAAAGAACGGTCATTCCACTAGATGGCCCACGCCACATTGTGGAAGGTCTGACGGACGGGCATTGTTCAGACAGAAAGACCGATCGTTCTCGCTAGCTCTTAGGGAGCAACCATGAGCAACCAGAAGCCCACCATCGTCCTGGTCCACGGCGCTTTCGCAGACTCGTCCAGCTGGAACGGCGTCGTCCCGAAGCTGCGTGAGCAGGGCTACCGGGTGCTGGCGGCCTCGAACCCGCTGCGCGGGATCGAGTCCGACGCCGACTACGTCGCCGACGTCGTCAACGGAGTGGACGGCCCGGTGGTGCTGGCCGGGCACTCCTACGGCGGCGTCGTGATCAGCCGGGCGGCCACCACGGCGCCGAACGTGAAGGCGCTCGTCTACATCGCCGCCTTCCAGCCGGAGGTGGGGGAGAGCGTGTTCGAGCTGTCCGGCCGTTTCGAAGGCAGCAAGCTCGGCCCCGACACCACGAACGTCCTCGCGGCACAGGGCGAGCTGTCGATCAAGCCCGAGAACTTCTCGGACGTGTTCGCGGCGGACGTCCCCGCGGAGACCGCCGGCGTCATGGCCGTCACCCAGCGCCCGGTCACCGAGCGCGCGCTGGCGACCCCGTTCGACGGCGAGCCGGCGTGGAAGAACGTGCCGTCCTGGGCGCTGATCGCCGAGCAGGACCACGCGATTCCCGCCGCCGCGCAGGCGTTCATGTCCGAGCGGGCCGGTTCGGAGGTCACCCGGATCGAGGCCTCGCACGCGGTCTCGGTCTCGCGGCCGGACGTCGTCGCCGAGGTCATCCTCGCGGCGGCCGCCATCGCTTGACAGGTGAAACCCTCTCCGGAGAGACTGCAAAAGCGTTTTTGCAGTCTCTTTCGGGGAGGACCACGTGAAGGTCTTGGTGCTCGATTCGAGCCCGCGTCGTGAAGGGAATTCCTGGGCGCTGGCCCAGGCACTGGCCAAAGGGGCGGAGGAGGCCGGTCACACGATCGACTTCGTCCGCCTCTCGGATTTCGTCGAGTCGCCGCTGGGGGACTGCCGCCGCTGCCGGCTGAGCGACCGGTCCTGCGGGATCGCGGACGGCTACGAGCGGCTGCTGTTCGACCATGTGCTCCCGGCGGACGCGATCGTGTACGCGACCCCGCTGCACTGGTACGGCATGACCGGACGGCTCAAGTCGTTCTTCGACCGGCTTTTCTGTTACACCTCGGGGAGTTCGCCGCACACCGGCCAGGTCGTGCCGGGCTTGATGAACAAGCGTGCCGCCGTGGTGATCTCCTGTGAGGAGAGCTATCGCGGCGCGACGCTCGGCCTCGAAGCGCAGTTCCAGGAACTCACCCGGTACCTGCGCCAGGACCTCGCCGGGATCGTGGTCGGCGTCGGCAACAGCAGGGGCGAGGTGGAGCGCGATCCCGCTCGGCCGCTGGAGGCCGCGGCGGACCTCGGACGTAGGCTGGGCGACGCCCACGTCACCGACTATCGGCTGGACACCGACCGGCCGAACCGCGTTTGGGGACCGCCTGTGGAGGTCTGATTGTCGCCGACCATCCGTGATGTCGCCGCCGCCGCGGGGGTCTCGATCACCACCGTGTCCCATGTGCTCAGCGGGCAGGGCAGGATCTCCGAGGACACCCGGCGGCGCGTCGCGCGGGCGGCGGCCGAACTCGGCTACCAGGCCAGTGTGCACGCACAGCAACTGGTCACGCGGCGCAGCCGGACCATGGCGATCCAGCTCGCGAACTCGGTCGACGCGAGCAATGCCTGCGCGCTCGTGCCGAACTCGGACTACTTCCTCGAAGTTCTCAACGGCGCGGCCGAAGCCGCGTCGAAACGGTCGTATGGCCTGTTGCTGACGCCGCCGGACGCGGACCTCGACCGGCTCAACGCGTTCGCGGTCGACGGCGCCGTCCTCGTCGACCCCCGTGGCGACGAGCCGTTCTTCGCCACCGGCTGGTGCCGCGACCGCCCGCTGGTGACCGTCGGACGCCCGCTCGCGTCGCCGTGCCCCGTGCCGGTCGTCGTGGACAACGACCTCGTCACGGCGGCCCGGTTGATGCTGGATCACTTGGCGGACAACGGTTATGAGCGCCCCGCGATGATCACCACCGACACCAGCCGCTCCTACGCGGCGGATCTCGTCGCGGGGTACACCGGCTGGGCGGAAGACCGGGGACTGGAGCCGGTGGTTGTCGAGATCGACGAACCGCCGACCACCGACGGCACGGCGGCAGCGCTGGGCAGACTGCTCGACCGGGGAGTGTGCCCGGACGCCGTCTTCACTACGTCGGAGAATCTCGCGCTCGGCGTTCTCCACGAGGCTCGTCGCCGACGGCTCGCGGTGCCCGGTGAACTCGGGATCTGCAGTGCGGTGGACAGCGGTTCGCTTCGGCTCACTTCGCCGCAGGTCACCGGGATGTTCGTGCATCCACGCGAGGTGGGCGGCCGCGCGGCCACGGCGTTGATGGACCTCATCGAAGGCGGCGCTCCGGACGGCGGGCCACGCCGGATCGAAGTGCCCGTCCGGTTGAACGCGCGGGAATCGACCAGCCGCTGAGCGAGGTCCTCATGAGTGGCCCCGCGCCACTACCCGACCGCAAGTAGTCCTCTAGTGGCGGTAGTTGCAAGCGCAACTACCGCCACTAGAGGACTACTTGCGGCAGGGATAGCCGGGTTCCTCGCCGTCCGTGACCTCGGGGGGAGAGCTAGAGCCGCGGAGCTCTTTCGACCGGCACACCGGCCGCCGCGAGCCACGCTTCGGCGAGGAGCCGATGGCCGAGCGGGCTGGGGTGAACGCCGTCCGGGGCCAGCGTCGCGGCGCCGTGTTCCTCGGCGGCGCGCGGCATGAACAGATCCGCGCGAACCAGGCGGGCGCCGAACTCGGTGGCCACTTCCAGCGCGACCTCGAGACGCGGTGCCAGATCGGCTACCCAGTCGTGCTGCTCCGGTTCGACCGGCAGCAGGAACGGCGTGATGACGTACAGCTCCGCCGGAAGGTGCTGCCGCGCGGCGGACAGCAGCCGGGCGTAGGCCGCGCGGAACTTCCCGATCGGGCTCGGCAGGCCGCGGTCGAAGGTCCGCCAGGTGTCGTTGATGCCGATCTTCACGGTCAGCACCGTGGGGCGGAGCGCGAGGACGTCGGTGGTCCAGCGCGCTTCCAGGTCGTAGATCCGGTTGCCGTTGAGCCCCTTGTTGAGTACCTCCGGGCCGTCGCCCAAGCGGTCGGCGATCTGCCGGACGTAGCCCTTGCCCAGCGACGCCGGATTTCCGCGGTCGCGGCTGGAGTCGGTGATGGAGTCCCCGGCGAACAGCAGCCGATCGGCTTCGGTGAACCTCACGCGCCCGCCTCGATCAGTTTGCGCAGCGAGTCGGCCTCACCAGGGATGAGGTGGGGATCGTTGTCCGGGACGAACTCGAGCAGCGCGTCGAGCGGTCGTTCCGCCCGCGCGAGCAGGGCGAACGCCCGCGTCCACAAGTCCGTCCTCGCGGTCAGCGGATGCCGTTCGTTGCTGGGCCACCACGAGAAGACGTGTACCGCGCGAACCCGGTCGAGGACCAACTCCAGTCCCGCCAGCGCCTGCTCGTCCGGCAGGTCCTGCGGTGGTTGCCAGTAGGTGCCGAGATTGTCGCGACCGACCTCGTCGAGTAGCCGGACGGTCGACTCGGCGGTGTCGGTCAGCGTCCCGCCGTGGAACTCCAGCGCGACTTCCAGACCGTGCCCGCCCGCGACGTCGGCGGCCTCACGGAGACCGGCGACAACCTGCTCCCGCTCTTCGGGGTCGACGTCCGCTGAGCCCGCTTTGCCCGCCCACACCCGGATCCTGGTGGCACCGAGCCGGACGGCGGTGGCGGCGATGTCGCCGAACTTCCCGGCCTCCATCGGGGTGGCGCGGAAGTAGGACCCGTAGGAATCACAGCTCAGGCCGTGCTGTGCCATGGCTTCGAGTACGCGGTCGGCCGCCCAGTCGTCGCCGGGACGCACATGGACGTCGGCGCCCCACTCGATCACCTGAAGGCCCGCCTCCGCGGCGCGGCGGGCGACCGCGTCGGCGTCCAGTCGTCGCAGCGTCACCGAACACAGTCCCGGCCGGATCATTTTCCCTCCAACGGTTGAGTACTTTCCCGCAGCACGACCTCGCCGGTGATCGGTTTGACGCGGGGGCCGTCCGCGCGGTCGTCGAGGATGAAGTCGAGTGCTTGTTCGCCCATCCGCTCGATCGGGACGCGCACGGTGGACAGTGAAGGCCGGATGTCGCGCAAGGTGATGATGTCGTCGAATCCCGCGATCGCGATGGGCGACGGCACCTCCAGGCCGTGGTCGCGGCAAGCGGCCATCGCGCCGACGGCCATCACGTCGTTGACGGCGAAAACGCAACCGCGGAAGCCGTTCTCGATCGCCCGCATCATCGCCGCGTAGCCCCCGTCGCGGGTGAATTCCGCGCGCAGCACGCGGTTCTCGGGCAACGGGATGCCCTGTCGGATGAGGCCGTCACGAAAACCCAGGACACGATCCCGCGAGGTCATCAGGCCGGGTGGCCCGGCGAGGACGAGAAAATCGCGGTGTCCGAGGATGACGAGCCGTTCAGCCAGATCCGCTGCTCCAGCGCGGTTCTCCAGCATGACGGTGTCGAACGGAAGCTTCCGCTGCCCGATCACCACGACCTGGCCGTCGGCGGCCTCGAACGCCTTGAGTTCCTTCGTCAGATCTCGTTCCAGGGCATCGCCCTCGTTGCGCGACCCGGCGAGGATGACCGCCCGCGCCCGTTGCCCGCGCAACGTCGTGACGTACTCGAGTTCCTTCTCCGGACGGTTTTCCGTACTCGCGATGGTGACCGTCAGCCCGTGCCGGGCGGCCACGCGCATGACCCCGGACGCGATCGAGGAGAAGTACGGGTCGACGATGTCGTGCACCAGCAGGCCGACGACGTTGCCGCGGCCGCGGGCCATTGCCTGCGCGGGCACGTTCGCGGTGTACTGGAGCCGTTCCGCGGCCTGCAGCACCGATTTCCGCAGGTCCCCGCTCACCTGTCTGGTCCCGCCGTTGAGCGCCCTCGACGCCGTCGCGAGCGACACTCCCGCCTCACGGGCGACGTCGGCAAGGGTGACCGAACCCGCGGCGCGCTGCGGCATGGTTCCTCCTCGGTGGTACGGGCTCACGCCGGCGAGGACGGCCGCCGGCGTGAGCCCGGGTTTCGCTACGGAGCGGCGGGGCCGACGTCCGCGGTGGTGAGCGGCCGGTTCGCGATGGCGGCCGTCGAGTACTCGTCCGCCCCGACGTCGCGCCGGCTGCCGCGGGCCTGGCCGTCGATGTCGAACGCGGTCGGCGCGGTGGACAGCGTGGCCGCGTTGATCGCGGGGCTGTTCGAGGCGAGGCGCGAGACCCCGTCCGACGCCTGCACGAGTTTCGGGTCGATCCGGCGGAAGGTGCCTGCCGGGATGTTGCCGTCCCCGCCCGAACCCCACAGGATGTTGCCGGACCACGTGAAGTTGCCCGTGGTGCTCATCGAAACCAGGTCGCCGTTGCCGCCGACGAAGATGTTGTCCGAGATCGTGCAGTCGCGCGGTTCGATCGTCCGTTTGGTCTCGCCGGAGAGCGTGCCGCCGTTGTTCAGCAGCGTGTTGTGCGCGATGAGCACGCGGTCCGCCGCGTCGTTGCCGCGCCGCGATTCCTTTGATTCACCCGGGAAGTGGTCTCGAACGGAGCCGCTGCCGACGACCAGCGCGCTGCTGGACACTCCGGCGACGTAGTTGTTGAGGATCTTGTGGTCGTTGCCGTAGATCCGGATGCCTTCCTTGCCGCCGAGGATGAAGTTGGCTTCGACGACGGACTTGTTCCCGTGGCGCAGCACGATGCCGCCCAGGCTGTTCCGGATGGTGTTGTTGCGGATGAAGTTGCCCGACGACTTGACCGAGATCGCCTCCGGGTCGCCGTTCGCGCGTTCGAAGAGGTTGAACTCGATCTTGGCGCCGGCGGTGCTGAGCGCACGCGGGCTGACACCGAGCCGGATCGGCTCGCCGCCGTTGTCGCCGGCGAAGGTGTGGTCGGAGAAGTAGTTCCGGAAGACCTCGACGCCGGACGCCATCTTGTCGTCGTCCGCGCCCTCGATGCAGAGCATGACGCCGAGCGTGGTCTTGTGGTGGAAGTGGTTGCGGTCGATCTTGCTGTTGTCGGCGCGGACCATCACCCAGTGCAGGTCTGTGATGTCGGCGAACTGGAGATCGTTGCGGGTCAGCCGGATCCGCGAGCAGTTCGGCGGGATCTCCAGCGTGGTGCTCTGGCGGAACTTGAACCCGCTGATCGTGACACCGGTGGAGTCGTCGAAGACGAAGCTCTGCTCACCGTTGAGGGTCACTCCACCGCGGGACTGCGCGACGATGGTGATCGGCTGGTCCTTGGTGCCCCGCCTGCCCTTGATGCTGATCGGCTTGCCCGTGGGCACGGTGTATGTGCCGTTGTTCACGGTGATGACCGCGCCGGCGGCCGCCGAATTGATGGCGTTCTGCAGTTCGGTCAGCGAACTGACATTCAGCGCGCACAGCCCCTTCGGCTTGGCCGACGCCGTTCCGGCGGTGACCCAGGGGACGGTGACCAGCGCGGCGCCGAGAGTGGCGCCGGTGAGGAACCTTCTGCGATCCATGATGCCTCCGTGCTCAATCGGTGGGGAGGGTTTCGGCGGCGGGGCTGGTGAGGAACAGCTCGATCACCGGGACCGGGGTGTCCGGTTTCCGGATGGGGAGTTTGAGGGTGAGCGTGCCTGCCGGCTGCCCGCCCATCTGGGTGTTCTGCGCGGTCTGTCCTGGATCCGTGTGCACCTGCCGGATTTCCGATGCGTCGTCGAGCAATTGGGCGTAGCGGACGCGCCCGGCCATCCCCGGCAGGTGGACGTGGTTCATCGGCCAGCTGAACAGGTGCAGGTAGAGCCGGTCTCCGCGCTGGGTGTAGCGGCCGTCCGCGGGAGCGGTGAACTCGGCGGGACCGCAACCGCGGACGGAGCGTTCGTGCCGGTCCATCCAGCGGCCGAGTTCGGCGAGCACCGCGTGCGCACGAGGGTCGATCTCGCCCCGGCCGTTCGGCCCGACGTTGAGCAGCAGGTTGCCGTCCTTGGACACACCGTCGACCAGCATCCGGATGAGCAGTTCGGGGCTCTTGTAGTCGAAGTTGTCGCGGTCGTAACCCCAGCTGCCGTTGAGGGTCTGGCACGCCTCCCACACCACCGGGACGCCGTCGCGGGTCATCGGCCCGGACGGCTGGTACTGCTCCGGGGTGATGAAGTCGCCGGGAATGCCGGTGCGGTCGTTGACCAGGATGCCGGGCTGCAGTTCGCGGACCAGGTCGAGCAGGCCGGGGGAGTCCCAGTCGTCCGGTCCCTTGCCGCCCCACCACTCTTTGCGGCCCTGGTACGAGAAATCGAAGAACAGGTAGTCGATCGTGCCGAAGCGGGTGAGCAGTTCGCGGACCTGACCGTGCAGGTACAGCTGGTATTCGGCGATGTCGGCGTACTGGTGCGCGGCGATGTACTCCGCGTCGTCACGGCGGGGATGGGTGCCGTCGACGGGGAACGCGGGATGGTGCCAGTCGATCAGCGAGTGATAGAAGCCGACCTTCAAGCCTTCCTCGCGACAGGCGTCGACGAACGGGCCGAGCAGATCCTTGCCGTACGGCGTGTTCGTCACCTTGAAGTCGGTGAGATCGCTGTCCCACAGGCAGAACCCGTCGTGGTGCTTGGTGGTGAGCACGACGTAGGTCATGCCCGCGCCCTTCGCGGCCCGTGCCCAGGCGCGCGGGTCGTACTTGTCCGGTTCGAAGTGGTCGAAGTAGACGCGGTACTGCTCGTCGGTCAGCTCTTCGCGGTTCTGCACCCATTCGTGCCGGGCGGCCAGCGAATACAGGCCCCAGTGGACGAACATCCCGAACCGGTCGTGGGTGAACCAGGCGGTGGAACTCACTTCAGGATCGCTCCTTGATTGTCTTTGGTGCGTCAGCCCTTCAGTGCGCCCGAGGCGAGGCCGCGGACGAACGAACGCTGGAAGAACAGGAACGCGGCCACCGAGGGCAGCAGCGCCAGCAGCGAGGCGGCCATGATCACGCCGGGTGTCACGTCCGCGTCGATGCGCAGCGTGCGCAGGGCCAGCGGCAGCGTGTAGGTCGAAGCGTCGGACGAGACCAGCATCGGCAGCAGGTACTGGTCCCAGATCATCGTGAAGCCGAAAACACCGATCACGCCGAGCGCGGGCTTGCACATCGGCAGGATGATCTGCGCGAAGATCCGCAGATCCCCGGCGCCGTCGATCCGCGCGGCCTCTTCGAGTTCGCGGGGCACGTCCTTCATGAACTCGGTCATCACCAGGATCGAGAAGGCCCACGCGCCGAGCGGCACGATCATCCCGGCCAGGCTGCCGATCAGGTTGATGTGCACCACGGGAAGGTCGGACAGGATCAGCGAGAGCGGGATGGCGAGGATCTCCTCCGGCAGCATCAGCGTCGCCAGGATCGCGACCAGCACGAAGGTCATGAAGCGGAACTTCTTGCGTGCCAGCGCGTATCCGGCCAGCACCGAGACGACGACCTGCAACAGCAGGCCGAAGCCGACCACCAGGAAAGAGTTGAGCAGGTACATTCCGACGCCGTGGTCGAACGCGATGCCGAAGTTGTCCAGGGTCGGGCTCGACGGGATGACGCTCAGTGCCGTCGGGTCGGACACGTCGCTGAACGCGCCGACCAGCAGCGCCAGCAGCGGGCCGGCGAACACCACCAGCAGAAGGGCGTACACGGTGTACTTCAGGATCCGTCCGCCCGGCGACTTGACGGCGTCGAGGCCGAGTGCGGAATCGTTGGCCGCGGTCATGCGTCTCGCCTCCGTCGGAGCACTTGGACGAACAGGGTCAGCACGAGCGTCGCGAGGAACAGCAGGACCGCTCCCGCCGCGCCGACGCCCAGCCGGTTCTGTTCCAGTCCGAGTTTGTAGATCAGGGTCATCGCGACTTCCGTCGAGCCGTTCGGCCCGCCGTTGGTCAGCAGGAACACCTCGGTGAACACCCGCAGGCCGCGGATCGCCGCGAGGACGAACAGGATCGAGAACACCGACCGCAGGCCGGGCAGCGTCACGTGGAGGATCTTGCGCCAGCGGGAGGCACCGTCCACAGTGGCCGCTTCGTAGAGCCCGCGGTCGATTCCCGCCAGGCCTGCCAGGAAGATCATCATGTCGTACGGCGCGCCGCGCCAGATACCGGTGACGATGACCGAGATCATCGACGTGTCGGGATCGTTGATGAAGCCAGACGGCCCCAGCCCGACCATGCCGAGGATGGAGTTCAGCATCCCGTCCTCGGTCGGGTGGTACATGATCCGCCAGAGTTCGGCGACCACCGCGATCGGCACGACCACCGGCAGGAACGCCGCCGACCGCAGGAACTTCAGCCGTTTGCTCTGGCCCTCCATCAGCAGGGCGAGCGCGAGGCCGATGACCATCGACCCGACCGTCTGCCCGACGGCGATCACGATGGTGTGCCAGATGGCGGAGTGGAACGCCTCGTCACCGAGGACGGTGCTGTAGTTCTGCCCGCCGACCCACTGGTTGCCCAGGTACGGCTGGACGTCCTGGAAGGACATCGTGACCGCGGTGATCATCGGGATGAACTTGAAGTACACGAACAGGATCAGGGCGGGGGCCAGGAACACCCACGGCGTCCACCATTTCCCGTCGCGGCCGCTGCGCCCGCGGGCCTTCGGCGCGGGCGTCCGCTTGGCGGCGGGACGGTCCGCGCCGACGGCAGCCGGCTTGGCGTGATCTACGGTCATGACGCGCTGATCCCCTGTTGCTGCAAGGTCGCGGTGAGCTTGGTGTCGAGTTTGGACAGTTCCGCCTTGGTGTCGAGCTTGCAGTCGGCGACGAGCGCGCTGACCGTGTCGGCGGTGTCCTGGCGGACCGGCGTCCAGTTCGGGATGGACGGTGCGTAGTGGCCGGACTTGGCGTAGATCTCGGCGTAGGTCTTCCAGCGCGGGTCCGGGCGGACTTGCGCGATGTCGACGTTCTTGTTCACCGGGAGCTGCACGATGAAGGCCGACTCGCCCGCCATGCCGATCTTCTGGCCGTCGGTCGAGATCGCGAAGTCACCGAAGGCGTCCTGCCCGGCCTGGTTCGGGGAACCGGCCATCATGTAGATCGACAGCCCTTCGGCCAGGACGTCGGAGTTCTTGGCACCCTTCGGCATCGGGACGACCTCGTACTTGTCCTTGCCGAGCGACTTGTCGAAGCGCGGTAGCAGATACGGGCCGACGACGTACATCCCGGCCTTGCCCGCCTCAAAAGTCTCGTTGGTCGCCGGGGTCGGCATGGTGACCGAACCGGGCTGGATCACGTTGTCCTTGCAGCCGAGGTCGCGGAACCACTGCACCGCGGCCTGGGATTCGGGCGTGCTCATCGACGGCTTGTACTTGCCGCCGCCCGCCTCGGTGATGAAGTCGCCGCCCGCGGCCCACAGGAAATTGGAGAAGTACCAGGAGGCGTAGCCCCGCTTGGTCGACAGCGTCGCGGTCAGCCCGGCGGTGTCGTTCTTGCCGTTACTGTCGGGGTCGCCGGTGGTGAACGCCTTGGCGAGGTCGACGAGTTCGGGCCAGCTCTGCGGCACGCTCTTGCCGAGCTTCTCGCGCCAGTCCTTGCGGATCAGCAGCGCGGAGGCCTGAGCGCTGTACGGCAGGCCGTACAGCTTGCCGTCCGGGGTCTGGTTGGACTTGAGCGCCTGCTCGGTGAGTTCCGAGGCGTGCTTGATCTTGCCCTGTTCGACCTCGCGGACGAGGCCCTGGCTCTTGAGGGTGCCGACCTGCGTGACGTCGTTCATCACGATGTCCGGCAGGTCGCGCTGGGCGGCACGCTGGGCCAGCTTCGTCTCGAAGTCGTCGAAGATCGCGGTCACCTGCACCTTGAACCCGGTGGCCTTCTCGAAGGCTTCGGCGAGTCGTTTGGTGGCCTGCTCACCGGCGCCGCCGGGAGTCGTCCTGGTCCACAGTTCCAGTGGTGCCTTGGTGTCCTGCGCGACGTTCGTGCCGGCGGGACCTGCCGAGCAGCCCGAAACGACCAGCGCTGAGACGGTGAGTCCCACGCCGATCCATCGCGATTTCCGCATCGCTTCTCCTGTTCACTGTGGACCACGCTGTCTACTCCGCAGGGACGGTAAGCGCTTTCACAGTCTCCGGTCAATGGTCCGATGATTACGAATTTCCATCAACGGCTGTTGCCTATCCGTCGGACTTGCCGCCCGTGGACCGGTTCAGGCATCCGATGTATGGTCGCCGCGGAGGTAGGGATGACCGAGCTGCAACACCGCCCGACAGCGCTTCTCGTGATGGAGGAGCGACGCCGCGACGACGTTTACCCCGAGGCGGTGCTGAAGGAGATCGGGGCGCTGGCGGATCTGCGCGAGCCGCTCACCCGCGAGCGGCTGGCGGAGCGCCCGGAGGCCATGGATGGCGTCGAAATATTGCTCTCGGGCTGGGGATCGCCTGTTCTTGACTCCGTACTGATGGCACACGCGCCGGACCTGCGAGCGGTGCTCGTCGCCGCCGGATCGGTACGTCCGCTGACCACGCCGGAGTTCTGGGCACGCGAGATCCCGATCGTGTCGGCCGCGGCCGCGAACGCCGTTCCCGTCGCCGAGTTCACCCTGGCCCAGGTCCTCTTAGGACTCAAACAGGCGCATCGCGTCTCCCGTGAGATCCGGGAGCGGCGGTCCTACCCGCCCGATTCCAGGGTCGCCGGCGCGTACCGCTCCAGGGTCGGGCTGCTCGGTCTCGGCGAGATCGGTGCTCTCGTGGCGTCGCATTTGCGGAGTTTCGACGTCGAAGTCCTCGCGAGCGATCCCGTCGTCGACAGCGCGGCCGCCGCCGAACTCGGCGTCCGGCTGGTGGGGCTGGACGAACTGTTCGCCACCTGCGCCGTGGTCAGCCTGCACGCGCCGCTGCTCCCCGAGACCGAGGGACTGGTGAACGGGGACCTCGTCGGCCGGATGGGCATCGGCGCGACCCTGATCAACACCGCGCGCGGCGCCGTGGTCGACGAGCCGTCGGTCATCCCGGTGCTCGGCGAGCGCCCGGACCTCACGGCGATCCTCGACGTCACCTGGCCCGAACCGCCCGTACCGGACTCGCCGCTCTACACGCTGCCGAACGTGGTGCTCACCCCGCATCTGGCAGGCGCGCTGGGTGCCGAGCGGGCGCGGATGGGTGAGCTCGTCGCGCGGGAACTGCGTCGGTTCGTGCTCGGGCAGGCGTTCCAGCACGCCGTCGCGCCGGATCGAGCCCACCTGCGGGCCTAGGCCGGCCATGCTGGGGGAGGTCGGAACAATTCGGGCTCGGGCTCGACTGCGTCCAGTGCTGAGCCCGGTCAGGTGCCGAGCCAGCCGGGATTGGCGGCCGCCCACTCGGGAAGCCGGTTCCAAATCGCGGCCAGCTCGGCGATCGCCCGCACCAGTCCACTTCGGACGGCCGGGACGTCGACCGGTGAGCCGTCGCGCCACAGCAGGAGATGCCGCGTCCTCAACGGCACACCCCGCAGGGCCACCACCGTGCCGGGCGTCGTGGAACCGGAGTCGAGTGACCGGGTGAGCGCCACTGTGCGGGGATCGTGCCGCAAGGTCTGCCGTAGCACCGCCGGTTCCAGCTCTCGCATGGTGATCGTGCCGAGTCCGGCGCGGGCCCATTCGTCCTTCAGATGATCGTGGAACGCGTCGTCCCCGCCCGCCGGAGTCAGCCAGGTCGAGTCGGCCAGCTCCGTCAAGGACACCTCGGCGCGCCCGGCGGTGGGATGCCCTGGAGACACGATCACGAAAACCGGCTCCGTTCCTACGGGAAGCATCTGGACACCGTCCGGGGGAACGATTTCCTGGCCCGGATGGTCGACGTACAGCGCCAGTTCCACCGTGCCGTCGAGAAGCGCGGAGAACAACGCCGTCCTGCTGGTCACCGTGAGCAGTTCGACCGGACGGCCGGGGGCGACCTCGGCGACCACGCCGCTCACCGTCTCGGCGAAGACCGTCGGGAGGGCGCCGATCCGCAGCAGGCCGTCGGCCGGTGCGCGGTCGAACCAGCGGATCGCCTGGTCGAGGTCGTCCGCCGCGGCCACCACCCGCCGTGCGTGGCTCAGCAGCACCTCGCCAAGAGCGGTGGGGCGCACGCCGTGCCGGTCCCGTTCGAACACCGTCCGGTCCAAGATCCGCTCCACCCGGTGGAGTTGTGCGCTCAGCGCGGGCTGGGAGAGTCCGAGCGCGGCCGCGGCCTTCGCGATGCTGCCCGCCGACGCGATCGCGTCGAGGAGGCGAAGATGCCGGACGTCGAATTCCACCGGCCAGGTCTGTCCGTTTCCGGGACCGATCAGAGGGCTGATCACAGGTCGTCCTCGCTGACGATCGTGCGGAGTTTGTGCAGGGCGCGGTGCTGGGCGACCCGGACAAGGCCAGGGCTCACCCGCAGGACCGCGCCCGTCTCGGGCGCCGACATGCCGACGGTGATGCGCAACCGGAGGATCTCCCGCTGGATGCCGGGCAGGGTGCTCATCAACCGGGTCAGCCGGTCGTGGCCGTCGGCGGCGAGGGCCTGTCGTTCGGGCTCGTTGGGCTCCGGCGTCGCGCGATCGGGCGGATCGGGGGTGGGTTCGGACCTGTCCCGGGCCCGCACCCGGAAGGCGTCGGCGACCTTCCTGGCAGCGATCCTGAGGACGGCGGTGAGGAAGGCGCCGCCGGTGACCCGGGCCGTGGGAAGCGCGGTGAGCACGGCGAGGCAGGTCTCCTGCGCGACGTCCTCGGCGGCGATCACCCGTGCGTCGGTCCCGCTCATCCGGCTGCGGCAGTAGTTCGCGACGACCGGCTGAACGAGGCCCATCAGCTCCCGGGTCGCGGCGGGGTCGCCGCGACGGGCGCGGGGGACGAGGGACTCGAGATCCGCCGTCAGCGCGACGTTGTCGGGGGAAGGAGCCGCCCCCGGCGAGGTGAGCTCACCGGGGGCGGTCCAGGTCAGGCGAGTTCCCAAAGCGCGGGCACGTTCGGCGGTTCCCAGCCGGGCATGGAGGTGTGCGGCTGGATCACGCGGTAAGTGCTACCGCCGTAGGTGGTGGTCGCGCCGGAGCCGTAGTAGGTGTACGGCGCCCAGGTGCCGCCCGGCGGGTTCGACGTCGTCGGGCTGGTCGGGGTGGTGGGCGTGGTCGGCGTCGTGGTGGTGCTGGACGGCGGGTTCCCGCTGACCGTCAGGCGCAGGCTGTAGACGCTCAGGATCTCCGTGATCGGCTGGAAGTAGATGGTGCCGCCGGAAGTGCAGTTGCCGGAGCCACCGGAGGTGACGCCCTGCGCCTGGTCGCCGGTGATCCACGAGCCGCCGGAGTCGCCGGGTTCGGCGCAGGCGTTCGTGCGGGTCAGGCCGGTGATGGTGCCCTCGGGGTAGGTGACCGAGGTGTTCTTCTGCAGGATGGTGCCGCAGCGCCAGCCGGTGGTGGAGCCGGAACGGCACACCGACGAGTTGACCGGGGCCTCCGTCGAACCGGCGACCGGCACGGTGCCGGGGTAGCGGTTCACCAGCGGACGCGGGGTGTTGCCGGCGTCGGCGCGGACCCAGGCGTAGTCGTTGCCGGGGAAGCTGGAGCCGGCGACGGTCCCGCTCGGGTTCGAGGTGCGGGTTCCGGTGGTGCCGCAGTGGCCGGCGGTCACGAAGCCGCCCTCGACCGCGAAACCGATGGAGCAACGGCCGGAGCCGAAGGTGTAGGCGTTGCCGCCGATGATGTCGATCAGCGCACGCGGCCGCTCGGTGCTGGCCTCGACCCGGACCAGGTCGGCCTGGACACCGGACTCGGCGGCCCACGACTTGGCCGCGGCTTCGCCACCGGCGTTGGCCAGCACGACGATCGAGTTGGTGGTGACGTCGGTGTACCAGCCGGGCACGGTCTTCGGTGCCTTGGCGGACTTGGCGGACTTGGCGTCCAGCGCCAGCTTCGCGGCGTCGAGCTGGGCGGCGCTGCGGGCGACGGTCTTCGGGGTCGCGCCCGCGGCGCGCACCAGGTCGGCCTGGACGGCGTCGGTGACCGCCACGGTGAGCGCGGTACCGCCGGCGTCCAGCCACGATCCGGCGTACGAGGCGCCGAGCTGCCTCTTCAGCGTGTTGTCGGCGACCGCGGCGCGCTGCTCGCTCGCGACCCGGAGCTTGGCCTGTTCGGGGCTGATCTTCAAGTCGCGGGACAGCGCGGCCAGCATTTCGGACTGTGCCTGGTCGGCGGCCGTGACCGGTTGACCGGCACTCGCGCTCGGGGTGAGGGCGATGGCCGTGACCAAGCCCGCCCCGGTAATGGCCGCGGCTGTGGCGGCGAGGATCTTTTTGTTCATGTCAACGCTTTCCTCGAAACTGGCGGGGGAGGGAGGTTCGTTCCCGACCGTACGAGGCACCTCACGTGACTGGTACATACCATTTGGGTCATATCACCCGGCTTGAGCGTGGGGTGATATGGCGGCCCGTCATGGTGATCCTGCAGGCACTTCCGTTGCTGTGCAACGGTTTCAGTCAATGGGAAAAGGGGATGTCCGCCGTGCCCGATTCGGTTCGCCGCGGTGCCCCAATCGTCAATACCGTACTTTTGAGGGGTAGGGCAAAGGGTACGCCACAACTTCTCACAGAGTGAGGAAGTGCCCGAGCGCAAAACTCAGACGTTCTTGACCGGTGCGGTTGCGTGGAAGTCGCGCGAAGAAGGAACGAGCGCGGCGGCGGCCGGAGCGGCGAAGCAGATGACGGTGCACACCGCCAGCACCGGTACCGCGCCGAACTGGCCGATCGCGGGTGCGATGAGCGCCAGCCCGGCGGGCGCCAGGCCGTAGGAGAACAGGAAGTCCAAAGAGGACACTCGAGCGAGCTTTCCCGGTTCGACCTCCCGCTGGGTCGCGGTGAACCACGGGACGTTGAACAGTTCGATGCCCAGTCCGGCGACGGCGTAGGCCGCGATGACGAAGGCCGGGTGCACCGGGAACAGCAGGCTCAGTGGCGCGAAGCCGTAGCAGCCGAGTCCGATCAGCGCCGCCCAGCCCTGCCGCCGAGGGCGCCGGCGCGCGATGACGACGGCACCCGCGAGCGCGCCGAGTGTGTACGCGGTCAGTCCGACGGCCAGGACGGCTTCGGTGTCGTAACGGTCGCGGCTGACCATCGGCAGCACGACGCCGGTGGCGGAGTAGCCGGTTGCGATCACGGCGGTGAGTGCCCCGAGTCCGGCCAGGAACCACGGGTGACGGCGAGCTTCGCGGAGCCCTTCGGCGAACTCGCCGAAGAAGCGGGTCTTGGCGGTCGGCGACGGCGCGAAGGTGCCTCCCGGCGGGATCAGCGCCGCGCCCAGCCAGAGCACGCCGGTGCCGATGACGAGGACCGACGTGGAGGCGAACTGCGACAGCAGGGCGGTGAGACCGGGCGCGACCAGCGTCGTGACCCGGACGGCCAGGGTCATCGCGGCGTTGGCCTGCTGGCGCTGGTCCTCGGCGATCACCTCGGCGGTCAGCGCCTGGAACGCCGGGCGGCACGCGCCCTGGCCGATGCCGACGACGGTGGCCGCGACGGCCATCAGCAGGACGGATCGGCCCATCCCGACCGCGATCAGGGGAGTGGCGAGACCGGCGATGAGTCCTGCCCAGAGCACGACCTGGCGGCGTGAGTGCCGATCGGCGAGTACTCCTGCCACCGGGACGGCCACGAGGAATCCCGCGGTGCGCGCGGCCAGCACGATGCCCAGGTCCACGGCTGAAAGTGACCGTTCGAGCACGGCCAGCCCGAGGATGAACGGCAGCGCCCAGGTCGCCAGCCCGGAGGTCGTGTTCCCGGTCCAGAGCCGTCCGAACGACAGGCTGCGGAACACCGGGGTCCGTGTCTGCGCGGTGTCGTCGGTCACGGGGTCTCGCACCTCAACTCACTTGAAATCGGTAATCGTTATCGGTAAGCCTATCGGGTGACACTCGAGGGCTGGAGGATCCATGGCATTTCCCGTACGGCTGGCGACCGCGTCCGTCGTCATGGCGCTGGTCGCGGGCTGCGCCACCGGCACATCTGATCAGGGTGCGCCTGGCGCCGCCGCACCGGGCGCGATCGAAAGCTGCGGCAAGCGGTCGTCGTTCGCCGCCCCACCGCAGCGCGTCGTCGCCTTGGACCAGTCTTCGACCGAGACCCTGCTCGCGTTGGGCGCGGGCGGCAAGATGGTCGGGACGGCCAATCTGAAGACCAAGGTGTCGCCGGAGCACGCCGCGGAGTACGCGAAGATCCCGGTGCTCTCGCCCAAGGTTCTCACCGCCGAACCGCTGCGCGCGGCGAATCCGGACTTCGTGACGGCCTCCTTCAAGGAGCTCTTCACCGCGGACCGCGCGGGCACCCGTGACGAACTGGCGGCCCTCGGCGTCCCCACCTATGTCAGCGCGGTCAACTGCCCGTACGGCAAGGCCGACGCGTTCGAGCGGTTGTTCCGCGACTACGAGAACCTCGGCAAGGCACTGGGCGTCGCCGATCGCGCCGGTGAGCTGGCCACCGCTCAACGGGCGTTGCTCGCCGAGGCCCGTCAGAAGGCCGCGAAACGACCGCAGGGCCTCAAGGTCGTGTGGGTCTACTCGGTGTTCAAGGACGTCCCGTATGTCGCCGGGCGCACCGGGATGCCGAGCGAGATGAGCCGGATCTCCGGTGTCACCAACGTTTTCGACGACATCGACCAGGAATGGCCGGAGGTCTCGTGGGAGGCGATCGCCGACCGTGCCCCCGACGTCGTCGTGATCGGCGACCTCTCCGAACGCGGCAACCCCGGCGACACCGCCGACGAGAAGCTCGCGATGATGCGCGCGCATCCGGTGCTCTCGCAGCTGCCGGCGGTACGCGACGGCAAGGTCGTCAAGCTGCCGGGGATCGAACTCGACGCCTCCGTGCGGACGGTCAACGCCTTGCGTGCCTTCGGTTCCGGGCTCGACACCCTCGGTCATGGCTGAACCGGCGAGAGTCCGGAGCCGAGGGCTCCTGGTCTCCGGCTGGCTGCTCCTGCTGATCGTGTCGCTGGTCGTCGCGACGCGCGCCGGGCTGGGAAGCGGGATCGGCTGGGCGGAACTCGGCCGGGCCGCCGGTGTGCGGCTCGGTCTTCCCGTCCAGCCGTTGCCGCGGCTGGCCGATTCGCTGATCTGGGATCTCCGGGTGCCGAGGGTGCTGCTGGCGGCGTTGGTCGGTGCGGTGCTGGCGGTGTGCGGCGCGGCCCTGCAGAGCGTCACCCGTAACGCGCTCGCGGATCCCTATCTGCTGGGCGTCTCCTCCGGTGCGTCCACCGGCGCCGTCGTCGTGGTCGTCCTCGGCTTCGCCGGTTCCCAGCTCGGTGTCACCGGCGGCGCGTTCGCGGGCGCGCTGATCTCGTTCGGGCTGCTGATGCTCCTGTTGCGGCGCCGGGGCGTCGACTCGATGCGGATCGTGCTCACCGGTGTCGTGATCGCCGAACTGTTCGCCGCGCTGACGTCGCTGGTGATCATGTCCTCCGGTGACGCGGACAGCACGAGGGCCTTGGCCCACTGGCTTCTCGGTTCGCTGGCGCCCGCCCGGTGGCAATCGGTCGCCGTCTGCGCCGTCGCCGCCGCGATCGGGCTGCTGGTGATCTGGTCCTGTTCGGCGGCGCTGGACGGATTCGCCTTCGGCTCGGACACCGCCGCGTCCTTGGGGATCGACGTCCGCACGACCCGGACCGTGCTGCTGGTCACGACTTCCCTGCTGACCGCGGTCGCGGTGGCGGCGGTGGGCGCCATCGGCTTCGTCGGGTTGATCGTCCCGCACGGCGTGCGGTTCCTGACCGGGCCGTCGCACCGGTTGCTCCTGCCGCTTTCGGCGGTGGCCGGGGCGGTGTTCCTGGTGTGGACCGACGCGGTGGCGCGGGTGCTGTTCGCGCCACTGGAGGTGCCGGTCGGCGTGTTCACCGCGCTGGTCGGCGTTCCACTGTTCCTGCTGGTACTGCGCGGACGGGGAGAACTGTGAGGATCGAAGCCCGCGGGGTGGACTGGGGCGTCCCCGGCAAGAGGATCGTGCGCGAGGTGGACCTCGTGGTCGAGCCGGGGGAGACCGTCGGCATGATCGGGCCGAACGGCTCCGGCAAGTCGTCGCTGTTGCGCTGCCTCGCGGGGTTGCGGGCTCCGACGGCGGGCTCGGTCCACTACGACGGTGTCGACATCTCCACCTGGCCGGTGCGGACGAGAGCGCGGCACGCGGCCTTCGTCGAGCAGAGCGCCGAGACCGAGAGCGATCTGTGCGTCGCCGAGGTCGCGATGCTCGGCCGCACGGCCTACCGCTCCCGATGGCGGGCGCCGGACGCGACGGACCGGGCGATCGTCATGGCGGCGCTGGACCGGCTCGACCTCGGAACGCTGGCCGACCGGCCGTGGAAACAGCTCTCCGGCGGCGAGCGCCAGCGCGCCCATCTCGCACGGGCGCTGGCGCAACGTCCGTCGGCGCTGCTGCTCGACGAGCCGACCAACCATCTCGACATCCGGCATCAGCTGGAGCTGATGGACCTCGTCGCCGGAACCGAGCAGACCGTCGTGATCGTCCTGCACGACCTCACGCTGGCCGCGCGATACTGCGATCGTCTGGTCTTGCTGCGGGACGGAACGATCGTGGCGGACGGCCCGGCCGGGGACGTCCTCACCGAGTCCTCGCTGCGGGAAGTGTTCGAAGTGGACGCCGAAATCGGCCGTGACCAGGACGGATACCTGTCCGTCCGCTACCTCGGCGCGAGCAGGAAGGATAACGAACGGATAACGCCGTGATCCGCGGCCGACCTCGAACCGTAGTACCCGATATGCCCCGGGCGTCATCGATACGCGACAGCGGGCCCGGTCGCGTTCTACTCTGCCACCCGTGCGCGTGCTGACCCCGACCCGAGGCCCGGCCCGGCGCCTCCGGGGCGGTGCCGTGGGGGTGCTGACCGGCAGCCTGGCGACCGGTGCCCACCTCGGCGCCAGCGGGCGGATCCCCGATCTTGGCGTGGTCGTGCTGCTCGTCGCCCTGCTGAGCTGGGTGGCGTACGCGCTCGCCGGGCATCAACGCGGTCCGCTCGCCATCCTCGGCTTGGTGGGCGGCGGGCAGTTGGCGATGCACGCCTCCCTCACCTTCCTGGTCTGGGAGTCGCACTCCCCGCACGCCGAAATCCCGGACAACGGTCTGCTCATGACCGCCGGGCACGCCGCCGCGACCCTCGTGGTGGTCGCGGTGCTGGCCGGCGCCGAGCGTGTGCTGTTCGCCCTCATGACGCTGATCGCCTCGGTCCTCCCGCGCCGCCTGACGCCGTGGCCCGCGACAGCGCCGCTGCGGATCCACGTCCCACTCGCGGTGAAGCACCCCGCGACCGAGGCACTTCTGCGGGACGTCCTTTCCCGGCGCGGTCCACCGGTGTTGTTCGCCTGATCCTCGAAACCCTGCCGAGACCCGTGTCGCGGCAGGGCTCAGCACGTGCGCCGTGACCACTTCCGGCGTACGGCGCAGGCGCACGTCTCCCCACCGACGCCTCAGGAGTTCCCCATGGCAACCCAAATCGAACCGGCCACGAGCCCGCCGCGCGCGTCCGCCTGGCGCGGACTGTTCCTCCGGCTCCACTTCTACGCCGGCGTCCTCGTCGGTCCTTTCGTCCTCATCGCCGCGCTCACCGGTGTCCTTTACGCGGCGACTCCGCAAATGGAGTCGTGGGTCTACTCCGACCAGTTGCGGGCACCCGTCGGGCTGAACCAGGTCTCGCTCGCCGACCAGGTCAAGGCGGCGCAGGCGGCCAACCCCGGCGGTGACCTGGTCGCCATCCGCCCCGCCCCCGAGCCGGGCGACACGACCCGCGTGCTGTTCGCCGAGGAAGGGCTCGGCGAGTCCGAACGACGAGCGGTCTTCGTCGACCCCGCCACCGCGCAGGTGCGCGGGGACCTCGTCGCGTATGGCTCGAGTGGCTCCCTGCCACTCCGGACCACCCTCGACCAGTTGCACCGCAACCTGCTGCTCGGTGAACCGGGCCGGCTCTACAGCGAACTCGCCGCGTCCTGGCTGTGGGTGGTCGCGCTGGGCGGCCTCGTGCTGTGGGTGAGCCGCCGTCGTGCCCGCCGGACCGAAAAGGCCGCGAAAACGGTGTCCCCACGCGGAAAATCCGTCCGCAGGCACGGATCTGTCGGCCTGTGGGTGCTGCTCGGCGCACTGTTCCTGTCCGCGACAGGGCTGACATGGTCGACGTACGCGGGCGAGAACGTCTCCGCGCTGCGCGAATCCCTCGGCTGGGCGACCCCGGCGTTGAAGGTGACGGGCACCGACGAGCACGCTGGTCACTCCGGGCACGGGGAAGCGCCCGCGGCGCCTGCCCCCGTCCGGCCCGAGAGCGTGGACGCGATGCTGGCCTCCGCCCGCGCCGCCGGAATCGACGCGGCTTCGGTCGAGATCGGGCTGCCCACCGAACCCGGATCTCCTTGGCAGGTGGCAGAAGTCGAACGCGGCTGGCCGACGCAGGTCGACGCCGTCGCGGTCGACGGCACCACCGGGCAGATCCTCGGCGAGGTGCGGTTCGCCGACTACCCGCTAATGGCCAAGCTCGCCCGCTGGGGAATCGACGCGCATATGGGCGTGCTCTTCGGCTGGCCGAACCAGATCTTGCTGCTCCTGCTCGGCGCAGGTCTGGTCACGCTGGTCGTGCTCGGCTACCGGATGTGGTGGCGGCGCAGGCCGACCAGGGCCACCGGGCTGACGTTCGGACGGCCCATCCCGCGCGGACAGTGGCGGAAGGCGCCGCCCGCTCTGGTGGCGGGGCTCGTCGTCCTCGCCGCCGCGATCGGCTGGTTCGTGCCGTTGTTCGGCATCAGCCTGCTGGCGTTCCTGGTGATCGACCTGCTGCTGGGCCTCCGGCCCGGCCGTCGGTCCAAATCGGACTCCGCCGACGTCACCGTGTGACCTCGACGCCGATGAGACCAACGCTCGCCGCCCACAACCGGGCGGCGAGCGCGGTGTCGGCCAGCTTCCCGCGCACCGGCTCCAGCCGTGGCTCCCCGCGCAGGCCGAATACCCGGGGGCCGAACATCTCACCGCCGCGCACGTCCGGGTCGAGAACCGCGCGGACGGCGGGCCAAGCCCCGGCTTCCTTGCCGTGCAACAGAAGTCCGGCGGGAAACTTCCGGCCGCTCGGCGCCGCGTGCACCGGCCTCGGCGGTGTCAGGGAGTCGAGCGCACCACCGGGATGGTTGACGACGCTTAGCGCCGTGCTCCCGGCCGCGCGCTTGGGCTGGTAGTCCCGCTTGCTCTGGAGGTCGTCCAGGTCGAGTTTCGCGGACTTGCCCACGAAGCTGCCCGTGGTGACGACGCGACCGGCCTCCGCCGCTTCGAGCAGCGGCATGAGGTGGTGGACCAGGACGAAATGCCCGAGATGGTTGGTGGCGAACGTCAGTTCGTGGCCATCGGCGGTCTCGCGCCTCGGTTGATTTTCCAAGAGCACGCCGGCGTTGCAGACGACGGCGTCGAGCCGCTCGATCTCCAGGGTGTCCACGGAGGACTTGAGGGACGCAAGGTCGGAGAGATCGAGCCGCAGGTGCCCGAGGCTCGTGTCCGGGACCCGGGATCGGATCGACGTCATCGCGGCGGCGGCCTTGGCGGCGTTTCGGCTGCCGAGGAGCACGGTGGCACCGGAACCGGCGAGCTGTTCGGCGGTGAAGTAGCCGATACCCGCGTTGCCGCCGGTGACCAGGAAGGTCTTGCCTTCGGCACGCGGTGGATGGCGAACGCCCCAAGAGGTCATGGCGGGCTCCAGGGCAAAGTCGAACTCACTCCGAATATACATACATTTCGAGTTCGGACTTCATCCGATGGACCGTGGGTGGCATGACACAGACCGAGCCGGGCAGGCGCGAACGCAAGAAGGCGGCGACCCGCCTGGCCCTGTCGGTGGCGGCGCGGGACCTGTTCCTGGAACGGGGCTTCGACAACGTCACCGTCGCGGAGATCGCCGACGCCGCGGACACCGCGGTGTCCACGTTGTTCGCGCATTTCCCCGGCGGCAAGGAGGCGCTGGTCCTCGGCCACGGGCGTGCGCGCGAAGAGGCGCTGGCCGCCGCAGTGCGTGACCGCGCCGAGGACGTCTCGATCCTGCAGGCTTTGCGGGACTTTCTCGCGACCCGTGGCCCGTTCGACCCGGATCCCGATCCGCTGTCGCGCCGCGTCGCGGATCTGGTGGTCGCCACCCCGGCACTGCGCGCTTACGCGAGGACACTCTGGACCGGTTGCGAGGACGCGCTCACAAAGGTCATCGCCGAGCAGTCCGGCCAGGACGATTTCTCCGTGCGGCTGCTGGCCCGCTATGTCCTGGAGATTCCGGACCTGGTCGGTGTCGAACCCGATCCCGGCGCCGCGCTGGACGCCGCGTTGGACGCCGCGTTCACCTTTCTGCGGCGGGGTTGGCCGGAGTTCTGAGCCGAGATGAAGGGTCTGCTGCCGCGGTCCGGTCATCGCCGGCCGTCGGATGCCGGACCAGGTGCGGCCTCATGGACCATGGGCGGCACGATACGACACGGCATCGAACTGCAGAGCCCGGACCGGCACGGCAGATCCATGACGAGTTCGACGAACTCGGCCGACCTGCCGGATTCGTTCAAACAAAGCCCCGCCGAACGATGGCGCGGCACACGCGAAACTAACGAATCGGCGGACCAGGGTTGTGCCCGATTCTTGTCGGTGGTCGGTTGTAGGTTCTTTTCGTGGCTACTTCTGGGGCCGAACTCTTGGCCGTTCTCGAGGAAATGACCGATCCCGATCGTTTGGAGGAGATCAATGCTTTAGTGAGTTCTTTGGATGACAAGGAATCCATGCTTGTCGCGAAGAAAGTTAGTGTCGCTCTCGCGCGTCTTGAGGCAGTGCGGTTTCGGGCTTTGTCGCGGTTGAGTGAGGTGCGCGGCGGGGTGCGGAGCATGGTGCAAGAGGTGGCGATGGATCTGCACCTTGTGGACGGTTTCGCGGGTTCTCTCGTGGCGACCGGTGTAGCTTTGACGTCGCGGTTACCGAGGACGTTGTCGTTGATGGACAAGGGAAAGATCGACGGTCACTCCGCCATCAAGGTGTCCGAGGCGACGGCCTGGCTGTCCGATGAGGACTCACTTGTCGCGGATGCGGCGCTGGAGTCGAGGTTGCCGGAGAAGAACAGCGGCCAGGTTCGCAAAGCGGCGAGCTACGCGGCGATGAGAGCTGATCGAGCCGGCGCCGACCGGAAGGCGACCGAATGCAGGGAAGGACGTCGGTTGTCCATGGCACAAGGTGAGGCCGGAGTCGCTTCGATCGAGGTGGTGGACGGCCCGGTGGAGAAGGTCACCGCCGCCTATCAGCGGATCAATCGTGAGGCTCGAGCACTTCGGAACCAGGGAGATTCGCGGACGATGGATCAGCTTCGGGCTGACATCGCCCTGGACCTGCTTCTGGGTGGACAGGGCGGTGTCTCGGAACGCACCGAGGTGTTCCTGTACATGGACCTCTCCACGTATCTGGGCTTGAACCATGATCCCGTGAAGATGGCAGGGCACGGCCACCTCCCCGCCTCGCTGGCACGCCAGATCGCCGCGGGACCGAACACCGTGCTCCGGCGCATCATCACCGACCCTCTCAGCGGCCAGGTCCAAGACTTGGGCAGAACCCGGTATCGCCCCGACGCGGCGACAGCCGAATTCGTCCGCGTGCGGGACCGTGAGTGCCGAAGAGCCGGCTGCAACCGGGCCGCCCATGCCTGCGAACTCGACCACTCGATTCCGTGGCAGTTCCAGGGCGAGACGAACGTGGCCGACCTGGTCACCTACTGCCCCCGTGATCACCGGTTGAAAGACGAACCCGGCTGGATCTATCACCTCGACCCCGATGGCACCTTGAAGATCACCACCCCGACCGGACAGATCCACACCAGCACGCCGCCGCCACTGCACGACCCACGGCCGGAACCGCCGCCGTTCTGACTCGTTGCCGCGAAACGGCGACGAGTTGTTTGTGGTCGTGTCGAGCTGTTCCCGTGTGGCGGCCAGACTGGCTTGTCTCGTGCTCGGTGGTGGGGTGTCGCCGCAGAATGGCAACGACCACGGCTGGCGGCCTGACCTAAGCTGCTCGCCTGCTGGGTTCCCCTGGGGCCGTTGCCGCAGAACGGCAACGCCAGGTGCCTGGGTGTTCTGTGCTCGGCGGCATGGTGCTGTCGCGGAATGGTGACGGCCGCGGGTGGCCGCCTGATCAACGCTTGTCGGTCGCTGGGTTCGTCCTTGATGGTTGCTACGAAACGGCAACGTGTGCAGGGCTCGTTCCGGCAGCTGAACAGGAATCTATGACGTGACCTCTCGGACGGTCGCCCGGGTGTTCTTCGGCTTGCCGAGTTCGTTGCCGCAGAACGGCAACATCAGACGCCTGGCAGTCGCGCGCTCGGCGGCACGGCGTTGCCGCGAAATGGTGACAACCACGGCTGTCGCTCGACCATGCTGCCGCATGCTGATCCGCCTGGGCCCGTTGCCGCAGAACGGCAACGTGTGTGCGGGGCTCGTTTCGGCAGCTGAACAGACTTCTATGACGTGATCACTCGGACGGTCGCCAATGATCTCCGGCTTGCCGAGTCCGTCGCCGCAGAGCGGCAACACCCGGAACCTGACTGTCCTGCACTCGGCGGCAAGCCGTTGCCACGAAATGGCGACAGCCGGGGCTGTCACCTGACCAAACTGCCGCATGCCGATCCGCTCAGGTTCGCCGCAGAACGGCGACATCCTGCTCAAGCCGCAAGTGCTAGCCCACTTCCCGAGCGACCCGGAACTCCACCGCCGTCCGTTCCTCCGAAACCAGCCGTGAGCCCTGCAGGGTCAGTCCGCATTCGGCCCCCAGTTTCGCCAGTTCGTCGATCGTCCGTTCGCGGCCGGCGTAGCACATCAGCATGAACAGGTCGGTCGCTGTGTCGGCGCCGCGTTCCCGGACCAGTTCGATCACCACGACGGTGCCGTTCGGTGTGGCGGCGCGGCGGCAGGCGGTCAGGATTTCGCGGGCGTGTGCGTCGTCCCAGTCGTGCAGGATGTCGGACAGGAGGTAGGCATCGGAGCCTGCGGGCAGCGGGTCGAAGAAGCTGCCGGTGAAGGTGCCCGCGCGGTCGCCGAGGCCTGCTTCGGCGAATCTGGCTGTGGCGGCGGCTGTCGCGGGGGCCAGGTCCAGGACCTGGCCGCGGACCGCGGGGTTCGCCCGCAGGATCGCCTCGAGGATGGTGCCATCGCCGCCGCCGACGTCGACGATGTCCTGAAAACGGCTCCAGTCGAACCGTTCGGCGACTTGCGGGGCCTCTCGTTCGATGCGCCAGGTCATCAGGTGGTCGAACGAACGCCGCAGCGCCGGGTCGGCTTCGACGTCGGACCAGAAGTCGCGCCCGTAGCGTTCGGTGTAGGCGGGCTTTCCGGTGGTGATCGTGCCGAGCAGGTCCACGAAAGCGAGTTCCGCGCGCCCGCCGGCGGCGTTGATGTCGAGCAGGGGCCCGACGTCGCGGATCTGGGCGCCGAGGCTCGTCGGGCTGTAACGACCGGTTTCCGTGTCGAGGGCGAAGACGCCGACCAAGACCAGATGGTCGAGCAGGCATTTCAACGGGCCGGTGGAGGTCCCGGTTTCGGAAGCGAGGTGCTCGGCCGTTCCCTCGCGCTCGGCCAGGCCGAGGGTCGCTGCCACGCGGATGGCCATGGGGGTGGCCAGACCTGCCAGGTCCAGAATCGAGGATTCGTCCATCGTCCGAGGCTAGCCAGGCGCCCTCGAAATCCGGACCAGACGAGTCAAAAACCGATGGGCAGCCCCGCGTAGTTCTCCGCCAGCCCCGCCCGGCCCGCCTCGCTCCGCGCCAGCCAGCGTAACTGCGAAAGCTGCAACTGCCGGTCGAACGGATCACCCGATTGGTGCAGCATCGTCGTCATCCACCACGAGAAATGCGTACACCGCCAAACCCGGCGCAGTGCGTCGTCGGAGTAGGCGTCGGCGAGCGCGGAGTTCTTGTCCCGCACCAAAGCGGCCAGCGCGGGGGCGAGGAGGGCGACGTCGGCCACGGCGAGGTTGAGGCCTTTGGCGCCGGTCGGCGGCACGATATGGGCGGCGTCACCGGCGAGGAAAAGGCGGCCGTGCCGCATCGGTTGCTGTACAAAACTGCGCATGGGCAGCACGCTTTTGTCGATGATCGGCCCGGGGGTGAGCGTCCAGCCGTTCTGACCGTGGCCGAGCCGGGCCGCGAGCGCCTCCCAGATCCGCTCGTCGGACCACGTGCCGATATCGGTGCCGTTGGGCACCTGGAGATACAGCCTGCTGACGGTGGCCGAACGCATCGAATGCATGGCGAAACCGTCGGGATGCCAGGCGTAGATGAGCTCGTCGGTCGACGGGGCGACGTCGGCGAGGACGCCGAGCCACGAGTACGGGTAGGTGCGCTCCCAAGTCTGCTTCGCGGCGTCGGGAATCGCGGTGCGGCAGGGCCCGAAGGAACCGTCGCAGCCGACGACGACGTCGGCGTCCAGCCGCTGAGGTGTGCCGTCCAGGGCAGTGAAGGTGACGTAGGGCTTGTCGGTCTCGATGTCGTGTACGGCAGTGTCGCTGACTTCGTAGTGGATCTGCTGCCCCGCAGCCGCTCGCGCCTTGCCGAGGTCCTTGGTCACCTCGGTCTGGCCGTACACGGTGACGCTTCGCCCGACCAGATCGACGAAATCGAGATGGTGCCGTTCCTCCGGCCACTGCAGGTAGATGCCGCGATGCTCGTCACCCTCGCGGTCGAGCCGGTCGGCGAGCCCGACCCCGCGCAGGAGGTCCACTGTGGACTGTTCGAGGATGCCCGCCCGGATCCGCGCCTCGACGTACTCGCGCGAGCGGGTCTCCACGATCACCGATTCGACGCCCGCCAGATCGAGTAGCTGCGACAAGAGCATTCCGGCGGGGCCGGCGCCGACGATGGCGACTGGGGTTCGCATGACCGGAGTCTGGTCGCGAGGCAGGCGAACTCCTAGCGTTTGCTTTCACTCAGTGAAACTCGCAGGCTTCGGCCGATTCCGGCGGCCGCCACCTGCAGTGCGGAGACCAGCCGTGCCCTGCCGCGGCTCAGATCCGGGACGACCAGGCCGAGTGCCGCCACGACGTTCCCGGTGGCGGACGGCCGGATCGGGACGGCGACCGAGCAGGCGCCTCGGCTCATCTCCTCGACGGTCTGCGCGTAACCCTCCCGGCGGACGCGCCGCAACTGCTCGCGCAGCCGTCCGGGCTGCGTGATGGTGTACGGCGTGACGCGGGTCAGCGAGGCGAGCACCTGCCGCTGGACATCCTCCGGAGCCCACGCCAGCAGGACCTTCCCGACCCCGGTGGCGTGCAGCGGCAGCCGCCCGCCGATCCGGCTGACCACCGGCACCGACGCGTTCCCGGAAAGCCGGTCGAGGTAGAGCACCTGGCCACCGTCGCGCTCGCCGAGGTGCACGGTCGCCCCGGTCGCGCCGTAGAGATCCTGCAGGAAGGGGGCCGCGACCTGCCGCAGTTCGAACTGGACGGGGGCGAGCAGGCCGAGATCCCAAAGCAGCCTGCCGACGGCGTAGCGATCCTCGCGTCGCTCCAGCGCGCCCAGTCCCACGAGTTCGCGGGCGAGCCGGTGCGCGGTGGGCAGCGGCAGGTCCGCGCGGTTCGCGAGTGCGGTCAGCGGCAGCTCCCGGTGGTCGACGTCGAAGGCGCCGAGCAGCGCGAACGCCCGCGACGTGACGCTGGCGCCCGGCGTGGAAAGATTCCCGGACATCCGGGCATTCTCTCACTGAGTGGAATCAGGGGCAGCGAGACAAGGCCGGCGACGAGCTAGTCTGGGCAGGGTGCGCGAGACGAACTGGGCGGGAAATCAGACCTTCACCGCGGAACGGATACTTCGCCCTCGCACGGTCGAACAGGTTCAGGAGGCGTCGCCGAAGCGACCGCCGTCAAGGCACTCGGCAGCAGGCACTGCTTCAACGACATCGCGGACTGTCCGGGCGGCGTCCAGCTCGACCTGACCGCGCTCGACGCCGAGGCCGTACTCGACGCGGAGTCCGCGACGTTCTCGGTGCCGGCGGCGGCCCGTTATGGCGACGTCGCCGTCCAGGTGCACGCGGCCGGGTTCGCGCTGGCCAACCTCGCTTCGCTGCCGCATTGCACGGTGGCGGGCACCGTCGCGACGGCGACCCACGGCTCCGGATGGCGCAACCAGAGTCTCGCGTCGGCCGTGTCCGGTCTGGAACTGGTCACCGCGGACGGGGCGCTGGCCACCGAACTGGACCCGGACGGCAAGTTCCGGAGCCCGTTCGTCCGGCGGCTCGTGTTCGGGGAGCGCTAGTCCGATTGCGACCAAGCGGCGACAGGCAGTGAGAGGTACACGCCGACATCGTCGATCCCGGTCGCGGACTCGATACTCGTGCGCAGCAGGTCCACCCGCTCCTGGCGATTGCCCGCCCGGCTCGGGAACCATTTGGACTTGACCTCGATCAGCAAATCGAGCCCGAAACGGTCGAAGGGGCCCGGCTGGCGGAAGCGCAGCTCGACGTCGCCCGGCTGCAGATCGCCGTCGTAGGGCTCCTCGGGACACTCCACCGCGACGGACACGAGGTGCGGCAGAACCGAGCCCAGTTCGCGCAGCTTGGCTTCGGAAAGGCGGGGCGCATAAGTGATTTCCACGATCGGCACAAGACCGAGCCTATGGCAGGCGTCGACTGATATCCTGACGGCGGTTGCTTGCGCACGGGACGATCCCCGGTGGCCGCACACTGAGCCGCACGTTCTCCCGAGGAGCTTCCATGTCTCTTCCCCTCGCCCGTCGTATGGACGGCGTCACCAGTTCCCCCGTGCGCGACCTGCTCGCGCTCACCGCCCGCCCGGGCGTGATCTCCTTCGCCGGCGGCATGCCCGCGCCGGAACTGTTCGATGTGGACGGTCTCCGCACCGCCTTCGATCGCGCGCTCGCCGAGGAGCCCGCCCGCCGCGCGCTGCAGTACTCGCCCACCGAAGGGAATCCGCGTCTGCGGGAACTGCTCGCGGCGCGGCTGACGGGTCGCGCCCTGGCGACCACTGTGGACGATCTGCTCGTGACCACCGGTTCCCAGCAGGGCCTGCAGTTGCTGAGCACCGCGTTGCTCGATCCCGGCGCCACCGTGCTGGTGGAAGAACCGGTGTACCTGTCCGCACTGCAGTGCTTCCAACTCGCCGAGGCACGGATCGTGCCCGTTCCCGGCGACTCGGAAGGGATCGACCCGGCCGTGCTGGACGAGATCGCGGCCAGGGAACGGCCTTCGCTGCTGTACGTCGTTCCGACGTTCTCGAATCCGTCCGGTCGCACGGTCGGTCCCGCGCGACGCCGCGCGCTCGCGGAAGTGATCGCGCGCCACGGGTTCTGGCTCGTCGAGGACGATCCGTACCACGAACTGCGGTATCGCGGTGAACGCGAAGAACCGATGTCGGCCCGGCCGGAACTCGCCGAGCGCGCGATCTACCTCGGCAGCTTCTCGAAGGTGATCGCCCCGGGCATGCGGCTGGGCTGGCTCCGGGCGCCGAGGGAGCTCCTGCGCCGGGTCGCGATCCTCAAGCAGGCGAGCGATCTGCACACCTCGACCATCGACCAGGCCGCGGCGGCCGAGTACCTGGCCACCGCGGATCTCGACGCGCATGTGCGGAGGCTGTGCGAGACCTATCGTGTGCGCCGCGACGTCATGCTGGCCGAACTACCCGCGATCACCCCGTCCGGAACGACCTGGACCGATCCGGACGGCGGGATGTTCGTCTGGGTCATCCTTCCCAGCGGCACGGACACCGACCTGCTGCTTCCCGAGGCGCTGCGCCACGACGTCGCCTTCGTGCCCGGCTCGGCGTTCCAGGTGGGGGAGCCGGACCGGTCGGCGTTGCGGCTCTCGTTCGCCACGCACGCGCCCGAGACGATCGCGGAAGGACTTCGGCGGCTGGGCAAGGCCTTGAGCTAGTCGGTCCGCGGACCTGGTCACGGCGCGGCTCCGCCAGTCGTCCGAGCACGGAAGGTGCGGCGGTAGCTGTCCGGCGGCACTCCGACGGTCCGGTTGAAATGCCGTCGCAGTGTCGTGGCGGTGCCCATCCCGGTGGCCTCCGCGATGAGGTCGACGCTGTCGTCGGTCCGCTCCAGTAGTTCCTGCGCGCGACGGATGCGCTGGTTCAGCAGCCAGCGCAACGGCGTCGTCCCGGTCGCCGACCGGAAATGCCGGGCGAGGTTGCGCGAACTCATGTTGGCGTGCCGGGCGAGATCTTCCACGGTGAGCGGCCGGTCCAGCCGTTCGGTCGCCCAGGGGAGCAGGCCGCCGAGCGGATGCTCGTCCTGTTCGGGCATCGGGGCGGTGACGAACTGGGCCTGCCCGCCCGCGCGGTGCGGTGGCACGACCAGCCTGCGCGCGACGGTGTTCGCGACCGCCGAGCCGTGGTCGGAGCGGACCAGATGCAGGCACAGGTCCATCGCGGCGGCTTTGCCCGCCGAGGTGAGGACACTGCCGTTGTCGACGTAGAGGACGTCCGGATCGACCTCCACCAGGGGATGGCGGGCGGCGAGCACGTCGGTGTGCGCCCAGTGCGTCGTCGCGCGGCTGCCGTCGAGGAGACCGGCGGCCGCCAGTACGAAAGCGCCAGTGCACAGGGACGCCACCCGTGCGCCCGCCTCGTGGGCGGCGCGTACGGCGTCGACGAGGTCGGCGGGCGGAGCGACGTCGACGTCGGCCCAGCCGGGAACGATGACGGTGTCGGCGCGCGCGAGATGGCCGAGATCGTGGTCCGGTTCGAGGAGGAACCGGCCGACCTTCACCGCGGCCGGACCGCAGACGGTGAGTTCGTACCAGGAGCCGGTGAATCCCGGCAGGCTCGAGCCGAAGACCTCGTTGGCGATGGCCAGCTCGAACTGCAGCATCCCGTCCGTGGCGGCGAGGGCGACCGTACTCATGTCCGAAAGTGTACGCATGATGGCGTTCCGGACACTGTCGTCGGCCGGTTCCCGTCGGCAGAGTGGTCCACAGTGGATCGGTCGAGGGCAGGAGAAATCATGGGTACGGGGTTCAGTGTCGCGGTATTCGGGGCCTACGGGCACACCGGCCGGTTCGTGGTGGCGGAGTTGCGTGAGCGGGGCTTCGGTGTCGTGGCGGTCGGTCGTGACGAGGCCAAACTGCGTGGTCTGTCCCGGCCCGATCTCGAGATCCGCCGAGCTTCGGTCGACGACCCGGCCTCGCTCGACCGTGCCTTCGCGGACGCGGACGCGGTGATCAACGCCGCCGGGCCGTTCGCCGACACCGCCGCCCCGGTGGTCGAAGCGGCGCTGCGGGCGGGCATCCCGTACCTGGACGTGGCCGCGGAGATCGAAGCGAACATCGACACCTTCGCGCAGTTCGGCGACCGTGCCGCGGGAGCGACCGTGATCCCGGCGATGGCGTTCTTCGGCGGCCTCGGCGACCTTCTGGTCACCGCCGCGATGGGCGACTGGACGGCGGCCGACGAAGCGCACATCGCCTACGGGCTGAGCAGCTGGCACCCGACGGACGGGACCCGAGCGGCGGGCAAGGTCTCGCGGGAGCGGCGGAACGGGAAGCGGATCCGGTTTTCCGGCGGCCGGATCGAACATCGCGAAGACGCGCTGCCGGCACTGGACTGGGACTTTCCCGCGCCGTTCGGGACTAGGGCGGTGCTCGGCGAGTTCACGATGGCCGACGTCGTCACCGTCCCGAGTCACCTCGCCATCCCCGAAGTGACCACGTACATGACGGTGAACGCGGCCAGTGAGGTGGTGACGCCCGAGACGCCGGCGCCTCCCGCGGACGGCCCGTCCTCACAGACGTTCGTGGTCGACGTCGTGGTGCGTTCCGGTGGGGAGGAACGGCGGATCGTCGCTCAGGGGCGGGACATCTACGCGATCACGGCGCCGTTGGTGGTGGAGGCCGTCCAACGGGTGCTCGACGGGCGGACCAAGGCGACCGGGGTCGTCTCGGCGGGGAAGATCTTCGACGCGGCCGACTTCCTGGCGGCGCTGGCTCCCCACGTCACCGTCACCGGGTGACCCCCATCCGCCAGCCGGGGTGCGGCAGCCGCGCGGGCGGAATCCCGGGCCAGTACTCGAAATGCCACCATTCGTTGTCGTACGTCCGGTAAAGCGCGAAGCGGGCGCCGTGGTCCTCCAGCCACTGCGCGCCTTCGCGGCCGGACGTCCAGCGCGATACCCCGGACGTGCGCCGAGTCCTTCGCTGGCAGGACCCGCTTGCGCGCCGCCTCCGTCTTGGCGACCTCGTCGACGTACAGGCGATGCTGCTCGGCGGCGTCGCGGTGCCCCGAGGTGAGGCCGAGCAGCGTGCGGTGCCGCCAGAACGCCTCGGTCCTGGCGGCGGTGAACGCGTCGAGGGTGCCGCCGGTGAGCCCGGCGAGGTCTTCGGCGGGGAAACGCAGCGACAGCGCCCATCCGCAGGCGAGCCGCCGGGCGTGGCCGGGGGACCGCAGCCACGCCGGGATCAGCAGCATCGTCGCGAGGACGCGGGTGACCACGGCGAGAACGATTTCCTTCATGTCGTCCACCGTCGATGCCGCTTGTCAGAAGCCGATCGCGGCCACGTGCGCGGACGCCTATTTCGGTGACTCCCGGGTCGTCGACGCCTGCGTTCAGCGGCTGCGGGCGAAGATCGAGGACGACTCGTCCGCCCCGGTGTACGTGCAGACGGTCCGGGGGTTCGGGTACCGGTTCGGGCCACTGTGAAGCTCTGGGGTCTGCGCACCCGTCTCCTGGTGGCGTTCAGCCTGCTGGTCGTGATCACCGCGGCGACGGTCGCCGGTGGCACCTTATGTCCTGTCCCGCACCTTGATCCTCCAGCAGACGCAGGACGCCACCGCCCGCGTCCTCGTCGACAAGGCCACCGCCCTGTATCCGCTCGGCACGCTGCCGCCGGGCGACGGGACGCTGGGCCGGATCAGCGGCGAACTGGCGGACCGTGACCTGAGTTCCCTGGTCCTCTACGCGGACAGGGCGGTCGGGAACAAGCAGATGCGAGCGCTGATCTCGCCGGAACTCCGGGCGCAGGTCCAGTCGGGAACCGTCGCCTGGCAACGGGTCGTCTCCGAGGGGACGCCGATGCTGGTGGTGGGTACCGGGTTCACCGTCGCCCTCCCGGACGGGAAGCGGCAGGACTCGGGCATCGAGGCCTACGTCGCCCGCTTGCTGGTTTCCGAGGAACAGAGCATCGGAGAACTCGCCACCCGCGCCTGGATGATCGGCGGGGTGGCCCTCGTGTTCGCCGTCGGGCTGGCGCTGCTGCCCGCGCGCGGGGTGTTACGGCCGGTGCGGGAACTGGGCGCCGCGGCGCACCGGCTGGGGGAGGGTGACCTGCGTGCGCGGATCAGCGTCCGCGGTTCGGACGAACTGGCCGGAGTGGCGCGCACGTTCAACGAGACGGCCGAGGCCTTGGAACGGCACGTCGGTGAGCTGGAACGGATGGAGTCCGACGCGCGCCGGTTCGTCGCCGACGTCTCCCACGAACTGCGCACTCCGCTGGCCGCGATGACCGCGGTCGCGGACGTGCTGGAGCAGGAGGCGGCGCGCCTGCCGGGGGACGTCGGCCGTGCGGCGCGGCTGAGTATCGAGGAGACGCACCACCTGACCCGGCTGGTGAACGACCTCATCGAGGTGTCCCGGTTCGACGCCGGAGCGACCACCCTGATGCCGGAGGAGGTCGACGTCGCGGAGGTGATCACGGCGAGCCTGCGCGTTCGAGGCTGGTCCGCCGAGGTGGAGAAGGACCTGCCTGCCGGGATCTTCGCCGGGCTAAAACCGAGGCGGCTGGACGTCATCGTGGCGAATCTGGTCGGGAACGCGGTGCGGCACGGGGAAAAGCCCGTTTCGCTCCGGCTCTCCGAAGCGGGGGAGTGGATCACGCTGGAGGTCTCGGACCGCGGCCCCGGCCTGGCGCCCGAGGTGCTGCCGCACGTGTTCGACCGGTTCTACAAGGCGGACTCGGCACGGGCGCGGTCCGGCGGAAGTGGGCTGGGGCTCGCGATCGCCTGGGAGAACGCCCGTCTGCATGGCGGGACCCTGGTCGCCGCGAATGGCACGGACGGCGGTGCGGTGTTCACCCTGCGCCTGCCCCGGCGGGTGGTGACGGCGTGAGGCGGGACTGGCTCGCGCTGCCCCTGGTCGCGCTGGCGGTGGCCGGCTGCGGTGTCCGGCCCAGTGGCGTGATCCCCGGTGGGCCCGCTCCGGTTGGCCCGTCCAGCGACGCCCCCGGGCAGCCCGATCACGGGACGGTGCTCTACTTCCTGTCCGGTGGGGAGCTGGTGCGGGTTCAACGTCGGCTGGACGAGGAACTGCCCCCGGCACGCACGATCGAACTGCTCGCCGCGGGACCGGACGAGACCGAACGGGAACGGCGCTACACCAGCGAGGTCCCGCTCGGGACCAGGGTTCTCGACCAGGCGGCGGGGCCGGACGAGGCCACGGTGACCCTGTCGGCCGAGGTCGCCGGGCTGTCGACGGGGGCCGTCGACCAGATCGCGTGCACCGTCAGGGACTCCCTCGGCGGTACCGCGGTGATCACTTTGCGGAGCGGGGAAACCGACCGCGGCCCGCTGTCCTGCCCTGTGCCTCGTTAGAAGTGTCCCTAATCACCGGTGTCGGTCCCTCGCTTTGTCCGGATCCGCCAGCTAGCTTAGGCAAGGCTAACTAGTGGGACGTGGGGTGGTTGTGGCGTGGAAGGGATCGAGGGCAAGGTCGCGCTCGTGACCGGAGGCGCGCGCGGGATCGGAGCGGCCGTCGTGGACGGGCTCGCCGAGGCGGGCGCGATCGTGGCGGCGGTGGACCTGACGGACGGGCCTTCCCTGGACGGGGTGACCTCGTTCGTCGCGGACGTGGGGGATCCCGCGGCCGTGGCGCGGGTGGTCGACGAGGTCGAAAGCGGACTCGGGCCGATCGGGATCGGGGCGTCCGTCGCGGGCGTGCTGAAGCCGGGTTCCGTCTGCGAGACGAGCGACGAGGACTGGGCGGCGACCTTCGCCGTCAACTCCACCGGCGTCTTCACCGTGCTCCGTGAGATCTCCCGCCGGATGCTGCCGCGCCGGAGTGGTGTGCTGGTGACGGTCGGGTCGAACGCCGCGGGTGTCCCGAGGACCGGGATGGCCGCCTATGCCGCTTCGAAGGCCGCGGCGACGATGCTGACCCGCTGTCTCGGTCTCGAACTGGCGGGCTCCGGCATCCGCTGCAACATCGTCTCGCCCGGTTCGACCGACACCGATATGCAACGTCTACTGTGGACGGACGAAAACGGCGCGGACCGTGTCATCGCGGGAAATCCGGAGCAATACCGGGTCGGCATACCGCTGGGCAGGATCGCCGAGCCCGCCGATATCGCCGACGCCGTGTTGTTTCTGGCTTCCGATCGCGCGCGGCATATCACCATGCAAAACCTCTATGTCGACGGGGGTGCCACGCTCCGCGCGTGATCTCGATGCGGCAACGAAGACTTTTCGCGGTGGTCTGATTAGGTTAGGCTAACCGAAGATTGTCCGCCTGATCAGTAGTATTTGCGAAAGGGAATCCTGTCGTGTCCTCATCCGCACCGGCCCGGCCAAGGCCGGTCCACCAGGCGGCCGATCTGCTGGCGGCGTACCTGCCTGGATCGTTCTACTACTCGTCGGCTCGAGGATCACTGCTCGCCGACGGCGTGTACTCCCCGGTGCACGCGGCGCCTGGGCGGCGGGCCCGCGCCGCCGCCGAAGTCCTCGACGCCGCCCTCGTGGCCGGAGTGACCGACCCCGTGGTGGCCGGGGCGATCGGGTTCCGCCCCGACGCCCCGAGCAGCCTGGTGGTACCCGCCGTGGTGCGCCGCGCGGGCGCGCCGGGAGCAGGCAGGCCGGTGGCCCCGCTCGGTGGCGGGAGCTGGTCCGTGTCGCCCCGGCCGGCGCCCGAGGTCTACACCACTGCCGTCGCCAAGGCGCTGGACGAGATCCGCGACGGCGACCTGCGCAAGATCGTGCTGGCCCGCTGCCTCGACGTCACCGGTGGCGACCCCATCGCCGTGCCGCGGCTGCTGGCCCGCCTCGTCCACGCAGACCCGGCGGCCCACGCCTTCGCCGTCGACGTCAGCGCGCCGGGGGATCCCGCGCCGCGCACGCTCATCGGCGCGAGCCCGGAACTGCTGGTCTCCCGTCGCGGGCGGACCGTGACGGCCAACCCGCTGGCCGGATCGCGGCCGCGGGTCGCCGACGAAGCCGAGAACGCCCGCCGGATCGGTGACCTGCTGGCGTCCGGAAAGGACCGTGCCGAACACGCCCACGTCGCCGCGCAGGTGGCCGAGGTGCTGGGCCGGTTCTGTGTGGACCTCGACGTTCCCGCCGAGCCCGAGGTGATCGGCACTCCCACGATGTGGCACCTCTCGACCCGGATCACCGGACGGCTCTCCGACGCGGGTGACGCCGGTTCGTCCGCGCTCGCGCTGGCCGAAGCACTGCATCCGACGCCCGCCGTCTGCGGCGTCCCGACCGGACTCGCCCGCGACACCATCGCCGCGCTGGAACCCGAGGATCGCGGCTACTACGCGGGTCTCGTCGGCTGGACCGATCAGGACGGTGACGGCGAATGGGTCGTCACCATCCGCTGCGCGGAGGTCCGTGACCGGACCGTTCGGCTGTTCGCGGGCGCGGGAGTGGTGGCGGGTTCCGACCCGGAGGCCGAACTCGCCGAGACCGGCGCGAAGTTCGGCACCATGCTGCGGGCGCTCGGCCTGGAGGGAGTCGCGTGAACCCGGACCAGGTGCCCTGGCCGCCCGAAACCGCCGCGCGTTACCGGGCTTCGGGACACTGGCGGGGACAGACCTTCGGCGCGCTGCTGACCAGCCTCGCCGAGGCCTACGCCGAACGTCTCGCCGTGATCGGCGAGACCGCTCGCTGGACCTTCGCCGAACTCGACGAGCGGGCACACCGTCTCGCCGCCGGGTTCGCCGGAGCCGGAATCCAGGCGGGTGACCGGGTCGTGGTGCAACTGCCGAACGTGCCGGAGTTCGCGTCCGTCGTCTTCGGACTCTGGCGAGTGGGCGCGCTGCCCGTGTTCGCGTTGCCCGCGCACCGGGCCAGCGAACTGCGGCACTTCGCCGAACAGAGCGAGGCCGCGGCGATCCTGACCGTCGGTGAGCACGAACGGTTCGACCACGCGGCCATGGCGCGTACGGTCGCGGCCGGAATCCCGTCGGTGCGGGAGGTCTTCGTCGTCGGCACGGAGGAGTTCGCCGCGCTCGAGGCGACGAAGCCGCGCGCACTGCCCGATCCGGATCCCGCCGGCGTCGCGTTCCTCCAGTTGTCCGGCGGCAGCACCGGGCTGCCCAAACTGATCCCGCGCACGCACGACGACTACCTCTACAGTGTCCGCGAAAGCGCCCGGATCTGTGGCCTGCGCCCGGAAAGCGTGTACCTGGCCGCGTTGCCGGCCGCGCACAACTTCCCGCTCAGCTCACCCGGCGTACTCGGGGCGCTGCACGCGGGCGCGGCCACGGTGTTCGCGCCGCGTCCGGACGCCGACACCGCGTTCCGGCTGATCGAGGCCGAGGGCGTGACGATCACCGGGCTCGTGCCACCGCTGGCCGCCGCGTGGGCACAGGCGGCCGCGAGGACCACCCGCGATCTGTCCACTTTGGACGTCCTGCTGGTCGGCGGCGCCAAATGCGCCCGCGAACTGGCCGAGAAGATCGGACCCGCGCTGGGCTGCCGCCTGCAGCAGGTGTTCGGCATGGCCGAGGGCCTGGTCTGCTACACCCGGCTCGACGATCCGGACGAGTACGTCCTCGCCACGCAGGGGCGGCCGATCTCGCCGGATGACGAGATCCGGGTCGTGAACCCGGACGATCCACTGTCCACTTCGGACGACATGGTCGCGCCGGGCGAGATCGGCGCGCTGCTGACCCGCGGCCCGTACACGATCCGCGGCTATTACCGGGCCGTCGAGCACAACAAGACAGCGTTCACCGAAGACGGCTTCTACCGCACCGGCGACCTGGTGCGGCAACATCCGTCCGGGCACCTCGAAGTGGTCGGGCGGGCCAAGGAACAGATCAACCGCGGCGGCGAAAAGGTGGCCGCGGAAGAGGTCGAGAACCACCTGATGGCCCACCCCGGCGTGCTCGACGCCGCCGTCGTCGCGGTGCCGGACCCGTACCTCGGCGAGCGCACCTGCGCCTACGTCGTCGCGGTGCCCGATCCGGAGGTGGCCGAACCGGTCGCGGCGGAGCTGCGCCGGTTCGTGCGCGAGCGCGGGGTGGCGGCGTTCAAGGTGCCCGATCTGGTCCAGGTGGTGCCGGAGTTCCCGGTGACCGGCGTCGGCAAGACCAGCAAGCGCGAGCTGCGGGCGGCACTGGCCGCCCTCGCGAAGGAGGGATGAAAGTCGTGTCACTGCCCGAGATCCGGCCCTATCCGCTGCCGACGGAGGCCGAGTTGCCCGCCGGACGGGTCGACTGGAAACCCGACTCCGCCCGCGCCGCGCTGCTGGTGCACGACGCGCAGCGGTACTTCCTCGCGCCGTACGAAGGATCGCCGGTCCCGGAGATGGTCGCGAACATCGCCGCGCTCGCCGGAGCCGCCCGCGCGGTGGGGGTTCCGGTGTTCTACACCGCGCAGCCCGGACGCCAGGCCGCCGAGGACCGCGGTCTGCTCACCGAGTTCTGGGGTGACGGCATCGGCGCGGTCATCGACGACGACCCGAGTGCCGCCGACGTCGTCGACGAACTCGCCCCACAGCCAGGCGACACCGTACTGACGAAGTGGCGCTACAGCGCGTTCCAGCGCAGCACGTTCACCGAACAGCTCGCCGAGGCCGGCCGCGATCAGCTGCTGATCACCGGCGTCTACGCGCACATCGGCTGCCAGGCCACCGCCGTCGAGGCGTTCATGCGCGACGTCCAGCCGTTCCTGGTCGGAGACGCCGTCGCGGACTTCTCCCGCGAACGCCACGACCAGGCCTGCGAATACGTCGCCCAGCGCTGCGGCGCCCTGACCACCACCGCCGCCGCGCTCACCGCGCTGGCCCCGATCCACGCCGGAGCACAGTGATGAGCCTCTCCACCGAGAAGATCCACGCCGACGTCGCCGAACTGCTCGGCTGCGACGTGGCCGAGCTGAAGCCGGAAACCGACCTCACCGACCTCGGGCTCGACTCGATGCGGATCATGGGCCTGGTCGAGCAGTGGCGTGCCGACGGGGCGGACACCCTCGAATTCGCCGACCTCGCCGAGCAGCCGAATCTCGGCCACTGGACGAAGCTCCTCACCGGGAACGCCGCGTGAGCCGCGCCGACCATCGCCACCGCCACCTCGAACGCATCGCCGAGGTCCGCGGCGGCCGGCACGCGGAGAAGGTGCCGTACCCGATCCGCGTGCGGACGGCCGAAGTCGTGCGCACCGCGAGGATCGGCTCCGGACTGCTCCGCGTCACCCTCGGCGGGCCCGGAACGGCCGGGTTCGAGGCACATTCGCCCGACGAACACGTGAAGCTGATGTTCCCGGAACTCGACGCCGAGCCGAAGCTGCCGGTGCAGGACGGTGACATGCTGCGCTGGCCGAAGCCGTCGCCGACGTCGCGGGAGTACACGGTCCGCCGGTACGACCCGGCCACCGGCGAACTCGATCTCGACGTCGCGCTGCACGACGGCGGACTCGGGTCCGGATGGGCGGAGAAGGTGACTCCTGGAACCCCGGTGCACGTCGCCGGCCCGCCCGGCGGGCTGATCGTGCCGCATACCTACGACCGCTACCTGCTTGTCGGTGACCTCACCGCGCTGCCCGCGATCGCGCGCTGGCTCGAAGAACTGCCTCGCACCGCCACGGGCTGGGCGTTCATCGAGGTGACCGACGCGAGCGAAGAGATCGAGCTGTCCGCGCCCGAAGACGTCGAGGTGCATTGGCTGCACCGCGGCGACGTCGCGCCGGGTGCCTCCGACGTGCTCGCCCGCGCGGTGCGGACGATCGAAGTCCCCGCCGGTGAACGGCTCTACGCCTGGGTCGCCGGGGAGGCCGGGCAGATCAAACCGCTGCGCCGCTGGCTCAAGAACGACCTCGGACTCGGCAAAGACGACCACGACGTGACCGGCTATTGGAAGCGCGGCGTCGCGGACTTCGACGACGAGCACGACCACTGATCCCCACCAAGAAAACCGAGGAAAACCCATGAGCACCACCAGAACCCGCCGCTTCGCCGGAGCGATCGCACTCGCGTTGACGGTCGTGACCGCGGCCACCGCCTGTGGCTCCGGCGACGACGGCAAAGCGGCCGACGGCGGCCAGACGCGGGTGTTCGCGGCCGACAACGGCCAGATCACCATCCCGGTCTCGCCGAAACGGGTCATCGCCACCGGTTACGCCGTGCCCGCGCTGCTCGAAGCCGGCGCGCCGTTGGTCGGGGTGTCCAGCTGGAAGCGCGGCATCCCGCTGTTCAACGAGCAGGAGCGCAAGAAGTACGACGAACTGGCGAAGGTCGCGGGTGAGGCGGCGTCGGAGACGAACTACGAGGCGATCGCGCAGGCCGACCCCGACCTGATCGTGATCGGCGTGCCGAAGCCGGTGCTCGCCGACATCGACCTCAAGCGCCTCGAAGCGATCGCCCCGGTCGTGGCGATCGGCCCGTCGGTGCCGTCGATGTGGCGTGAGCTGTCCCGTAAGCAGGCCGACGCCGCCGGTGCGGCCGCCGGGTTCGACGCGATCAAGACCGCGTACGAGACCAAGGCCAAGGGCCTGGCCGAGAAGTACAAGGCCGTGCTGCCGCAGCTGAAGCTCGGCCACGTCGGTGCCTACGGCGAGGTCGCGAAGGGCAACTTCCAGCGCGAGTTCAACGGTTCCTGGGGCACGAACGCCGCACAGGACATCGGCGCCACCTACTACGGCCAGGTCAAGGTCAAGGGCGGCGGCTCCAAGGACGTCAGCGAGTACCCGTCGATCGAAGAGCTGTCGACGGCGTTCGCCGAGGCCGACGCGATCACCTACTCCGTCAGTGCGGACGGTGCCGTCCCGGCGCCGGTCAAGTACGTCCTCGACTCGCCGCTGTGGAAGGAACTCCCCGCGGTGAAGGCGGGCAAGGTCTACCCGTTCCGCTACACCGAGGCCGCCACCTACCGGGCCGCGACGTCCACTTTGGACGCCATCGACCAGGCGTTCGCGCCGTTGCTCAAGCAGTGACCACGACCGGGCGGTCCGCGCTGCTCGGCGCCGCACTGCTCGGGCTCGTCGTGGTCGCCGTGCTGAGTGTCGGCGTCGGCGCGCACGCCATCGCCCCCGGCGAGGTCGTGCGCGCCCTGCTCGGCGACGGGAATCCGAGTGACCGGGCGGTCGTCCTGGACATCCGGCTGCCGAGGGCGGTGCTCGCGATCGGTGTCGGCGCGGCCCTCGCCGTCGGCGGCGTGCTCGTGCAGGCCTTGTCCCGCAACGCCTTGGCCGAACCCGGCGTGCTCGGCGTGACCGCCGGGGCCGGATTCGTCATCGCGGTGGGGTCGGCGTTCGGCCTCGCCGCGTCGGCGCCCGCGGAACTGGGCCTGGCGGTCCTGGGCGCGCTCGGCGCTTCGGCGCTGGTGTACGCGGTCGGCAGCCGGTCGCCGTTGCGGCTGGTGCTCGCCGGGACCGCGTTGAGCGCCGTGCTGCTGGGCCTCACCCTAGGCCTGCGCCTGCTGTTCCCGGACACCTTCGACGTCTACCGGTTCTGGTCGGTGGGTTCGCTGGCGGGCCGCGAACAGGCACCGACCACGGTGCCACTGGTCATCATCGGCCTGTCCCTGCTGGGCGCGTTCGCGGTGAGCCGTCAGCTCAACGCCATCGCGCTCGGCGAGACGGTCGCGCATACGCTCGGCGCGAACGTCGCCAGGGTCCGGACGGTCACCCTGCTGCTGATCACGCTGATGGCGGGCGCGGCCACCGCGCTGGCCGGGCCGATCCTGTTCGTCGGGCTGATCGTGCCGCATCTGGTGCGACGGGTGGCCGGTGCGTCGATCCCGTGGCTGATCGCGTTCGCCGCGTTGCTCGGCCCGGTCCTGATGCTGGCCGCGGACGTCGGATCCAGGGTCCTGCTACCGACCGGTGAGGTACCGGTCGCGATCGTGACCGCGTTCCTCGGCGGCCCGGTGCTGATCTGGGCCGTCCGCAAATACGGGGCGGCGCCGCTGTGATCACCACTGGGTCCACCGCATTCGTCCTGCGGCGCGGGCGGTTCTCCGCCCGGCTGGAACGCCGCACCCTCTGGTTCCTCGTGGCGATGACCGTGGTCGTCGCCGGGCTGACACTGCTCGGGCTCTGTTACGGCGCGGCGTGGGCGAGTCCCGCCCGCGTGTTCGCCGCGCTCACCGGTTCCGGTGGCGGCCCGGGGGTGGTCATCCGGGAATGGCGCCTGCCGCGGGTGCTGGCCGGGCTGGTGTTCGGTGCCGCGCTCGGACTGGCGGGCGCGATCTTCCAAAGCGTCACCCGCAATCCGCTCGGCAGCCCGGACGTGATCGGCCTCGACGCCGGCGCCTACACCGGCGCGTTGTTCGCGATCACCGTGCTTTCGGGCACTTCGACACAGCTGACGGTCGGTTCGGTGCTCGGCGGCGTGCTCACGGCGGCCGTCGTGTACGCGCTGTCGCTCGGCGGCGGGCTGTCCGGGCTGCGGCTGATCGTCATCGGCATCGCGATCAACGCGATGCTGACCGCGCTCAACTCCTGGATCGTGTTGCGCGCGGAACTCGAAATCGCGATCGCGGCCGTCGGCTGGAGCGCCGGTTCCCTCAACGGGGTCGGCTGGGACGACATCGCCATCCCGTTCGGAGTGCTCGCGGTGCTGTTCGTCGTGTTGTTCACCCGGGCACAGGCGTTGCATCAGGCCGCGCTCGGCGGCGCGCTGGCGGTCACCACCGGCGTCCGGTGGGACCGGCTGCGCCTGGTACTGGTGCTGATCGGGGTCGGCTGCACGGCCACGGTCACCGCCGTCGCCGGGCCGATCGCGTTCATCGCGCTGGCGGCACCGCAGATCGGACGGCGTCTCGCCCGCACGCCCGGTATCGGCCTGCTGCCCGCCGCTCTCACCGGCGCGGTGCTGCTGACCGCCGCCGACCTGGCCGCCCAGATGTTGCTCGCGCCGGAAGCGCTGCCGGTCGGTGTGGTCAGCACCGTGATCGGCGGCGGCTATCTGATCTGGCTGCTCACCAAGGAGGTACGGCGCACATGAGTGCTCGCTTGACCGCGCGGGAGCTGACCCTGCGCTACGGCGACCGGGTCGTGTCGACCCGGCTGAGCCTCGACGTGCCCGACCGCGCGTTCACCGCGGTCGTCGGGCCGAACGCCTGCGGCAAGTCGACCTTGCTGCGCGCGTTCGTCCGGTTGCTGCGCCCGGCCGGGGGCGAGGTCCTGCTCGACGGCAAGGACGTCGGTTCCTTCCACGGCAAGGGTTTGGCGCGAGAACTCGGTTTCCTGCCGCAGGATCCGGTCGCGCCGGAGGACGTCCGTGTCCGGCAACTGATCGCGCGGGGCCGGTTCCCGCACCAGTCGCTGTTCGCGTCGTGGTCCGAAGAGGACGAACGCGCGGTACTCGACGCGATGACCGCGGCCGGGGTGGTGGGCCTCGCCGACCGGCCGGTGCAGGAGCTGTCGGGCGGACAGCGCCAGCGTGTGTGGGTGGCGCTGGTGCTGGCGCAGAAGACGCCGTACCTGCTGCTCGACGAACCGACGTCGTTCCTCGACATCGCGCACCAGTACCAGCTGCTGGGGTTGCTGGCACGCCTGCGTGACGAAGGCCGCACGGTGATCGCCGTCCTGCACGACATCAACCAGGCCTGCCGCTACGCCGATCACCTCGTCGCACTGCGGGACGGCCGGATCGTCGCCGAAGGCGCTCCCGCCGAGATCGTCGACGCCGAGCTCATCAAGGAGGTCTTCGATCTCCCCAGTGTCGTCGTACCCGACCCGGTGACCGGCACCCCGATGGTGGTGCCCGCATGCTGAGCCTCACCGGAGCGCAGCTGGGCATCTGGACCGCGCAGCGGTTGGAGCCCGACTCGCCGTACTACGTCGTCGGTGACGTCATCGAGATCACCGCGGGCGAGGATGACAAGCCGGTCGACCTCGCCTTGCTGGCCGAGGCGATCCAGGCGACCGTCGAGGAGGCCGACAGCCTGCGGCTGCGCGTCTTCGAGACGCCGGACGGGCCGCGCCAGACGGTGTCGGCGGAGCCGGTGCCCCTGCCGGATGTGGTGGATCTGAGCAATGAGGCCGATCCGGTGGCCGCGGCGCACGAGCGGGTGGCGGCCGAACGACGCCGGGTCGCCGAGGCGTGTCGCGAAATGGTGGACCGGCCGCTGTTCGCCCATCTCGTGCTGCGGCTTTCGGCGTCGGAGGTGTGGTTCACCCAGCTAGGGCACCACCTCGTGTTCGACGGGTACACCGCCGCGATGCTCGCCCGCCGGACCGCGGCGCGCTACACCGCCGCGTTGAACGGGACGAATCCGCGTTCGTCGGCGTTCGCGCCGTTCACCGACCTGGTCGAGGCGGATCGCGCCTACCGAGACAGCGATCGGTTCGAGCGTGACCGGGAGTACTGGCGTTCCCGGTTCACGCCGTTGCCGGACATCGATGACGGCAGTGGCGCGTCGGGGCCTCCTGAGCGCACGGTGACGGCCCGGTCGGTCCTTCCCGCCTCGGACGTGGCTCGGCTGGGCGAGCTGGGCAAACGTGCCGGAACGACTTGGGGCGACGCGCTGATCGCCTGCTACGCCGCCTTCCTGCACCGCGTGCTCGGCTGGTCCGACGTCGTGTTCGCGGTGCCGTTGATGTGCCGTGAAGGGGCCGCGTTGCGGACTCCGGCGATGGCGGTCAACGTGCTGCCGTTGCGGGTCTCGGTGCTCCCGGGGGACTCGGCCACCGAACTGACCGCGCGTGTCGCGAGCGCGCTGAAGGAGATGCGCACGCACCAGCGCTACCGGGGCGAGGAGCTGCCGCAGGAGCTGGCGGTGCCGGGCGCGGGCGCGTTGCTGCACGGCCGCGGTATCAACCTCAAGGCGTTCGACCTGAAGCTCGACTTCGCGGGTGCGCACGGCACCATGCGCAATGTCGCCGGAGGGCCGCCCGAGGATATGGGCCTGTCCGTGCTCCCGACCTCCGATGGCGGGCTGCTGCTCGGGTTCGAGGTCGACGCGCGCACCCATGACCAGGCCGCCGTCGACGCGAAGCTGACCGCGTTGCGCTGCCTGATCACCGCGATGACCGACCCGGACGGCCCGGCGGTCGGTGGCGCGGACCTGGTCCCGCCGGGGGAGCGGGACGCCTTGCTGGACGCGTGGTCGACACCCGCGCCGGGCAGCGAACCCGCCGGTGTGCCGGAACTACTGGCCGAACTCGATCCTGGCCAGACCGCTTTGGTGTCCGGCGACGAGCGCCTGACCGCCGGGGAACTGGTGGCGCGGGTTCACCGGCTCGCGCGGGCTTTGCGGGCGCGTGGCGTCGGGCCCGACGACGTCGTCGCGCTGGCCCTGCCGCGGTCGGCGGATCTCGTCGTCGCCCTGCTGGCGGTGCTGGACGCCGGTGCCGCGTTCCTGCCGCTGGACCTCGCCCATCCGGCCGAGCGGTTGCGGGAGCTGGCCGCCGAAGCCGGTGCCGTCCTCACGGTGGCCACCAGCGCGGACATCGTGCCCGGACCGCAGTTGCTGCTGAACGAAACCGATCTGTCCACACTGGACGCGTCCCCGCTGCCGGTGACGCGTCACCCTGAACATCTCGCGTATGTCATCTTCACCTCGGGTTCGACCGGTCGCCCCAAGGGGGTACTCGGCCGGGTCGGCGGTCTGGCGACGCTGCTGCGTCACCACCGCGCGACGACGGTCGCCGTGACCGAACGCGCCGCCGGGAGGCGGCTCCGGGTGGCGCACACCTACTCGTTCGCCTTCGACTCCGCGCTCGACCAGCTGATGTGGCTGCTGTTCGGGCACGAACTCCACGTTTACGGCACCGACGTCGCCCGGGACGCCGACGAACTGCTGGCCGCGTTCGCCGGCGACCGGATCGATGTCGTCGACACCACGCCGTCGATGGCCGCGCCCCTGATCGAGGCCGGACTGCTCGACGGCCCGAACCCGCCCGCGCTGCTCGTCCTCGGCGGCGAGGCGACCCCGCCCGCGCTCTGGCGCCGCGTCGCGGAGTCCGGTGTCCGTGCCCGCAACATGTACGGCCCGACCGAGGCCACTGTGGACGGTGCCGGATCCTGGCTGGACGGCGGGGAACCGACGATCGGGACCGCGGTGCCGGGGACGGCGGTCCGGGTGCTCGACGCCGCGCTCCGACCGGCACCCGCGGGAACGCCGGGTGAGCTGTACCTCGCCGGACCGCATCTGGCGCGCGGCTACCTCGGCCGCCCCGGCGCGACGGCGGAGCGGTTCGTCGCCGATCCGTACGGCGCGCCCGGCGACCGCATGTACCGGACCGGCGACCTCGTCCGCTGGGTACCGGGCCGAGGGCTGGAGTACCTGGGCCGCCGTGACGGCCAGGTGAAGGTGCGCGGCCACCGCGTCGAACTGGGCGAGGTCGAGGCCGCGCTGACCGCCGTGCCCGGCGTGCGGGCGGGCGCCGCCGCGGTGCGCGGACCGAGGCTCGTCGGGTACGTCGTCGGTGAGGTCGCCCCGGACGACGTCCGCGCGGCACTCGCGGCACGGGTGCCGGAGCACCTCGTGCCCGCCGCGGTGGTCGTACTCGACACACTTCCGTTGACCTCAAACGGGAAGATCGATCGCGCGGCACTGCCCGCTCCGCGTGCGGCGGCCGGGCGGACCGCGGCGACCGAACGCGAACGGCTGTTGTGCGCGACCATCGCCGAGGTCATCGGTGTCGAGGAGGTCGCCGTCGACGACGACTTCTTCGCACTGGGCGGCGACAGCATCACCGCGATCAGCGTCAGCAGCAGGCTGCGCGCGCACGGCCTCGACCTGCGGCCGCGCGATCTGCTGGCCCGGCGCAGTTTTGAGGCGCTGGCGGCGGCGAGCACGCAGCTCGGCGGCCCGGCGGACCCGCCGGACGAGCCGGTCGGCGAGGTGCCCGCGCCGCCGATCGCCCGCGCCCTGCTCGACCCGCATCCGGACGTCACCACGGTCGCGGGGTACACGCAGTGGACCGCGGTCCGGCTCGACGAGGACCTGCCGCCCCACCTGCTGATCGAAGGTGTGCAAACGCTGCTGGACCACCACGACGTCCTGCGCCTGCAACTAGAGGACGAATTGCGTGTCCGCGAACGCGGTTCCGTGCACGCCGCTGACATCGTCGTCGAAACGACAGGTGATCCGGCGGACATCGCCAAGGACCTCGCGGACTCGCTCGATCTCCGAGCGGGCGTGCTGAGGGTCGCGTTGCTGCCGGACCACCTCGTCATCGTGCTCCACCACCTGGCGATCGACGGCGTTTCCTGGCGAGTCCTGCTGCCCGACCTGCGTGCCGCCTGCGCGGGCGAAACACTCGAACCGGCCGGGACGTCGTGGCGGCGGCACGCGCTCCGCCTCGCCGCACAAGGCACTTCCGGTGCCCGGCGCGGCGAACTCGACCACTGGCGCGGCGCGCTCGACGGCCCGCGCCTCGGCCACCGGCCGCTCGACCGGGCCGCCGACACGGTCGCGACCGCGCGGCGTTCGGTCACCATCGCCTCACCGGAGCAGACCGAGGCGGTGCTCACCGGCCTGCCCGCGGCTTACCGGGCCGGACCGGACGACGTCCTGCTCGCCGCGCTCGTGCTCGCACTCCGGTCGTGGCGGGCCGCTCCGGTCACGGCCGAAACCGTGTCCCTCGAAGGGCACGGCCGGGATCAGGACGGCCTGGACCTGTCCCGCACCGTCGGCTGGTTCACCGCCGAACATCCGCTGCGCGTGCCCGCCGGAGAGGTGGCCACGACCGCGGACTTCGACAACGCGCTCACGGGTGGTGCCGTGGCCGGAAAGCTGCTGCGGGCCGCCAAAGAGGCCAAACGCGCCGTGCCGGACAGCGGTATCGGCTTCGGTGTCCTGCGCTACCTCGACCCGCTCACCCGGGACGAACTCGCCGCCGCCCCGCCGCCGGACGTCGTGCTGAACTACCTCGGCCGGTTCGCCGCCCTGCCCGGTACCGGCTGGCGGCTACCGGAGGAAGACCCGTTCGCGGTCACCGAACCCGAGGGCAAGTCTCTGGACCAAGTGCTGGCGCTGAACTGCTTCGTCCGCGAGGGCGGCCGTCCCCGGCTCGCCGTCGAGTGGACGGCGGCGAGCGCGGTCCTGCCGTCGGCGAGTGTCGAGGCGCTTCAGGAAGCGTGGTCGCGAGCGCTGGAAGCGATGGCCGCGCACGCCGCCCGGATCGGACCGGACGGCGGCGGCCTCACACCGTCGGATCTGCCGCTGGTCGGCCTCGGCCAGGCCGACATCGACGCGCTCGAACGCCGGGGCCGGATCGAAGACGTCCTGCCCGCGACCCCGTTGCAGACCGGGCTTTCGTTCCACACCCTGGCGCGTGGCGCCGACGACACCGACGTCTACGTGGTCCAGGCCGTCACCCTGCTCAGCGGCGCGCTCGACGCCGACCGCATGCGCGAGGCCGCGGCGGAAGTGCTGCGACGGCATCCCGCGTTGCGTGTCCACCTGCACACCACCGACGCGGGCGAGGTCGTCCAGGTGGTGCCCGAGGCGGTGTCGCTGGACTGGCGGCACGTGAGCGCGGCGCCCGGGGAAGTCGCGGCCGAATGCCGGGTCGAACTGGCCCGCCCGTTCGACCCGGCGACCCCGCCGCTGATCCGGTTCCTGCTGCTGACCCTCGGCCAGGACGAGCACCGCCTGGTGCTCACCAACCATCACGCGCTGCTCGACGGCTGGTCGATGCCGCTGGTCGGCCGGACGCTCTTGGCCACCTACGCCGAACTCGGCGGCGGCCCGGCGGCCCCGGTCGCTCCGCCGCTCTCGGAGTATCACCGGGTGCTCGGCGAACGCGATCCGGACGCGGCATTGGACGCGTGGCGTGCGGCGCTGGCCGGTCTCAATGAGGGTACGCGGCTCGCCCCCGCGAGCGTCGAGTCCACTGTGGAGCGTCCGGACCGGGTCACCGTGGAACTGGGCGACGAGTTCAGCGAACGGCTGCGCGCCTTCGCCCGCGAACGCGGGATCACGCCGACGACGGTGTTCCAGACCGCGTGGGGTGTCCTGCTCGCCCGGCTGACCGGCCGCCGCGACGTCGTGTTCGGCTGCCCGGTCTCCGGACGGCCCGCCGACGTCCCCGGCGTCGAGCGGATGATCGGCCAGCTCGGCAGCACGATCCCGGTGCGAGTCCGGTTCGACGCCGCCGACACGGCGGTCACCGTGCTGGAACGCGTGCACACCGAAAGTGTCCGGCTCACCGATCACCACCACGCCGGACTGCCGGACATCCAGCGCGCGGCAGGCGTCGGCGACCTGTTCGACACGATGCTGGTGATGGAGAACTTCCCGCTCTCCAGCCGCGCCCGCACCACTTTGGCGCCGGGGCTCGACCTCGTCGGGGTCGACATCACCGACGCCACGCACTACCCGCTCACGGTGATCGTGCTGCCCGGCGACGGGTTCACCGTCGGCCTGGGCTATCAGCCCCAGGCCTTCACCCGCGCCGAGGCCGAGTCCTACGGGCGCTGGCTGCGCGCCGTCCTGCACGAGATCGTCGCCGATCCGGCGCGGCCCGTCGCCCGGCTGCGCGCGCTCGACGCCGACGAGGAACGCGCGATGCTGCGGCTCGGCGAAGGGCCGGAGCCAAGGCGCGAACGCGGCGGGATGCTGGAGGAGTTCGGCCGCTGGGTCCGCGAGACCCCGGACACCGAAGCCGTGGTCTGCCGCGACCGGAGCCTCACCTACGCCGAACTCGACCGGCGGGCCAACCGGCTCGCGCACACCCTGATCGACGCCGGGGTGCGGCCACAGGACCCGGTCGCGGTGCTGCTGCGCCGCGACGTCGATCTGGTGGCCGCGCTGTTCGGCGTCATCAAGGCGGGTGCGGTGCACGTGCCGATGGATCCGGACTACCCGGCCGACCGGCTGGCCTACATGCTCGACGACATCAAGCCCGCCGCCGTCGTGTCCACTTCGGACGTCGACGGGCTACCGGTGGTGAACCCGGAAAATTTGTCCACTAAGGACAGCCAGCCATCGGTTCGGATCAGTGAAGACTCGCTCGCCTACGTCATCTACACCTCCGGCACCACCGGCAAACCCAAGGGGGTCGCGGTGCCGCACCGCGGGATCCCGAGCCTGATCGCGCTGCAGGAGGACATCGTCGGCATCGGCACCGCCGAGCGGTACCTGCACTTCGCCTCGACGAGTTTCGACGTCGCGTTCTGGCAGTTCATGCTTCCGCTGCTGTCCGGCGGCACGTCGGTCATCGCGCCGGAGGAGGTGCGCGTCTCCGGCGACGACCTGCTGGCCTACGCGGCCGAACACCGGGTCACCGGGCTGAACCTGCTGCCGTCGTTCCTGTCGGCCATGCCCGACGACACGACCGTCGATCCGGACGTGTTCTTCGTCGTCGGCGCCGAACGCCTCGACCCGGAACTGGCCCGGCGCTGGGGGAACCGGCGGGCGCTGTTCAACGCCTACGGCCCGACCGAGGTCACCATCAACTCGGTCACCTGGCACTACGACCCGGCCGACCCCGGGCCGTTGCCGATCGGCCGCCCAGATCCGGAAGTCCGCGCGTACGTGCTCGACGGCGGCCTGCTCCCGGTCGGGACGAACGTCACCGGCGAGTTGTACCTGGCAGGCCCGAAGCTCGCCCAAGGCTACGTCGGCCGGGCGGCGCTGACCGCCGAACGGTTCGTGGCGGATCCGTTCGGGCCGCCGGGAGAGCGCATGTACCGCACTGGTGACCTGGTCCGCTGGCGGCAGGACGGGCAGATCGTCTTCCTCGGCCGCGCCGACCACCAGGTCAAGCTGCGCGGATTCCGGATCGAACTCGGCGAGATCGAGACCGCGCTGACCGGGCACGACGACGTGCGTGCCTCCGCCGTGATCGTCCGCGAAGACCGGCTGGTCGCCTACGTCGTGCCGGTCGACGGCGCCGAACCCGATCCGGCGGCGCTGCGCGAGCACCTCGCGGCGGATCTGCCCGCGTACATGGTTCCGACGGCGTTCGTGCCGCTGGAGCGGCTTCCGCTCGGCCCGAGCGGCAAACTCGACCGGTCCGCACTGCCCGCGCCCGAGGCCCGTTCGACGGGTGGCAGGGAACCGGCGACCCCCGCGGAAGCCGTGCTGCTGCACGTCGTCCGCGATCTGCTCGGCCCCGGCGTCGGCCTGGACGACGGCTTCCTCGAAGCGGGTGGGGACAGCATCGCGTCGCTGCGGGTGGTTTCCCGCGCCCGCCGCGAAGGGCTGCACCTGACCGCGCGCGACGTCCTCGAAGGCGGCACTGTCGCCGGGATCGCGGCGCGCTGTGGCGAACCCGAACAGGCCGAGGAGGCGCCCGCGGTCGGCGATGCGCCGCTCACGCCGATCATGCGCGATCTGTTGCTGCGTGCGGAAAAGGCGGCGGACGGGTTCTGCCAGTGGGTCGAGGTCTGCGTGCCGTCGGCGGACGACGTGCCGCGGTGGCGCGCGGTGCTCGACACCGTCCTCGCCCGCCATGACGTCCTGCGGGCGCATCTGGTCGAGGACGCGTTGCGGATACCCGCCGTGGGCGCGGTGACCGGTGCGGACGTGCTCACCACCGCCAGGGTGGCCGACGATCCGCGCGCGGTGCTGGACGCGCGGGTCGAGCAGATCGTGGCCCGGATGGACCCCCGTACCGGCCCGCTGCTGCACGCGGTGCTGGTGGACGCGGGCGAGCACCGCCCGGGACGGCTCCTACTGGTGGCGCACCACCTCGTCGCCGACGCGGTGACCTGGCGCGTCCTGCTCGACGACGTCGAACAGGCCTTCCACGGCAACACCCTGCACCGGCGCGGGCAGTCGTTCCTCGGCTGGGCGCGTTCGCTGCGGGCCGCCGCACCGGCTCGGCAGGACGAACTGCCGTACTGGCAGTCGATCGCCACCGCGCCCGCGACGCGACTCGGCCGGACCGGGCTCGATCCGGCGCGCGACACCGTGGCGACCGCACGGCACCACCGGATCGACATCGGCGCGGACACCACCCACGCCGTGCTCACCGCCCTGCCCTCGGCCTACCGCACCGGGCCGGACACCGTGCTGCTGACCGCGCTCGCCCGCGCGGTCGCCACCTGGCGCGGTACCGAAGCCGATCTGCTCGTCGCCGTCGAAAGCTACGGCCGGCCGGGGCACACCCCGGACTTCGCGGGCACCGTCGACCTGGCACAGACCGCGGGCTGGTTCACCGCCGTGCATCCGGCGCGGATCACCCCGACGGCCGGACCGCTGCCGGACGCGCTGAGGGCGGTCCGCGACCACCTCCGCGCCGCCGGCGACGGCCTCGGGCACGGAATACTCGGCGTCGGGGGCACCCGGCCGGAGATCGCCTGGAACTACCTCGGCCGGTTCCCGGCGCCGCCGGTCGCCGAAACGCCGTGGCAGCGCCCGCCGGACGCCGACCCGCTCGGTTCGGGCGGCGGCGCGGACCTGCCGCTGCCGTACGCGCTGACGGTGAACGCGATGGTCCCCGACGGCGGCACGCTCGGCGTCCGCTTCACCTGGCCGTCCGCGCTGTTCACCGACGACGAGATCGCCGTACTGGGTGAGCACTTCCGCCGGGCACTGGACGAACTCGCCGCCGATCCGCCCGGACCGGGCGAGGTCCTGCCACTGACGCCGTTGCAGGAGGTGATCCTGCGCGAGTCCCGCGCGGCGGACGAGGATCCGTATCCGGTGCAGGCCGCTTTCGCGCTGTCCGGGGAACTCGACGTCGAGGCACTGCGGGCCGCGGCGACCACCCTGGTGCGACGGCACCCGAACCTGGGCGCCGTGTTCCCGCCGTCGCACGAGGTCCAGGTGATTCCCGCGGTACCGGAAGCCGGGTTCGGCATCCGTGAAGTGTCCGATGTGGACAGTGCGCTGGACGAAGAACTCGCTGAGCCGTTCGATCTGGCGAACGGTCCGCTGTGGCGGGTCACCGTGCTGCGGCAAGGGCCCGGCCGTCAGACCCTCGTGCTGACCAGTCACCACTTGCTGTCCGACGGCTGGTCCGCGCCTCGCGTCCTCGGCGAGTTGTTCGCGCTGTACGCGGGGAAGCCGCTGCCGGAGCCCGTACCGCTGGCCCGGTACACCCGCCTGCTCACCGCGGCCGATCACTCCGCCGACGTCAGAGCCTGGCGGGCGGAACTCGACGGCTTGCCCGAAGGTGACCACCTGCCGCGTACCGGCGGTCCGGCCGAGCCGGTGGTGTTCACCGTGGACGGTCAGCTGGTCGCGGAACTGACCCGGCTCGGCGCGGCACGCGGGCTCACCGTCAACACGTTGTTGCAGGGCGCCTGGGCGGCCGTGCTCGCGAACCACGCCGGGCGCCCGGACGTCAGCTTCGGGGTGATGACCTCGAACCGGACGTCCGATGTGGACGGTGTCGAGGAGATCATCGGGTTGCTGGCGAACAGTGTCCCGGTTCGCGCCCGGTTCACCGGAACTGTCGGCGAGGCGCTCACCGACCTGCAGAAACGGCAGCAGGCCATGATCGCGCACCACCGGATGGGCCTGCCGGAACTGGCGTCGCTCGCCGGACGCGGGCGGCTGTTCGACAGCCTGCTCGTCTTCGAGAACTACCCGGTGGATCCGGCGAAGCTGCGCGAACCGGCGCCCGGCCTGACCGTCACCGGCACCCGGTTCCGTGAACGGACCCACCATCCGGTGAGCGTCACCGTCGTTCCCGGCGAGCACGGCTGGGAAGGCGTCCTCTACGCACGGGGCGGAGACGCTCGGCCACTGGCGGACGACCTGGTCCGGTTCCTGCGGGAGCTGCCGCCCTGGCTGGACGGCGACGCCGCCGAATTCGCGGGGGAGCGGTGACCGCGCGCCCGATCGACGCGACGCTGTGGCGCACCGCGTCGGTGCTGGTCCTCGGCACGTTCATGGCGACCTTGGACAGCACGATCGTCTCGGTCGGCGTCGACACCCTCGCCGAGGAGTTCGGCGCGCCGGTCACCGGCGTCCAGTGGGTGACGACGGCCTACCTGCTGGCCGTGGTCACCGCGGTGCCGTCGTCCGGCTGGCTCGCCGACCGGTTCGGCGGCCGCCGCGTCTGGCTCACCGCGGTCGTCGTGTTCCTGCTGGCGTCCCTGTTGTGCGCGCTGGCACCGACTTTGCCCGCGCTCATCGCCTGCCGTGTCCTGCAGGGGCTCGCGGGCGGGCTGCTGCCGCCGATCGGCCAGGCGTTGCTGGCGCGGGCCGCCGGACCGGACCGGATCGGCCGCTTGATCAGCGTCGTCGGCCTGGTGCCGCTGTTGTCGCCGGTGCTCGGCCCGCTGGCGGGCGGCACGATCCTCGCGATCGCCGACTGGCCGTGGCTGTTCTACGTCAACCTTCCGGTCGGCGTGGTGGCCATCCTCCTGGCGCGGCGCTGGGTTCCGGCCGGAGAGCCGGGCGGGCGGGGTGAACGGTTCGACTTCCGGGGCGCGTTGCTGCTTTCGCCGGGGCTCGCGGTGCTGGTGTTCGGGCTCACCTGGTTCGAACGGGGGAGCCCGGTGGTCGCCGGGATCGCGGTCGCGGCGGGTGTCGTGATGCTCGTGGCGTTCGTCCGGCACGGTCTGCGAGCCGAAGCGCCGCTGCTCGACCCGCGGCTGTTCACCCAGCCGCCGTTCGGGGTCGCCGCGCTGGCGCTGGTCCTGCTCGGCGCGTCGGTGTTCGGCACGATGTTCCTGCTCCCGCTGTATCTCCAGCGCGGCGCCGGACTGTCCACTTGGGACACCGGATTGCTGCTGGTGCCGCAGGGCATCGGCGCGGCGGCCGGGTCGGTGCTGGTGAACCGGCTCGTCGACCGGATCTCGCCGCGCACCCTGGTGCTGAGCGGCATCGGGCTGGTCGCCCTCGGCACCGCGCCCTTCACCCAGCTCGGCCCTGGTCTCCCGGACTGGGTGATCGTGGTTTCCCTGCTGCTGCGCGGTTTCGGCGCGGCGCTGATCGGCGCGCCGGTGATGACGATCGTCTACCGCCGGGTCGAACCCGCCCGGCTGCCCCGGGCGGCCGGGGCACTGAATCTGCTCACCACGCTCGGCGGCTCGATCGGCACCGCGGTGCTGGCCGTGGTGCTGCAGGCCCGGCTGGCCGCGCGCGGCCCGGACGTCGCCGCGGCCTTCGCCGACTCTTTCTGGTGTGTTCTCGGCCTCGCCGTCGTGGCGGTCGCCGGTGCGACGCGGCTGCCCCGGACCGGGGTGGCCGCCCCCGACAAGAAGAGAGGTCATGCGGATGCTTGACCAGGACACTCTGCCCAGCCCGGCCGACATCGCCACGAACGGCGTCGTGGCGGAGGAGATCGCCCGGCACCGCGAAACCGTCGCGAACGTCCTCGCCCGGCGCGACTCGCGGCTGCTCGTCGTCGTGGGTCCCTGCTCGGTGCACCACCCCGGCGGCGCGCTCGAGTACGCGCACCGGCTCGCCGAGGTGTCCCGGCGCTTCGCCGACGACCTCGTCGTCGTCCTGCGCGCCTACTTGGAGAAGCCGCGGACGATCGCGGGCTGGACCGGTCTGGTGCCCGATCCCACCCTGGACGGCAAGGGCGATCTCGCGTCCGGCGTGCGGATCGGACGGCAGTTCCTTGTCGACGCCGCCGCGACCGGGCTGCCGCTGGCGTACGAGTTCGTCGATCCGTTCCTGGCGCCCTATTTCGCGGACACCATCAGCTGGGGCGCGATCGGCGCGCGGACCGTGGCCAGCCAGCCGCACCGGCACCTGGCGTCGTGGCTGCCGATGCCGGTGGGCATGAAGAACTGTGTCTCCGGCAGGCTCGACACGGCCGTCTCCGCGATCCAGGCCGCCGGGCTGGCTCACGTGTTTCCCGGCGCCGCACCGGACGGGCGCCCGCGGATCCTGCGCAGCACCGGGAACCCGGACGCCCACCTCGTCCTGCGCGGCGGCCCGAAGCCGAACCACCACGCCCACGCGGTCGCGGACGCCCTCGACGCGCTGACCACCGTCGGCCTGCCGCACCGTCTCGTCGTCGACGCCTCGCACGGCAACAGCGGCAAGGACCACAACCGGCAGCCCCTCGTCGTCGCGGACCTGGCGGACCAGATCTCGGCGGGCAACGACGCGCTGGCGGGCGTGATGATCGAGTCGTACCTCGCCGACGGCAGGCAGGACGTCGGTGCCGTGCCGCCCCGGCCGGATCTCAGCATCACGGACGCCTGCCTGGGCTGGGACCGCACCGTGCCGCTGCTGGAGTCACTGGCCTGCGCGAACGCGGTGCGGCGGATCAGCAACCCCCGTCACGCCTCCGCGGCCCGCCCCTAGCCCCTGCCCGCTGATCGCCGTTCAATCACGCGTGTTCGCCGTTCAATCACGTGAGATCGCCGTTCAATCACGCGGGCGACCGGGGGACGCGACGCTAGAGGGCCTCGAGGGCTTTCCGCATGGTCGGCACCAGCTCGTCACCCATCTTTTCGAACAGCCCGCCGCGTTCCGGTAAGACCGCTACTTCTTCCAGATGACCGGGTTGTCCTTGTACGCGTCACTGTCGGAGTAGGTCGCGCCGCCGACCTCTCCGCCTTCCCTGATGGCCTGCAGTCCACAGGTCTGGTAGGTGGCGCCGACGACCTTGAAGTCCCTCTTGGCCGTCTCGGTCTGGCACTGCGGGGTCTCGCCGGTGATGATCACTCCGGTGCTCTTGCCATCCGGGCCCACCGCGCGCAGCCGCACCGAGCTGTAGGTGAGGTCCGTGCCGCCGACGTTCTCCACGGACATCCGGATGTACACCGGGATCATGCCCTTGGCCTTGTCACCGTAAGCGGCGAGATCCTCCTTGGCGCCCAGCTCGATCGACTTGACGGTGATCGCGAGGGTGCCGGTCTTGTCGGTGCCGTACTTGAACGGGACGACGGCGCGGTCGCCGACCTTCAGTTCGCTGCCGGGCGCGGTGGTGTCGGCGTTCGAGACCGGGACGGTGCCGCTCGTCGCGGGGGAAGAGGCGGGGGCCGACGTCGGAGACGAAGCCGGGGTGGGGGCGGGAACCGGGTTTCCGGCCTCCTCCTTCCCGCCACAGGCGGTGAGCAGCAGCACCGCGGCGAAACCGGTGGTGAACAGGGCGATGCGGTCGGACTTCATGGATCTCCTCGGACTACTCGCCGAATCGGTCACGGCGTTCTCGCCACGCACCGTAATCGCCGTCGGTGTCCGGCGGTGTGGCCCGTTCGCACCACAATCGATCACGAATCGCTTACGCCGATCGGCCCAGCCCGGTTGGCCAGGATCACCTTCTCGCCCTTGCCGCCCGCGTCCACCGCGCACCGATCGGTCACGGCGTTCTCGCCACGGACCGTATCGCCGGATGGATCCGCTGGTGTGGCCCGTTCACACCACAGCCGATCACAAATCGCTCACGCCGATCAGCCCGTCCTGGATCGCCCGCGCGACGAGCGCGGCCTTGGTCGGGGCCTCCCTGCCGATCTGGGCGTACTTGACCCGGATCCGCTCGAGGTGCGAGTTGACGGTGTTCGGCGAGATCCCCAGCCGGTGCGCGACGAAGTCCTTCGACTCGGATTGGAACCACTCGATGAGCACTTCGGTCTCCCGCGCGGAGAGCGCGGGACGCCGCTCCGAACGGTCCCCGGCCAGCGCGCCCGCCAGCGACGGCGGCGTGTACGGCCGGTCGGCGGCCGCCGCGCGCACGGCTTCGAGGAGGTGTTCCGCGCCTTCGGCTTTGGTGAGGTAGCTGAGCGCGCCGAGTTCGAGGCACTGCAGGACGGTCTCGTCGTCGGCCCGCATCGAATAGACGACGACACGGCGGCCTGCCTCGGTGAGCCGCCGCAGATCGCCCATCGCGGGGGTGGTGCTGTTCAGGTGCAGGTCGAGGATGACGACGTCGGCCTGTGCGCCTTCGCCGATCCACGCTGCACGCACATCCTCGCCCTCGGCCACGACGGTGACCGGCGGGGTGCCCGAGGACAGCCAGTGCACGACCCCGGCCCGCACGGCCGGGTGATCGTCGACGACCACCGCGGTCAGTTCGGTCGCGAACGCCATTTCGCCTCCATCCACGATCGTTGTCCCCATGCGTGCCATTCGACGTCGACGGCGCCCGATCCGTTCGCTGGCGCACCGGGTTCACCGTCGGTGATCGCCGCGACCCGGATTTCGTCGCCGGCGCGCAGCACACTGACCCGCGCCTGGGACCGCGCGGCGACGAGCGCGGTCATCAGCGGGCCGGTCAGTTCGCGCCGGACGGCCGTCGGCACGGGCGCCGGTTCGCCGCTGACCGCCAGCGTCACCGTCAAACCCCGCCGTTCGGCGAGATCGACGCACGCGGACACCTCGTGCACCAGCGGATCGGGGACGTCGTCGTTCTCCGCGAACAGCCGTCGTAGTTGCGTGGCCGCGAGCGCGCACCGCTCTCGCACCACCGCGTCGCGCGGGTCCAGGGTGCGGTCGGCCAGTCCGGCGAGCAGCGGCAGGGTGGCGCCGAGCTGGCCGGCGAACCGGTTGCGCTGGTCGGCCTCCCGCTGCTCGGCGAGTGCCTTACGGTGGGCCAGCCGATCCCGTTCAGCGGAGGCCTCGGCGGCTTCGCCCGCCCGCCGGTGGACGACGCGGACCAGCGCCAGCGTCGCGGCCTGGAAGGTGACCACGCTGAGCCCGACGATCACCACGCTGCCGATCTCGGACCGGTCGGCCGGCGCGGACACCACGAGCCTGACGACGGTGAGCGCGAGTTGCGCGCCGAGGGCGGCGACGGCGGCCACGGGACGGTCCAGCAGCAGGACCAGCAGATGCCAGCCCGCCAGGCCGAAGACCCAGTGCCGGTCGCCGAACAGCTCACCGGGCGGCACCGCCCAGGTCGCGACCGCCGAGGCCGCCAGCACCACGACCGACCCCGTCACCGCGGCGGGCCAGGGGACCGCCTTGCCGCGCAGTACCCAGAACGCCGCGACCACCAGGACCGCACCCAAGGCCACGAAGGCGTACCCGCTCGGGGCGCCGCTCACCACGGGCAGGCTGAGGCCGACCTGGAGTACCGCGGTCACGATCAGCAACGCGATCCGGCAGCCGCCGAGGACCCGGTCCGTCGTTTCACCCATCGGGCCACACCAGTTCCACCGTGGTGCCCGCGCCGGGCGCGGAGGTCACCTTCGCCCGGCCGCCCGCCGCGGCCATCCGCTCGACGACCGATCCCCGGACGCCTCGACGCTGCGCCGGCGTCTCCGCCGGATCGAAACCGCGGCCCTCGTCCCGGACGATCACGCGGAGGCCGTCTTCGACCGTCAGCCGGGCCTCGGTGACGCCCGCGTGCCTCTCGACGTTCACCAATGCCTCCCGCACGGCACGGACCAGCGCGAGCGCGGCCGACGCCGGGATCGGCGGGACCGGCGACCAGCGCGTCTCGACCTGCACCGGGCTGTGCGCGAGCACCCCGCGCAACGAGGCCTCCAGGTCCACCTCCCCACCGGGACCGGATTCGCCGGTGAGCATCGCGAGATCCCGGCGAGCGTATTCCGCGACCTCGGCCGGGCCCGCCGTTTCCCCGCGCTGGGCCACCGTGAGAAAGGTGGCGGCCGCCGTGTCGTGCAGGACGGCCAGATACTCCCGTTCCTGACGTCGTCGTTCCACGGCAAGGGATTCCTCGCGCGCCAGCCGGGCGCGCCGCTCACGGAGGTGATCGATCCGGCGCGTCGTGCGCGACAAGAGGAGGAAAGCGCCCCTGGCGAGCGCGGCTTCGATCAGCACCCGCAGCACCACCGAAAGGCCGTCCTCGAAGCCGAGTGGCACCACCTCGATCGCCAGCAGGCAGGCGATGGCGGGCACGGTGATCTTCGGCGCCCATTCCCATTGCAGGGTGATCGCGGTGATGGTGAGGACGTTCAGCGCCCACTGGTTCAGCTCGCCGGCTTCGGGCGCGGTCAGGAATTGGGTGCCGCAGATCGCCGCGGCACGCACCAGAGTCAGTGCGAAAGCCACCGGCCTGCCCCGGCCGGTCTTGCCCGCGAAGTGCTCGGCCACGGCGGCGACCAGCGCCAGCGTCAACAGTCCGAAGCCGAGCGGGAGCGCGGCCGACGGCGTCGCGAGCACCCCGAAAACACTGATCACCAGCAGCCCGGCACCCCTGGCCGGTCCGGCGAACCGGCCGACCACCGTCGAGAACTCCGCTTCGACGGAGGTCTCACGAGCGGACGGCACGGGCAGCAGTCAAGCAGACGGCATCGATGCCCGCAGATGCTGGCCGTCAGAACGACGCGAAGAATTCGCGCGGGACGAAACACGAACGGGGTGGGCGATCACTCTCGCCCTGTCGGGGGTATTTCCGGTTTTCGAGGGTGTTCACCCGGTCGATCGGCACAAGAATCGCCGAATGCGTGCAAGGCGGTTCGCCTCGATCTCTGCCGGTGCCGCCGCGGCGGTGTGCGTGGCGGCCCTTGTCGTCACCGGTGGCGCGGTCGCGGCCCCACTACCCGGCGGCCTCGGTCCGTGCGTCGGCGACGCTTGCCCCGGCCAGTACCCGCCGGTGAACAATGGGGCCTACCCTGGCCGGGACGACGGCATCAACGTCTATGTCGGTGGCGAATTCCAGGTACGCGAAGCGGCGGCGGAAGCCGAAGGACGAGTCGTCGTCCTCGGTGATTTCGACATGGCGAAACGAGCGGGTGTGTCCGCCATCTACAACGTCGGCATCGCCGGTGTCGGCTCACGGGTCCCGCCCCCCGACGGCGCGGACTTCCTGACCACCGGCGGGAACGTGCGTGTCGCCCCGCGGCAACGGCTGGTCGCCGACGACGGTGTCGTCCGGCTCGCGGGGACCGTCACCGGGACGGTGAACGGAACGCTCGCGAAGGACCCCGACGCGGCGAAGCCATACGTGGGCCTGCGCGAGGATCTTCGGGTGGCGAGCCAGTGCTACGCGCGTGAAGGCACCACGCCGCGGCCTGCCACGGGCACGGCGCGCAACGAGGGATACCGCACCCTGTTCACCGGGGACGGGAAATCCGCGTTGCAGGTGTTCACCGTGGACTTCGACGTGACCGCGGCCAACGGCGGTATGCAGGGCATCGAGTTCGAAGGCATCCCGGCCGGGGCGACGATCCTGGTCAACGTGGTCGGCGCCGTCCGGACGATCAACACCTCCACCGGCGACCCCGGCGACGCGGACCCGATCAACAAGCTGCGGGAACGCCTGCTGTGGAACTTCCCGGACGCCACCAAGGTGAAGATCGCCGGTGGCGCCCAGTTCCAGGGAAGCGTGCTGATCGGCGACCAGGGGAGCACCGCGACGGTCACCGCGTCCGGGATGAACGGCCGCTTCTTCACCACGGGCAACCTGGTGCACAGCTCGGAGGCCACCGGTGGTGGCGGGCAGGAGTTCCACGCCTACCCGTTCAACGGTGACCTGCCCGAATGCGGCAGTACACCGACCACGACGCCGAGCAGCTCGACTTCGTCTTCCGGCACCACGTCGTCCAGTTCCACGAGCCCGACGAGTACCACTACATCGAGCAGTAGTGCCACTTCGAGCAGCAGCACTACTTCGAGCAGCGAGCCGTCGAGTACGACTTCGTCCAGCAGCACGTCGCCGACCACCATCAGCAGTGCCACGAGCACGACGCCGGGGCCCGGGATGACCACCGGCACCACGCCCGGCCAGCCGGGTGCGACCACGCCCGGTGGCGGGCCGTCCGACAGCGGCCCGCTGGCCTCGACCGGTAGAGAGGTCCGTGGCCTGCTGGTCGCCGGCCTGTTCCTGCTGCTGCTCGGTGGCGTGCTGGTGGCGCTCGCGATCCGGTCGAGGCGCCGCGAGTCCTAAGAGATCCGGTCGAGCGCGGTGTCGATGACGTCGCGGCGGTCCGCGAGCAGGGCCTCCGCGGCGGTGCGGCCCGTCGCCGCCAGGTAGGCGTCGACGAGACGGTTGCCGACCGCGTACCCGGCACCCGTCGGCAGGCCGACGGGAGTGCCGCCGTAGCGCGCGGCGGTCTCGTCACCGTGCACCCAGGCCGCGAAGTTCCGCATGCCGGTGATTTCCAGCCCGGAGACGACCTTCGCGAACACCGAGTCGTCGTGCAGATGCGGCACACCGATGCGGGTGTAGCCGAGGTCGTCGCCGTACAACTGGCGGGCGAAGGCGTCGGCCAGTCCCTCGGACACGATCTGCTCGCCGACGGTGACCGTCGCCGGGTCCCAGATCACCCCGCCGGGGCTGTAGCGAAGGTTGTGGTTCAGCTCGTGAACCGCCGTCGCCTCCAGCCGTACCAGGTTCTCCGGGTATGGCCAGAAGTTGAGGTAGATGTAGCCGGACACGCTGCCGTTCGCCGTCATGCCCAGGTTCGGGCCCATGAAGTGCTCGTCACCGGGATCACCCAGGACGATGAGGACGGTGATATCCGGTACCGCGATGCCGGGAGTCGCCGCCGCCTGCGTGGCGACGGCGCCCGCTGGATACGGTTCCAGGCGTCGGCTTCACGCAGAGCGCCGAGAGCTTCCAGGCAGCGCTCTTCGTCGCTGTCGAGCGGGAAACCGGAACTCATCGCGTGCATCGCGACGAGGTCCACGTCGCCGGGGAAGTAGCGGTACATCCCGGCGGCGGACTCGACCATCGCCTTGAGCAGCGCGGTGCGGTCCGCATGCGGCGCGCGCAGGATCTCGCGCATCGCCGGGTAGGTGTTCAGAACCTTGATCGTCATGGAAGCGACGTTAAAGGCTCCAGTGGGTGGAGACTCAAGCCTCGTGAGTGTTAAGGACCAGGAGTGTCTTAGGTCAGGATCGCGGTCCGTGAAGGACTCCTTGAGGGACCCAGAGTCCCTCAAGGAGTCCTTCACGGATTCGGAACACTCGGCCGGTCGGATGGGTCGGGTCTCGTGAGTACTGCCACCGACGGCGGACGAGAAGGAACTTTCCGTGCGCTTCTACGCGTTCCCGCCGCCGGGCGCCTAGGGATGCCGCCAGGCCAGGAACGTCTCCAGCGTCGTCAGCCGGTGCTCCCGCACCGCCAGTTCGATCTCCCCGGCAGGCGCGTTCCTGTCGAACAGGTCGAGGATGTTCTGGTGCTCCTGCACGGATTCGTGCGCGCGGCCGGGGACGAAGCTGAACGTCGACGTGCGCAGTCCGGCCAGCCGGTTCCAGCCGCGGTTGACCAGGTCGAGCACCTGGGGATTGGGGCAGGTGCCGAACAGGACACGGTGGAAGTCGCGGTTCAGCGCGGTGAACCGCGACGGCTCGAAGTTGTCGAGGCAGGCGGTCAGTTCCGCGTTGAGTCCTTTCGCCTCCTCGAGTGCCTTGCCGGGCAACGACGGCGCCGCCAGCGCGGCGGCGTAGCCCTCGACCAGCGCGAGCGTCTGCATGGTGTGCTGGTAGTCGCTCTCGTCGGCCATCGCGACCTGCGCGCCGATGTTGTGCTCGTAGGTCACCAGCCCCTCGGCCTCCAGCCGCCGGACCGCCTCGCGCACGGGCACGGTGCTGACCCTGAGTTCCTGCGCGATCTGCCCGAACACGAGGCGGTAGCCGGGGGAGAAGGCGCCGTCGTCGATCCGCGCCTTGATCCAGTGGTAGGCGATCTGCGACTTGCTCATCGCGGTCGAGTTCACCGCGTCGCCAGCGGTCACGAGTAGTGCAGCCAGACGGACTTGATCTCGGTGTACGCGTCGATCGCCCACGGACCCATCTCGCGGCCCCAGCCCGACGCCTTGTACCCGCCCCAGGGCGCGGCCATGTCGGGGATCGGCGGCATGTTGACGAACACCGCGCCCGCCCGGATGCCGTTGGCGAACCGGTGCGCGACGCCGAGGTCACGGGTCCACACGGTGGCCGCGAGCCCGTACTCGGTGTCGTTCGCGCGGGCCAGCAACTCGTCCTGATCGTCGTAAGCGGTGACGGCGAGGACCGGGCCGAAGATCTCTTCGCGCATGATCGTCATGTCGTCGGCGACACCGGCGAACAACGTCGGCGAGTAGAAGTAGCCATCGCGATCAAGCGCTCGGCCGCCGGTGACCAGTTCCGCGCCCTGCTCGCGACCGGTCGAGACGAGGAAGTCCACGTGCTCGCGGTGCTTCGCGGAGACAAGGGGACCGAGCTGGGTGGACTCGTCCAGGCCCGGCCCCAGCTTGAGGCCCTCGAGCCCGGCGGCCAGTTTCGCGACGAACTCCTGCTCGCGTTCGCGGTCCACGAAGAACCGGGTGTAGGCGGCACAGACCTGTCCGCTGTTCAGCGTCGCGCCCGCGAGGTTACCCGCGACGGCGGCGTCGATGTCGGCGTCCGAGGCGATGATGCTGGGTGCCTTGCCGCCGAGTTCGAGGGTGAGCCGTTTCAGGTTCGACTCCGCGCTCGCCGCCGTGATCAGCTTCCCGACCGCGGTCGACCCGGTGTAGGACAGGTGGTCGACGTCGCCGTGCCCGCTCAGGAGCGCGCCCACCGTGCCGTCGCCGGTGACCAGGTTGACCACGCCCGGCGGGAACCCGGCCTCGTCGACCAGCTCCACCAGCCGGATGCTGGTCAGCGGCGTGACCTCGCTGGGCTTGATCACCACGGTGTTGCCGGTGGCCAAGGCGGGCGCGAGCTTCCACACCAGGATCATCAGCGGGAAGTTCCACGGCGTGATCAGCGCGTTCACCCCGACCGGCTCACGGCGCGTGTAGTGCAGCGTGTCCGGGAAGGACACCGGGTTGGTGGTGCCCTGGATCTTGGTCACCCAGCCCGCGAAGTACCGCAGGTGCTCGGCCGAGCCGGTGACGCTGACCTGGCGGGAGATGCCGATCGGCTGGCCCTGGTCGCGTGTCTCGAGCGCGGCCAGCTCCTCGTGGTGTTTGTCGACCAGTTCCGCCAGCTTGAACAGCAGCGCGGCCCGCTGGACCGGCAGCAGTGCCGCCCAAGCGGGGTCGCTCAGTGCCTTCCTCGCGGCGCCGACCGCGGCGTCGACGTCGGCGGCCGACGCGGTGCCGACCTCCTCGATCACCTGGCCGGTGGCCGGATCGTACGTCGGCAGCGACCCGCCTCCGGCGGCGGTCCACTGTCCGTCGATGAACAGGCGTGTGGCCATGGCTAGCTCCTCCTCGACCGGTGTGTGATCGAGTATCGGGCGCCACATGGTCCCCGGTCTTGCCCGCCAGGGCACGCCGATTGTCGGCCAGCGAACCGAATCCGCCGGACGGCGTCCAGACTTGCGAGGGTGGGGACATGGACGTCATCGTGGTAGGAGCGGGTTCGGCCGGTTCGGTGGTCGCCAGGAGACTGGCCGACTCCGGGGCGTGGGTGACCCTGCTCGAGGCCGGCGGGCCGGACACCAACCCGGCCATCCACGACCCTTCGCGGGCGGGAGAGCTGTGGCACGGCCCGGAGGACTGGGGCTACCACACGGTGCCGCAGCCGCACGCGGCGAACCGGCGGCTGCACCTGCCGCGCGGCAAGGTGCTCGGCGGGTCGCATTCGCTCAACGCGATGATCTGGGTGCGCGGCGCCCCCGCCGACTACGACGGCTGGGAACTGCCCGGCTGGCGGTGGGAGGACGTGCGCCCGGTGTTCGAGCGGATCGAGAAGGATCTGCTCGACGTCGTGCCGAACGAGCCGCTGCACCCGATCCAACAGTCCATTGTGGACGCTGCCGTGCAGTCGGGCCTGCCGTTCAACCCGGACTACAACGGCGACGACCTCGACGGCGTCTCGATTCAGCGTGTCACCACGCGGGACGGGAAACGGCTCAACACCTGGCTCGCTTACGGGCAGCCCGCCGCCGGGCGGATGACCGTCCACACGGAAGCTTTTGTGCACCGGTTGCTGATCGAGGGCACCAAGGTGACCGGGGTGCTGGCGGAGGTCGACGGCGAACTGCGCAAGGTCTTCGCCGACGAGGTCGTGCTCGCCGCGGGCGCGCTGGCCTCGCCCGCGATCCTGCTCCGCAGCGGCATCGGACCGGTCGACGAACTGGACGTGCACGGCATCGACGTCGTCGCCGAACTACCGGGGGTGGGGCGGAACCTGCACGACCACCTGCTGTGCCCGGTCATCTTCGCGACCGACCGCCGTGAGGTCGAGCCACCCGCGCCCGGCCGCTCGGTGACGCAGACCCACCTGTTCTGGCGCAGCCGTCCCGGCCTGGAAGTGCCCGACACCCAGCCGATCCACTTCAGCGTGCCGATGTACGAATCTTGGATGACCGGCCCGGAGACCGGGTTCTCGCTGATGGCGGGCATGGTCACGCCGCGCAGCCGGGGCAGCCTGCGGCTCTCGGGGCCGAACCCGCTCGACGAACCGCTGATCGACCTCGCCGCGCTGGAAGACCCGGCCGACTTCGAGAGCCTGGTCGCTTCGGTGGAGCAGTGCCGGGAGATCGGCCGGGCGGCCGCGCTGGCCGAGGATTGGGGCGCCCGCGAGCTGTATCCGGGGCCCGGCGCCGATGTCCGCGAGTACGTCCGGCGGACCGCCATCACCTACCACCACCAGGTCGGGACCTGCCGGATGGGCACCGACGAACTGGCGGTGGTCGATCCGGAACTGGCCGTGCACGGGATCAGCGGGCTCCGGATCGCCGACGCGTCGGTGCTGCCGCGGGTGACCACGGGCAACACCAACGCGCCGGCGGTGCTGGTCGGCGAACAAGCCGCTCGGTTCATGCTCGGCCGATAGTGCGGCGCAGCCAGGAGGCCCGGGCGGCCAGCGCGGCCCGGGTCACCTCGCTGTCCGGGGCGATCCGGTCGAAACCGTGATACGCGCCCGCCCAGACATGCAGTTCGGTGGGTACTCCCGCTCGCCAGAGGCGCCGCGCGTAGTCGACGTCCTCGTCGCGGAAGATCTCGGCCGCGCCGACCTCGATGAAGGCGGGCGGGAGCCCGGTGAGGTCGGCCGCGGTCGCCGGGACGGCGTAGGGCGAGGTCTGTCCATTGAGGAGGGATCGCCAGCCGAACTCGTTGGCTTCCCGGCCCCAGACGCCCCGTTCGGCGAATTCCACCGTGGACGGAGAATCGTTGCCACTGTCGATCATCGGGCACAGCAGCAGCTGGCCTGCCAGCGCCGGTCCGCCGCGATCCCTGGCCAGCAAGGCGATGCCAGCGCTGAGCCCGCCACCCGCGCTGCCGCCGCCGACGATCAGTTTCGCCGGATCGAAGCCGAGTTCACCGGCATTCTCGGCCATCCAGGTCAAGCCCGCGTAGCAGTCTTCGAGTGGCGCCGGATGCGGGTGTTCGGGTGCGAGCCGATAGTCCACGGTCACCGCGACAAAGCCGAAACTTTCGACGAGCGCGACCATCCGGGGCAGGTCGGCGAACCGGTTGTCCAGCACCATGCCGCCGCCGTGGATGTTGTAGAACCCCGGCGCGCCCTTGGCATCCCGGGGCTTGACGACGGTGACGACGACGTCGGTGCCGGGCACGGACCGGTCCTCCCAGACGAGGTCCCGGTCGCCGATCGCCTCGGCGCAGGTCAGGTTCCCGTCGGCCAGCGCCTTCCGCACGCTCGCCAGCGACTCGGCGCTGACCGGGGGGCCGGACGGCAGGCCTTCCAGGGCTCCGGCGAGTTCGGGGTCGAAGGTCGTCACGGGCCCTCCGGGTCGACGCTGTCGCGGTCCGCCCAGAACGGTTCGACCAGCTCGCGCAGCTGCTTCGCGCCGACGCGTTCGACGAGGTCGACAGCGCCGAGATTGTCCTTGAGCTGACCGGTGCTGGTCGCGCCGAACAGGGTGGTGGTGTTCGCCGGGTGGGTGAGGGTGAAGGCAAGGCACAGCTGAGCCGCCGTCACGCCGAGATCGCCCGCGATCTTCGCGAGTTCCGGTGCGGAGGAAGCGATGCGCTCGCGGATGCCGCCGGGATCGCGGCCGACCTGACGCGCGCCGCTGTTCTTGCCCAGCAGGAACCCGCCCTCGAAGATGTCCGAAGACTGGAGCGTGACCCCGAGTTCGCCGAAGACCTGCTTGAAGGGTTCACCATCCGGAATGGACCGCCGGGCGACGCTGTACTTCAGCTGTGCGATGGCGGGGCCGGGGACGCTCTCTCGCGCGGCGAAGTCGTGCAGGGCGCGGATGGTGGTGGCGGACCAGTTGTTCACGCCCCACTGCCCGATGAGCCCGGCCTCACGGAGTTCGTTCAAATCCAGCACGAGCCGGTGCAGATCGGTGTCGTCACGCCGGAGGTCACCCAGCACCACCAGATCGGCGTGCTCGACCCCGGCGCGGAACAGCGCGTTGTCCAGCTGATCGCGCAGGTTGTGCTCCGGATAGCCCTCCAGCCACAGCTTGGCCGAAAGCAGGTAGTCCTCGCGTTTGATCCCGGCCGCGCGGACCATCGCGGAGAACAGCACGTCGGTGTAGACCGGGGTGGCGCCGGGGAACCCGTAGACGCCGACGTCGAAGAGCGTGATCCCGGAATCGACGGCGGTGCGGACCAGGTTCACCGCCTCTCGGAAGTCCATCCGGTCGTAGGTGTGCCAGGAACCGAGCGAGAGCACGCCGGTGAGCGGGCCGTCGCGGCCGATGCGGCGCTGGGGGATGACGGACACGGAAGTCTCCTAGGAACAGGTGGCGGAGCAGAGGTGTGATCGGGAAAGTGCCCGTACGCGTGAACCCGCCTCGGCCAAAGGCCCCGCTATCGCGGTGGAAGGGCGCCCTTCCTCCTGACTTGACTTGGATCTACGGGCTGGCGGCCTGCCGACGTCGATCGCGGTCGCGGGTTCACCGACAACCACTAGGGAAGGCGGGGATCGATGACGGCTTTGAGTTCGCCGAGCCGCGACATCGACTCGACGCTGCGGGAAGCTTCGGAAAGCCCGACAGGTGCGCTGAAGAGTTCGTCCCATGGCAGCCGGTCGGCGAACGTGCGGAAGAAGTCCACCGAGCGGTGGTAGTCGGCGATGTCGCCGTTGAGCGAGCCGGCGACCGTGAGCTCCTTGCCCATCACGGTGCCCAGCGCCACGGGGGAGGGCGCGGGGCCGGTCGAGCCGACGATCGCGATCGTGCCGCGTTGCGCCGCGAAGGCCACGGCCTCTTCGCCGATGGTCGGCCCGCCTGCGAAGTCGAAGACGTGGTCGGCGCCGCGGCCGCCGGTGAGTTCCTTGACCCGCTCGATGCGGTCTTCGGCGGTGCCGTCGACCGGAATCGTCGCGGTGGCACCGAAACGTTCGGCGGTCTCCAGCCGATCGGCGGGTCCGCCGATGGTGATCACGTCACCCGCGCCGGAGATCCGCGCGACGGCGGTGGCGAACACGCCCAACGCGCCGGCACCCTGGACCACGACTGTCGCACCGGGACGGATCCCGCCCGACCGCGAGACGGCCCGCAGTACGGTTTTGCCCGCACAGCCGGACATCGAGGCCCAGGTGTCCTTGACGTCGTCCGGGAGCAGGAGCTTGGCCGCGCCAGGGGTCACGTAGCAGTACCGGACGAGACCGCCGGTGGCGTACGGGAAGACGTCGGAACGCTGGAGAAAGCCGTATCCACGCTTCTCACAGGCGACCGGCTCGCGCAGGATCGTGCAGCCGTGACACTTTCCACAGGTCGACTCGGACCAGCCGATGCGGTCGCCCTCGGTGATCTCCCGGCCGAGGGTGTCGGTGGTACCCGGTCCGACGGACACCACCTCGCCGACCATTTCGTGACCCAGCACCATCGGGAGCATGCCGGGGAAGGTCATCTGGCCCGACCAGATGTGTACGTCGGTGCCGCACAGGGTGGTGCAGGTGATCCGGACCAGCGCGGCGCCCGGTTCCGGTTCGTCCGGCAGCGGTAGTTCCCGCAGGGTGAGCGCGGAGCCGTGTTCGGTGAGCACCGCCGCTTCGGTTCTGTTGACCATCTTTTTAGTCTACAGTTGTAGGAGAAAAAGTCCAGATCCTGGAGGAACCATGCCGTCGCAACGTATTCGCCCCGCATCGCTCGTGGTCCGCGGCGGCCCGATCCTCACCTTCGACCCGGCGGGCACCGTCGTGCGGGCGATGGCGGCGCGCGACGGCCGGATCGTCGCCGTCGGCGATGTCGCCTTGGATCACGTCGGCCCGGAGACCGAGGTGATCGAGCTGGCCGGCAGGACCGTTTTGCCCGGTATCAACGATGCGCACCTCCACGCGACCTGGCTCGGTGCCCGATGGCCGGACACGCTCATCGGTGGTGCGGGATTCACCGGGGGAGAAGAGAAGACAGTGCGCACCGCGGCCGAACGGCGAGCCGCCATCCTGCGCGCGGGCGATCTGTGCGCGTCACTCGGCATCACGAGTTACACCGAGCCCGGCCTGGGCCCTGGTGAAACGGGCTGCTTCGGGGCCGAGGTGCTGGAGGAGTACGCGGCGTTGGCCGCGGAAGGACTTCTGCGCGCGAGGGTGACCGCGCTGCGGTTGTTCGGCCTGCTCGACGGCGTCAGCTCGCTGGCGGACTTCGAGCGTGGGCTGGCGACACCGTCACCGGCCGCGGATCCGTTGTGGCTCACCGTGCCCGGGGTGAAGATCTTCGCCGACGGGATCCCGCCGATGCGGTCCGCGTGGACACATCACTGCTACGCCGACGGTTCGCACGGCGCCCTGCTGGTGGACGGCGACGACGATCCCGCGCGCGCGGGCAATCTCGCCGCCATGATCGACTTGGCCCACGCTGCCGGGATGGTGGTCGCGGTGCACGCCACGGGGGATCGCAGCATCGAGGCCGCGCTCGGGTCGCTCCGCCGGGGTGACCATCTGGTGCACGGGGACCTGGTGACGGCGGAGCAGCTGGCGCGGATGGCCTCGGCGGGGGTCGGTCTGACCACACAGCCCGCGATCGCGGTGGCGATGCGGGGCATGCTGTCGGACGCCCTCGGTGCCGAGGTCGGCGCCCGCGCGTGGCCACTGGCGGAAATGCTGGAGTCGGGTGTCGCGCTGACGTTGAGCAGTGACGCGCCGGTGGTCACCCCGGACTGGCGGGTGCACATCGCCGCGGCCGCCCGGATGCTGGAAGCGTCCGAAGTGGACGCCGCACTGATGACCCGGCTTCTGCGCTGTTACACGGTCGAGGCCGCTCGTCAGGACGGGTCGGCGGAGTGGAAGGGCTCGCTGACCGTGGGTCGCGTCGCCGACTTCTGTGTGCTGGCGAGGAATCCGCTGGAGGTCGCGTTCGCGGACCTGCCGGACGTCGGTGTCGAACTCACCGTGTCCGGCGGCCGCGTCGTCCACTCAGGTGAGCAGTTGCCCGCCGTCGACCTGGAGGCTCACCCCGGTGAGATGGCCGGCGTCGGCGGAGGCGAGGAACAGGACTGACGGCACCACGTCGGCGACGGAAGCGATGGTTCCCAACGGAATCCTCGCTTCCCACGCCGCGCGGGCGGCGGTGTCCGACGCGAATCCGGCGGTCATCGGTGTGAGTACCGGGCCGGGTGCGACGGCGTTGACCCTGATGCCGTGGGGTGCCAGTTCGAGCGCGGCGGAGCGGGTGAGCGCCTCGACCGCGGCCTTGGTGGCCTCGTAATGGCCGAGCCCGGGGGTCGGCTGACGGGCGCCGATGGAGGTGATGTTGACGATGGAACCGCGGGTGCCCGCTTCGAGCATCCGCGCGCCGACCGCGCGGGTCATCAGGAAGGTGCCGCGGAAGTTCACCCGCATGCACAGGTCGAAGACGCCGATGTCCAGTCCCACCAACGGGCCGCCGCCTCCGGCGAGGCCGGCGTTGTTGACCAGGACCTCCACGGGGCCGAACCGGCCGGTGATCAGCGCCAGTGCCGCGTCGACCGACCCTGGGTCGGAGATGTCGAGTTCGACGTGTTCCGCGCCGAGTTCACCGGCCAGGTCGTGGGCCGCACGCGCGTCGACGTCGGCGATGACCACGCGGTCGCCCGAGGACTGGAAGGCTTCGGCGACTCCGCGGCCGATGCCACTGGCGCCGCCGGTCACCACTACGAGTCTCTTGTTCATTCTACGATCGTAGACTAAAAATGGTTTCTGTTGCCAGCGAAAGGAAATCTCGTGTACGAGAAGCAGAACGGGCTGGGCTTCGCCACTTCGTCACTCAGCCTGGGATCCTGGAACACGTGGGACCGGATGACTTTCGACGAGGCGGTGCGCCTGATCCGGCACGCGATCGACGCCGGGGTCACGCTGTTCGACGTGGCCCACTACAACATGGGACCGCATTCCGAACAGTCGCGCACGGATCTCCTCTTCGGCGAGGCCGTCCGAGCCGCCGGGATCAACCGCGACGACTATCAGCTGTGCGGGAAACTCTGGCTCTGGGACTACCCGAACACCGGTTTCGCCGAGCAGCTCGCGACCTCTTTCGACCGGATCGGCGTCGACCGCGCGGAAGCGGTCGTGGTCGGCGACTACTTCGAGCGGCCCGACATCTCGCGGATCGTCACCGAGGTGGCCGAACAGATCCGCCTCGGCCGGTTCGACGTGTGGGGCGTGAACAACTGGCTCGCTTCGGATCTCGACCGAGCGCTGGACTTCGCTTCGCAAGAGGGGCTTCCGGCGCCGACTTTCGCCCAGCTGAAGTACAGCATCGCGCGGCGCTCGATGGCTGAAGGTCCTTTCTACGGCCCGCATTTCGAGTCCGGACGGCTGGCCTTGCAGGCGTCGGACATTTTCGAGGGCGGGGTGCTGCTCGGCAAGACCCCGGACCGGAAGATCGGCGCGGACCCCGGCGGTATCCGTGAGTCGATCCGGGCGGCCGCCTCGCGTGTCGCACAGGTCGCCGGGGAGTTCGGAGTGAGTCCTTCGCGGCTGGCGATCGCGTTCTGTCTCGCCTACGCGCCGGTGGCGAACGTGTTGTTCGGGGTGAGCCGCTTCGAGCAACTAGAGGACAACTTGGGCGCGGTTCGGCTGGCGTCCGAGCATGGTGCGGCGGTGCGGGACGCGCTCGAGGACCTCTGGCTTGACCGCTCGGTCGCCGCCGATGGCACCCTCTGACGCCTGTCGCATGTGCAAGGAAGGACGCTTTCATAGCGAAATTTGCTATGAAAGCGTCCTTCCTTGCACGTCCGCAGTGGTACTGGTGTGCGCCGGTCCGTGATGTCCAGCGGCCGTGTCGCGAAAGCCACTTTGGGGACATCAGGCGTCCCCAAAGTGGCTTTCGCGACACCCGGAAGGGGCTCCTGGGCCCGACCCAAATCGCCACCGACGGCACCTCGGCACAGGCGCGAAACTAAGTCCCTACCCGAAGAACTCCCGCACGGCGGCCTTGAACTCCGGGCTCCGCAGTGCCCCACCGTGATCCCCTGGCACCCGTACCAGCGTGGCCCCCGGCACCAGCTCGACCAGCGTCTCGATGCCCTGACTCACCGGATCATCGGTACCGGCCACGAACCGCGTCGGCACCGTGACGGCACCCGCGACCGGGGCGAACGGCTCGGCGCGCAGATCCTCGATGCACCGCGCGAGCGCGGCCGGATTCCGGCCCGGCGCGGTGATCATGTGCGCGATCATCCCGGTCAGCGGATCGGACGGCGCCTTGCCGCCGTCGGCGAACGCCAGCGCGGCCGCGACATCGACGGCGCCGAAAGGCTCGAACGGGCTCACGCCGGCCAGCACGAGCCGCCGCACCGGCGCCTGGGCGGGCAGGTCCCAGGACAACCGGGCACCCAGCGAGTATCCGACGACGTCCACTTCGGACAGCGTCCCGACGAGCCGGGTGAGTTCGGCGGTGATCGCCTTGGCGCCCAGTGAGCCCGCGGGCGCCGGGCTGGAGCCGTGAGCGGGCAGGTCGGGCACGAGCACCTCGCGACCCGCGGCGATGAGTGCGGCGGGCCATCCCGTGGTGATCCAGTCGGTGTGCCCGTCGGAGGCGAATCCGTGCACCAGCAGTATCGGTGGTCCCGAGACGACCTCGGGGGTGAACCGGCGCACGGCCAGAGAAGTAGTGGCAGACAACGGAATCCTTTCTCAGCTGCCGGAGGGGCGGCGGGTGCGCAGGCGCTGCATCTCGCTCAGCGTCCGAGCGCGGGCGTCGACGGCGATCCGCAGCGACGATCCGATGAGGTTCAGCAGGAACACGCACACCATGATCGTCACGCCGGGCGCGATCACCAGCCAGGGCGCCTGCACCAGGTATGACCGCCCTTCGGCGATCATGTTGCCCCAGGTCGGGGTCGGGGGAGCGATACCGAGGCCGAGGAAGCTCATCGCGCCGTCGACCAGCATCGCGGCCGCCGACAGGATCACCACCTGCACCAGTGCCAGCGGCAGCACGTTCGGGAACACGTGGACGACGAGGATCTTCCCCTTGCTCATTCCCGAGACCCGCGCCGCGCCGATGTACGCCCGGCCGGCGATGCCGAGCACCCGGCTGCGGATGACGCGGGCGGTGAACGGCGTGAAGATCACCGTCAGTGCGATCAGTTCGGTCCAGATGCTCGCGCCGAGCGAGATCGCCAGCGCCATCGCCAGGATGATCGCCGGAAACGACATCCAGGCGTCCATCACCCGCATCAGCACCGCGTCCGCCGCCCGGAAGAACCCGCTGATCAGCCCGATCACGAGACCGGTGAAGGCCGCGCACAGAGTGATGAGGGCCGACAACCCGAGCGACGCCCGCCCACCGGAGACCAGCCGGGCGAGCACGTCACGGCCGATCGAGTCCGTGCCGAGGGGATGCGCGGCCGACGGCGGCAGGAGCCGGTTGACCGGGTCGGTCGCGCTCACGCTGGGCAGGAAGAACGGCAGCACGAGCACGGCCAGGACGATCAGCGCCAGCAGCGCGGTGGTGATGATCAGCATCCGGTTGCGCCGGAACAGTTTGGCCGCGCGACCGGCCGAGGGTACTGCACGCACCGACGGCGTCTTTTCCACCAGAGCCACGCTCACGACACACGCACCTTCGGGTCGAGCAGCGCGTACGACAGGTCCACCAGCAGGTTGACCAGTACGAACAGCACCGCGACGAACAGCGTCACACCCTGGATCAGCGGGAAGTCCCGAGTGGACACCGCGCCCATCAGCAGATGGCCGAGCCCTGGCACGACGAAGATGGACTCGATGATCACGATCCCGCCGACCAGCATGGCGAAGTTGCTGCCCAGCTGGGTGATCAGCGGCATCAGCGCGTTCGGCAGGACATGTTTGGTCATGACCTGCCGCTCCGACAGTCCCTTGACCCGCGCGGTGCGCAGATACGCCAGCGGAAGCTCGCCGAGCAGGCTTTCGCGCAGGGTGAGCACGAACAACGCGGTCTGCCCGATGATCAGTACGGTCAGCGGCAGCATCAGCGCGGGCACCGCCGTCGCCGGATCGGTGAACAGGTTTTCGTACCCGCTGGAGGGGAACCAGCGCAGTGTCACCGAGAACACCAGCACGAGCATCAGCGAGATCCAGAAGTCCGGCATCGCCATCCCCAGTGCGGACAGCCGGTCGAGCAGCCGCGCCACCGGATTGCGTGGTGACACTGCTTGCCAGGACGTGATCGCGACCGAGAGGAAGAAACTGATCACCGTGGACAGCACGGCCAGTGTCAGCGTCGGCAGGATGTGGTCGGCGACCACGCCGAGCACCGGCGCGTGGTAGGTGATCGACGTGCCGAAGTCGCCCTGCAGCACGTTTCCGGCCCAGCCGAGGTACTGTTCCCACAGCGTTCCGTTCAGTCCCATGCTCTCCCTCAACGCGTCCACATCGGATGGACGCGCCGTTGGGCCGAGGATGGCCTGCGCCGGGTCGCCGGGGATCAGCCGGATGACGAAGAACATCATCGTCCCGACGATCACCAGGATGATCACCAGATCGCGCAGCCTGCGCAGCAGCAGACCGGTCATGATGCCAGCCAGGTGTTCCAGAAGACACGGTAGAAGTCGCCGTAACCCTTGAGCTTGGGGGAATAGGCCGCGTACAGCTTGGACTGGCTCAGCGTGATCACCGACAGCTGCTTCCAGGTGAACGCCTGCAGCTTGTCCACCACCGCCTTGGCCTGCTCCGGCGTGGTCGAGGCGTTGAACTCGGCCATGAGCCCGTCCAGTTCGGGTGAGGAAGACCCGTTCAGCGTGCCGAGGGTGAGCGCGGGCATCTGCGCGGGCGAGGTCAGCGCCGAGTCGAAGAACAGCGTGGTGATGTCCCAGCCGCCCGGCTCTTTCGTCAGGGTGCCCAGCATCGTGGCGAAGTCGAAGGTGTCGATCTTGGTGTTGATGCCGATCTTCGACAGGCTGTCCTGGATCAGCACGGCCCATTTGCCGAACTCGGGGTAGGAGCTGGTGGTGACGATGCGGATGGTCGCGCCCGCGGTGATCCCGGCCTCGGCCAGCAACTGCTTGGCCTTCTCCGGGTCGTGCTTCTTGTAGACCTCTTCGCCCGCGGTGGAATAGAACTGCTTGTTGTCCGGGGAGGCGAAGGCGCCGGTCTCGACGGTGAGGTCCTTGCTGCCGCCGGTGGCCGCGTTGATCGCGGGCTTGTCCAGCAACAGGTTCAGCGCCTCACGGGCACGGGGGTCGGCGAACTTCGAACCGGTGTTGAAGTTCGGGATGATCACATTGTCGTTGCCGCCGGGCAGGTTGTGCACGACCACGGCCGGGTTGTTGCGCAGCGTCTCGTACTGGTCGTTGGTGGGCATGATGTGCTCCCACTGCCCGGTCTGCAGGCCGTTGATCAGCGCGTCCTGGTCGGAGACCACCTTGTAGGTCACGGTGTCGAGGTACGCGTGCTTGGCGCCCGCCTGGCCGCCCCAGTCCTCTTCGGACCGGGATTTGTAGCCCTGGTTGCGCTCCAGCACCAGTTCACGGCCGATATCCCAGCTCTTCAGCTTGTACGGCCCGGTCCCGATCGCCTTGTCCTGACCGAACCCGGTCGGGGGGACACCGGTGAGGTTCTTCGCCTCGTAGATCTCCGTGCCCGCGCCGGCGAGTTCGTTGATCAGCGGATAGCGCGGCTGCTTGAGCTTGATGGTGACCGTTGCCGGATCGGCCGGGGTGATCGCCTCGATGTCCGGGGTGACCAGCTGACCGGTGCGGTGGACCTGCTGCCACCGCTTCAGGCTCGCCACGACGTCCTCGGACGTCAGCGGGTTGCCGTCGTGGAAGGTGACGCCCTGGCGCAGCTTGAAGGTGTAGGTGAGCCTGTCCGGGCTGGTGGTGAAGTCCTCGACCAGCATGGGCCGCGCGGTGAAAGCTCGGTCCACTTCGAACAGCTTCTCGTACATCATGTTGCCGATGTGCGCGGTCACCTGGCCGGGGTTGGCGACCATGTCGAGGGACTGCGGATCGGTGGGCACGGCGACGTTGAGGTTGCCGCCGGGCTTCGGGGGGCCGTCGGCGGCGCCACCGCCCGCCTGCTCTCCCATACACGAGCTGAGCAGCAGGACGGTCGCCACGCCGAGCGCGGCCGAGGTCAGGGTTCGTCTCATGGGTTCCGCACTCCAATTTCGGGGTTCGCCGCGAGCAGGCGGCGGGTGTACTCGTGCCGGGCGCGGAGCCGGATCTCTTCCGGGTCGCCGATTTCGATCAGTTCACCCCGGTACATCACGCCGATCCGGTCGGCGACCGAGAGCACCAGGCTGAGGTTGTGCGTGATGAACAGGAAGCTGAGCGCGCGGGTGCGCCGCAGGTCGAGCAGCAGGTTCATCACCTGACCCTGCACCGAGACGTCGAGCGCGGAGGTGGGCTCGTCGGCGACGATGAGGTCGGGTTCGGCCGCGATCGCGCGGGCGATCGAGACGCGCTGCCGCTGACCGCCGGAGAGCTGCGACGGCAGTTTCTTCGCGGTGTCCGAGGGGAGCCCGACCTCGTCGATCAGTTCGGTGACCCGGCGGTCCAGTTCGGCGCCGCGCAGGCCGGTGAGTTCCCGCAGCGGTTCGGCGATGATCCGGGCGGCGGAATGCCGGGGGTCGAGCGAGCTCTGCGGGTCCTGGAAGATGAGCTGTGCGCGGCGGCGGAACGAGCGCTCGTCGCCGTCGAGTCCGGACGGGGTGCACCGATGCTCGCCGAAGGTGATGGTGCCTCCGGTCGGCGTCTCCAGCGCGCTCACCAGACGGCCGAGTGTCGTCTTGCCCGAACCGGATTCCCCGACCAGGCCGAAGAACTCGCCTGGCGCGATCTCCAGTGACACGTCTTTGACCGCGTGCACCTCGGGCCGGCGGTTCAGCGAGAACCGCCCACGGCGTCCGTACACTTTGGACACCGAGTCGATGACGAGCGTGGTGCCCTCGCCCGCGTTCTCCGCTTTCGGGCGGCTCAGCGCCTTGGTCTCGGTCGCGATCGCCGATTCGCCGTTCATCGCGGCATCGAGGAGCGCTTCGGAGATGGTGGGGAAGCCGTCGCGCCTGCTCACCCCGAGTTTCGGCACGCAGTCGAGCAACGCCTTGGTGTAGGGATGCTTCGGCGCGTGCAGAATGTCCTCTTTGGACCCGAGTTCGACCAGTTCGCCGCGGTACATCACCGCGATCCGGTCGGCCACCTGCGCGGCCACGCCCATGTCGTGCGTGATGAAGACGCACGCGGTGCCGTGGTCGCGGCGGACGCGGTCGAACAGGGTGAGGATCTCCGCCTGGGTGGTCACGTCCAGGGCCGTGGTCGGCTCGTCGGCGATCAGCAGGCCCGGGTCGGCCATCAGCGCCAGCGCGATCATCACGCGCTGCTGCATCCCGCCCGACATCTGGTGCGGGTACAGGGAAAGCACCCGGTCGGTGTCGGTGAGGCCGACCTCCTTCAAGAGGCCTCGCGCCTTCCCCTCGGCCTCGCGGTGCAGCGGCGTTCCCTTGCGTGCGGCTTGGCGTGGCAGGGAACCGGGCTTGCGGTAGGCCTCGATCAGCTGCTTGCCGACTCGTTGACTCGGATTGAGCGAATCCAGCGCCTCCTGGAAGATCATCCCGATTCGCGGGCCGCGATAGGAGCGCATCTCATCGGCCGACAACCGGGTGAGGTCCACGCCGTCGACGGTGATCTCACCGCGGGTGAACACCGGCGCGACGAACTCCAGCAACCGGATGATCGACAAGGCCGTCACCGTTTTACCGCTGCCGGATTCGCCGACCACGCAGAGTGTCCGGCCTTGTTCGAGGTCGAACGAGAGTTCTCGGACCAGTTCGCGTTCGGTTTCGTCGGCGATCACGCCGACGGTCAGTTCTCGTAATTCGAGCAGGGTCATGATTCCCCTTTCCCGAGCCCGCCCGAAGCGGACCGCACAGCCGGGGAACGGGCCTCCGGCGGGGGTAGTTCTACGCATGTTGACACTGGGGGACGACACTGTCAATGGGTATATTCTACGAATGTAGGAAGTTGATATCCGGCAGGTTTTGCCTGGCAGCGGGCGGAAACTCGCGCTGGATTCTTTTGTCTACACCTGTAGACTCTCGGCGGAAACGAGCTAAGGAGGGCACCCGTGAGGGGGTCGACCAAGACTGCCGGTCCCGAGCGGATCGTGGACATCGCCGTGGGTTACATGGCGGCAAAGCAACTCTTCGCGGCGAGCCGGATCGGCTTGTTCACCGCACTCGCCGACGGGCCGCTGACGGCGGCGGAACTGGCGGGGAAGACCGGCAAACCACAAAAGATCACCCGTATTCTCGGTGACGCCATGTCATCACTCGGTCTGCTGTCCCGTGTGGACGGAAGGTACGAACTGGCCGCCGACGCGGCGGAGTACCTCGGTGGCGGAGACCTCGATCTGGCGCCGTTCCTGACCTTCCTCGACGCCATCAGCTATCCGCACTGGTTGCAGTTCGGTCACACCGCCGACAGCGGCGAGCCCGGCAAGCTGGAGATGGACGACGCGCGCTGGGGCACGTTCATGTCGGGCGTGATGACGTATAACGCCCTGCACGCGAAGATGCTGGCCGGCGCGTTCGATTTCGGCCCCCACCGGAAGCTGCTCGACCTCGGCGGACTGTCGAGCGCCTTCGCGGTCGAAGCCATGAAGACCAACGAAGAACTGCACACGACGTTCGTCTTCGATCCGGGCTTCACCGAGTCGGTCACCACCGCGGCGGCCGAGGCGGGGTTCGCGGACCGTGCGACCGTCGTCGGTGCGGAGACGCCCACCGCGCGCCCCGAAGGCGAGTTCGACCTGGTGATGGTCAATCACGTCGTCCACCGTTTCGACGCGAAGCAGAACGCGGAGATCCTGCGCAACGCCCGCGCGGCCGCCGCACCCGGCGCGCGACTGCTGCTGCTCGACTTCTTCCTCGACGCCGACGCGACCCAGCGGCCGATCGACGCGCTGCACGCGGGGGAGTACCTGGTGATCGACGGGACGGTCGTCTACCCGGAGGCCGAGGTCAGGGAATGGCTGAGCGGGGCGGGCTGGCGGGTCACCGACCGGCTCGCGCTGCCGGGCAGCCCGCGGGTCCTCGTCGCGGAAGCGGTGTGACCCGTGACCCTCGATCCCGCGGTCAAGGAGCTGCTCGCCCGCAGCGCGCCGCCCGAAGCGCCCGCTTTTCCGCCGACGGCCGCCGAGTTGCGTGCCGCTTTCGCCGCCTCGTGGCGACGCCCCGAAACGGTCGAAGAGGTCGCTTCGGTCACCGACCACGTCGTGCCTTCCGGCGTGCGGGTGCGGGTCTACCTGCCTGACGTCGTTTCGCCGGTGCCGGTCTTCGTGTGGATCCACGGCGGCGGGTGGACGATCGGCTCGATCGACGAGAACGAGGTCGCGTCACGGGCGGTGTGCAACGCGGCGAAGGTCGCCGTCGTGGCGGTGGACTACCGGCTCGCGCCGGAGGATCCGTTCCCGGCGGCGCCGGACGACTGCTACGCCGTCGTCGAATGGCTCGCCTCGGGTGGCGCGGGTCCTTTGGTCGACTCGGGACGGATCGCGATCGGCGGGGAGAGTGCCGGTGGAAATCTGTCCACGGTGGTCTCGATGATGTCCCGCGACCGAGGCGGTCCGCAGTTGGCCGCGCAGGTGCTGATCTGCCCGGTCTACGGTCACCCGGACGACGGTTTCCGGTCCTACACGGACTTCGCCGAAGGGTTCGGCATGACCGCCGGGGCGATGCGGTTCTTCTTCGATCAGTACGTGTCGGATCCGGCGCAACTGAACGATCCGTATCTGCTGCCGCTGCGGGCCGGCGACCTGACCGGGCTGCCGCCGGCGTTGGTGCTGACGGCCGAGTACGACGTCCTGCGGGACGAGGGCGAGGAGTTCGCGCGGCGCCTGACCGACGCCGGGACGAAGGTGGAGATGACGCGGTACTCGGGGCAGATCCACGGGTTCTACGGCCTGTACACCGATCTTCCGGCTTCGCCGCGCTCGCACGCGCACGTGGCGAGCTTCCTGAGCCGGGTGTTCGATCGCCGCGATTAGTGCTGCTGAAGGACGCTTTCCTCGCATGCGATGCGGGGAAAGCGCCCTTCACTGCGTGAGATGCGGGGAAAGTCCCCTTCAGCTCCCAGGCGTCAGGGGCGGCCCAGACGGGCGAAGAACGACTCCAGGTGTTGCCGCTGCAAGGCGATCGTCGAGAACTCTCCGGCGACCAGGCTCATCACGTTCGACCCGGCGTTGATCAGCACGACCTCGTCGACCAGTTGCTCATCCGGGGTCTCGGTGACGATGTCGCCGTCCTCCCGGCCCTCGGTGAGGTACCGGTGCAGCAGGCCCCGCCACGAGCGGATGTGCTCAAGGTACTTGTCCTGCAGTTTCGGGTTGGTCAGCGAGAGCTGCCAGAAGGTGAGCAGGACGCGCCCCGCGGCGATGCGGTCCTCGTCGATCGGCATCGACGAGACGCACAGCTCCCGGAGCGCGACCAGCCCGCGCAGTTCGTCCAGGTCCACGTACTCGCGCATCATGCCGAGCGCGCGTTCGTAGGTGGCCTGGATGATGTCTTCCTTGCTCGGGAAGTACAGCTTGAGCGCACCGTTGGCGAAGCCGGCGGCGGCCGCGATCTCACGCATGGTGGCGGCCTCGATCCCGCCCTGGGTGATCAGCTCCCAGGTGACGTCGACGATGTGACTTCGCCGCTCGTCGTGGTCGATGATCTTCGGCATCGGCAGACCTCCCGCACTGGTTCTTCTACCAGTGTAGGAGATCAGACGCGGTGATACACGCGGTGCCCGGCGAACCACGTTTGTGTCACCTTTGTCTTGACGAGCGCGTTCGGATCGGTGGTGAACGGGTCACGGTCGAGGACGACGAAATCGGCCGACTTCCCGGGGATCAGCGAGCCCGTGACGTCGCCGAGTCCCATCGCGCGCGCGGCGGCGAGGGTGAAGACCTCGATCGCCTCGGCCAGGGTGATCGCCTGCTCCGGCCACAGCGCCCCGGGGAACGTGCCGGTCGGGTCCTGGCGGGTGACGAGACCGTGGATGCCCTCCCATGCGTTCGGGGACTCGCTGACCGGCCAGTCCGAACCGCCGGCGACCAGCGCGCCCTCGTCCAGCAGGGACCGGTTCGGCTGCATCCGTCCGGCCCGTTCGCCGGGCAGCACCTCCGCGATGGCCGCCGGGATGACCCCGGGGACCCACAGGAACGGTGAGATGTCCGCGGCGACACCCAGCGCGGCGAAGCGCGGGAGGTCGTCGGGGTGGACGAACTGACCGTGCGCGACCTGGAAACGCGCTTCGGTGAAGCCCTCGCCGCGTACCTTTTCGACGGCGTCCAGTGTCGCGCGCACCGACGCGTCCCCGGTGCAGTGGACCTTGGCCGAGAGCCCCGCCGCGGCCGCGGTGCGCAGCCAGCCGACGAGTTCGTCGCCCGGCATGGTGGTGGCGCCGTGATGACAGGCCCCGTGCGCGTCGTCCGGCAGGTACGGCTCCAGGAAGGCGGCGGTACGCGTCGGCGGGACGCCGTCGAGGAAGATCTTCACGAAGTCGGGCCGGTGGTGTTCACCGCGGTACTGTCCGGCGACCTCCAGCAGCGGCGCGCCGATCGGGTCGAAACCGAAGATCGGGTCGTTGATCAGCAACGACGACACGACCCACGCGCGCAGTTCGTCCGCGTCGTCGAGTGTCTTCAGCGCGCGCAGGATGTCCGAGGAGACCCCGGCGTCCTGGAACGCGGTGACCCCGTACGAGTGCAGCGTGCCGATCCCGTGCCGCGACGCGGCCACGTGCTGCTCCGCGGTGAGGGTCCGCGTCTCGCTGAGCGCCCGTTCGACGGGGACGCCCGCCGCCTCGAGCAGGACGCCGACGGGCTCACCGGTCGACGGGTCGCGGACGATCTCCCCGCCCGCCGGATCGGGCGTCGACGTGGTGACCCGCGCCAGTTTCAAGGCCCGGCTGCTCACCCAGCGGTTGTGCCTGCTGTCGTCCGTGAGCATGACCGGCCGGCCGCCCGCGGCTTCGTCGAGCGCGTGCCGGGCCGAAGACCGCGAGAGGGTACTGACCAAAGTGGACGCCCAAGCACCGCCGACCACCCAGTCGTCCGGACCGAGTCCTTCGGCCCGCGAGCGGACCGCGGCGAGGATGTCGTCCAGGCCCGCGTCGGGGCCGAAGTTCAACTCGAACAGGGCCGCGCGACCGGCGAGGGCGTGGTGGTTGTGCACGTCGACCAGGCCGGGCATCACGAACGCGCCGTCGAGGTCGACGACCTCGGTGCTCGGCCCGCGTTCGATCTCCTCCAGGGACAGCACCAGGCCGTCCTTGATCGCCAGTGAAGACGCCCAGGGTCGGACACCGTCCACTGTGTACACCGTGGCGTTGGTGAGAATGAGGTCGGCGGTCAACTCAGCTCCCGGCGGGGTCGTACGCCTCGGCGTGCACGGTGGTGCTCAGCAGCTTGCCGTGCGCGCCGAAGGTGAAGTGGGTCGGAGTGCTACCGGTGGCGTCCAGTCCGAAAAGGACACCGTGCGAGCGCAGCCGCTTCGCGTCGCGGTGGTCGGCGACGGTCACGGAGGCGCACGGGATCACCTTCTCCCGCCAGGCGAAGACGTAGATGCCCGGCCGCAGTTCGTAGACCGAGTTCTCGTCGGTGTCCGCGAGCCCCTTCTCCGGCCCGGCCAGGCACTGCCAGGTGTACCAGTGCGGGCTGAGGTACACGTGCTCGTAGGCGTGTGCGGTGCTGTACACCCACAGCACCCGGCGTCCGACCAGCGACGTGGTCGGCGCGAGCGACTCGCCGCTGGGCTCGATGCCGCCGATCGTGGCGGCCAGGAAGGTCTGCTTGACCCGGGGCGAGGTGTCGCCGATCTTGCTCAGCACCAGGAGCGCGCGCCCGCGGCGCAGGTCGAGCAGCAGGGTGAACGCCTCTTCCCGCCGTGCCTGCGGGTGGAACTGGACGTAGTACAGGTCGTCGTCGACCAGGAACGTCTCGCAGCGGTCGGTGCCCGTGCCGTGGTAGGTCCACTCGATCCGGGTGCCGGAGAAGCCGGCGGTGAACGTGGTGCCGTCTTCGCAGGCGAGTTCGAAGGTGCGGCCGTGCAGGTCGCCGACCGTGGGGGCCTTGTTCGCGTCGAAACCGGGGGCCAGGCCGTCCAGCGGGAGCCAGGTGGAGGTGTCGGACAGGGTCAGTTCGGGCATCGATAAGTCCTAGTGCTCGTGGGCGGAACAGTGCTCGTCGGTGGCACCGGAAGGCAGGTCCAGTGCCGGGTTGCGGTCCAGGAAGCCATACGGGCGCAAGGAGAAACCGGAGTAGTCGACAGGCATGACCGGCCAGTCCTCGGGGCGTGGGATATGGGTCGGTCCGAACACGTGCCACAGCACGAGGTCGGTGTCGGTGAGATCCCGGTCGGCGGCGGTCCAGGCGGGCAGGCCGGCCCCGCCCGGATGCGCGTTCGGCCGGTCGCCAGCCGGGAAGCGTTCGTCGGCGCGGTACGGCGTGGCCCACAGGTGACGGGTGGCGAACGTCGCCCGCTGGTGGACACTCGATTCCGGTTGCGCCATCAGGGTCGCGGACGGCCGCGGCACGAGCTGGTACGCCGTCGGTGTGCCGAGCCGGTTGGTCCGTTCCGCGCTGCGGATCTCCCAGACGCGTGCCTTGGCCGGATCGGCGTGCCGCTGCGCCTCCTGTTCGGTCCGCAGCGGGGTTTCCTTCCAGGTGAAGGCGTTCCCGTACGGGTTCTGGTCGCCCATCGGCACCCGCTCGACGTCGATCTCGACGAGCGAGTTGCGTTCGCCGTCGATCGCCACGTCCAGCCGCGCGCAGAACAGGTGCTGGTGCACCGGCGCGAAGAGCCCGGGCGCGATCTCGTTGGCGTGCGGGTGTTTCGTGCCGGAGTGCGCGGCGCCGGCGAACACGATGCCGGTGGCCTTCGCCTCGAGTTCCACGGTGCCGTCGAGGTAGAGGTACCAGAAGAAGCCGTAGTCGTAGTTGCCGATGGTGGAGATCGACGAGATCACCAGTCGTCGCGAGCGGCGGACTTCGGCGCGGCCGTCGAGATCCGTGTGCTTCCACAGGATCCCGTAGTCCTCCTCGTGCAGGCAGATCGCGCGGGGGATCTCGACCGGGTGCCCGTGGTCGTCGGCGACGAACGCGGGGAAGTAGTGGATGACCCCGAGGCAGTCGCAGCCAAGCCGCAGGTCGTTGCCGTTCTTGCCGAGCAGGTACTCGCCCGCGTCGAAGTAGCTGATCCAGAACCGGCCCGGCGCGGTGTCGCCGTAGGGCACCACCATCTCCGGCACCGACGCCCGGTGGAGCACCGAACGGTCCTGGAACGAGATCCGGTGCAATGTCAGGCCCTCGCGGGCGTTGAACCCGACCCTCAGGTTCCAGCCCTCCCAGGTGACCTCGTTGCCGTCGACGGTGAAACTGGGGCCCTCTGGCTGGGTGATCTCGATCGGCTTGAGCGTGGCGCGCGCCGGGGCGTCGCCGTAGCGGCCGTGCTCCGGCGGAACGGGCACATCGCCTTCGTCCTCGACCCGGAGGACGCGCTGTTCGGTCAGGTCGATGTGCACGATCAGGCCCTCGACCGGATGTGCCCACGGGCTGTCGGACTCGTCGTCGCGCAGGAAGGTCAGTGACCGGATGACCCGGCCGGTCTCGTCGGGCCTGCCGAAGAAACCGGGCGCCAGTGGAGCGCAGAACGCGTGCTCGATCCGCTCGGCGAGCCCGCGCCGCTTCATCGCGGCCTGCCATTCCGGCGACGCCTTGGTGATCGACGCGGCGAGGTCGTACTCCTCGAACAAGTACGCGGGCTGACCGTCGCCGCAGTCCTCACTGGAGACCACTTCGCGTTTCGCCAGCGACACGACCACGTCGCGCGCCTGGCCGGTCGCGGTGTCCAGCAGCGTGTACTGGACGCGGCGGTCCGGGGCGGCGTCGGCCTTGTCCGGTTCCACCGGCAGCACCGACGGGAACCGCGTGGTCTCGGTGAGCAGGCTCTCCTCGGCCAGGATCGCGCGGCCTGCGGTGAGTTCGACGGCGGTCAGCGGGTCCAAAGGATGCGGCCTGGTCATGCTTCGCAGTCTTGCCGGTCCGGAGCCGGGAGGAAAGACGCCGCGGCCGTCATGCGGCTGCGGACAAGAAGGATGCACTGACGGCCAACCCCAGGGAAAGGCGCGGGCTGGAGGATGACGCCATGCGACTGGATCTCGCGGGCAAAGCCGTGCTGGTGACCGGCGCGGCGTCCGGTATCGGCCTTGCCTGCGTCCAGGCGTTCTTGGCGGAAGGCGCGCGGGTCGGCGCCCTCGACAGGGCGTCCGTGCCCACACTCGCCGACGGCCTGCTGGCGGTTCACGCCGACGTGACCGACGAACGGTCGGTGGCCGCCGCGGTCGGCACCGTCGCCGAGCGGTTCGGCGGGCTGGACGTCGTGGTCGGCTGCGCCGGGATCTCCGGCCCGGTCGGGACACCGGTCACCGAAACCTCGGTGGCCGACTTCGCCGCTGTCATGGCGGTCAACGTCACCGGGCAGTTCCTGCTGGTCAAACACGCGGCCCCGTGGCTCACCGCGGCGCGCGGTTCGGTCGTCCTGCTGGCCAGTGACTCGGCGTTCACCATCGCGCCAGGTATGGCCGCCTATGGTGCCTCGAAGGGCGCCGTGGTCGCCATGACCAGGGCTCTCGCGGTCGATCTGCCCGGCGTCCGGGTGAACTGCGTATGCCCGTCGGTGGTCGACACCCCGATGGCGCGCGGCGACCTCGGCGAGGCGCTCGACGATCCCGCGTTCCCGGTGCAGGCTCCGGAAGACGTCGCCGACCAGGTGCTCTATCTCGCGTCCGCGCGTTCGCGGACGATCAACGGCCAGGCCGTGCTCGCCGACTTCGGCGTCTCGGCCCGTTCGGGTTTTCCCGCTTAGAAAGGACTTACGCGAGTGAAGAAGGTTGTCGCGATCACGGGTGGCGGTACCGGTATCGGCGCGGCGGTCGCCCGCCGGTACGCCGACGAGGGTGCTCAGGTGGTGGTCCTCGGACGGCGGCGCGAACCGCTGGAGAAGGTGGCGGCCGAAACCGGCGCGTACGTCGTCACCTGTGACGCCAGCGAACGCGAAGCCGCCGAGAACGCCGTGGCGGAGATCGTCGGCAAGTTCGGCAGGCTGGACGTCGTGGTGGCCAACGCGGGCGGGCACGGGTTGTCTTCGGTGGTCGACACCGGCGACGAGGAATGGGAACTGGCCCTGCGCTCGAACCTGTCCAGCGCCTTCGTGTTCTGCCGGGCCACGCTGCCCTCGCTGGTCGAGACCGGCGGCCAGGTGGTCATCGTGTCGTCGCTGGCCGGGTTGTTCGCCGGGCCGAACGTCGCCGGCTACACCGTCGCCAAGCACGCGCTGATCGGGCTGACCCGCTCGATCGCCCGGGACTACGGGCCGAAGGGCGTCCGCGCGAACGCGGTCTGCCCAGGCTGGGTGCGCACCCCGATGGCGGACGGCGAGATGGACCAGTTCGCCGAGGCCGCGGGCTTCACCGGCGGCCACGCCGAGGGCTACCGCCGCGTCACCGCGGAGGTCCCGCTACGCCGTCCCGCCGAGCCCGAGGAGATCGCGTCGATCGTGCGGTTCCTGGGATCTTCTGAGTCGTCCTACATCACCGGCGCGGTGATCGTGGCCGATGGTGGTGCGCACGCGGTCGACCTGCCGACACTGGCTTTCGAACGGGCAGGCATGGGCTCGTAGCCATCGGGCCAGAATCCGCGAAGGCCTCTGTGCCTACTCTCAAAGTAGGCACAGAGGCCTTCACAGCGCCCCCGCGTGATCCATGTCGGTACCGAAGCCCAGGCGTGTCGCGAAAGCCACTTTCGGGACGTCTGATGTCCTCAAAGTGGCTTTCGCGACACGATCGGTGACGGGCTCAGGATTCGCCCAGGTAGGCGGAGTGCAGGGTGCCGGGGGAGTCCAGGAGGCCTTGCGCGCCGCCCGCATAGGTGACGCGCCCCGAAGACACCACCAGCGCGTCGCTCGCCACGCCGAGGGCGAGGTGCGTGAACTGTTCGACGAGCAGGATCGCCGCCCCCTCCTCCGCGAACCGGGTCACCATCGGCAGCAGCCGGGTGAACACCACCGGCGCGAGGCCCAGTGACATCTCGTCGATCAGCAGGAACGACGGCCGCGCGGCGAACGCGCGGGCCAGCACCACCATCTGCTGTTCGCCCCCGCTGAGCAGCGCCGCCGGCGAGTCGCGGCGTTTCTCCAGCTCGGGGAACAGTTCGAACAACTCGTCCGCCCGCGCGCGGGTGCGCGCGGTCAGCATCAGGTTCTCCAGCACGGTCAGGCCGCCGAACACCGCGCGACCCTGTTCGATATGCGCCAGACCTCGCCGCGCGCGGTTGACCCGCGACTGTTTGGTGATCTCGTCCGATCCGATGTGGACGGTGCCCGCCGAAGCGGGCACCACGCCGGAGACGGCTTCGAGCAGACTGGTCTTCCCAGCGCCGTTGGGCCCGACGAGCGCCGTGATCCGGCCCGGCTCCAAAGTGAGGTCGACGTCCCGAATCACCGGACCCGCGCCGCGGGTGACCGTCAGCCCGGATATCCGCAATGCGTTCACAACAGCTCCGTTTCACCCATGTAGGCCTTGAGCACGGCCGGATCGGCGAGCACTTCCGCCTGAGGGCCGGAGGCCAGCACGCGGCCGAAGTCGAGGACGGTGATCGTGTCACAGACCGAACGCACCAGGTCGAGGTCGTGCTCGATGAGCAGCACGGACACCCCGAACCGCGCGGGAACCTGCCGCAGCCGTTCCCCGAACGCGACGTGCTCTTCGTGCGGAAGTCCAGCGGCAGGTTCGTCGAGAAGCAGGACGCGCGGTCCGGCCAGCAGGTGCCCGACGACCTCGACCAGCCTGCGCGCGCCCACGTCCACTTGCGACAGTGGAGTGCGGGCCGCCGGGCAGCCGAAGAAGTCCAGTGCCTCGCCGATCTCGTCGGCGGTGAGCCGTCGCCTGGCGAGGAACTTGACGTACGCCCCGACCGTCAGCCCTGGCGGGACACGGTCCTGCTGGAACGTCCGGCGCAGTCCGGCGCGGGCCCGGTTCGACGGCGACCCCGTCAGCGGCTTTCCGCCCAGCTCCACCGAGCCGTCGGCGTTCGGCAGGAAACCGCTGATCGCGTCGACCAGCGTCGACTTGCCGGCGCCGTTGGGCCCGATGACGCCGAGCACACCGTTCTCGGGCACCGCGATGTCCACTGAGGACAGTGCGGCCACGTGCCCGAAGTTCACGCTCAGCCCGCGTACGGTGAGAACCGGCGGGCCGGGCGCCTTGGACTCGATGTTCGCGGTCTTAGCGGCCAGGTCGAGTTTCGCGGGTTCCTTCTTCGAGCGCCGGTACCAGACCTGCCGCACCGTGGTGCCCAGGTTGCCGCCACTGGCCAGCGCCTGGACGCCGAGCACGCCGAAGACCACGAATCCCCAGTCCTGCGGGATTCCCCAGCGCTTCAGCAGTTCCGGTACGCCGACCCAGAGCACCGCGCCGAACACCGCCATGTCGATCAGGTGCGCGCCCGACATGATCGCCAGCACGTACAGCGCCAGCGACTGGATCGCGGTGAAACTGGCCGGGAAGGCGAGTCCGACCTGTCCGGTGAGCAGGCCGCCGCTGATCCCGCCGAGGGTGGCGCTCACCGCGAACGCGGTCAGTTTCGACGTCCGCACGCTGGTGCCCGCCGCCGCCGTCCCGCGTTCGGAGAACGCCACCGCCTGCCAGGCGCTGCCCCAGCGCCCGCGGCGGAGGAAGTACACGGCGAGGCAGCACAACACCAGCACCACGACGGCGAGCTGGAAATAGGACCGGTCGTCGGAGAAGGCTTCCGGCCGATCGACCGAGACCCCGCCGGAGACGCCGGGGAACTGGAGCTGGACCAGGGCGAGATCGGCCGCGGCGGCGAGCCCCAGCGTGACGACGGCGAGGTTGATCCCGCGCAGCCGCAGCGCCGGGAGCCCGACGAGGATCCCGACCATTCCGGCGGCGAGTCCGCCGAGCAGCAGCCAGACGAGGAACCCGCCGGGCGCCTGTGCCTCGTTCAGCGCGGACACCACCCAGGCACCGACAGCGCCGAAGGTCAGCTGGCACAAGGAGATCATCCCCGCGCTGCCGGTGACCACGCCCAGCCCGAGCAACGAGATCCCGGCGACGACCGCGCTCATGCCCAGGTACACGAAGTACCCGTCGAGCCCGACGCTCAGTCCGTAGCCGACCGCGATCGCCACCAGTGCGACCACGAACGGGAACCCGGCGCGTACCCCGCGCTGTTCAGCGAGCCGCATCCCACACCTCCTTGCGCTGCGACCACAGCAGCAGCGCGACGATCACTGCGAACGGCAGGAAGTACCGCACCACCGAAAGGCCGTCGACCTGCGCGGCCGCACCCTGGATCAGGCCGAGGCCCAGCCCGCCCGCGACCGCGAGGTCGAGACGGCGGAACCCGCCGAGCAGGGCCGCCGCGGCCGAGGGGACCACCAGCATCGCCAGCGACGTCGCGTCGTTCGACTGCGAAGGCGCCACGATCGAGATCACCAGCGTGCTGACCACTCCGGTGACCGCCCAGACCGCGACGCTGAGCCGTTTCGCCGGGATGCCCAGCAGTTCGGCGGTGGTCGGGCGTTCGGACAGTGCCCTGAGCTGGACCCCTGCCGAGGTCCGGCTCAGCACGATCTTGCTGGCCACCGCCACCAGCACCGCCAGCGCGACGGTGACCACGGTGACCTGGCTGATCACCACCCCGCCGACGGTGAGTGCCGGGCCGTCCAGGATCGGGTGGAACGGCTGCGGTTTGTTGCCGAACAGGATGAACGACAACGAGATCAGCAGGAGCAGCACCGCCACGGTCACCGCCGAGCGGGTGCCGGTGTCCGCCTCGGCGAGCCAGGTGGACACGATCCAGCCGAGGAGCGCGCTGAGCAGCCCGCCGAGCAGGATTCCCGCCACCGTGGCGAGCCACGTCGGCAGTCCCCACTGGACGGACAGTGACACCGCCACGTAGCAGCCGAACATCCCGGTGGCCGACTGGGCGAAGTTGACCACCCGCACCAACCGCGACATCAGCGTCAGGCACACCGCCAGTACCGCGTACAGTCCGCCGGCGGCCAAGCCGGCCAGCGCTCCCTGCAGCATCGTTTCCTCCAGTTACTTCTTGGGAATCCGCAGCCAGTCGTTCGCCACGAGCTCCCATTTGCCGGTGCCGGAGGCGAGCTTGATCGGCCAGCCCGCGGTGTTGTCGTGATGTGTCTGGCCCGGTCCGAAGACGTACGGCGTGCCGACCATCGGATCGGTGATCGGCTTCATCTCGCGCAGTGCCTTGGTCACCGACTCGCGGGTGACGTCACCGCTGATCCCGCGGACGACTTCGAGGAAGTACTTCGCCGCCAGGTAGCCGCCCTGGCTGAACGACGTCAGCGGGATGTTGTTCTTGGTCATCAGGTCGCGCCAGTCCTTGTTCTGCGGGCTGGTCGAGTCGGTGAACGGGTAGAACTCGGCGGGCACGTACACCCCGGCGCCCGCGTTGGTGACGGCCTTGGCGTAGCTCTCGCTGTAGACGCTGGTCAGCAGCAGCCAGGTGACGTCGTTCCAGCCCTGCGCGGCGGCGGCCTTGAGCTGCCCGATGGAATCCGGCTCGACCGGGTTCACCGTGATCGCCTTGCACCCGGCGTTGCGGGCCTTGACGATGTAGGAGGTGTAGTCGGAACCGCCGTAGGGCACGGTCGCGTCGAGGTACTTGAGCTTCTTGCCGGTGATGGCCGACCACTCGTCGATCGCCGCCTGGTACGACGGCAGTGTGTTGCCCGCGATCTCCAGCAGTGCGCAGATGTCGTTCAGCTTCAGCGTTTCCGAGCCGTAGAGCAGCGTCAGCGTCATGTCGTGGTACGGGCCGACGTTGGCCGGGCCGATGTTGGGGCTGGAGAAGCACGCCGGGTCCACGCCGATGCCCTGGATGGACAGGATCTTCTGCTGCTCGTAGTACTTGTTGTTGATCTCGCACTCGATGAGGCTGGACGAGCCGACCAGCGCGACCGCCTCGTCACGGCCGACGACCTCACGGGCCGCGGCCGCGGCGGCCGCCGGGTCGCCCTTGTCGTCGAGCGCCTTGTACTCGATCTGTCTTCCGTTCACGCCGCCGCTGGCGTTGGCCGCGTCGAAGACCGCCTTGGCCGCCTGGGAGGCTTCGGGGAAGGTGGCCGAACCGCTCAGCGCGTTGACCGAACCGACCTTGATCGGGCCGCTTGAACCGCTTTCGGCTCCGGCGCAGCCCGCCGTGGCTATCAGGACCGCGGCGGCGAGGGCGACGAGGCGCCGCGCGGGCTTCACCGGTCCTCCGCGGCGTTCACGACAGGGACGGAGTCGACGATCTGCTCGAACGAGGTGACCTTGCCGCCGTCGAACTTCCACACATGCGCGACCCTGGCGGTGAACGAGCGGCCGGTCTCGCGGTGCTTGCCCTGGTAGGTGCCGATGCCGATCACCGTGTCCCCCGCGTCGGCGAGCTCGCCGAGTGCGAAACCGTAGCCGTCCCAGTCACGGGCGATCGCGCCGAAGACGTTGTCCCGCACCTCCTCCGGACCGGTGTAGGTGCCGGCGTAAGGGAATCCGGCCGCCTCCGTCCAGGTGGTCTCGGGACCGAGCGGGGCCAGCATGCCCGCCAAATCGCCTCGGTCGCTCGCGGCGTAGTGCGCGGCGATGATGTCTGAATTGGACACTTGAAGCTCCTTAGACCGGTTGCGCGTCGGGATAAGAGACGGCGCCGAGTGGGTAGATGTGCCCGCCCGCACGGGAGTGTTCCGACCGGCCGTCGCCGGTCAGGCCGAGGAAGACGCCGGTGGTCTTCAGTGCGTAGCCGAGGTCGTGCAGCCACACACTGGCCACGGCGATGCGGAATTCGCGGAAGCAGAACAGGTAGAGCCCGTCCTGGAATTTCCACACCGTCGACAGGTCCATGTCTCCATGGCCGCGCTGCACGCCTTCGAGGCATTGCCAGGCATAGCGTTGTGAGGACACGTAAACGTGCTCGTAGAGGTGCTCCGGGCTGTAGCGGTAGACGTTGCGCTTGCCGATCAGGTCGCGTGACGGCCCCGGCCGCTCACCCGTCGGCGTGCCCGCGTCGGTGGTGCCGGACCAGAACGTCTGGGAGACACGAGGAACGCCTTCGACGTCCTCGGTACCGATCACCGAACGCACGGCGAGCGCGCGATGCGTCGTCGTGGAGAAGACGACGGTGAGCGCTTCACCTTCCACGCTGGTATGGGGGAGATTAACGAAGAAGACGTCTTCCCGGACGGCGATCGCGTCGTACGGATCCTTGATGCCGTTGCAGATGACGGATTCCGCGTCCTCGAACCGCAGCGCGAGCGTCTTTCCGTCGTCGAGGGTGACGGTGAGCTGGCGACCTGACAGGTCCGCGTTCGGCAGGCGGTAGGTGGCTATTCCGGCGGCGAACTCGTCATAGGTGCGCCACTGTTCCTCGGGTGCTTCGGACATGCGGTCATCGTCGGGGCGACCGCCGGGGGAGGGCCAGCTGTCACGCGCTGGGCGGCAACAACCGATCGCTCACGGTCAAGCCGCGGCGCAGTTCGCTCGGCGAGCAGCCGAATTCCGTCTTGAACACCCGGCTGAAGTGCGGTGCGTCGACGAAACCCCACTTGGCCGCGATGGCCGCGACGGGCCGCGAAGCGTGTAACGGGTCGAGCAGTTCGCGGCGGCAGTGTTCGAGGCGCCGGGTGCGGATCCAGCCCGAGACGGTCGTGCCCTGCTCGTGGAAGAGGCCGTGCAGATGCCGGGTCGAGATGTAGTGCTCGGTGGCGATCTGCGCCGGGCCGAGGTCGGTGGAGGAAAGATTCGTGTCGATGAAGGCGAGAACGCGGCGCATCAGTTCGTGGTGCGGCCCGGCCGTCGCGCGGGCGAGGTCGAGTTCGCTGGCGAACAGCGTGGCGAGCAGGTCGACCGCCGTATGCGCGAGCCGGACCCCCGCCGGCCCGCCGAGCTGCTCGAGGTTGCTGCCGAGCTGCGCGAGGAAGGGCACCACCACGTTCCCCATCCCGCGCTTGCCGGACATGGGGACCGCGGTCAGCTGGCCGACCAGGTCACGCGGGAGATCGATGAGGCGCTGCGGGAACATCACCACGAGCGTGCGGAAATCCTCTTCGAACGCCAAGGAATACGGGCGGTGCGTGTCGTACAACGCAACGTCACCGGGGCGGAGCATCGCCTCGCGGTTGTCCTGCACCAGCAACCCGGTCCCGGACAGGATCAGGCTCAGCTTGTAGTAGTGCCTGTCCGCCCTGGCGATGAGTTCGGGCGTCCGTTCGACCACGTGCGCGGACGCGGTCACTTCGGTCAGCTGTACGTCATCGGCGCCGCACGAGCGGATGCGGCCGCGGAAGTGGTCGCGGTGCTCGCTCGTCACGTGCAAAGGCACGAAGGAGTGCGACACCACCGTGCGGAAATCCGTGAAATCGCGCGCGACCGTGGTGGTGGTCGGGTCGGCGGTGGCGGTGGTCAAAACGTCACCTCGCAGCATCGGGGGGTGAATTTCATATACGATAAGCGATACGATGCTGCCGGGCAATGATCGCGGCGAGGTCAGTCGCGAGGCGGACAGGAGGGGCCTCGGGTCCACGTCGACGGGCACGGTCGAGCGCGCGGTGGGTCTCAACCGCGGTTGTGCCGTGCCAGCGCCTCGAAGGATCGCTTGCGCTCGAACCGGTAAGGCGACTCCTCGTCGTGATGTCGTTCGCGCAGCGTCTTCACCAGGCCGAACGACGCCATGTCGTAGTCGTGGACCGGCTGGGACGGATGATGCGGCAGGTTCGGCGCGATGAACGTGTACACATGCGCGCCCCGCACACCCGCCGCGCCGAAAACGCGCAACAGGCGGGCGAGATGGTCGGCCTGTTCGCGTTCGTTCCGCACGTGGCCGGGCTTGATCTCGGGCGGGACCTGTTCGTAGTCGACGATGTCCCAGCCCATTCCGCCCGCCTGCGCGGCGCCGGTGAAGGTGCACGAGCCGAACTCCAGCAGCATCACCGGTTTGTTCCACTCCCGGTACTGCGCGAGGTCCTTTGTGTACTCCGCATCCGTGGCGAAGTACGGGTAGTAGTCGATTCCGACGATGTCGAAAAGGTTCCAGTCGATCGGCTCCAAGCCGCCGACAGCGGCGTAGGTGATCGGCCCATGGAAATTCCGGCGGGCGACTTCGGCCGCCCGCGCGACGAAATCGGCCAGCCGCTCCATGATCTTCGGCCACCTCCGGCGGGAGAGGGCCTGGCGCGGTGTCGAGCCCTGGACGATGGGGGAGATGTCGAGGACCGAGAGGTGTGGGGTTACGGAAGGCATTCGGACCTGTCTCGTGAGTGGTAACAGCGGTTCGAGCCGACGGTGTCTGGCCGGTGGCCGTGTCACGAAAGCCACTTTCGGGGCATCAGACGTCGCGAAAGTGGCTTTCGCGACGTCTGGGATGGCGGCCGCGCTCAAAACCTGAGTCACGCTTCGGCCGGTTGGGTCTCACGAGAGGGCAGCCGGTAGCGTCTCGAAGCCGCGCAGGATCCGGGTCTGCCGCCGCCGCGCCCCATCGGCGAGCCGCAGGCCGGGGAACCGCTCGAAGATCGACCGCAGCCCGATCTCCCCTTCCATCCTCGCCAGCGAAGCGCCGAGACAGTAATGCCGCCCGGCGCCGAACGACACGTGGTCTCGCGCGTTCGCCCGCTCGACGTCGAAGGCGGCCGGATCGTCGAAGATCTCCGGATCCCGGTTGGCTCCCGCGAGCACCGTGCTGACGATCGCGCCCCGGGCGATGGCCTTTCCGTCGACCTCGGTGTCGCGGGCGCACAACCTGCCGGTGAGCAGGACAGGCGGGTCGTACCGGAGGATCTCGTCGGTCGCGTTGCTCCACAGTTCCGGATTCGCGCGTAGTTTCTCGAGCTGGCCCGGATGCCGGACGAGCAGGGCGATGCCGTTGCCAAGGAGGTTGACGGTCGTTTCGAACCCGGCCGCGAGTACCAGCCCCGCGGTCGCCTTGAGTTCCCGTTCGGTCAGGCCGACGCCGTCCTCGCGGGCGGCGATCAGCTTGCTCAGCAGGTTGTCACCGGGGTTCGCCCGCAGCTTTTCCAGATGCAGGGTGAGCCAAGAGTCGAACTCGGCCAGCGTCGCTTCGACGGTACGGAAGGTCTTCCACGGCAGCCCGAGGTCGAGGCTCGGGGCCGCGGCCCCGCCGAGCGCGAGCACCTTGTCGCGTTCTTCGGGCGGCACACCGAGGATCTGGCTGATGACGGTGACCGGCAAGAGCCCGCAGTAGGACTCGACGAGATCGACGGGGTTCGCCGGGTCGAGGCCGTCGAGCAGTTCGTCGGCGATCGCCTGCGTGCGGTGCCGCAGTTGCTCGACCGCGCGGGCGGTGAAGACACGCGTGACGAGTCTCCGGTAGCGCGTGTGGTCGGGTGGTTCGCTGGCGAGCAGTGACGGCGGTTCGATCGGATGGATCAGGCCGGACGCGGACCAGGCGACGAGCCGGTTGAGCAGCGGGTTGTCCGGAACGAACCGCACGGACTTGAACGCGTCGCTGGTGAGGATCTCTTTACAGGCCGAGTGCCGGGTGGTCACATGCCCGACCCTGGTGGTGGCGATGGCGCCGTGCGCGCGGATCTCGTCGAACAGGCCGGTCAGATCCGCACCGCCGCTCGCCTCGACGGACAGCCTGCCCTGCAGATCGCCCCGCCGCGCCGCGGCCCGCAGGGCCACCCGGGGGATCGCGTGGCCGATGCTCCAGCGGGTGACCGGTTTGGCGATCTCCTCCGCCCGGCGCCGGAGATTCCGGGCGGGTGCGGTCTTGAGTGCGAACATCAGGACTCCGTCCGTGCGGGTTCCTCGACGGTAGCGGAACGACGTGTCAGTAGCGAGCCGCTCGACATCTGCGTACCCGTGTTTTCCTCGGTAGTGTTCTGCACTTCCGGCGGGCCGGGGAGTGCTTGTGGGCGGCTACGGGTTCGACATCGCGCTGGTCGCGGTGCTGGTGGTGCTCAACGCGGTGTTCGCGGGCAGCGAGATGGCGTTGATCTCGTTGCGTGAGGGGCAATTGCGATCCTTGGAACGGGACGGCCGCGCGACGGCCCGCACGCTGGTCCGGCTGGCGCGCGACCCGAATCGCTTCCTGGCGACGATCCAGATCGGCATCACGCTCGCCGGGTTCCTGGCTTCGGCGACGGCGGCGGTGTCCCTCGCCGACCCCGTGGTGCCGCTGCTGAGTTTTCTCGGTGACGCCGCCCGTGCGGTGGCCGTGGCGCTGGTGACCATGGTCCTCACGTTCCTGACCCTGGTGCTCGGGGAGCTGGCGCCGAAGCGGCTGGCCATGCAGAACGCGCTGCGGTGGGCCTTGCTGGTGGCGCGCCCGCTGAACCTGTTGTCGACGATCTCGAGGCCCGCGGTCTGGGCGCTGAGCGTGTCGACGAACTTCGTCGTCCGGGTGCTGGGCGGGCGGGCGGAAGCCGATCCGGACCAGATGTCGCCCGAGGAGCTCCGGGAACTGGTCTCGGCGCAACGCGGTCTCAACGCCGAGCAGCGCATGATCATCAACGGTGCCTTGGAAATCCACGAACGACGGCTGCGGGAGGTGCTCGTCCCGAGGCGGGCGGTGCTGACCCTCGCCGCGGAACAGGACCTCGAGTCGGCGCGGCGGCAGCTGGCCGAGTCGGGCTACTCCCGGGCGCCGGTCGCGCGCGGCGGGCATCTGGACGACGTCATCGGCGTGGTGAGCCTGCGCGATCTGCTCGAAGACCGCGACGATCTCGCCGAAGTGGTCAGGCCCGCCGTGGTGTTCCCCGATTCGCTGCGGGTCTCGGACGCGCTGCGCAGCTTCAAGGCCGAGCGGCAGCAGATGGCGCTGGTCGTCGACGAGCACGGCGCCGTCGCGGGCATGGTCACGCTGGAGGACCTGCTGGAGGAGATCGTCGGCGAGATCTACGACGAAACCGACCGTGACGTCCTTGCCGTACGCGACGGCAAGGACGGGTCCCTGATCCTGTCCGGCACGTTCCCGGTGCACGACCTCGTCGACGTCGGCGTCGAGCTGCCCGACGCGCCGCCGGGGGAGTACGCGACGATCGCGGGGCTCATTCTCGTGCTCCTTGGCCGGATCCCGGAGAAGCCGGGCGACCGGGTGGTGGTCTCCGGCTGGACGGCCGAGGTGCTCGGCGTGGAGCATCACGCGATCACCCGCGTGGCGCTGCACCGTGGAGCGAATGCGGAGTGGTGAGTTGCGCCGGGCGCCTTCGGTTGGCAGCGTGCCCGGTGTCCCACCACGAAGAAAGGTGTCCCGATGCCGGAAGACCAGCCCGATTTGAAGCCTCGTTCACGCGACGTGACCGACGGCCTGGAGCGCGCGGCGGCCCGCGGGATGCTCCGCGCGGTCGGGATGGGCGACGACGACTTCGCCAAACCACAGATCGGGGTGGCGTCCTCGTGGAACGAGATCACCCCGTGCAACCTGTCGCTGGACAGGCTGGCGAAGGCGGTCAAGAACGGCGTGCACGCGGGCGGGGGGTACCCGCTCGAATTCGGCACGATCTCGGTGTCCGACGGCATTTCCATGGGGCACGAGGGCATGCACTTCTCGCTGGTGTCGCGAGAGGTGATCGCCGACTCCGTCGAGACGGTGATGATGGCCGAGCGGCTGGACGGCTCCGTGCTGCTGGCGGGCTGCGACAAGTCGTTGCCGGGCATGCTGATGGCCGCCGCGCGGCTCGACCTCGCCTCCGTTTTCCTATACGCCGGCTCGATCATGCCTGGTCAGGTCGACGGCCGGGACGTCACGATCATCGACGCCTTCGAGGCCGTCGGCGCCTGCTTGGCCGGCAAGATCACCCGCGCCGAAGTGGACCGGATCGAACGCGCGATCTGCCCCGGCGAGGGCGCCTGCGGTGGCATGTACACCGCCAACACGATGGCGTCGGTCGCCGAGGCCCTCGGCATGTCGCTGCCCGGCTCGGCCGCGCCGCCCGCCGTCGACCGGCGCCGTGACGGGTTCGCTCACCGGTCGGGGGAGGCCGTCGTCGGCATGCTCCGGCAGGGCATCACCGCGCGGCAGATCATGACCATGGAGGCGTTCGAGAACGCCATCGCCGTCGTGATGGCGCTGGGTGGTTCGACCAACGCCGTCCTGCACCTGCTCGCGATCGCGCGTGAGGCGGAGGTCGATCTGCGCATCGACGACTTCAACCGCATCGGCGACAAGGTGCCGCATCTCGGCGATCTCAAGCCGTTCGGGAAGTACGTGATGAACGACGTCGACAAGGTCGGCGGTATCCCCGTGGTGATGAAGGCACTGCTCGACGCCGGGCTCATGCACGGCGACGTGCTCACCGTGACCGGCAAGACGATGGCCGAGAACCTCGAGGGCATCGCGCCCGACGGTGTCGACGGCGAGATCATCCGCCCGCTCGACCGCCCGATCCACAAGACTGGCGGGCTGACCATCCTCAAGGGATCGCTGGCGCCGGAAGGCGCGGTCGTGAAGTCGGCGGGCTTCGACGAATCGACGTTCACCGGCACCGCGCGGGTGTTCGACGGCGAACGAGCCGCTCTCGACGCCCTCGCCGAAGGCCGGATCGTCGCCGGGGACGTCGTCGTCATCCGGTACGAAGGCCCCAAGGGCGGGCCGGGGATGCGCGAGATGCTCGCCATCACCGGCGCGATCAAGGGCGCCGGGCTCGGCAAGGACGTCCTGCTCATCACCGACGGCCGGTTCAGCGGGGGCACGACCGGCCTCTGCGTCGGCCACATCGCGCCCGAAGCCGTCGACGCCGGGCCGATCGCGTTCGTGCGCGACGGTGACCCGATCACGCTCGACGTCGCGAACCGGACACTCGAAGTCGAGATCGACGACATCGAGGCACGCCGGGAAGGGTGGGCGCCCAAGCCTCCGGCGTACACGCGCGGAGTGCTCGGCAAGTACGCCAAGGTCGTCCGGAGCGCCGCGCACGGAGCCGTTTGCGAGTAAGCCGACGCGCTTGGCTCGTCTTTACGCGTGATCGTGGCTGAGGGTGCTGTTGGTGCCGCGGTCCGTGAAGGACTCCTTGAGGGACCCAGAGTCCCTCAAGGAGTCCTTCACGGACCGCGGCGTCAGTGAGCGCGACCCTCGATCCGGCAGACGCCACGAACGGGTGATCCATATGGCGGATAGGCGCGAGTACGTAATTCACCCGATGTGCCCGTTACTCCGCGGTAGCAGACTCGGCGGCCCGACGATTCCCGCTGCCCCGGAGGTCGACGATGACTGTGTCCCACGCTTCAGCCCGCCCGACTCGTTCCACCCTGACCCGCTCCGCCGCGCTCGTCCTCGCCCGTGCGGTCGTCGACGGTGTCCGGCATTCCCTGCCCGAGCACGCGCCCCTGTTCGAGGCGCGTGCCACGGAGTTCGTCGCCTCGGTCCTGGAACACGACGGAATGGGCTCCGTGCTGGGTATCGCCGCCGGTGCGGACGCCTTCCGGGAGGTCGGGGTCGCCGAGTACGCCGCCGGCAAGGAGCTGGACCGGCTCTCCCGCGCCTACCACTCGGCGGGCCGGTGCGCCTTGCCCGTGTTGGCCTCGCTGTCGCGACAGTACGGGGCCGGATCGGCTTTGATGGACACCGGGGTGGAGGCCCTGCTCCGCTGCACCGACGTCCTGATCCGGCTTTCCACCACCGCCTACCGCGCCGCGCACACGCCTTCGCTGGCCGAGTTGCGCCGCGAACTCCTCAGGGAGCTTTTGAGCGGCCGGAAGTGGGCGGGGCTCGCGGCCGAGGCGGGCTGGGTGCCGCCCGCCCGGGTGGTCGCCATCGCCGCGGAGCCGGGCGCGGTCCGTGCCTCGTTCGGCCCGGAGGTGCTGGCCGACCTCACCGGCGAGTATCCGCATCTGCTCGTTCCCGACGACATCGAGATCGGTGGCGTACTGGCGGGGACGCGGGCGGCTGTCGGTCCCGCGGTCGCGCCCGCCGACGCGGCGGTGTCGCTGCGGTGGGCACGCCGGACGCTGGAACTGGTGCGGCGCGAGGTGATCGAAGACGGGCCCCTCGTGCGGTGGTCGGACCATCTGACCACGCACTGGCTGTTCGTCGACGAGGCGCTCACCTCCGCCCTCGTCACGCGCAGTCTGGCGCCGATCGCCGAGCTGTCCCCGAACGAGCGCACCAAGCTCGCCGAAACCCTCGACGCGATGCTCGCCGCCCGCGGCGGGGCACCCGAGATCGCGGAAAACCTCGGCGTCCATCCGCAGACGGTCCGTAACCGCCTGCGGCGCCTCCGCGTGTTGTTCGGCGACCGCCTCGACGATCCCCAGGAGCGGCTCGACCTGCGCATCGCCTTGCGAGCCGACGTGCTCCCCGCCGAACCGGCTCGGCCCGTCACCCCGATCAGGGCCGCGTGAGCCCGGCGGTCAGGACTCCGCGGTGCGGGTGACCCAGGTGGCGACCTGGACGCGGTTGGCATAGCCGAGCTTGGTCAGGATGTGGTCGATGTGCGTGTCCACCGTGCGCCGGGCGATGCCGAGCCGGTCGGCGATCTCCTGGTTCGTGAGTCCCTCGGCGACGACGTGCGCGATCTCGGTCTCGCGTTTGGTGAGCACCTGCGCCGTCTGTTTCCGGGGCTCGGTGGACCGCTCTTCGAGGGCGTACGCGATGGCGTCGGCGGTGGGCATCGCGGCGCCGTCGGTGAACTCCTTGATCGAGACCTCCCAGCCCAGCGCCGCGGTCACGGTATCGGTGTCGGCCCGCAAAGGTTCGGTGAACGCCTCGTACCGTGTCGGCCACGCGCCCACCGTGCGCCAGACGTTCATCGAGGCGCCCAACAGGATCGCGGCCCTGTTGGGACGTCCGGTGCGGGCCGCGCAACCCGCCAGCACCGTGAGCGTGAACCCGACGACCACGCGGTCGTCCACCCGGGCGTGCAGGCGCAGGATCTGCTCGCAGCAGCGGCTCGCCACGGAGAAATCACCTTGGAGGTACTCGGCGGCCGCGCGCGACCACAGCGCCCAGCCCCGCCAGAAGACCTCGCCCCGCCGCTCGCAGCGGTCGACGGATTCGGCGAGCACCTGCCTGCCGCGGTCGATGTCGCCGTCCAGCCAGACGGCCAGCCCGTGGTTGTAGCTCGCCCAGAGGTCCCCGCCCTCGTCGCCGTTTGCGCGGAACAGGTCGATGGCCGTGCCGAACAGCCGCGCCGCCACGGGCATGTCGTTGCCGATCAGCGCGGCGTAGGCGCGGACGTGGAGCACGTAGGCGGCGGCGAGTTCGTCGCCGCTCGCCTCGGCTTCGGCGGCCGCCCTGTCCAGCATGGACCGGTGGGCGGGCAGGTCTCCCTGCACCAGCGCCAGGAAACTGGACAGCCACAGCCCGTGTGCCCGCTCCGGGACACCCGGTACGGCGACCTCGTCGAGCCGCCGGACCCACATCCGGCCTTCGGTGTTCAGCCCGCGGACGATCCAGAACTCCTTGACGTCACGTAACATCCGTAGCCCGACGACGGCGTCTTCGGGGCTGCCGGTGCAGTAGTCGAGTGCGACACGCAGGTTCGCGTGCTCACGCCGCAACCGGCCGATCCAGGCGAGCTGGTCTGTCTCCAGCCACTCGGTGGCGTACCGGACGGCGAGTTCGGCGAACCAGTCGCGATGCCGCGTGCGGAAGACGGCTGTCTCGCCCGCTTCGCTCAGCCTGCCGACGCCGTACTCGCGCACCGACTCCAGCATGCGGTACCGCACGCCGCCCGGGTACTCCTCGCGCAGCAGGATGGATTTGTCGAGCAACCCGTCGACGACTTCGAGTACGCGGTCGCGGGGCAGTTCGCCGCCGGAACAGACCTGCTCGGCGGCGTCGAGGTCGAAGCTGCCGGAGAACACCGAAGTGCGCGCCCAGAGCAGCCGTTCCGGGCCGGTGCACAGGTCGTGGCTCCAGTCGATCAGGGCCCGCATGGTCTCGTGCCGCTCCGGCCGCCCGCGCCGATCCTTCGTGAGGACGGAGAACTGCCGGTCGAGCCGGTCGGCCAGCTGGCGCAGGGACAACGCCCGCGCGCGGACCGCGGCCAGTTCGATCGCCAGCGGCAGACCGTCCAGACGGCGGCACAGCCGGATCAGCGGTTCGGTGTCGGATTCGGTGAGCCGGAACGACGGCGCGACCGCGGTCGCCCGGTCCACGAACAGCCGCACCGACTCGTAGTTCACCGCGCGTTCGAAGGAGTCGCCCTGGTCCGGCACCGCCAGTGGCGGCACCGGCAGGATCCGCTCGCCCGCCACCCCGAGCGACTGCCTGCTCGTGGCCAGCACGGTGACCTGGGGACACTCCCTGGCCACGGTGTCGGCGAACCATGCGCAGCTGTCCACCAGGTGTTCGCAGTTGTCCAGTACCAGCAGCAAGCGGCTCGCCCGGAGCGCCTCGACGACGACCTCGATGGCCGGTTTCGCCGAACGGTCGCCGAAACCGAGGACGTTCGCCACCGTCGGCACCAGCAACGCGGGCTCCCGCAGTTCGGCCAGCGAGACGAACGCGACCTCGTCGGCGGTGGCCTCGCGGTGGGCCATCGCGATCCGCCACGCCAGCCTGGTCTTGCCCACGCCGCCGGGCCCGGTCAGCGTCACCAGCGACGAGGCTTCCAGCAGGCGTCGTGCTTCGCCGGTTTCGGCGTCACGGCCTACGTAGCTGGTCACTTCGGTGGGTTCGGCAGACCACCCCGAAAGCGAGCCAACGCCGTCCGCCATGCACTCTCCCGCGATCGACCGGTCCCGCGCCTCCGTCCGATGTAGACGGAAATCGCCCGGCTGGGGATCTTAGCGGACCGGTGTTCCGCTAGCGGGACACTCGCTTGCCGCGGTCGTGCGCCCAGCCTGCCAGCACCGTCCCGGCGGCCGCGAGCAGCAGGAACACGATCAGCCTGCCGCCACACTCACCGGGTACCCAGTCGAACGCTCCCCATAACTGGGTCGCGGAATGGTCGAAGAGGCTGCGGATGGCGGCCTGCGCGAAGACGGCGACCGCCACCATCCCGAGAATCCGCAGCCCCAGACAGCCGCCCTTGCTCATGCTCCCTGCCTCCTGTTTCGTGGTCGGTGCCCAGCATCGCCCGGTGCGGACGGCGAGCACATCGGCATCGCGTCGCGCGTGGCTTACGACCAAAGTCGACCCCCGGCCGCGACCGAGGTCCGGGGCCCGGGATCGTCCCGTGTCCGGCTGCGCCGCCGTGGACGGGTCGACCATGATGGGCCGGTGATCACCGACGTCGGCGCTTTCCCGCCTCTCCGGCCGTGGCAGCAGGCCTGGCGGCTGGTGGCGGCGGCCGCGCTGGGGGCGGTGCTTTGGTTGCTCACCGCGGCTCAGGTGCCGCCGGGGGTGGGCGGCCCCAGGGTCCAGTGGCTGATCACCGGTGACCCACTGCTGGCTCTCGCCTGCCTGATCGCGCTGCTGTGGCGCCGCCGATTCCCTGCCGTGATCGCGATCGCGGTCATCCTCGCCTCGACGGCTTCGGTGCTGTCCGCCGGCGCCGCGTTGCTGGCTCTCTGCTCTCTGGCCACCCGGCGGCGACCGGCGGAAACGGCGGTCGCCGCGATGCTGAGCGTGGTCACCGTGATGCTCACCACCGACCTCTACCCCCGGCGTGAGGTGCCGGAACCGCTGTGGTTGTTGCTCAGCGTCCCCCTCTTGATGGTGGGCATCGTGGTGGCGGTCGGGGCCGCGATCGGCGCGCGCCGGGAGGAAATGCGCGCCCTGCGGGAACGGGTCGAGAGCGTGGAACGGGAGCAGGCCGCCCGTGCGGCCGAGGCACGGATCCTGGAGCGGCACCGGATCGCCCGCGAGATGCACGACGTCCTCGCACACCGGGTCTCGCTGGTCGCCATGCAGGCGGGGGTGCTGGGCCACCGCCCGGATCTGTCCGCCGAACAGGTCGCGGAACTGGCCCGCGGGATCGCCGACGGCTCCCACCAGGCACTGGAGGAACTGCGGGACGTCCTCGGCGTGCTGCGGGCGAGCCCGGACGACCTGGAACCGCCGCAACCCTCGCTCGCCGACCTGCCCGCGCTCGTCGGGCACGCGCGAGCGCTGGGACTCGACGTCACCTTGACGGCCACGACAGCGAGCGAGCCACCCGACGCGATCGCGAGGACCGCCTACCGGATCGTGCAGGAAGGGCTGACCAACGCGGGCAAGCACGCGCCGGGGGCCCTGGTGGCGGTCACCGTCGAGGGAAAGGCGGGTGACGGTTTGCGGGCGACGGTCCGGGATTCCGGTGCGTCGCGGCTGATCGAGGGCCCGCCCGCCTCGGGATTCGGCCTGCTCGGCCTCGCCGAGCGGGTCGCACTGGCCGGAGGAGAACTGGAGCACCACCCGGATCCCGGCGGCGGATTCGTCCTCGCCGCGCGCTTGCCGTGGCCGGTCCGCGAAGGGAGCGAGTGAAATGGACAGCGAGCGGGTGCGGGTCGTCCTCGTCGACGACGAACACCTGGTGCGGATGGCGTTGCGGCTGATCGTCGACGGCGAACCCGACCTCGTCGTGGTCGGCGAGGCCGCCGACGGCGACACCGCGGTCACCGTGGTGGGAGAGCAGCGGCCCGACGTCGTCCTGATGGACGTCCGGATGCCGGGGCGCGACGGGCTCAGCGCGACAGAGGAGATCCTGAGGCTTCCGGAACCGCCGCGGGTACTGGTGCTCACGACCTTCGACACGGACGAGATGGTGCTGGGCGCGCTGCGCGTCGGCGCGCTCGGGTTCGTCCTCAAGGACACCCCGCCGCCGCGGATCCTGGCCGCCGTCCGGACGGTCGCCGCCGGGGAACCCGCGCTCTCGCCCGCCGCCACGGCCCGGCTGATCGCCGCGGCCACCGGGCCGCATTCATCCGATGCGCGCCGGACGTCCCGCGACACGGCGCGCGATCTGCTGGCCACGCTGACCGACCGCGAACTTGAGACCGCGGGCGCCATCGCCGAGGGGCTGTCCAACACCGACGTCGCGCGGAGGCTGAACATCACCGTCGCGACGGTGAAGGCCCACACCAGCAGCATGCTCGCGAAACTCGGCGTCGAGAACCGGGTCCAGATCGCCCTGCTGGTCCGCGACGCCGAAGGCTGACCACCGGTCCTTCCCAGGGGAAAGGGGCCTTCACGAAACTTTTCCGGCAAGGTGTCGAATCCGCCGGTTCCCGGTCGACGCGGTGTCGAAAGCAGTTCGGAACGACCAAGGAGAAACCAGATGCGCCCCCTGATCGCCACCGCGTTCGTCTCGCTCGACGGCGTCGTCGAAGGGCCCGGCGGCGAGCCGGGCTACCGCAACTCCGGCTGGACCTTCAACGGCATCGAGTTCGACGAAGCGGCCTACGAACTCAAGGGCCGTGAGCAGGGTGAGGTCGCGGCGATGATGATGGGCCGGACCAGCTACGGGGCGTTCTCGCCGGTGTGGCCGGACATGACCGTGGAGTTCGCGGGCTACAACGTGATGCCGAAGTACGTCGTTTCGACCACGCTGCGGGAGGAAGACCTCGTCGACAACTGGGGCGAGAGGCTCTCGCCGACGCCTGCCTCGTCGACCGTTACCACCTGCTGCTGTTCCCCGTCCTGCTCGGCGCGGGCAAGAAGCTGTTCAGCGACACCGACAAGGACAAGCAGAGCCTCATGCTCGTCGAGAGCGAGGCCTACGGCAACGGCGTCCAGAAGCTGGTCTATGACATCATCCGATGATCGGGCCTCGAACGGGGCAGGCCGCGTGTCCTGCGATCACGAACCGCGGTCAGGTCCCCGTCCGAGGAGGTTCCGTGAGCAAGCCCGTCTTCGTACAGCCGAACCTCGACGGCCCGGCGGTGGAACTCGCCGGGGTCGAGGTGCACGTCGGCCGCGTGCCGCTGGTGTCGGACGTGGACTGGCGGGTGGACTACGGCCAGCGATGGGTCGTCCTCGGTCGCAACGGCGCGGGCAAGTCGACGATCCTGTCGGTGGCCTCGACGCAGCGGTTCCCCAGCGCGGGCACGGCCGTCGTGCTCGGTCACCGTATGGGCGCGGTCGACCTGCGCGACGTGCGGACGCACATCGGCTTCGTCGGAGCGAACCAGCGGCTGCCCGACGCGGAGAACCACGACGCGCACACCGTGGTCCTCACCGGGTTCAGCGGAAGTGTGCTCCCGCTGTGGGAGCGCTACGACGACGCGATCGGTGACAGGGCGTCGAAACTGCTCGAACTGGTCGGGTGCGCCGAACTGCGTGACCGGCCGGTGCGGGTGTGCTCACAGGGCGAACGGGCCCGGGTCAGGCTCGCCAGGGCGCTCATGGCCGATCCTCTGCTGCTCCTGCTGGACGAACCGTTCGCCGGTCTCGACCTGCCAGGCCGCGAGAACCTCCTGATGGCGTTGGAGAACCTGACGCTGGCCCAGCCGGAACTGGCCACGGTCACCGTGACGCATCACCTGGAGGAGATCCCGGCGACGGCCACACACGCCCTGATGGTGCGCCGCGGCAAGGTCACCGGGGCGGGGCCGATCGACGAGGCTCTCACCGACGAGGGGCTTTCCGCCTGCTACGAACGGGACGTCGAGGTCCACCGCATCAACGGACGCTGGGCGGCTCACGCGGTCAGGCGTTCTTGACGACGCCTGTCACTCCTCAGGGTTGCTTTCGAGGGACCAACATCATCTCCGCGCATCTTCCGGGTGCCCGTGGGCATCTTTCCCAGTGAGTTCGATCAACGTGAATCGATCACCGAGCGGAAGGGGATGTCATGAACGTCCAGGTGAAGCGAACGGCCGCGGCGATGACCGTCGGGGGACTGGTCGCGAGCGGGCTCCTGGTCGCGGGCGGGGTCGCCGGGGCGATGCCGAGCGACAAACTCTGCGGTGCCTCAGACGTCGAGGTGACCGTGACGCCGGAGCCGGCGCACGCGAGCGGGCACGAGGCTTACGTCCTCACCTACGCCGCGGCCTCGCCGACGACGAACTGCAAGCTCCAGGGCGCGCCCACCGCGACGACGTTCGTCGCCGACGGGCTGCTGATCGATGACGTCGCCGTCGTGCCGGACGCCACCGCGGCGGACGCGGCACCGGTGAACCTGCGCGAGGGGCACCCGGCCGTGTCGCGCATCGTGCAGGCCTCGGCCGAGGCGCCGAACCCGCTCACGCCGACGACGGTCACCTTCGACCTGCCGACCGGGCCCGGCGGTGTTCCCGTCGTCGCGGACTGGCCGGCGGGCGAGCCGCTGAAGGGCGCCACCGTCCAGGTCACCGCCGTCACCGCCTGAGAAGGAAAGACCATGTCCGGCAAGGAGATCAGGCCGGTACAGTACGACGTCCGTCGACTTTCGAGAACGTCTCGTCGCACACCTGTGGCCTCAGGGTCCCGGCAAAGTTGCGGAGCCGCTGGTCAGCGCTGCTGTTCCTGCTTGCGGCCTGCACCGGGTGTGGCTCCATGTCCTGGACGCCGTCGAACCCGCTGACCATTCCGCCGGGCCAGACCGAGGCGGTGAGCGCGGACTGGCCGTCCGCGGTGATCCGGTCAGCTCAGATCAGGCGGTGGGACAGGGCCAGGAAAGCCGGACGACGGTGCCGGTGAGTGTGCTCGTCACGGAGGCCTCCGGCGCGAAGGCGCGGATGATCGGCAGGCCGCGGCCGCCATCCGGACGGCGCCCGTCGCGCCAGCGGCCTTCGTCGGCGACGGTGATCTTGATGTGGCCGTCGACGAAGGCGGCGGTGACCTTCATGACGTTGTCGTCGGTACCGTCCGGATAAGCGTGCTTGACGACGTTGGTCATCGCTTCGTAGGCGGTGAGTTTGAGATCCTCGGTCAGTTCCCGTGGAAGGCCTCGTTCGAGGGCCCAGTTCGCCAGGACGTCCCGCAACGCGGCTGCCTGGGCGGGGACGGCGACGACCTCGCGAACCAGTTCGTCAGTGCTGTCGCGCACCGGCTCGTCGATCGGCATCACGGAGCTTCTCCTCCTCGTCCACCGCGGTCCACGACCGCCGGATCCACCGACCAGGCTAAGGCACCGGCGGAATCGAGGTGCGAGTGCCGCGCGGGCGGGCGCCGCCATCGGATATCTTCGGAACTCTCGGTGTGCCGATCGTGAGGGAGTGTGACGGTGACGAGCGGAGACGGCGACATCCGGGAGGTTCCGTTCTCGGTGACGGTCACCAGGCCCGATGGCACGCAGGTCGTCATCGCGGTGGCGGGGGAAATCGACCTGACAACGTCCGAAGAACTCAAGGAGACCTTCGAGGAGGCGCTGGAACCGGCGCCCGGCCGGGTCGTCGTCGACCTCGAAGGCGTGGAGTTCTGCGATTCCACCGGCTTGGCGACCCTCGTCAGGATCAACAACCGATGCGCCACCAGGGGCGTTGACCTGAGCTTCCTGCCATCGCCGACGATCCGGCGGCTGGCGCTGAAGACGGGCCTCTCCACGCTGCTGCCGCTCGCCGGAGCCTGAGCGCCATCGCAAGCTCAGGGTTTAGGCGCGGGCACGGCCATCGACACTTCGCGGATCGCGGTGGCAAGGTACTGGTACACGGAAACATGGGCGTCGACGCCGAACAGATGCAGCAGCCGTAGAACCGGCCGGGTGCTGGCGACGACCCCGGTCGCCCGGCGTTCGGCGTGGGCGCGGGTGGCGGCGGATTCGATGACCCGCAACCCGGCGACGCCGAGGAAGGTGACCTCGGTGAGGTCGAGGACGGTGGCGGCGGGGAGGTCGCCCCACAGGGCGCGTTCGAGTCGGCCGGCGGTGGCGAGGTCGATTTCGCCCGTCGCGGAGACGACGAGCAGATCTTCACTCCATCGGATCCGCCGGACTTCCAGCAGGTTGTCTTCCGACGAGCGAGGTCGCGGCACCTCCGGGTGAACGACGGTCCGGACGAGGGGGCCGTCGCGGCCACTTCTCGTGGACGGGATTCGGTCGGTCATGGTGCTGATCTCCCGGATAGCCGGGGACGAGACGGACAACGGGTGAGCCTGCACAACGGCTGCGCAAGTCAACTCGCGGCCGCGTCGCCCTGTGAAAAGGTCGGGCCGCGGACGTACGGGTCGTTCGCGCGGGCTGGTGGACTCAACCTCACGTACCTGTCACCGTACGCTGCTCCTCGCGGCTGGCAACACCGCGTGGCGGAGCAGGGCACGATGCACGCTCGCGCATGGTCACTCACGCAAGGCCTTTTCCCAGGCGAGACCCCATTCTTCCAGCGGGTGCAAGGCTTCGAGAAGCCGTACACCCAGGGGCGTCAGCCGGTACCCGTCCTCGCCGGATTCGACGATGCGGGCCTCGGTGAGTTCGCCGAGCCGCGTGGTGAGCACACTCGACGACATGCGCTCGCAGCGCCGCTGGAGTTCGCGGAAGCCGACATGGCCCTGGCGCAGTTCCCAGATCACCCGCAGGGTCCATCGGCGCCCCAGCAGATCGAGCGCGGCCATGAGCGGGCGACCGGTGGCGGAGCCGCGGACCGGCCGCCCGGGACGCGGGACCGGATCTTCGGCCATGACACACCCCCTTGTGCTTCGACTTTCGAAGCAGCATAGTGGTTCGAAAGTCGAAGCACACGAGGTGGTCATGACCCGGATCGCACCGCTCACCCCGCCTTACGAGGCAGAAGTCGAACAGGCCCTGCGCAAGTGGATGCCGCCTGGCGTGGCGCACGATCCGCTGGCGCTGTTCCGGGTGCTGCAACGCCATCCGGAGCTGGCTTCGCGGATGCGCGTCTTGGGCGCCGGTCTGCTCGCGCACGGGGAATTGCCCGCGCTGGACCGGGAAATCATCATCGCGCGGGTGACCGCGCGCTGCGGATGCCGGTACGAATGGGGTGTCCACGCCACGGTTTTCGCCTCGGCCGTCGGGCTGACGCCGGAGCAGGTCGAAGCGACCGTGACGGGCGATTCCAGCCATCCGGCCTGGTCCGGGCGGCATCGGACCCTGATCGCCGCCGTCGACGAACTCCACGACACGGCAACGGTTTCCGGCGACGTGTGGGCGGCGCTCGCCGAACACTACCCGGCCGCACAGCTCCTGGAGTTCCTCGTGCTCGCGGGCTGGTACCGGACGATCGCCTACGTGGCGAACGGCGTCGGTCTCGAGGAGGAACCGTGGGCGGCCAGGTGCCCCGATACCGACCATCGCTAGGGCCTGCTTCCGGTGTCGGTGGACGAAGCACTGTCGCCGGACAGGCAGCCGCACCGGCGGTACATCGTCTGTGGAACGGGTCATCCAGCGGATTCCCGTCGACCGCCGACAAGATCACCGCCTGGGTCCGGGCGGCCAGGGGTGAACAGGTGGAGGGCCGGGCCGAGGTCCGGCCCCCCACTGTTCCGTTCTTCAGCCGATGGTGTGCCCGGCGAGGGTCCGGTCCGTTCGACGCCCACGGTCCAGCAGGGACTTTGGCCGCGGCTATGCCCTCCCCGTCGGGAGGCGTGTCATGATGTCCGCGAACTCGATCGGCAAAGCGAACGATTCGCCATCCGGTCGTACGGTTTGACGAACGACAGGGAGAAGCGGTGGAGGACGAGGCGCCCTCGATCCGGGACATGCTGGCGGTCAACCTGCGGGCGGCCAGGGCGGCGAGGGGGATTTCGCTGTCGGAGCTGGCCCGCCGGTCGGGTATCGGCAAGGCGACGCTGTCGCAGCTGGAGTCCGGTGCCGGCAATCCGACCATCGAAACCGTGTTCAGCCTGTCCAGGGTGCTGGAGGTGGCGATCTCCGACCTGCTCGACCATCGCGCGGGTGGCGCGCTGACCGTGGTTCGCCGCGCCGACGTCGAGGTGCTCAGCGGTGAGGGCGTCGATCTTCGGCCGTTGCGCCGGATCGAAACCGGTGACGGCGTCTTCGAGGTGTACGACCAGGTGGTGCGTGGTGACGCGCCGCAGCGTTCGCAGGGGCACGTCGGGATCGAGCACACCGTGGTGCAGTCCGGCTCGCTGCGGGTCGAAGTGACGGGCAGGACCGTCGAAGTCGGCCCGGGGGACTACGTCGCCTTCGACGCCCGCGAGCCGCATTGCTACACCGCTTCGGCGGGGCCGGTGCACTCGGTACTGCTGTTGCAGTACCGCGCCGAAGAGCGGCTCGACGGCAGGCCGCATCCGGTGTTGAAGGGCTGACGGCGCCCCAGCTATTGACACCCTCCAGGGTGGAACCTACTCTCCGTTCGTTCGCTTTACCGAACGCTGGAGGGTCGATGAACCGAACGCGCGCGGTGGTAATCGGCGCGGGCATCGTCGGCGCCGCGTGTGCTCGGGAGCTGAGCCGGGCGGGCTTCGACGTCGTCGTCGTGGATCGCGGCCGTCCCGCCGGGGGCACCACGTCGCATGGCGAAGGCAACGTCCTCGTCTCCGACAAGGGACCGGGCGCCGAACTCGAACTCGCGAAGCTGTCCATTCGATTATGGCCCCAGGTGGTCGCCGAAATCGCCGATGAAAACGCGCGTGCCGCTTCGGCGATCGAATACGACCCCAAGGGTGGCATCGTGGTCGCCACCACCGAAGACGGCGCCCATGCCCTCACCTCGTTCGCCGCGTCGCAACCCGGAATACACGCGGAATCGTTGTCTCCCAAGGAACTCATTGACGCCGAACCCGCACTGACCCGCGAGGTGACCGTCGCGTTCCACTACCCGGAGGACGCCCAAGTGCAGCCCGCTGGGGCGGCGCTGGCCCTGCTCGGTTCCGCATTGCGCCATGGCGCCCGGCTGCGGTCCGACACCGAGGTCGTCGGCGCGTCTGTCCGCAATGGACGGATCACCGGTGTCCGCGTGCCCGGCGAGGTGATCGAGGCCGACGTCGTCGTCAACGCCGCGGGACCGTGGGCCGGGCAGGTGTCGGCGCTCCTCGGCGCCCCGATCGCGGTCCGGCCCCGCCGCGGCGAAGTGCTGGTGACCACGCCGATGCCCGGCGTCGTCCGGCACAAGGTCTACGACGCCGATTACGTCGCCGCGGTCGGGGCCGACTCAGGGGATCTGCAGGCTTCCGCCGTCGTCGAGTCGACCTGGGGCGGCACCGTGCTGATCGGTTCGTCACGGCGCCACGTCGGCTTCGACGACACGATCCGGCCGGAGGTGCTGAGTGCCATCGCGGTCAAGGCAGTGCGGCTTTTCCCGGCACTCGCGGACGCCTCGATCATGCGGGCCTACGGCGGTTTCCGACCCTACGTCGACGATCACCTCCCGGTGCTCGGCGAGGATCCGCGGCTGGAGAACCTCTGGCACGCCACCGGACACGAAGGCGCCGGTATCGGGCTTAGCGTCGGCACCGCCCGGTTGCTGTGCGAACTGCTCAGCCGGGCGGAGCCCGCGATGCCGGTCGGGGAGTTCACTGTGGACCGTCCGGCGGTACTGGCCGAGTTGCCCGCATGAGCGGACGACTGTTTCCCCGGGACAGGGATCCGGTGGGCCGTACCGACCGGCCGATCGAGATCACCGTCGACGGCGAAACCCTGACCGGGATCGCGGGCCAGAGCGTGGCGGGTGTACTTCTCGCTGCCGGGCGGATCTCCTGGCGCACCACGCGTTCCGGTGCGCCGCGCGGGGTGTTCTGCGGTATCGGCGCGTGTTTCGACTGTGCGCTCACGGTCAACGACGTGCCCGATGTCCGCGCGTGCCACCGTCCGGCCGCCGACGGCGACGAAATTCGCACCCAGTCCCGGGAGGACGGCGTATGAAGCAGGTGGTGATCGTCGGCGCCGGACCCGCCGGGCTCGCGGCGGCCGAGCACGCTCTGCGGGCGGGTGCCCGGGTCACGGTGCTGGATCAGGCCGACGCTCCTGGCGGGCAGTACCACCGGACGCTGCCCGAGGCTTTCGCGGCGCGGAACCCGGAGCGGCTCCAGCACGGCTGGGCGGAGTTCGACCGGCGCCGTCGCTTGCTGGACCATCCGCGGTGCCAGTGGTGGCCCGGCTCGACCGTCTGGGCTCTCGACCGGGCTGAGAACCGGGTACACGTGCTGCGAGGGCGGGCCGACGGCAGCGGACGGCGGCGATCGTCCCTCGAGTCGGACGCGCTGATCCTGGCGACCGGCGCGCACGACCGCACGTTGCCGTTCCCCGGCTGGGAACTGCCCGGCGTGTACACCGCGGGTGCGGCGCAGGCGCTGGCGAAGGGGGAAAGGGTCGCGATCGGCAGGCGGGTCCTCGTCGCCGGGGCCGGGCCGTTCCTGTTGCCGGTCGCGGAATCATTGTTGGGCGTCGGGGCGGAGGTGGTCGCTGTCCTGGAGGCGAACCCGTTCACGACCGTCCGAAAAGGATGGTCGGCGCGGCCGTGGGAACTCGCCGCCCACGCGGGCAAGTCTGCCGAGCTGGCCCGGTACGCCGCGACACTGGCTCGCCACCGCGTCCCGTACCGGTTCGGCAGGACCGTGATCGAGGCGCGCGGGGCCGACCGTGTCCGCGAGGTCCGCACCGCCAGGGTCCGGGCCGACTGGTCGGTCGTTCCCGGCACCGAGCGGACGTACGAGGTCGACGCGGTCTGCGTCGGACACGGTTTCGTCCCGCAGCCCGAACTCGCCGTCGCGGCGGGCTGCGTCCTCGACGGCGGTTTCGTACGGGTCGACGACGCGCAGCGGACCACGGTGGACGGTGTCTTCGCCGCGGGTGAGATCACCGGTATCGGCGGCGCGGTCACCGCCGCGGCCGAAGGCGCGGTGGCCGGCCGCGTCGCCGCCGGAGGAGATCCGGGCCGATCACTGGTCCGCGAGCGCGACCGGGCCCGAGCCTTCGCCCGACGACTCGCCGCCGCGCATCCGATCGGCCCGGCCTGGCGCGGCTGGCTGGCCGACGACACGATCGTCTGCCGCTGCGAGGAAACCACGTACGGCGAACTCACCCGTGCGGCGGGCGACCCGGCCTGTCCGGGCTCGCACGCGCTGAAACTCGGTACCCGGGCAGGCCTGGGCCCGTGCCAAGGCCGGATGTGCGGCCCCACCGTGTCCGAACTCCGCGGTGGTACCGAACGACACCACCGCCCGATCGCCCAGCCGATCCGGCTGGGCGAACTCGCCGAACCCGAGGAGACATCCGCATGAGCACCCCCGACCTCGGTGGCGTCGTCGTCGCGACCGCCCTCCCGTACCGGGCGGACGAATCGGCGCCCGCCGGGCTGGCCGTGGACTACGAGGCCTACGCCGCGCACTGCCGGTGGCTGATCGACAACGGCTGCCGGGGCGTCGGCCCGAACGGTTCCCTTGGCGAGTACTCCTCGCTCACCGACGACGAACGCCGCCGCGTCGCGCGCACGGCGATCGAAACCGTCGGCGAGGACGGGATCGTCGTCGTCGGCGTGCACGGCCCCGGGTCGCATCAGGCCAGGCACTGGGCCGAAATCGCGGCCGAGGACGGCGCTCACGGCCTGCTGTGCCTGCCGCCGACGATGTACCGCGCCAACCGCGGCGAAGTGCTCGCCCATTTCGAGGCGGTGGCGTCGGTCGGCCTGCCGGTGATGGTCTACAACAACCCCATCGACACCAAGGTCGACCTCACCCCGGGTCTGCTGGCCGAAATCGGGGCGATCGACAACGTGGTGGCGGTCAAGGAGTTCTCCGGTGACGTCCGGCGGGTGCTGGAGATACGCGAGCAGGCACCGGGGCTGGACGTGATCAGCGGCGCCGACGACGTGGTGCTGGAAAGCCTGCTGATGGGTGCGACCGGCTGGTTCGCCGGGTTCCCGAACGTGTTCCCGGCCGAATCGGTGCGGCTGTTCGAACTGGCAAGGGCCGGGAAGCTGGAGGAGGCAAGGGCGCTGTACGAACCACTGGTGGCCGCGTTCCGCTGGGACTCGCGCACCGAGTTCGTCCAGGCCATCAAGCTTGGTATGGACCTCGTCGGCCGCTACGGCGGGCCGTGCCGTCCACCGCGCGGGTCGCTGACGGACGAGCACCGCGCGCAGGTCACCGCCGACATGCGTCGCGCGCTCGCCTCGCCGGGGGTGGAGTAGATGCGCTCGATCCGGTCGATCACCGCCGTCGATTCGCATACCGAGGGCATGCCGACCCGGGTGGTGACCGGCGGGGTCGGCGTCATCCCCGGTGACACCATGGCCGAACGCCGCCGATATTTCATGGAACACCTCGATCACCTTCGCCAGTTCCTGATGAACGAGCCGCGCGGCCATTCCGCGATGAGCGGGGCGATCCTGCAGCCACCGACCCGGCCGGACGCGGACTGGGGTGTGGTGTACATCGAGGTGTCGGGCTGTCTGCCGATGTGCGGGCACGGCACGATCGGCGTCGCGACCGTGCTGGTGGAGACCGGCATGGTCGAGGTGACCGAACCGAAGACCGTGGTGCGCCTGGACACCCCGGCCGGGCTGGTGCACGCCGAGGTCGAGGTCCGGGACGGTCGTGCGGAATGCGTCAAGCTGCGCAATGTGGCGTCCTTCCTCGCCGACCGGGACGCCGTCGTCGACGTGCCCGACCTCGGGGAAGTGCGCTACGACCTGGCCTACGGTGGCAACTTCTACGCCATCCTCGAACTGTCTCAAGTGGACATACCGTTCGACCGGGCGGAGAAGGACCGGATCCTCGCCGCGGGGCTGGACATCATGGCGGCGATCAACGAGCAGCGCCCGCCGAAGCATCCGGCCGACCCGCTGATCGGTGGCTGCAAGCACGTTCAGTTCCTGGCCCCTGAATCGGACGCACGGGCTTCGCGGAACGCGATGGCGATCCACCCCGGCTGGTTCGACCGGTCGCCGTGTGGCACCGGCACCTCGGCCAGGATGGCGCAGTTGCACGCCCGCGGTGAGTTGCCGCTGCACACGCCGTTCGAGAACAGTTCGTTCATCGGCACCACCTTCACCGGCGAGCTGGTCGAGGAGACCACCGTCGGCGGTGTCCCCGCCGTGGTGCCGCGATTCTCCGGACGCGCCTGGATCACCGGCAACGCCACCTACCTGCTCGATCCGGACGATCCGTTCCCCGTGGGGTTCGTCCTCTGAGACTTCGGCCCGTCGCGCCTGCTCCTAACCCCGCGTTTCGTCCTCTAGTTGCGATCCATGCACGTGCAACTACCGCAACCAGAGGACGAAACGCGTCAGGCGGAGACCACGGTCCCGCCTTGGACGATGTGCCGGAACGCCTCCGGCTCGGCCAGGACGCCGACGTCCTCCAGCGGGTCCCGGTCCACGACGACCAGGTCCGCGTATGCGCCGGGCGCCAGGGTCCCGATCTCACCGGTCAGGTTCAGCAGGTCCGCCGCCGTCGACGTCGCGGAGCGAATCACCTCGAGCGCGGACTGGACCTCACCGCGCAGCCGGAATTCGTGGTTCTGGTGCCGGTGCATCCCGCCGAGGAGATCGCTGCCGTACACCAGTTTCACCCCGCCGCGGGCGGCCCGCTCCAGCGCGGCCATGCCCGCGCCGAGGACCTCGTCGACCTTGCGCCAGCTCGATTCCGGCAGCCCGTGCTCGCGCCCCTCTTCCTTCAATGCCCAGTACGTGACCAAAGTGGGCACGAGGTACGCGTCGTGCCGGAGGAACAGTTCGACACTGAGGTCGTCGATCAGGTTGCCGTGTTCGATCGACCGGATGCCCAGCTCCAGCGCGCGGTTCACCGCGCGGGCGGTGTAGGCGTGCGCGGCCACGTAGCGGTTGGCCGACTCCGCCTCTTCGACGATCGCGCGCAGTTCGTCGGCGGAGTACTGCGTCGAGTCGATCCGGTCGGTGGGGGACGCGACGCCGCCGGAGGCCATCACCTTGATGTGGTGCGCACCCTTGCGCAGTTCGTCGCGCGCCGCCGCGCGGACCGCGTCGACACCGTCGGCGACCCGGCCGAGACCCGCGCAGCACGGGTGGTCGTCGCTGGCGTTGGCGCCGCGGGTCCGGCTGTCGCCGTGCCCGCCGGTCTGGCTCAGCGCGCGTCCGCAGAACAGCAGCCGCGGGCCGCGGAACAGCCCCTCGGCCTGTGCGTCGGCGAGGCCGTAGTCGGCGCCGGAGGCGTCCCGGACCGTGGTGAAGCCCCGATCCAGCATCTGGCTCATGGTGCGGGCGCTGTGGGCGGCCACGTAGGAGGGGGACGACGCGGGGAGCGACCCCAGATCCGCGGTCGACGCCGTCACGTGAACGTGCGCGTCGACGAGGCCGGGCAGCACGAACGCCCCACGAAGGTCCTCGGTCCGCACGTCACCGGCGGTGAGACCGGTGCCGGTCTCGACGATCCGGCCGTCGGAACACCGGAGGTCGCCCTCGGTGTACTCACCCTCGACCGGGTCGAGCAGCCGGGCGTTGCGGAGGAGCAGCGATCCGTTCATCGGGTCTCCAGAAGTTCGCGCAGGGCCGGGACCGCCAACGGTGCCAGTGAACGGGCCGCCGCGACGGAATCGTCGTCGTAACTGCCTTCGGCGTCGAGGATGTTGAGGACGCCGAGGGTGCGGCCGTCGTCCACCACCGGCACGTTGATCACCGCGCCGCAGCCGAGCCGGTCGATGAGTTCGTGGTCGGCGAAGATCTCCCGCACCGCCGCGCTGTCCGGGCCGAAGTACGGCTCCTGGCCGGTGATGCACTTGTCCAGCCAGCCCGCGGCCACCTCGACGGTCTTCTCGCCGCCGACCGGATACTCCGCCGGGTGGCTGCTGTGCACGCGCCGCAGCGCCCGCCGTTCGGGCACCCACGCCAGCACGGTGAACAGCCGTACGCCGATCGTGGCGCGGGTCTTGTCCTCCACAGTGGACAGTGACACGGTCACTCCGTCATCTCCTTCGCGGTGGTCACGGGCGCGCCGTGTTCGGTCAGTTCTTCCAGTGAGCGGCCGGCGGTGGACAGGCCGAACACGACCACGACCACCACCCCGGCCGCGAGGACGGCGGTGGTCAGGCCGAAGACGCCGGCGAACCCGAGGCTCGCGGCGGACAGGCCGATGATCGTCGGGGCCAGGATGCTGCCGACCCGGCCGAACGCGCTGGACAGCCCGGTCCCGCTGGCGCGGATCCAGGTCGGGAACACCTCGGGGGTGTAGGAGTACACGCCGGCGTAGGTGCCGTTGAGGAAGAACGACAGGACCGCCCCGGCGAGGGTGATCGACCACGGCGCGTCCATCTGGCTCAGCCAGAACGCGCTCACCGCCGATCCCGCGAGGTACAACGCGATGGTGTGTTTGCGGTCGAGCCGTTCGGAGAGCCAGGCGGCGGAGAAGTACCCGGGGATCTGCGCCAGGTAGATGATGATGGAGAACTCGAAGCTCTTGGTCACCGTGATCCCGCGCTCGACGAGCAGTGTCGGGATCCAGGAGAAGAAACCGTAGTAGGAGAACGTGATCACGAACCAGACGGTCCAGATCACCGCGGTGCGGCGGGCCATCGCCGGGCTCCACAAGAACTTCAGCGCGCTGAAGAGGTTGACCTTGGGGGTTTCCGTCGCGGGCTGGGCATCGGTCCCGGCCACGGCCGGAAGTGGTTGCCCGGTCGCCTTTTCGACGTCGCGCTCCAGTTTCGCGACGATCTTCTCCGCCTCGGCGTGACGTCCGTTCGCGACCAGGAACCTCGGTGATTCCGGCAGCGACCGGCGCCACCACAGCAGCATGACGATCGGCAGCGCGGTGATCAGCTGGGCGACCCGCCAGCCCTCCGGCACCGTCGGGACGACGAACCGCCCGATCAGTGCGGCGGCGACGAATCCGAACGAGAAGAATCCGGCGAGCGCGCCGACGAACCAGCCGCGCCGTTTTGCCGGGACGAACTCCGACAGGAACGGCGCGATGATCGCGCTTTCGGCGCCCGCGCCCGCCCCGGCCAGCACCCTGGCGCCCAGGAAGATCTCGTAGTTGGGGGAGAAGGCGGCGAGCACCGAGAACACCGCGTAGAAGGCCAGCGCGTACATCATGACCTTCTTGCGGCCGATGCGGTCGCCCAGCAGGCCGGCGGCGATCGCGCCGAAGAGGAAGCCGAACGGCGTGGCCGAACCGATCAGGCCGAGCTGCCCGTTGTCGAGACCCCAGACCGCTTTCGCACTCGGCAGGAGGAAGGCGACAACGGCGGAGTCCATGCCGTCGAAGGTGTAACCGAGCCCGCCGATGAGCAGGAGCAGATAGTGGGGACGGCTCAGGGGAAGCCGGTCCAGTCGTGCCAGAAGCGTCATGGGGAACGCCTTCCGTGGTTCGGGCGACGAGGAGTGCGGACAACGTATACTGCGTTTTGACCAAACTGCAATGGTTGTTGCAAGTGGTTCGACGGGCACGATGCGTTACCGTGGCGCGGTCGAGGGAGGGTATGCGTGGCAGAGACGGGAGCCGACGACGGTTTCGAGGTGTGGCTTCGGGATCGGACGCCGGAACGCGGCCTGCGGCCGAAGTCGGCCGCGGTGCTCGAAGTACTGGTCTCGCAGCCGCGCCGGGCTTCGTTCGGCTCGACGGCCGAGCTCGCCCAGCTCGCCGGGGTCAACGTCGCCACCGTGACCAGGACCGCCCAGGCGCTGGGGTTCGCGGGCTGGCCCGCGCTGCAACAGGAATTGCGGGCGCGGTACCTGTCGTCGCTGAGCGCGCCGCAGGTGGCCGAGGAACACCGGGACGTCGACTCGCCAGGGTCCGCGTCGCTGCGCCGCGATCTCGACGGTCTCGCGCTGCTCAACCGGCGGTTCGCCGAAGACGAGATCCGCAACGTCGCGCACGCCGTCGCCGCCGCGCGCCGCACGCTCGTCATCGCCGACGGCAGTTACGCCGCTGTCGGGATCGCCTTCGCGCACAACGCCCGGCTCGCCGGTTACGACGTCCACGCGATCACCGCCGGCGACGCCGAACTCGCCAACTCCACGGCGAAACTCACCGGTGACGACGTGCTGATCGCGATCAGTTTCTGGCGGCTGTACGAAAGTACCGTCCTCGCCGCGAACGAGGCGAAAGCCAGGGGAGCGCGCGCCTTCGCCATCACCGACGCGGCCAGTCCCGCGCTGGCGGGTGCCGTCGAACAGGTGCTGATGGTGCCTGCCGAGGGTGTCACCTTCTTTCCGTCCCTGACCGCGGGCATGAGCCTGGTGCAGGCGATCGTCGCGCAACTCGCCGCCGTCGATCCGGTCCGTACCGGCGAATCGATCGAGGCGGCCGAAGCCATGTGGGCACGGTTCGATCTGCTGCATCGCCGTCCGGGGTCGGCCGATCGGCCAGTATCGAAAAGGCCGACCGGGCGAGGCACGTCCGCCGGATGACCGATCCGCCGCACCCCGTCGAGAGGCGATCCTGGTTCCAGGCCGCCGAAACAGGCGGTACGGGGATCGAGGAGGCCGAAATGACGATGATCGCCACTCTGGGTGCTTACGCCGGATTCGCTTTGCTCGCGCTGATGGCGGTGACCCCGCTGCTGGTCGAGCTCGACCAGCGCTTCCCGGTCACCCGCCGGGCGAAGGCGGCCGAACGGGAACGCAGGATGCCGGTCAACCTCGCTTCGGCGTGACCCAGAGCACAGAGAAGCATGTGGAATTACCTCACGTGAGTGATTCCGGCTCAGTCAACTCGTAACTTCGTGTCGCGTCATGAAACGCTGAGTGACGTGACCGTGGATTGCTGTACCAGAGCCCAACCCGCCGACGCCTTCGCGGAGTTTCGCGAGAACATCGACGAACTGACCCAGGCGTTCATCGACGCCTGCCGTCAGGGCCGCAGCCCGGGCGACGCCACACTCGACCTGTTGCAGCGGGTCCACCGGGAAGACCGCAACTGGGTCGTGGTCCATCTGACCTTTGCCATCGCCGCGCTCGCGCGGCAGCGAGCCCTCGCTCCCGCCGACGCCATCACTCGGCCAGGTGGCGTAACGGGTGCGCCTGAGCGGGCGTTGCTAGCTTCCGCGAGTGACTGATCCGACCGTCTCCGCGATCATCGCGGTGTTCGCGGGTTTCGCACTCGCGGGCGTGCTGGCCGTCCCGTACATCGCGGCGAGCTACCGGCGCCGCGGTGAACTCGGGCTCTGGCGGGTCCTGCTGGTGTTCGGCTTCTTGGTCTACGTCATGTCACTCTGGACGTACACGTTGCTCCCCATCCCGCAGACCACGGCGGCGTGGTGCGCCGAGCACGCGTCCAGTCACCTGCAATTGCGCCCGTTCCAGTTCATCACCGACATCCGCCGCGAACAGACCGGGATCGGTCCGCGGGCCTTCCTGCGCAATCCCGCCGTCCAGCAGGCAGTGTTCAACGTCGCCTTGTTCGTGCCGCTGGGGATGTTCGTACGGCACCTCTTCCGGCGGGGTTTCGTGGCCACCGTCGCCATCGGGTTCGCGGTTTCACTGTTCATCGAGTGCACCCAGCTCACCGGGGTCTGGTTCCTGTTCGACTGCCCGTACCGGCTGGCCGACGTCGACGACCTGCTGACCAACACCCTCGGCGCCGCCGTCGGTTTCGGGCTGGCCCCCTTGCTGCGGCTGCTGCCGGGCAACGAGCCGTCCGCGCCGCCGGGAACGCCGCGGCCGGTCACCGCGCGCCGCCGTCTGCTCGGGATGGCCGTCGACCTCGTCTCGGTCGTCCTTCTCGGCACGACCGTCGGGATCGTGACGACGTTGGTGGCAGGCGAACCGAACACCGTGGTCACGGCCCTGATCAGCACCCTGCTGCCCGCGGTACTCCTGCTGTTCGTCATCCCGGTCTCGGGAAACGGCGCCAGCTTCGGTCAACGGGTCGTGTTGCTGCGCCCAGCCGGGCCGGACGGCGGGAAGCCCGCGCTGTGGCGGATGATCGTGCGGTTCCTCGCCGGTTCCGGCGGCTACTTCACGCTGCTGACCTTGGCTTCCGCCGTCAACGGCGGATTCGAACCGCTGGCGAACCTGCTGTTCTTCGTCAGCGGCATCCTCGCGATCCGGCCTCAGGGCCACCAAGGACTGTCCGGTTTGATCGCCGGTCTCGAGGTGGTGGACGCGCGGGCGGTCGAGGTGCCTGCCGGTGCCGCCACGGTCGCCTGAGGACTGTGGGGCTGGGAAGCCGACCAGTCCCGAGTTGGGCCGCGGCGGTTGTGAACGAGAACGGAGGCTGCGACACCCGATCGGGTTGTTCCGGTCGCTCACGCGAGTCGATCCGGCCGCCGTCGGGGACGGCCCGGAACACTCCTCGCGGTGGACGTGGAGTCGATGGATGACGTGGCCGACTGCCTGCTCTCGGTGGCCTGGAAGATCTTCCCGCTGATGGGGAAACCGCCCGCGCGTCCGGAAACCCGCGCCGAGGAGATCCGGTCCTTCCTCGTCGACGCGTGCCACGGCGCGGGAATGCGGGCCCGCGAATGGGCGGCCGCACACGGGGCGGGCACCGACGCCGACCACCGTCCGTTCCTGCGGCTGGCGGAGGTCTGCGCGGACGCGAACCTCTACCTGGACATGGTTTCCGGTGTCTTGGTGATGGACCCGGAACGCGTCCACCGCCGGTGGGCCGAGATCGAGACGCTGGTGCACGAGGCCCGAGGCCTTGCCGAAAGTGTCACCGAGTTCCTGGACGCCCACGAGGGCGCCTTGGCCGTGAGCGCCAATTCGGGGCAAGTCCGTTCCCCAAGTACATGATGGCCCCTTTCTTTGCGCCTAGCGCAAGGAAAGGGGCCATCATGTACTTCGAGCGCCCATGGCGCCAGCCGCGGGATCAGTCCTTTTCGAGGGTCAGGTCGTAGCGGTTGAGTACCTCCTTGACGGGTTGGAAGAAGGTGGTCCCGCCTTCGTCGCAGTCACCGGAACCACCCGAGGTCATGCCCTGGGCCTGCACCAGCTTCGTACCGGAACCCGACGAGGGGCGGCTGACGAACGAGCCACCGGAGTCACCCGGTTCGGCGCAGGCACTGGTCTGGGTCAGGCCCTTCACGATGTCTCCGTTGCCGTAGTTCACCGTCTGGTCGAGAGCCTCCACGCGCCCGCACTGCCAGTGGGTGGTGATCCCGGACCGGCAGACCCTGCCGCCGACGCCGACGACGTCCGCGCCTTCGATCCGCACGTCCGAACCATCCTCGTACCGGTCGACCCTGGGCGGGGTCGAGACGTCGGACTGGGTCACCTTGACGGTCCCGTAGTCGTTACCGGGGAACGACGACTTCGCGACCTTGCCGATCGTGCCGTCGACGCCCTGCACGGTGCCGCCGAGTTCGGCGCAGTGGCCGGCCGTGATCACGTAATGATCGTCGTCGTCATAGGCGTTGAACCCGACCGAACAGGCGCCGCCGCTGAAGTAGAGACCCTGTCCACCGATCACGTCCCACAACGGCCGCGGAGCGCTCTTCACCGGATCCACCCGGACCGGGACTCCGGTGGACGTCGCCCAGGCCCGGCCTGCGGCGTCGCCGCCCACCACGCTGACGACGACCTCGTTCGCGGGCGCGTCGACGTACCAGCCGGCGACCGAGCCAGGGAGGCCCGCGGTTCTGTTGTCCAATGTGGACTGGATCTTCTTCAGTTCGGTGGCACTGTGCCGGACCACCTTCGGTGTCGCGCCCGCCGCGCGGATCTGGGCCGAGCGGCTCGCGTCGGTGGTGCCGACGACCAGTCCGCCGGTCGTCGTGTCCAGCCAGGAACCGGCGAACGTGGCGCCGAGCGAATCGCCGAGTTTCTGCTGTGCGGCGGCCAGGACGGCCGGACCCGCCGTTTCGTTCAGCACCGGTGCCGCCGAAGCCGGGGTCGCGAAGGCGGTGACGGCTGCCGCGGCGCCGACCAGGACGGTCATGGTGCGCAGAGGATGTCGGATCACGAAACCTCCATGGGATTGCGGAATTCGTTGCGGGATGTGTACTGGAGAAGCAACTCCTCATTCGACGTTACGACAGTGGGAGACCCGCGAATGCCGCCATTTGAGTAGCGCCCGCGATTCCCCTTTCCGGCTCAGTGGAACGGAGGGCTTCCGGCCATCGCTCACTCTTGTGAGTGGAGGCTGCACGATTTACCGTCCCCGAATTGTCGACCGGTGCACGACAACCAGCGATGCTTGTGCGCCCATTCGGGGAAACGTGGATCTCGGCCCGGCGCGGCGCCTCACCTGATGGTGTTCGCGCCGAACCCGTTCGTCGCATTGGTGAATGCCAGGGTGCCGCCCGCGACGGTTCGCACTTTTTGGAAACCGAGCCCACTGCCGGGCTGTGCGGCGAGCGGCGGTGAGCCTCGGCGGTCAGATACGGGAATTGAGGACGTGGTCGACGGCCGCGTGCAGCGTCTCGGTTTCGGTGGTCAGGATCGATTCGTCAGAGGGCCGGGCTCTCGCGATGGTGAGTCCGTTGAGGACGGTCACGAGGAATCTGGCGCGTCGCCGGTTGTCGCCCTCGGCGAGGTTGCCTTCGTTGCTCAGGACGGTCAGCCAGTGCTCGACGCGGCGTTGCGCTTCCCGCTCGATAGCGAGATACGCCGCGCGGTTCTCGTCGGTGGGTTCGGGCTCGATGTATGTCTTGAAGATCTGGCCCCAACCTGCTCGTGCCTGTTCGCCCACGCCGGCGAGAGCGAACATTTGCCGGAGGCAATCGATCAGCCGCTCCCGCGCCGGTGCCGATCGGTCGTGGATCCTGTCGCCGGGGTGACCACGTCATAGCTGCCGGTGAGCACGGCGTCCTGCAGCGCGCGCTGTGTCGGGAAGTGATATCTGAGCGACGCGAACGACGGCAAGGGCACAGCCGACGGGTTGTGCGCGGTGACAGGTGTCAGCGGCTGTCCGGGGAGCTGCGGATGATGTCGTAGGCGGTCATCGCGGCGGCGAGACGTCGGGCGTCGGCAGGCTGGGTAGCGTCGTACCCGGTGAGGATCTGGACGCGTCCGAGTCGGTAGGTGAGTGTGTTGCGGTGGATCGTGAGTGCGGTGGCGGCCTCACCCCGGTTGTACCCGGAGGCGACGAACGAGCGCAGCGCGGCGATCAGGTGCGGGTGGTCCTCCAGCGGGTCCAGCACCGCCGCGAGCGCCGTCCTGGCTGGACTCGGCTGGGCCAGTTGGTATTCGATCGCGAGGTCGGCCAGCCAGTACGGATCGGGTGGACGATGCAGGTTCTCGGCCAGCGCCAGCACGTCGGCGGCCTCGGCGGCGGCGTCCGGGATGCCGGCGTGCGTCATCGAGGTCGAGGCTCCCGCCGTGCAGCGCAGGCACGCCGCGGCGTCGATGCGGGTGAGCAGTCCAGCCACACGGGAGCGCGCGCGGCCGTCGTCCCGCGCGGGCACGAGCAGGACACCGCCGTCGCCCTTGAAGGCGGTAAGGACGTCCGGCGAAGTGTCCAGAGCGGACTGGATCGCGCGGAAGAGGTCTGTGGTGGCGCGCGTGCTCGTGTCGGCGGGATGCGGAGGGAGGTGGAACACCATGACGTCGTAGCGCTCGGCGAGGGCCCGCCCGTACCGCTCGGCCACCCGCCACGCGGGCCGCCCAGCCAACAACCTGCCCGCCAGGTTCTGCCGGTGTTCGCGCTGCTCCCAGTCGAGGTCCTCGCGCTCGCGCAGGTAGGCCGCGGCGACCCGGGGGATCACCTCGGCCAGGAAGTCGATCATGGGCTCGACCAGTCCGTCGAGTTCCGCGGTGCCCTCGTCGGATACCAGCAACCAGGCCTCGCGCGCGGCGAGCGGGTAGAGCTTGAGCACCGCGTCGAGCGGCAGGCCGTCCCGCGCGCGTTCGGCACCCCAGGCGATGGGCAGCGCGAGTTCCTCCTCGGTGGGCAGGCGGTGCTCGGTGACGGTGGTGAGGAAGAGCTCGAACACCGCGGTGGCGTTGGCGACCAGGTCGCCTTGGAGCACGCTGGCCGGGAGCATGCCGTACGCGGGGATCTCGGTGACGCAGCGGGCGACCATGGCCGCGCCGATCTCGGCCATCCTGGGCAGCAGCGCGGCCACCACGGACGGCGCCCCGCGATCGGCGGCCCCGGCGTCCATGCCACATTGTCACCCTGAACAAACTGCTGTGGCAAGTGTTCGACGGATGGCCAGCAGACGCGAACAGGGGTAAAGCGCTCGCGCGCAGAACTGACCCGTGTCGTGGCGTTCGAGGTGGTGTTTCACCGCGATCAGGGGCCAGCCGTGGTCGGCGTGCGTGACTAAATCTGCCTCCGTGCAAGGTCAGTGGTCCCGGATGTCGGACAGTCCGGTGAATTGTGGATGCGACCGCGCCTTCGAGCTCAGGATCGAGAGGGTGTCTCGCGAAGAGCTGCTGCGATGGTGGTGGGGTGGTCGCCGACGTAATCGGACAGATCCCATTTTTAGACAGGCCGCTGCGGATCGTTCGGGTTTGGCGGCGTGCACAAACTCTGAGATCAACTTCTACTCATTTTGCCAGGAGACAGCTCGGTGCCGGATGGTCATGCTGGGTGCAGTGACGAACCGACGAATTCACCGCCTCGCTCCGGACCGGGCGGTTCGACCGGGTCACCGACCATCCAAAGTGGAAGCGGAGAGGACATCCCTGTGACGAGATGGGTGAAGAGCGCGGCAGCCCTGTCCATGCTGCCGCTGTTGTGGGCGGCCGCACCCGTCGCGGCTGACGCGGCGCAGCCGGTGCGGACCGCGATCGAGGCCGGGGTGCCCCTGCCCGATGACGATCCGTTCTACGTGCCGCCCGCGGGTTTCGAGAACAGTCCTAACGGGACGGTGCTGCGCTCGCGCCCGGTGAACACGGTGGCCATCGTGCTGCCCATCACCGCGACGGCGCACCAGGTTCTGTACAAGTCTGTCGACAGTCACGACAAACCGGTGGCAGAGGCCGCGACCGTGCTGATTCCCCTGACGCCGTGGAAGGGTGCCGGTCCGCGGCCTCTGGTGTCCTACCAGCTGGCTGAGGACTCGCTGGCCACGCGATGCCAGCCGTCCTACACGCTGCGCGTTGGCATCGCGGCGCCCACCGCGGCCTCCACCTACGAGATCACCCAGTCCCTCGCCGCGCTGGCCAGGAACTACGCCGTGGTCTATTCCGATTACGAGGGCCCGCACTCCGACTTCGCCGCCGGTCCGCAGGCGGCGCACGGCGTGCTCGACGGCATCCGGGCCGTTCAGCACTACGCCCCGGCGGGGCTGGACCCGGCGGGACCGGTTGCCCTGTGGGGTTACTCCGGCGGCGGCCAGGCCACCACCTGGGCGGCCGAACAGCAGGCGAGCTACGCACCGGAGTTGAACGTCGTGGGTGCCTCGGCCGGTGGTGTCCCGGTCGATCTGAAGGCCTTCATCAAGCACAACGACGGCGGGCTCGGCGCCGGCCTCAACCTCATCGGCTTCATCGGCCTGGCCCGCGCGTTCCCAGAAGCGGGTATCGCGCCGCTGCTCAACGAACGGGGCCGGGCTCTGTTCGCGGCCAGTAATGACAGCTGCACACTGGACGTCGCCCTGGCACACCCATTCAGCCACCTGGGGGATTACACGACCATTCTCAATCCGGCCGACTCGGCTCCCGCGGAACTGCTGTATCGGATCAACGACCTCGGCAAGACCACGCCGCGGTTCCCGTTCTACAGCTACCACGGGCAGAACGACGAGTTCGTGCCACTGGCACCAGCGGACGCGGTGGTGCGCAAGTACTGCGCAGACGGTGGCACGGTCGCAGTGTCGCGCATCCCGTTCTCCGGGCACCTCACCACCGAATTCATCAATGGCGGCCCTGCCCTGGACTTCCTGACCGACCGATTCGCGGGTAAGCCCGCTCGAAGCGACTGTGGCAAACTGCCACCCGGCTGATCGGGTCTCACTTGTGCTGCCGCTCGGGTCACGCGTGATCCGAGCGGCAGCGCCTGTGTCCGGTGTCGACGTGAACCATCGAAAGTGGTCGGTCCTTGCGGACGCGCGCGTCCGCCGGCGGCCACGGAGCGCTCGATTGCATGTTGTTCGCAACTGCATGGTGCCGGCCACCCTCGTCCGCGATCACGACAGCCAGCTTCGCGGGAGCTAACTGGCGCCAGGCAGGTTGCCGCTGACACTGCCGCGACGAACGTGCCAGCCACCGGCATGGCAGCGTGTCCCTGTCCCGAACCGTGCAGATCAGCAGTGGGCGAGACGGCTGCGGGTGCTGAGCCACTCGGCGATGTCAGCGATGACTTCGGGGTCTACGCGATGCGGATTTGTGTAGTCCTCGGGCATGGATGGCCCGGTCACAGGGAAGAACATGTGGTCGTCGGCGGCGTAGGTGCGGAAGTGACATCTGGTCGGTCGGCCACGCCGGCGCGCCATCCGGCCAGATCGCCGTCGATGGTCAGTTGGTAGTCGCGCTCGCCGTGCAGGAAGAGCATGGGCAGATCCAGTGTTATGGCGACCGCCACGGGATCGTAGGCGCGCATGTCCAGCCAATACGGTGCGGGCATCCCGAACGGCAGCTTCACGGCGGGCGTGGCAGACGAAAGACCCGGGCTGTCCACCAGCCTCGCCTGTTCGGTGGCTGCCTCGACAGTGGGTAGCATCGCCGCCGTCGCCGGGGCGATCTTTGTCAGATGTTCGATGACCCGCACCATCGACCACTGCATCGGCATCGTGTCTCCGGCGAGAACGATCAGACCTGCGACCGTGGATCCGGCGGTGGCGGCCACCCGCGGTGCGAACTTGCCGCCCATGCTGTGCCGATCACGAAGACCTGATCATCTTCGTAGGCGGCCAGGGCGGCTTGGAGATGTCGGGTTGCTTCGCGGTGGTTCCCCGCGGTGTGGCGGGTTTTGCCCAGGCCGTGGTGGGCGCGGGCGCGTTCGTGCAGAGCCCGGGTAAAGAACGCGGGACGTCGGCGCGACGCACCAGCTATCCCACGATCGGACTACCCGCCACAGATCCCGCAAACCGATCAGGACCGTGGCATCGTGATCGGTTCAGGCGGCGGATTTGCTCCAGCGCCAGGCGTTACGCAGTGCGGTGATCAGGGCTTCGTCATCGGCGAAGGTGGGCTCACTGTCACCGACCGGCAGCCACATCTTGTGGACGAGGTACCCGCGATGGAGACGGGCGAGCGCGATGCCGGGGTAGGTCACCGTTTCCGGCTGGTCGCCGCGGTCGTCGTCGAGCGTCACCGTCCGGGGCTCCCAGCGCAGCTGGACATCCCGATCAGCCCTCATCCACTCCCACCTTCCTTGTGCGTTCTTGTCTCGCTATGTCGTTCCAGGCGCCATATATGTAACAGGGCGTGTTCGAAAGGCTGCGACGAAAATCGTGGTCCTACCGTCGTCTGGGTACGAAATCCGGCGACGTTGCGCCATTTCGGGTTACGGTCGGTATGCGGGGACGGAGGGCCGTCATGGCAGACGGTGCGCGGCCGGGTGTTCGCCGACGAAGACAAGTGGGCTTCTGTACTCGGTTTTGCCCGTTGGGGCTTAGCGACATGCGAGCGCGAGTCGACCGGTCTCGCGGGACCGGCAGCCCGCTGGGCTCCGGAACTCGCTGAGCCGTCAGTCCGCGGACGGTACCCAGTGCGGGCCGGCCTGCCTCGCGCTGACCCGTTGTCATCGGAATTTCATCGAAGATCCTCGATGTTCGCGCGGTGACCGAACCATAGGGGCAGCAGGAACCATCGCCGAAGAAGACCGACGTCGGCCTGCTCGGCCTCGCGGGCGGCGGTCTCACACGTGCACGCGATCGTGACAATCGACGGGGAACCCGCGTGGCCCCTACGAGGGTAGATAGAGCTTGGGATCGGGGCTGTCCGCTCCGAACGCCCTAGTCACGGCGTGACCGAGTGCTCGTGGCCGGAGGAGCAACGTCACGGTCACGGTCGGCGAGGACGTCTTGCTGTTCGCCGTGTCGCCGGCGATTTCGGCTGGCCAGCGTGGCCGGGGTAGGCGAACCCGATGCACGGCTTCGCCTACCCCCGCCAGCTACCGAGGCGAAGCGGGGAGTCAGTCGGTGGTGTTGCGTCGGCGACGGAGGAGGAAGAAGGCGCCGCCCGCGAGCACGAGCACCGCGCTCGAACCGCCGACGAGCGACGGCACCGTGGATGACTCGCTCTCCGTCTCCCTCGCTGTGCCGTAGCCGCTGGACATGCCTTTGGTGTCGTACTCCGATGCGGCCAGCTTGTCGGCATAACGGGCCTTGACCAGCTTTTGGTACTCCCTCAGCGACATCGACGACCTGCCTGCCAGTCCTTCCCGTGCCTGGTCGTTGAGCGGCTCCACCGTGATGAGCCTCAGCATGTACCAGCCGCGGATCTGCGGCTCGGTGAACACCAAGGTCCCCGCACCGGCCTTGCCGGCGTACGTAGCGTCGCTGTCGCCCTCGCGCACCGCCGCCAGGTGCCAGCCGCCGCCCTGCGTGGGAGCGAGCATGACGGTGACCTGACGGTCGTTGACGGGGGTGCTCAGCGAGGACACCAGCCGGGTCAGCTTGACCGCCTCGGTGGCGATCGGCTGAGACGTGCCCGCGACGAAGCCCGGCGTGATCTCGCTGACCGCCAGCGGGTCCTTGATCGTGAAGGCAGGTATGCCCTCGCACGGATCGGCCTTGTCCGGAATCGTTTGCACCGTGTCGGCCTCGCCCTGGGGCACCGGCACGGTGAGGAAGCGGCATACGGCGTTGCGGATGTCGGTCGACCTCACAGCGTCGAGAGCGGCCTGGTAGTCGGGGATGTCCACCGGGAGCGGGTCCTTGACCGGGGCCGCGTGGACGGACCCGGTGACCGACAGCAGCGCGGATGCGCCCAGTGCCAGGACAGCGATCAGGCGGGAGAGGCGCGAAGCCGCCCGCCGCTCGGACGTTCTTGGTTCGCGCATGATGCCTGCCTTAACGGGAGATGCCGATTCGGGAGTGGGTCCACTTGAACGAGCTGTTGCTGACGTAGTCGCTGTAGTTCCACCACGTGTAGGTGGCGGTGTCCGGCCACGGGTCGGCGACCGCGATGGTGTTTTTCGAGGTGTCGAAGCCGTAGACGACGTTCATGTGGCCTCCGCCGGAGGTCCACCCGATGCGCGCACCGACGGGGCGGGAGGCCTTGACGTCGGTGTAGACCTGGTTGAACGAGGCCGCGCTGCTCAGGCCCGAGCCGGGGTGGGCCATGCCGAGGCTGTGCCAGCCCCTGGCCATGTCGTCGAGCGTGGCAGGCTGGTTGTTGCAGCCGTAGGACGGCTGGGCCCGGGTGCAGAAGTCCGCCTGCGTGCTGCCGAAGCCTTGGTACTTGGCGATCGTCAGGCCGGAGGCGGCCCAGCACCACTGGGTCTTCTCCTGCTTGTACATGCCGATGTTGTCGTACCCCGATTCCGCTTGAGCCGTGCCTGCTGCGGCCATGAGGAACCCTGAGGCCGTCAGCGCGATGGCTGACGCCGTGATCGCGAATCTGGATCTGCCCATTTCCCTGCCCTCCTGTATGCGATGAGTATCGGATGACCTAGGGATATGAAAGCGTGAAAACCCGTTGTCACACAGATGCGACGGACAAATACGCCCACAAGAGTGGACACTATATAATGTGAAACCGTCTCCATAGGGCCAGCGTCGGGAATCGTTGAACACTGACAACACACCGCCGAAGCTGCCGTTGTTTTTCACCCTCTTCTCGCGATGGTCGCAGAACTGCACCCTTTACGGTGTCGACGACAGCCGAAAAGGCCACCATCCGCTTCCGGCAACGGGAATGCGAGGGTGAGGTGAACACTTTGAGGTGAATGCATGAGGTTCCCGCTGGCTTTGCGGGCTAAAGCGCGGCGATCCGCGTGCGGGCCGGGCCCGCAACCGTGTCGTCGGTGCCGCCCAGGCGTCGATCCCCTCGACCGGGTCGCCGGTCAGCCAACCACGCGCCTACCGGTAGCACGCGGCCGAGGTCCTGCTGTCGCGCTGGCGACGGGCCGCGAGGTCGACTGAGTACTCCGCGATGGCTTCGCCGGTGCCGGACTCTGCGGCGGACCACTGACACCGACGGACGCCTACTGACGTATCTCAGGTTCAGGGGCGTCGTTGCCCTGAACGGCGTCGATGCTGGCGTAGCTCGGATACGCCGTGGTAAAGGCTGTCTTCGTCAGTTGTGGTGGAAGTCGACGAGCACCTGAAGCGGTGCTTGTTTTCAGTAGCTTGTCCACTGGTCGAAATCGGGCTCCGGCTTTACTCCGGCGACCGGAGTACGGCTGCGGTGTCGGTCGGTTCGAGCAGGTCACATGCGCTCAGCCGACTCAGTGAGTTGGCCGGTGCCGCGGCTCGGCGGGAATCTCACCGCCGGTGATCACGCCGCTTGCCACGGTGGCATCCAAATGGTATTCCGGCGGTGGTTGGGATCGGCCAGAGGGGTGAGTGGTGCGGTTTCGCCGGTGATGTCTTCGAGCAGGCGCTTGACCATCCGGGCGGCAGGCCGCCGGGCAGGCAGGGGGTCCAGTCACCGGACGCGGCCTGGCGCAACTGCACCATAGGGACCCGTTCGCTCGGACCCCACGGTGAATACCCCGCCAGAGCGGCGAAGAGTCGGCAACCTCGGGCGCGAGGTAGCCGGGTGTCCCGCCCACCTGCCCACCGCCCGTCCGGGTCACTTCCGCCCGGTGCGCGATGCCGAAATCCGTCAGCTTCGCAGTGGCGGACTCCACGACGAGCCAGCGGATGTCGTCGTCGAGCACCACGTCGAACACAGTGACGTCATTCGGATGATGCAGGCCGGCGCCGATTCGGGCTTCCCGCCGGATCTGCCGTCGTCACCCGCATGGGATTGCTTCAGCGCCACCACTCGGCGGAATTCGAGGTCCGTGGCACGCGACAAGATCAGCGTCGTGGCGAGTCGGGTAAAGGTACGTCTCCTCATGAGATTCCTTCCACTTGATGTGGTCATCTGCGGTTCGGTGCAGCGTGGTCGAAGCCTGATTATCAGGATTCGACCACCGGGACTCGTCCCCGGCCGACGTGTTTGGGGATGGGTCCCCGAATTTTCTGAATACACTTCCGGCGCCCAGGTGGCGGCCATTCCTCCCGGCAGTCGGCTGCAGCCGTCACCTCTCCGAAATCAGAATGATGGTGGAATGGTGTTGTCGAAAAACACACTGGCGATCACCCGTGGACTGATGATCACCCTGTTGGCCTTCGGACTCGGTTCGGCAGGTTCGGCACAGGCCGCTCCTGGACGACCGGACACCGCGGCCCAGGCACGAGACCTCGGCCTGGAACCGGCGCAGATCTCCTGGCTCCAGAACGTGGTCGGGCAGGGGTGGGATCCGACCGCAGTCAATGTCCGGAGTCGTGTGCACGGATGTATGAAGTCGTCCGCACGTTGTCAGAGCGGTCGTTTCGTTGTGACTGAGCGGCCGAGTTGGCCAGTTCAGCGTGACAGTCGGCCGGGGGTACGCCCAATGCCAACGCATGCACGTGCCCTGGACGAAGCAAGTGCTGCGCCGCAGCCGATCGCTCCGAGCTGCTCGAGTATGCGGCGCCATGCGTCCATTGTGGACGGGTGCCCTGCCGGGCGCGCTGTTCCGCTGTCGGTGAACACCCGCCCGGGCGGGCTCGATGATCACTAGAGTCAGTCTCATGTCGACGGTAACCACGCGCACGGTCGAATATCCGGCCGACGGCCTGACCATGATCGGGCACCTCGCACTTCCGGCCGGTGTCGGCCGCCGGCCCGCGGTCCTGGTCGGGCCCGAAGGAACGGGACTGAACGACTTCCAGCGCCGCCGGGCCGATGCTTTGGCCGAGTTGGGGTATGTGGCGCTGGCTTTCGATTTCAACGGCGGGCGCTGGTTCACCGACCCCGAGGAAATGCTGGCGTACGTGATGCCCCTGCTCGCCGACCCGGGCCGGATGCGGGAGATCGGCCACGCGGCCCTCGACGTGGTGCGCGCGGAGCCGCGGACCGACCCCGACCGGATCGCCGCCATCGGCTACGGCACCGGGGGCGCGATCGCGCTGGAACTCGGCCGCGACGGAGCCGACCTGCGCGCGATCGGGACGGTCAACGCACTGACCACGGGCCAGCCAGGCGAAGCGGCGTCCATCCGCTGCCCGGTTTGGGTCGGCGTCGGGTCGGAAGACCCGATCATGCCGCCCGCGCAACGGGAGGCGTTCACCGCCGAAATGCAGGCCGCCGGGGTCGACTGGCGCCTCACGGTCTACGGCGGCGCCCTGCACGCCTTCCACCACCCCCCGGTCGACCAGACCGTGCTCCCGGGTGTCGGCTACCACCCACAGCACGCGCAACGGGCCTGGCGCGACGTCGTTGACCTCCTCACCGAATGCCTGCCCGTAACGGAGTGATCCGGCCTGGCGTCGGCGCGGGACTTCGTAGGGGCCCGCCGGGATACGAGCGAGCAGGCCGTGGAGGCGCGTAGGCCCGGGTCACTGAGGGGTGGATGCCGGCGTTCTTGCCGGTCGTGATGGTCAGCTTCTTCACGATGTCGCTCAGCAACTACCTCGGTCGTCTGAGCTAGTGTCGCGTGATCCTGCTTGTTTGACGTTTGGTTTCGTTCCTCGGACGGCGATCTCGCGTGATCAGACGGCGATCTCGCGAGATCAGACGGCGGTTACGCGTGATTGAACGGCGATCTCCAGAGATCGCCGTCTGATCACGGGTAAGACCTGCAGGATCACGCGACACTAGGTGATAGCCCTCTTTACCACTCACGACCCCCTCCTGAAGTCGCAAATGGCTTGAATCGGACGGCCGCATCCCGACAAGTGTCCTTTGTGGATAGTCAAGGAACGGCTGGTTTCCCTGACGAACTCGCCGTAGGCCCCTGAATCCCGGTCGACGCCTCAAGCCGCGCCTGCGCCAGGTCGTGTGCCGCCTTGGTGGTCGTGACCCCGCGACTTTCCGCACGCGCCAGCAGATCGGCGATCACGCCCTCGACCGCCAGCACCCGCTTGTGCGCGGACTCGTCGGTGTGGCCCAGAATCTGTTCCTGCAGGAAGATCACGCCGCCCGAGTTCACGCAGAAGTCCGGCGCGTACACGATCCTTCGCTCTCGAAGGTCTTCAGCCAGCTCCGGCGAAGCCAGCAAGTTGTTGGCCCCGCCGGCGATGATCCGGCATCGCAGGCCGCCCACCGTCTCTGGTGTGATCACCTCGCCGAGCGCGCACGGCGCGAGCACGTCCAGTTCGCTTGTCAGCAGCGTGTCTGCGTCGGCCACCGTCGCGCCGGTTTCCGTGGCGAGCGAGGTGGCCCGATCCTCGATCACGTCGCTCACCACGACGTCCGCGCCGTCCTCGACGAGCAGCCGGACCAGCGCGCTTCCCACGTGGCCTGCGCCTTGGACGCCGATCCGCAGTCCTTTCAGGTCCGGATGTCCCGAAAAACGGGCGCAAGCCTTGATTCCGGCGGCCACGCCCAGTGCGGTCCAGGGAGAAGGATCGTCCTGCGCGCACACCGGCGACGTCACTTCGCCGATCTTCCGCAGGTCGGCTTGGTCCGTGCCGACGTCGTTCACCGGGATGAACCGGCCGCCGAAGGTGGCGATCGCCCGGCCGTGGGCCAGCAGGCGTTCCGGTGTCTTTTCGGACGCGGGAATGATGCTCCAGCCGCCGCCCAGGTCGAGCCCCGCCGCGGCCGCCTTCACCGTCATCGCGCGGGCGAGCGACAGGCATTCCGCGACGGCGTCGTCCTCGCTCGGGTACGGGCGCATCCGCACCCCGCCGAGTGCGGGGCCGAGCCGGGTGTCGTGCACCGCGATGATCGAGCGCGCCGTGCCTGCCGGGTCCCGGTCGACGACGACTCGCTCGAAGCCGTTCACGGAGAGTTCTTCCACGGTCAAGGTTCCTCCACGGGGTCTCGGGATCTGCGCCGGGACACCGCCACCCCGATCAGGCACAGCGCACCTCCGGCGAACGACAACGCGGCGGGGATCTCGTCGAGCGCCACCCAGCTCAGCAGGACCACCAGCACCGGCACGAGATACGTCGTGGCGCCCAGTTTCCCGGCCGTCGTCCTGGACAACGCGTACGCCCAGGTCGAGAACGCCAGCGCGGTCGGGAACAGGCCCAGGTACACGATTTCCAGCAGCGCGCTTGGCGGCGCCACGGCCACTTCGCGCACCAGCGACCCGGCGAACGGCAGGCACACCACCGCGCCGATGATGTTGCCGAATGTCGTCACCTGCAAGGCCGTCGCGTGCCGCAGCGCCGGTTTCTGGGCGATCACCCCGATCGCGCTGCCCGCCGCGGCGAGGACGCACAGCAGGACGCCGACCAGGTTCGCGCTTCCTCCGTTCGACGAGGCGAAGCCGACCAGGACGGCGCCTGCGAAACCCAGCGCCAGGCCGGCCATCAGCTGGGGCGGGAACCCTTCCTTGAGCAGCCAGCCGCCCAGCCCGGCCATCAGGATCGGACCCAGGTTGATCACCAGCGAGGCGGTGCCCGCGTCGATCCGTTGCTCACCGGCGTTCAGGGCGACCATGTAGACGCCGAACCACGCCACGCCGGAGACGAGGATGCCCGGCCAAGCAGCTTTCGGCGGGATACCTTGCTTGCGTACCAAAAGGAATACGCACAGTGCGAGCGCGCCGGTCAGGAGCCTGCCGAGGGCGAGCGCGCCGGCGGAGATGTGTTCGCCCGCGTCGCGGATCACCACGAAGGCCGACGCCCACAGCACGATGGTGACGCCCGCGGCGGCGAGCGCGCGGTAGTCCGTTTCCTGGTGTGTGGTGGCCACGGCCGGTTTCGGTCCCCTCGTCCCCGTGCGGCGTTCGGCCGCGCTCGCGGCCCGGTTTTCGATCATAACGACGCGGCGGGCAGTCGGCAGCCCAGCGCGGCCAGCTCCACGGCGCCCTCGTCCCGCCGGTCCGGGAGCAGGCAGAGGGTGCAGGCACGCTCGAAGCGGGCACCGATCGCCTGCCATCCGGATATCGCTTCGTTCAGCGCCACGCGGTCGTCGTGGAGCCGGCCGCGGGCACGGGCGAGGCAGGCCGCGGCCCAGGTGTTCTCCCCGGCCGCGGGTTCGGCGGCGGCCAGCAGAGACTCGGCGCCGGGATCCCCGGCGACGACCGCGATTTCCGCGGCGATGGCCCAGGCGTAGGCGTCGTAGAACTGGTGCGAGGTGTCGTACCAGTCGCTTTCCGGTGTCAGCGCTACGGACTTCGCAGCCTCGGCATCGCCTTGATGCAAGGCGACCCGGGGGAGCGCGAACGCCGCGAAGCTCTCCCTGAGCCGGCTGTGCACACCCGGTTCCGACAACATCTGCGCCCGCTCGACCCACTCGTCGTGCCGGCCGGTGTTCCCGCGCAGGCCGTGCACCAGGCCCGCGGCGTGCGCGGCCGGGGCCATCCAGCGGGCGGCGGGCCGGCCGACGCGCTGCCAGGCGTCCCACGTGGTCTCCGCGTACTCCAGCGCCTTGTCGAATTCACCGCTCAGTGCCAGCGGGACGACGAACTTGCTGGCCCGCATGTACAGGCCGCGGAAGGGGTCTTCCCAGGACGTTTCCGCCGCGCGGACGGCGTCCGGCAGCCTGCCCGCGGCGAGCGCGACCAGCGGCACCACGTGCAGTGTGTCGACGACCTCCACCCCGATGTTCGGTTCGTGCCGGGGGAGTTTCTCGAACAGGGCCAGCCGTTCACCGCAAGAGTCGTGTGCGCGGGCGAAGCGGCCGGAGGCGCCGTCCGCGCTGGCCACCGCGTCCAGTGCCGCCGAGATCAGCACCGGCTGGTCGGTGGCCCGTGCGGCGTCCAGGGCGATCGCCGTCAGGTCCAGGTCGGGGGTGGTCTTCTCGCCGGTGGCGTTCCACGCGCGCGCGGCCGCGAGATAGGCCTCGGCGACCCGGTCGCCGTCCGGGGCGGCGCGTTCGGCTTCGGCCATCAGCTCGACGAGCCGTTCGTGCGGGACCAGGTCGGTGAACGTGGCCGGGAACCGGTTGCCGATGCAGACGGCGTAGGCCAGGGCGATGGCGGCGCCTGCCCCGTCGCCACCCCGGACGGCGCGCTCCGCGGCCTGCTGGAGCAGAGTGAACGCCGGCTCTCCTTGGTGCTCGGTCATGGCGACGTCGGCGGCCGAGCGCAGGTCACGTGCGGCGGCGCGGTCCTCGGGGGCGAGTGCGGCCGCCTGTTCGAAGGTGGCGCGTGCCTCGGACAGGAACTGCCGCGCGTAAAGAAGTTCGGCCAAGGTACGGGCGATGTCGTGGTGGCGGGCGTCCGGGACGGTCCGAGCGCGCACCGTGGCGCGCAGGTCGTCGGCGACCAGGTCGAACCGGTCGCGCCAGTCGCCACCGGTCTCCACGGCGGCACGTAGTTCCGCAGCCTCTTGTTCCGCCCAGCCGACGCGTCGGTCCGTGGCGGTCTCCGGCTGGGACATCAGGTCGTGGACCTCCGGCGGAAGCCACCAGCCTTCCTTCTCTCGCCGCGCCAGGCCTGAAGAAGACAGCCTGGTCAGGGCGGCTTCGGCGGCGGCCGGGGTGACGCCCGCCAGCGCGGCCGCCATCCGGACGTCGAAGGTGCGGGAGTGCAAGGAGGCGGCCGCCAGCAGCGCGGCGTCCTCGACGGAGATTTCCCTCTCGCGGTAAGGAATCCACGGCGCCGAAAGCGGGATGGCGTGTTCGCCTGGGACGCCGAGCGGGGCGGGCGACTCGGCCAGCACGGTCAGGTTAGGGCACTGCCGGAGCAGTTCGGCGACCAGTTCGGCGACCTCGTCGGGCCGATGCCCGCAACCGCGTACGACCAGCAGTGGCCTGCCCTGGCGCAGGGGTGTGCGCAGCGCCTCGGAGAGGGGCTCCGCCGGCCGCTCGACGACCCCCAGCGCGGCGGCCGCGGCCTGAGGGAAGGTGCCCGGAAGTCGCCCTGCCGTTATTTCGGTGACGCCGGAATAATCGCTTTCCGTGTCCCGGACGGCCTGTGCGATCGCATCCGCCCTCGCGGACGGTGATTCTCCCGTGATGGTCGTCAACTGGTTTTCTGTCAGGCTATCGATAATCTCGTCCGGCGCAATCACAGATCCAGCTTGGCAGGTCGCCAGGAACCGACAACTCGGGAAAGTATCTTCACACGTTCGGCGCAAGCCGAACGTCGAAAATAGGATTGTGTTAATGCGTCCATAAAGGACGGAATGTGGTCGGAACGGCTGCCCGAACATCGACCATGTGGCGGTGTCGATGGTGCGGACGGGCTACGAAAGCGGGTGTTCGGTGACCGTTCTCGTTGTGAATCAACAAAAGATCACCGCTCGCTGTGCGTTGTCCGTGAATCGCGTGCTAGCGTTGGCACGGCACCAAGAGGCGGCACGGAATCGATGTGTTCGCCGACTGAACGTGGTGCGTGGTCCTCGTCCGCGACGGATTAATCACACGGTGGGGCCTGGGGTCGCGTCGATTGGCCGGAAGGCACTCGCTCCTTATCCTCGGGTAGCGAATTCGGCGTGTCCTTGACCTGAAGTCCCGGTTAATCGGGCTGGTGGCGTCTGTGCGCTCGCCGGTGCGATTCACCGTTGACGAATCATGGAAGTACGCGTGAAGGGTAGTACGGGAAGGGGTCACGATGCGCGAGAAAATCGAGAACCGGACGCGGAGAACGCGACGGCCAGCCGTCTGCGAGAAAGGGAGGAACGCGTGGTGACCGCTCCTTCGCCGCGACGTCCCCACCAGGAGGCAGCGCACTACCGGTGCCTCGGGGTCGGGGTGGGGCCAGCCAATCTCAGCCTGGCGTCCCTGCTGCACGACCGGGACGGGGTCGCCAACCTGTTCCTCGACCGGGAAGAGCGGTTCGGCTGGCACGACGGGCAGCAGATACCGGGGGCGACGCTGCAGGTGTCGCTGCTCAAAGACCTGGTCACGCTGTCCGATCCGACCAACCGGTTCTCGTTCCTGTCCTATCTGCACGACCAGGGCCGGATCTACCACTTCATCAACGCCCAGTTCGACGCCGTGCCGCGGCAGGAGTTCCGCAACTACCTCCAATGGGCCAGCGAGGTCAACCAGAACGTCCGGTTCGGTGAAGAGGTCCGCGAAGTCGACTTCGTCGGGTCGTCCTTCGTCGTGCGCACCACCAAACGAACGGCCACCGCGGACAACGTGGTGGTCGGGATCGGCACGCGGCCCTGGGTGCCGGAACCGGCACGCGGCAAGCTCGGCCACTCGCAGTTCCACGTCAGCGACTTCGTCTCGAGCAGCCGCGACTTCGCGGGCAAGCGGGTCGCGGTGGTCGGCGGCGGGCAGTCGGGTGCCGAGGTCTTCCTCGACCTGCTTTCCCGGCCCGCGGAGCAACTGCCCCGCCGGGTGACCTGGGTTTCCCGGCGGCACAACTTCTTCCCGATCGACGACACCCCGTTCACCAACGAGTACTTCGTCCCCAGCTACTCCGACTACTTCTTCGACCTCGATCGCACCGCGCGGGTCGCGCTCAACGCGCAGAACGTGCTGACCAGCGACGGCATCTCCGAATCCACGCTGCGGGAGATTTATCAGCGGCTCTACGCCCACCGGTTCGTCGACGGCGCCGGCGACCTGTTCGCCCTGCTGCCCAACCGGACCGTGAAGGACGTCAACGCCGACCGCGACGTCTGGGACCTGACCGTCGAGGGCAACGACGATCCGGACCTGGTCGAGCATGTGGAAGCCGACTTCGTGGTCTGGGCCACCGGTTACCGCCCGGCCGCCGCGGAGTTCCTGTCGCCGTTGGAGGACAGGCTCGAACGCGTCGGCGACGAATACAACGTGGACAAGGATTTCGCCATCCGCTGGGATGGTCCCCGCGACCGCTCGGTGTTCCTGCAGAACGGGGTGCGCGAGCAGCGCGGCCTCGCCGACCCGAACCTGAGCCTGGTCGCCTGGCGCAGCGAACGGATCATGGACCGGCTGCTCGGCGTGCGCTCGAATGAGCAACTGGAGCCGTTCATCGACTGGGCGGGCAAGCACGCCGACGAGCTGAACAGGGCGTGAGGGGCGTGGTGGCCCCTCGGACCGCACCGCGAACCGGTGCGACGCGGGAGGACGTCGCCGATGTGGCCGTGCTCGGCGCGGGCATCGTCGGCTGCCTGATCGCCCGCGAGATCGCGCGTCGCGCGCCGGAGGCGTCGGTGCTGCTGCTCGACCGCGACCAGGTCGGCGGCGGCGCCTCGCTGCGGTCGGCGGGACTGCACACGCCGCGCGGCGCCACCCCGGCGGTGCGGGAGATGACCCGCTTCAGCCAGGACTACTACACCGATCTGTTGCGCGACCGTCCCGATCTGCCCCTCCACCCGGTGGCCATGCGGGTCGTCGGCACTCCCGCCGACGAGCCGAAGCTGCGGACCGATTACCTGCCCGAAGCCGAACTCACCGCCACCGAAGACCTGCCCGCCGACGTGCGCCTGCCGGAGGGCTCCGTCGCCTGGTCGGTGCGCGGCAGTCACTACGCCGACGTCGCCGAAGTGACCCGCGCACTGACCGCCGGCCTGCGTTCCACCGTCGTAGTGCGGGAGGCGGTGCGGGTCGAGGCCGTGTCCGAAGGCCCGGCCGGTGTCGGCCTCCGGCTCGGCACCGGCGAAGAACTGACCGCGGGCCGGGTGGTCCTCGCCCCCGGCCCGTGGCTGGCCGCCCCCGCGTGGCGTTCGCTGCTGGCGCCGGTGGGCGCCAGGGTCAAGAAGGTCGCCGCGCTGCACGTCGGCGGGCGGCCCGCACCCGGCGACGCCGCCGTGGTGTTCGAGCGCGAGGACGCGTTCCTGTTGCCGCTGCCCGAACGCGGGCACTGGCTGTTCAGCTACACCTGCCAGGAATGGGACGTCGACCCGGACGAGCCGTCCACCGGGCTGACCGGGCACGACCTGGACGGGGCGCGGGAGATCCTGCGGCGCTACGCCCCCGCGATGGCGGTGGACCGCGTCTCCGGACGGGTCTTCTGCGACGCCTACAGCGGGACCGGCGAGCCCGTGGCACGTGCCCTCGGCGACGGCCGGGTCGTGTTCGCGGGCGCGGCGAACGGGTCCGGCTACCGGCTCGCGCCCGCCATCGCCGCCCGCGCCGCCGACCTGCTCGACCTAGGAGGAAGTTGATCGTGGACATCAGTACGTTCACCGGCGAGAACCTGAGCCGGGCGTTCGGTATCGACGTGGCCGCATTGGATCCGGGCGGTGCCGCGGACTTGGGCGTCGGCGCGTCCTGGGGCCGGGTGGCGCCCGGGGTGCGGTCGCTGACCCACCAGCACGACGAGACCGAGGTGTGGGTGCTCGTCGCGGGTGCCGGCGACCTGGTCGTCGACGGCGCCGAGCACCGGATCGAGGCCGGGGCCGTGGTGCGCTTCGACCCGTTCGAGACCCATTACGTCACCAACAACGGCGAGACCGACCTGGTGCTGGCGTCGTTCTTCTGGCGCGACACCACCCGTGCCGTGGCGGCCGCGGGGCGGTCGGTGCGCCGCCGCTTCGATCGGCGCCCGGTCTTCGTGTTCTCTTCCGCGCCCACCCCCAACGGCGATCTGCACCTCGGTCACCTGGCGGGGCCGTTCTTCGCCGCCGACGCCTACACCCGGTTCCAGCGGATGAACGGCGTCCAGGCCTGGCACGTCTGCGGAAGCGACGACTACCAGAACTACGTCGCCGCGGCCGGGGCCAAGGAAGGCCGCACCCCGCTGGAAACCGCCGAACACTACAGCGGCCGGATCCGGGAAGCCCTCGCGGCCATGGACATCGAGGTCCACCAGTTCACCGCCACCAGCACCGACGACACCTACCCGGACGGCCTGCGCCGGTTCTTCAGCAAGCTCGCCGCCTCCGACACGGTGCGCCTCGCCGAGGCCGACGCGTTGTTCGACCCGGAATCGGGCCGGTACCTCTACGAAGCCGGCGTCACCGGCACCTGCCCGTCCTGTGGGGAGACCACCGGCGGCAACATCTGCGAGGGCTGCAAGGAACCCAACTCCGTCGCCGATCTCGGGAACCCGGTGTCGGCCGAATCCGGCGCCTCGCCCCGGCGCGGCACCGTGCGCCGCTATCAGCTCGCCCTGCACGAACTAGCCGACTACGTGCGTGACCACCACCGCAAGGGCCGGGTTCCGGCCTCGGTCAAGGAACTGGCCGCTCGCGTGCTGTCCCGCGGACCGGTCGAGGTCCCGCTGACCCATCCCGCCGACTGGGGACTGACGCCCGTCGAGTCCGATGTGGACGGACAGGTGGTGTGGTCGTGGATCGACTACGCCTACAGCATCCTGCACGGCATCGGCGCGCTCACCGGCCACGACTGGCGGACCGCCGATCCGGACGCCGACTGGAAGATCGTGCACTTCCTCGGCGCCGACGGGAGTTTCTTCCACCCCATCGTCGTCCCGGCGCTCTATCGGGCGGCGCATCCGGGCTGGGAACCCGACATCGACTACCACATCAACGAGTTCTACCTGCTCCAGCAGCGCAAGTTCTCCACCAGCCGCCGCCACGCGGTGTGGGGACGCGACGTGCTCGGCCCGGAGACCGCGGACGCGTACCGGCTCTACCTGGCGCTGACCCGCCCGGAGGGCAGGCGCACCAACTTCGACCCGGACGAGTTCGACGTCTTCACCCGCGAGACACTCGAAGGTGAGTGGCAGGGCTGGCTCGCCGGCCTGGGCGAACGCCTGGCCCGCGACCACGACGGCAAAGTCCCCGACGCCGGTGTCTGGACGCCGGAGCACACGGCGTTCCTGGCCCGGCTCACCGAGCGGCTCGCCGCGCTGACCCGTTCGCTGGGCGCCGACGGGTTCTCGCTGAACTCCGCCGCCGCCGAACTGCTCGGCCTGGTCGAGGACACCCGCGCGTTCGCCGCCAGGGAGTCGGCCGCCGCGCACGTCGGCGACTGGGCCGACGACGCGCGTACCGCCCTCGCGCTGGAGGTGGCGGCGGCCCGGTTGCTGGCCACCTGCGCAACGCCGGTGGTGCCCCGGTTCGCGGGTGCCCTCGCCGAAGCGCTGGGCCTGCCCGCCGAGCGAACTTGGCCGCATAACGTGGAACTGGTGCCCGCGGGCACCGCCGCGACTCTCGCCGGTCGCACCTTCTTCGGGAAACGACCTCAGGAAGAGTCACCGCTGCTGCCGTGGCTTTCCGGCGTCGTGCGCGAGGTGCTGAGGCTGCCCGCCGACGAGCCGGTGGCACACCTTTCCCTGACCGAACTGGGCATGCAGTCGATGCAGGCCGTCGCGCTGCAGTACCAGCTGACCGACCGGCTGGACGCCGACGTCCCGCTGGAGACGCTGCTCAACGGCGGTGACGTCGCAGGCCTCGCCGTCATCCTGGCCGAGGAGCTGCCCGAAGACGTCGTGCGCAAGCACGCGGAGGTGAGCCGATGACGACGACCGAACGAGAGACCACCGCCCAGGTACTGCGGGAACTGCGTGCGCGCGGGCTCAACGTCAGCCTCTCGGGTTCCGACCTGAAGCTGCAGGGGCCGCGCGAGCGGATGGACGCCGACCTGGTGGCGAAGGTCAAGGCACACAAGGCCGATCTGGTCGGCTACCTCGACACCCCGCCGGGGGCGCCGATGACGGCTTTGCAGCGCGGCTACCTGATCGGCCGCGACCAGCAGGTGGAGATCGGCTCGGCCAGCCACGTCTACCACGAGATCTCCGGCGGCTGGGACGTCGGCAAGCTGGAATCGGCGCTGAACGAGGTGGTGGCCAGGCACGGCATCCTGCGCACCCGGTTCACCGAGGACGGGACGCAGATCGTGCAGCGTGCCGCGAAGGTGCCGATCGTCCGGTACGACCTGCGCGGAAAGCCCGCCGAGGAGCAGGAATCGCATCGGGAGGCCGTACGCGCCGAACGCGCCCACCGCAGCCTGCCCGCCGACGAGGCACCGCTACTGGCCGTCGCGGTCACCCTGCTCTCCGACGAGGAAATGCTGCTGCACGTCGATCACGACGGGTTGATCCTCGACGCGATCAGCATCTTCCTGTTCTTCCAGCAGTGGCACGCCGCGTACACCGGAGAGGCCGGCGAGCCCGAAGAAGAGGCGGCGTTCGCGGATTTCGTCGCCGCTCAGGAACGGGCTCGCGACCGGGCTCCCGCCAAGCGGTCCAAGGAGTACTGGCTGGCCCGACTGGACGACCTCGCGCCGCATCCGGACCTGCCGTTGCGGACCAGTCCGTCTTCGATCACCGAAGCCCGGTTCACCGCGCGTTTCGCCCGCCTCGACAGTCCACAATGGACTGTCCTTGAGGAGCGGGCCGCCGAGCACGGGCTGACGCCGTCTGGACTGCTGCTGGCCGTCTACGCCGAAGTGCTGACCTGCTGGGGCGCGGGGGAGCGGTTCACCCTCAACACCACCGTGGCCAACCGGCCGCCGATCCACCCGCGCATCCACACCGCGCTGGGCAACTTCGGCGAGACCATGCTGGTCCAGGCCGCGCCGGACGCCGGTGCCGGATTCGCCGACCGTGCCCGCGCCATCCAGGCGTCGTTGCGCGAGTCGCTGGACAACCGGCACTTCTCCGGCATCGACGTCCTGCGTGAACTGGCCCGCCGGGACGGCGCCGACGCCCGGATGCCGTACACCTTCAACAGTGCCATCGGGTACGAGGGCGCCGACGGGTCCGCGATGGAACTGTTCGGCCCCGAGGTCCACACCGAGAGCCAGACTCCGCAGGTATGGCTGGACGTGTCGCCCTTCGAACAGCACGGCGGGGTCGTCGTGCAGTTCGACAGCGTCGACGAACTGTTCCCCGAGGGCCTGGTCGACGCGCTGGTCGGTGGCTACCAGCGGCTGCTCGGCGAGCTCCAGGACCCGGACGCCTGGTCCCGGCGGATCTTCGACCTGCGCCCGGACGACCAGCGCGCCCGTCGCGCCGCCGTCAACGACACCGCGACCGAGATCCCGGACCCCCTCCTCCCGCAACGGTTCCTGGCCCAGGCGACGGCCACTCCGGACGCTCCGGCGGTGATCACCGCTGCGGCCGAGGTCAGCTACGGCGACCTGTACGCGCACGTCCAGCGGGCCGCGCGGTGGCTGCGTGACCGCGGAGTCCGCCGCGACGAGCCGGTCGGGCTGGTGATGACTCGCGGACCCGAGCACGTCGCGGGCATCCTCGCCATCGTGCTCGCCGGCGGGGCGTATCTGCCGGTCGACGCCGGACTGCCCGCCGAACGGCGCGCGCTCATGCTCGCCGACGGCGGCACCCGGTTCGTCCTGACCAACACCGGATACACCGACGGCGAGCGCGAAGTACTGGGTCTCGACCTGACGCGTCCCGCCGAGGCCGTCGAGCCGGTGGAACCGTTGCCCGACGCCGATCCGGACGATGTGGCGTACGTGCTCTACACCTCCGGCACCACCGGCAGGCCCAAGGGCGTCATGGTGACCCACAGAGCGGTCGCCAACGTCGTCGCGGACTGCAACAGCCGCTTCGGCATCGGCCCCGCCGACCGGTTCTTCGGCATCAGCATGTTCTCCTTCGACCTGTCCGTTTACGACGTCTTCGGCGCGCTGGCGGCCGGGGCAGCGGTCGTGTTGCCGGACGCCGACCAGGCCGCCGACCCGGCGCACTGGCTGCGGTTGTGCGGTCAGGCCGGGGTGACCGTGTGGAACTCGGTGCCCGCCATCGCCGGGTTGCTGCTCGAACAGGCCGAGGCCGACGGCGCCGGATCGCTGAAGACGTTGCGGCTGGTCATGATGAGCGGTGACCGGCTGCCGCCGGCGCTGCCCGCCGCGTTGCGGGCGATGCGTCCCGGCGTGGACGTGATCTCGCTGGGCGGGCCCACCGAGACGACCATCTGGAACATCTCGCATCCGGTCGGCGAGCACGAGGACGGCACCGAGTCGATCCCGTACGGCAAACCGAACGCCAACAACCGGGCCTACGTGCTCGACGCGGCGGGCCGCGACCTGCCGGACTGGGTCACCGGAGAGATCTGCGCGGCGGGCACCGGCCTGGCACGCGGCTACTGGCAGGACGCGGAGCGTACCGCCGAACGGTTCTTCGACGACCCGGCGCGCGGCGAGCGGATCTACCGCACCGGGGACCTGGGCCGCTGGCTACCCACCGGCGAGATCGAGATCCTCGGCCGGTCGGACTTCCAGATCAAGGTCAACGGCTATCGCATCGAGGCGGGTGAGGTCGAGACCCGGCTGGTCGCCCTGGACACGGTCCGCCGAGCCGTGGTGGCCCGCGAGTCCGGCGCACGCGGTGCCCGGCTGGTCGCGCACCTCGTGCCCACCGGGGAAGCCCGCCCCAGCTCCCACGAACTCGGCGAGCAGTTGCGTGACGTGCTGCCGCCGTACATGGTGCCGTCCGGCGTGTACTGGCACGACGCGTTCCCGTTGACCCGCAACGGAAAGGTCGACCGAGCCAAACTGCAGGACCACAAGCCGGACGCGGTGTCCGTCGCCGAGGCGCCGCCGGACACCGATTTGGAGCGCGAAGTCGCGCAGCTCTGGGCGAAGGTCCTCAAGGCCGACGCCCCGTCCGCCACCACGACTGTGTTCGACCTCGGCGGCGATTCGCTGGCCGCGGCCCGCATCTTCGCGGGTGTCCGGAAACGGTTCGGGGTCGGTTTCACGCTGGACCGGCTGCCCGAACTGGACACCGTGCGCCGCATGGCCGCCAAAATCGCCGCCGCCCCACGGAAGGGGGATCGCCGATGACCACCACCGAGACTCCGACCACGCCGCGTTCCACCGGTACGGCCGAGGTGCTGAACAGCATCACCACCACCCCACCCGAACCGGGGCACCGGCTGTACATCGCCCGGCTCGACCGCACCGAAGACGTCGACCTGCGCGAGGTGCACGAGATGGCGGGCAGGCTCGCCCGAGCGCTCGTCGGTCTGGGCGTCCGGCGCGGCGACCGGGTCGGGGTGCTGGCGCCCAACTGCCTGGAATGGGTGCTGCTGGACCTGGCGGCCCTGCGCGTCGGCGCGGTGACCGTCGGCTTCGACCCGGCCAAGTTCGACCCCGACCCGGCGCTGGCCGTCCGGTACGGCCTGACGTTGCTTTTCGCCGACGGCGAAGGCGATCGGGTGCAGCCACTCACCGACGTCCGCACGCTGGCCGCCGATCAGGCCGCGGTCCCGCCCGACCCGGTGCGCTACGGCCCGGACGACTTCACCACCCTCAAACTCACGTCGGGCAGCACCGGCGAGCCCAAGGGCATGACCGCCTCGGTCGGCAGCATCGACGCCGGGATCGCCGCCGTGCAGGAGATCTTCGAGCACGGCGCCGAGGACAACCTGTTCGTCTTCCTGCCGTTGTCCGTTCTGCAGCAGCGGTATTGGGTCTACTCGGCGCTGCACTACGGCCACGACGTCACCCTGAGCACCTACGAAGCCGCGTTCCCCACACTGCGCCGCGTCAAGCCCACCGTGGTGATGGGCGTGCCGGGGTTCTTCGCCACCGCCAAGGCCTACATCGAGCGGCAGGTCGAGCGGACCGGTCCGGAGACCCCGCCGTCCGAGGCGCTGGCCGAAGGCGCCCGCCGGGTGTTCGGCGACCGCGTCCGCTACCTGTGGACCGGCTCCGCGCCGGCCGCCGAGGACGTCCTCCGGTTCTTCACCGACGCCGGGCTGCCCATCTACGAGGGCTATGGGCTCAACGAGACCTGCGTGGTCACGAAGAACCATCCGGGCGCGCACCGGCCCGGCAGCGTCGGCAAAGTGCTGCCGCACAAGGAAGTGCTCATCGACGACGAAGGCGTCGTCAGCGTGCGCAGCCGGTTCCCGGTCTGCGACCGCTACGAGTTCGCCCCGCCCGGCGCCTCCGAACGGGTGTTCCCGGCGCCCGGTCTGGTTCGCACCGGCGATCTCGGGGAACTGGACGAAGAGGGCTACCTGTACATCAACGGGCGGGCCGACGACGTGATCGTGCTCGAGAACGGGCGGAAAGTGGTGGTGCGCCCGGTGGAGGACCACATGCGCACCAGCCCGGCCATCGCCGAATGCGTGCTGTTCTGCCCCGCCGAGACCTATCTGGTGGCGGTGGTGTCCCCGGCGTCGCTGCCCGCCGACAAGGCGGCGATCACCGAGCAGCTCACCCGTACCAACGCCGCTTTCGGCGCCGACGAGCAGATCCGCAAGGTGGTCGTCGCCGCCGAACCGTTCGGTGTCGGCAACGGGCTGCTCACCTCACAGTTCAAACCGGTGCGGTCGCGGATCGCCGACCGTTACCACGACGAGATCCACGACGACCAAGGGAGCGTTCATGTCTGCTGACCAGACCACCATCGACGACACGGTGCGGGACAACCTGTCCCGGGTGCTGAGCAGGCCGGTCGAACCCGCCGAACTCGACCCGGACCGCGACCTCGCGGACGGCTACGGCCTGACCTCGATGCAGAAGGTGATGTTCCTGATGTCCGCCTGCGATGACACCGGAGTCGGCCTGGAGGCCTTCACCGAGCCGGACGTGGCCGCCATGCGCACCCTGCGCGACGTCACCGACGCCCTCGCCGGGGCGGTGACGAAGTGACCGAGCAGAACTGGGCGGACCTCGCCCGGACCGAACTGGCCGACGAGCACGTGGTACTGCGCCCGATCGCCGAGACCGACCGCGAGCCACTGCGCACGCACGCGCTCGACCCGGCGATCTGGCGTTACTTCGTGCAGTTGATCGAGACCGACGAACAGTTCGACGCGTTCTTCGACGCCGCTGTCGCCGACCAGGCCGCGGGGGACCGGGTCGTGTACGTCATCACCGACCTGTCGTCCGGGCTGATCGCGGGGAGCATGAGCTTCTGCAGCATCAACCAGGCCGCGGGACGGCTGGAGATCGGCTGGTCCTGGCTGGGCACCAAATTCCACGGCAAGGGCGTCAACCACTGGGCCAAGTACCTGATGCTGCGCGAGGCCTTCGAGCACCTGGGCGCCGAGCGGGTCGAGTTCAAGACCGACGCGCTGAACAAGCAGGCCCGCCAGGGACTTCGCAACATCGGCGCGGCGGAGGAGGGCATCCTGCGCAGCTTCAACCCGATGCCGGGCAACCGCCGCCGGGACGCCGTCTTCTACAGCGTCCTGCGCGCCGAATGGCCCGAGGTCGCGGCCACCCTGCTCGCGGGCAGGAAGGGCAAGGAGCGTGGCTCGTGACCATTCCCTTGGTACATGCCCCCGGTGACGCCTTCGCCCGCGGCCGGGCACATGGCGAGGCGCTCGCGACCGGGCTGCGGGGCTTCCTCGGCGACCGGCTCGCCCGCCTCAACGCGCTCTCGCCCGATCCGCTGACCCTCGACGCGCTGCGCCCGGACCTCGCCGCGTACGCCGACGCCATCGACGAACAGACCCCGGAACTGGGTGCGGAGATCCGCGGCCTGGCCGACGGTGCGGGCATCGCCCACGAGGAGGCGGTGCTGCTGCAGGTGCGCCGCGAGGTGCTCGGCTACCAGAAGCTGCCGACGATGGGCGACTGCACCACCTACGCGCGGACCGGAGCCGAACCGGTGCTGGCACAGACCGTCGACCTCAACGGCGACCTCGACGACCACATCGCCGTCCTGGACGTGCGAGCCGGGACGCGGCGGTCGCTGGTGCTCAGCTTCGGCGGCCTGCTCGGCTACCTCGGCGTCAACAACGCCGGGCTCGCCGTGGGGCTGAACCTGGTGCTGGCCGGGAAATGGCGGCACGGGCTGTCGCCGTATCTGGCGATCCGGCATCTGCTGGACACCTGCGACACCGTCGCCGAGGCACTGGACGCGCTGCGCGGCCTGCGGCTGGCCAGTTCGCGGTCGCTGACCTTGTGCGACGCGAAAACGACTGCCTGGGTGGAGGTCGCCGACGACGACGTCCGGGTGACCGAGGGTGCGGAATCGACGCATACCAACCATTTCCTGCATCCGGACCTCGCACCGCGCGACGAGCTGACCGTGTTCGCCCGCAACTTCTCCGTGCAGCGCCTGAAGGCCTGCCGCACGGGGCTCGACCGGCTTCCGGCGCGAGCGTCCACAGAGGACCATTTCGCGCTGCTGTCCCAGGATCCGGTGCGCGTCGCCGGGAACGGCGACATCCGCCGCGACCGAACCGTCGCCGCGGTGGTGCTCCGGCCGGGCCGGGGGGAACTGCACGTACGCCCCGGCGACCCGGCCGTCTCGGCCACCGAATCCTTCGCGCTCTGATCCCGAGAGGAGACACCCCGGTGCCCGACTGGTTCCTCACCCGCGGCGGTGATCGCCCCGCCCGGGTCTTCTGTTTCCCTTACGCGGGCGGCGATCCTCGCGCCTACCTCGACTGGCAACCGCGTCTCGACGACCACGCCGACGTCGTCGCGGTCTGCCCGCCGGGCAAGGCGCACCGCGCGCACGAACCGCTCCCGGTGTTCGACGACCTCGCCGACCGGATCGCCGACGCGATCGCCGACGAGGTCGGCCGGGACCCGCGGCCGGCGCAGCTGTTCGGCCACAGCTTCGGCGGGCTGCTCGCCTTCGAGGTCGCCCGCAGGCTGCGTGACGTCCACGCCGTCGGCCATCTCACCGCGTCCGGGATCTCCGGCCCCTCGCTGCTGCCCTCGGAACGGGTGCGCGGGATCGCCGGGCTCGAAGGCGCCGAATTCGCCGAGGCGCTGGCCTTCTTCGGACAGTTCCCGCCCGACGTCGTCGCCGACAAGGACGTGCTGGATCTGCTGCTGCCCGGTCTCAAGGCCGACTTCGACCTGGCCGTGGGCTACCGCTACCGGCCGGCGCCTCCGCTGGAGATCGGCGTCTCGGTCATCGTCGGCACCGAGGACCCGCACGTCGGCGACGCCCAGGTCGCGCCTTGGGACAAGGAGTGCGCCGAGCCGCCGGAGCAGCATCGCGTTCCCGGCGGGCACTTCTACTTCGATCCGGATCCGGAGCCGGTCGTGTCGCTGCTGCGCGCGCACGCCGAAGCCGCGACGCACGTGGAGGTGATCTGATGACGGTGTTCCTCAGCGATCCTCGATATGTGCTCGGGGAACAGGAGATCGACCACGCGGACCTGCCCGGTCTGGAAGCCAAGGCCGAGGAGTACGGGCTCGCCCTCGAACCCCGGATGTGGGGCTGGGGGAGCGTCTTCCGCACCGAACGCGGACTGGACGACCTCGCCGTCGACGCGGGCACGGAAGCCCTGCGCACCACCGGGACCGACCCGGGCGAGGTCGACGCCCTCGTGTTCTGCTCCACCTACCTGCCCGGTCCGGCGGAGGGGCACGGCGCGTTCATCCGCGGTGTGCTCACCCGGCTCGGTCTCGGCGACATCCCCGTCTACGGCGTGAGCATGGGCCGCTGCGTCAATCTGCTGTCCGGGTTGGACGTCGCCACCGCACTGGTCGCCGTCGGCCGCTTCCGCCGGATCCTGGTCGTCACCGCGGACAGGGTGTTCGACGAGAACACCCGGATCACCGGCTACGCGTTGTTCAGCGACGGCGCCGCCGCCTGCCTGGTCGGCGCCGAGAGCGACGCCTACGAGGTGCTCGGATGCGCGTCCGCCCAGGAAACCGCGTCGCTGGACTGGTCTTCGGAGATCAGTTCCGATCTCGCCAAGCAGGTCAACGAGCAGCTCCTCGGCACCCGCGGTATCGACACCCGGGACCTGGATGCCTTGCTGCACGCCAACATCTACCTGCCGCTGCTGGTGATGAAAGAACGGCAAGCCGGATTCGCCCCCGCCCAGCTGGACACCACGAACATCACCCGGATCGGCCACTGCTTCGCCGCGGACCCGCTGATCAACCTCGCCGACCGCGAGGCGGCGGGACGGGTCCGCCCCGGCGGGCACTACCTGCTGGCGTCGAGCGTCCCCGGCTCCCGCGCCGGGGTCCTGGTCCGCAAACCGGAAGGAGCGACCGATGGCCGTTGAGCCGACCCTCGTCCCCGACGACACCACGACGTCTTTGCCACGTAAGCCTTTCCACTTCACACCCGGCACCGGTGACGCCGTCGACGCGGTGATCGCCGCGGGCCCGCACGAGATCTTCCGGACCTTGTTGCAGGAGCGCGAATCCGAGGCGACACTGCTGCTCGCCCGCCGGGTCCTGCACGCTTTCCTGGGCCAGGCCCGCAGGGAGCCCGTCGAAGACCTGCCCGCGGCTGTCGCCGAACTCGTCGAACAGGCTCGCGCCGATCTCGCCCCGGTGCTGGACGCCGTCGCCACCGCCGAACCGGAGATCCGCGTGGATCTGCTGCGTCAGCGCGGCGTGCTCGCGTTGCTCGACGGCTGCTGGCTGGACACGGTCTCGCAACCGGCCACCCAGCCCGCCGTGGTGGTGAACCGCCTGTTCGCCCACCACTTCGACCTCGCCGGGGGCGGCGACCCGCTCGCATCCACCCAGCACCGCCGGGCCCGGGCGCTGGAAGACGCCGGAGCGGCGCTGCCGGACATCGCCGCCGCGGACTTCCTCGACCGTGCCGGGGCCCGGCCCGCGACAGTCCTGCTCGCCTGTTTCCCGCTGGCGCTTTCGGTGCTGCCTGGCAACTTCCTGCCCGAGGTCGTCGGCCTGCACCACGCCTTCCACCGGCTGGGCGTCGACGACAAGCTGCTGGGTACGCCGCCGCCGATCCGAGCGGGCGACCTCGACGCCCTGCTCGCCGAATACGCCGGGCAGGCGAGCCCGGAAGACCGCGAACGAGTACTGGCCGCGGTCGCGCTGACACTGTCACTCGAACGGGACCAGGCCGGCCTGCTCACCGAACTGGCCGAGTTCCGCCGCGCGCAAACGCTGGAGTCGCAGGTCGCCCAGGTGATCTCCCGGCACGCGCCGCTGGCCGGACGGCAGCACGGCCGGGTCGCGCTGGGCGAGCGGCGGCTGGTGGACGTGTTCGCCGAATTCGGCCGCGCCGCCGGTGGTGCCGACCCCGCCGTGCTCGCCGCGTTCCTCACCGACTTCCGGGAATCCCCGTACCTGGCCGAACAACCGGACGGGGACTGCTGGTTCCTCGCCGCGACCCGGTTCGGCGGGCCGATGTTCGGCATCTTCGACGAGCGGGAAGCCGCCGTGCTCGCCGAGTGGGTCGCGACCGTGCACAAGGGCGACCGGCCGTCGATCACCGTACGGCTCAACACCGTGGGCGACGACGCCGCCGCCCGCTGGTCGGCCGCGATCACCGAGGCCGCGCCGGACGACGTCGTGTTCGACGACTCGCCGCCGTCCGACGAACGCGACCTGTTCTACCGGCTGATCACCATCGAGAACCACGCCAACACGTTGCCCGTGGCGATCGAACGCGCGGAGCGGTGCTTCGCCGACGCTCAGGTGCTGTTCGTGCACGGCGCGGGCGGCCGCTACACCGACGCCAGCTTCTTCGACTACGACGCCGACGCCCTCTACGCGCGGGCGGAGAAGATCTACTGGGAGAAGCTGGTCGACCCGTACAAGCCGTTGGAGGAGGTCCCGGACGCCGACGAGGTGCTGTTCCGGCAGAGCACCTACCAGCTGACCTATCTGATCGACGGCGCCTGGCTGCACCGCGTCGGCAGGCTGGGCCGCCGCGAGCGGGAGAGCGACGGGATGCTGTTCCGCATCCACGCCGACGAGATGGGCAACGGCGACCTGCGCAAGAACCACCTCACGCTCACCCGCCGCGCGATGGTCAGCCAGGGCAGGGAGCTGCCGCATATCCGCACCGAGGAGTTCGCCGACCAGGACGAACTGCCCGACGACATGTACGGCTTCGCGTTGCAGCAGCTGTCGATGTGCTTGTTCCCGGACCGCTTCTACAACGAGATCCTGGGTTACAACCTGGCCATCGAGATGTTCGGCTCCGGCGAGATGCGGCTGCACGAGATCCAGAAGCTGCGCCACCACGGTTTCGACGACTGTTACGAACAGGCGCACCTGACCATCGACAACTTCTCCGCCGGACACGCCAAACAGGCCGCCGACATCATCGTCGCGTACCTCGACCGCGTGCGGCGCACCAGCGGCGAATCGGCCGTCGCGGGGGAATGGCACCGGATCTGGCGCGGTTACGCCTCTTTCGCCTACTTTCTGGAGCAGCCGCTGCTTCGCGACGTCGAAAACGACCTCGCGGCGGCCGAGTCCACCGAAGACGAGAGTGCGGAGCTGGTGTTGTGACCGAGTTGAAGTTGCTGATGCGCGAAGAGTTCCGGTCGACCGAGCGGCGCGCGCCGTTGTCCCCGGATTCGGCCGGGGACCTGGTCCGCGGGGGCGTCGCCGTCAGCGTGGAACGGTCGCCGCGACGGGTGTTCGCCGACGAGGAGTACGCCGCCGCGGGCTGCGCGCTCGTCCCGGCGGGAAGCTGGCCCGACGCCCCGGACGACGTCCATGTGCTGGGGCTGAAGGAATTGCCCGATCAGCCCGACGCGCTGCGGCATCGGCACATCTTCTTCGGGCACGCCTACAAGAACCAGCCCGGCGCGCGTGAGCTGTTGCGCCGCTTCACCGACGGCGGTGGGGCCCTGCTGGATCTGGAGAGCCTCGTCGACGACCACGGCCGCCGGGTCGCCGCCTTCGGGTACTGGGCCGGGTATATCGGCGCCGCGCTCGCCGTCCTGCGGCACCGCGGCAAACTGAGTAAGCCGCTGGAACCCGGCACCCGTGAGGACCTCGACAAAGCCCTGATCGCGGACGGGAAACCTGTGCGCGCCTTGGTGATCGGCGCCCTCGGCCGCTGCGGCCGTGGCGCCGGGGACGCGCTCACCGCGGCGGGCGCGGAAGTGACCCGCTGGGACCTGGAAGAGACCAAGGACCTCGACGTGACGGCCTTGCTCGACCACGACATCCTGGTCAACGCGGTACTCGCCACCGGCCCGATCACCCCGTTCCTGACCGCGGAGACACTGCGCCGCCCGCGGCGGTTGTCCATCGTCGCCGACGTCACCTGCGACGTCGGCTCGCCCGCCCACGCGCTGCCGATCTACGACGAAACCACCACCTGGGAGGAGCCGGTGCTCCGGCTCGACGGGCTGGACGTGATCGCCATCGACAACCTGCCGTCGCTGCTGCCCCGTGAGGCCACCGTGGACTTCGCCGCGGATCTGGGCCCGCATCTGACCGCCCTCGGCGATTCCGACGTCTGGCGGCGCGCCGTCACCGCGTTCACCACCGCCCGCGAAAGCCACGACCTCCATCGGAAGGAAGACCATGTCTGACACCCCGGCCGTGCACTGGGTCGGCACCGGACTGTCCACCGGACCCGGCCTGACCACCCTGGCCGAGCGGGCCCGCGTGCTGGTCTGGGGCCGCACCGAAGCCAAGGCCGCCGCCTGCCTGGACCGGCTCGGCGCTCAGGGCGAGCCGCGGGCGTTCACTCCCGAGGCGCTCGCCGCCGAGGTCACCGCGGGCGACGTCGTCGTCTCGATGCTGCCGGGCACCGAACACCCCGGGCTGCTGCGGATCTGCCTGGACAAGGGTGCGCACTTCGCGTGCAGCAGCTACGCGTCGGACGAGATCCGCGCCGACGCGGACAAGGCGTCCGGTGCCGGGCTGACCGTGCTCACCGAGATCGGACTCGACCCGGGCATCGACCATCTCTTCGCCGACGTCCTGGTCACGCGCGCGGCGCGGGCACTGGGCCAGGACTCGCGCGCCACCGCGGCGTTCACCTCCTACTGCGGCGGGGTGCCCGCGGAACCGAACGACTTCCGCTACCGGTTCAGCTGGGCGCCGCGCGGCGTGCTCACCGCGCTGCTCACGCCGGCGCACTACGTCGAGGCGGGGGACAAGCAGGTCGCCGACCGGCCGTGGGAGGTGGCGCGGCCGCTGGACCTCGACGGTGAGCGGTTCGAGGTCTATCCCAACCGCGACAGCCTGCCCTACATCCGTCAGTACGGGCTGCCGGAAACCTGGCGGCTGGACGCTTTCGTCCGCGGCACCTTGCGCTTGGACGGCTGGCTGGACGCGTGGGCGGACGTGTTCGCCGAACTGCGCGAGGGTGATTCGGACCGGATCACCGAGCTGGCCGCCGAACTCGCCGCCCGCTACCCGACGGGTGCGCAGGACCGCGACCGCGTCGTGCTGGCCGTGGAGCTTTCCGCCCGCGGCGAGGACGGGCGCGCCTGGTCCGGCCGGTACTCGCTGGATCTCGTCGGCGACCCCGGGGCCAGCGCCATGGCGCGCTGCGTGTCCTTGCCGCTCGCCCTCGGCATCGGCGAACTGCTCGACGGAAACCTGCCTGCGGGCCTGGTCCAGGGCGCACCCGATCCGGCAACCGCGGAACGCTGGCTGGATCGCCTTGCCGGGCAGGGCCTGCCGATCCACGTCACCGATTCCTGAACCGACCAGCGAGGAGGCAGTATGACCCCGTCCACCGACAAGCCCGGCGCCGTCATCCTCACCGGCTCGTTCCCGGTGATCCGGCGCAATCCGCTCTACCTCGGCGAGCTGACCCGGCGCGGCCTGCGTGTCCTGGTGATCACCGCCGAGTCCTACCGCGACCAGGCGACAGCGGCGGTCGGCGACCAGGACAACCCGGCCTCGCAGATCACCGAGATCGGCTACGTCTCCGGTGATTTCACCGTGCAGGGCGCCTTTCTCGCCGGCGCGGTCGCGCAGGCCACCGCCTGGCGAGCCAGGTACGACATCGTCGGCGCCTACGCCGTCGGCGACTACCTGGCCGAACCGACCGGCCTGCTGTGCGACGCGCTCGGCGTCCCGTCGCCCGGACTGCGCGCCAGCCGCGCGTGCCGCAGCAAGTTCCTGCAACGCTGGTACGCGCCGGAGCTGAGCCCGCCGTCGCTGACCATCCCGGCGGGCGACCGCGACACCACCGATCTGTCCGGCGTCACGTATCCGGCGGTGGTCAAACCCGCCGGCCGCGCGTCGAGTTCCGGGGTGGAGACGGTCCGCGACGAGGGTGAGCTGCGCCGTCGTCTCGCCGAGTACCCCGGGCACGAGGTCGTCCTGGTGGAGCAGAAGGTCGACGGCCCGGAGTACTCGGTGGAAAGCCTTGTGCAGCAAGGCGAAGTCATCTTCGCGTCGGTCACCGGCAAGGAGACCACCGATTCGCACGCCCGCACGTTCGTCGAACTCGCGCACAGCGTGCCCACCGCCGACGACGGCGTCCGCGACAGCGTGCTCGGCGCGAACCGCGCGCTACTGGGCAAACTGGCGTTCGCCGACGGCATCGCGCACTCCGAATGGCGGGTCGGCTCCGATGGCGTCCCCCGGCTGATGGAGATCGCCGGCCGCACTCCCGGCGACGGGCTCTTGGTGCTCTACCAACTGGCCACCGGTGCCCCGCTGGAACCGGAGATCATCCGCATCGCCCTCGGCGAGCAGGCGGCGTACCCGAGCCCGAGCCGCTACGCCCGGCAGGTCTACCTCGAGCACGAAACCGGCGAACTGGCCGACGTCCTCGTCGACTGGCCGGACGTCGACCCGGTGTGGATCGGCTCCAGCGGCGTCTGGCCGGACATCCTGCCTGGCGCCCCGGAGGACGCCCCCACCCTCCGCGCGGTCCTGGTCCACCAGCCGCGCGGCACGAAACTGAGGCCGCTGGCCAGTTCCGACGACCGCTCGGTGAGCTTCTTCATCGACGCCGTCACCCCCGGCGAACTGGACGAACTGGAGAAGAAGGTGCGGGCCGCGATCTCCCTCGACGTCCGCGCCTAGTGCTCGGGTCGTGAGTGGCGGTTCGGGTTGGCGTCAACCGCGCCTTGGCTACCTACTGCTGGGCGGTTTCGCGTGACTGGCGGGACCACCGGCCCGACCCGAGGGGTCGTGAGGGCGATTCGGGATATTGAGGGGTAAGTCAAACAGGGCATGGCGGGTTCGCGGCGGCAACGGGCTCGGTTGGGAGACCAGACCCTCCTTGACTATCCACAAAGGACACTTTCGGGACGCGGGTGTCTGATTCAAGCCATTTGCGCGGGTCTTGATCGAGCATTTGGCCACAAAATATGACCTTTGTAGATATTCAGGCCGCGCGTGAACGGGTCCCGAAGGCGTCCCTCGCCGCGTCAGACGAGGCGAGGGGAGCCTTCGGCCCACAGTCGACTCGCCCGCCAATCACGACACGTTTGCCCTTCCTCTCGATAGAGCAATGGCCGCGCATCGCGCGGCGTGGGCGGGCCAGGCAACTCGACCCGCCGATATCATTGCCATTCTCTCATGACGGCACGTGAACGTGTGGTGACAGTGCGTAGGAATTGTTCACCTCCGCGGGGAGACTGCCGCGTGCGGCGCCGACGTGGTTAATCACGCTTGATCAGCAGGATCCACCCGTTCGAAGTAGGCTCGCTGACTCCATCTTGCCTCAGTCAAGTGCGCCAGGAGCCCTGAAATCGATCTGGTCCCCACGTGGTCCCAAGCGCTTGCCTCGGTGTGCACCGTAAATCTCTTGCGGCATAACGAAAAATCCGCCTGACCCGAACTTTCGTCCAAATCAAGCGGTTCTTCGTTCCGGTCGGGCTGACAGGATTCGAACCTGCGACCCCTTGACCCCCAGTCAAGTGCGCTACCAAACTGCGCCACAGCCCGGACCCGCGCTCCGTGGAGTGCGATGTGAGTACTTTAGCGGGTCCCGAAACCGGGCTTGCAACCAGGGGTAACTGTATGTCTGACCTGCGAAAACGGACCGTGAGGGCCGCCCTGCCGCAATCAGGCGGCCCTCACGGAGTCACTGTGGGTCGTCCGCGTGCGAGAGGGTCTGCCAGGACACGAACAGGCCGTCGGGGCCCGCGGGGCGCTGGCGCAGGGTGAGGGCCTCGGTGTTGCTCATGGTGTGCCCGAGGTGGTTGTAGCCGACTTCGGTGATCGGGCCGAGGCCGAGCTTCAGGCTGCCACCGAACAGCCACGACGGGATGGCCGCGCCCATCTGGTACTTCGCGTGGAAGCCGAGGCCTTCGCGGAGGCGGTCGGCGATCTCCGGGTAGAGGTCCTGGCCCTGAATGCAAGTGGTCTCGGCGAAGTTCGCGACGGCGGCGAGACCGTAGCCGGTGTGGGTGAAGTCGCGACAGGTCTCCTGTGAGAGGCCGTTGACGAACGTCGTCTGGCTTTGCGGTATTTCGCGATCTTGTCGCGGGTGTGCAGGCCGCTGCCGATCGCGACCTCGGTCATGCTGAGTTCCCAGTTCCCGTTGCCGTGACTGCTGTTGATCACCTCGGGCAGGTACACGTTTCGGAGCATGGTGCCAAAGCGGCTCGGGTAAGTGGGCTCGACAGTCTCCGCCGCGCGCGGCAACGAGGAGGCCGACCACGCCGAGTGCAAGGGCGCGTTGCTGTTCGTGCGATCTTTCAGCACGGCGGATCAAGCGTCCATGATCCGGATCGCCTTGGTCGCGTATTTCACGTCGCGCGTGAGGTACCAGGCTAGGGAAAGTGAATACGCGGCGATCGCGTCTTGCCGTTCGTCGGTACAGCCGATGTTCGGAGTCGAATAGGGACCACATTCGACGACGGCACGCGGTTTCGGTGACCGGGACAGTGGAGCGTACGGGCTCGACATCATCGCGTCGTGGCCTGTTTCAGTGCCGCCAGGGGCCAACGAACGCCGGGCTCCCGATGGGATAACTGCCGATCAGAGTCCAGGTCGCGAGTTCGTAGGCCTGAATCATGTCGGCGCTCTGTGCCGCGACATAACAATGGTCGCCGACAACGGAGAAATGCCGCGGCCATGCGCCGGTCCTGTGGTCGGCGACAGTTACGCCGTCGAGACCGAACTCCGTGATCGTTTCGGGTCCCCGGTTCGACAAGAACAGCCGGTCTCCGGACAGTTCCAGTTGCGCCGGGAGGTTGTCGTGACCGGGCTCGAGCGTCGCGGGGACGGAGTTCTCCACGGTGAACGTGCCCGGCGGCTCTTCGCGCACCGTCACCAGCGACGCGGCCAGTTCGCCGACGACGTACGCGTGGTTCGTGCCCGGGCGCCGGACCAGCTGCCGAGGGCCGGTCCCCGCGGGCAGTGCCGACACCGCGACGGGGACCAGGTCCCCTTTCTCGCTGAGGCGGTAGCTGCGGATCTCGTCGGTGCCAAGGTCGACCGCGCTGACCAGCGTGCCGCTCTCGTCGACCACGGCCATGTGGACGTGAGCGGCTTCCTGCCGCCTGGCGTCGGGGCCGGTGCCTTCGTGCTGGACCAGCACCGTACGCACGGTGGGCAACCCGTCCGGACCCAGCGCGAACGCGGCCAGGTTTCCGCCGCCGTAGTTGGCGCAGAACAGGTACCGGCCGTCGGGAGTGATCGCCAGATGGCATGGATCCGCGCCGCCGGTCGGCAGCGAGTTCAGGGCCTCCAGGGTGCCGTCTTCGGCGACCGCCACGGCGGTGATCGCCCCTTCGGCCGTCTCGTTCACGGCGTAGAGCACTGGCAGTGTGGGATGCGGGGTCAGCCAGCTCGGCGAGTCCAGCGCGAGCGAGCCCGCCGGGGTCAGCGCCCCGGTCCGCCCGTCTCGCCAGAAGGTGCCGATACCTTCGCCGTTGCCGTCGCTCGCGGCGGTGTAGGAGCCGACGATGATCAGGATGCGGTCGTCGTTCGCAGGAGTCACAGGCACACTGTGCAGCAAACCGCGGAGAAGGTGAAGGCCCGGCGGGTCGCGGAGCTGCTGCTCTGCGCTGCTGTTGGTGATCCGGGCTTGGCATCGCTAGTGCCTGTAAGGGCCGAGTGGGGAGGATTCGGGAGGTCGAACGTCCCAAATCCTCCCCACTCGGGTGTGCGGCGGGGTATCTGATGATCGAGCTCCGCGACCGGTGTGCTCACGCAGCGACGAATCAACCGCCTGACCTGCAAGACCTCGACCCTGCCCTCATGGTAGGCAAGAAGGCCTTCAGTGATCACTACTTCAGCGAGTTGTCCACTGTGGTCATGAGGGATCCGGTGTCACCGGACATCTCCCATGCCATGACTCCAAGCAGTCCTCTGGTCTTGAGCCAGGCGACCTTCTGCTGGATGGACCAGGCGTCGTCGAAGGTCCACCATTGCCCGCCGTTGCCCGTGTAGCACGCTGTGGCCACGGCCGCGGTGTCGTGCTGGACGGTGCAGTTCGGGACACTGGCCAGGAGATTCGCGTAGCCACGGGTACCTGCTTCCTCGGGGAACTGGCCGGGCGCGGCTCCGGTCGCGCTCTGCCATTCACCGTTCTTCGCGCCGGCCGCGACCCCTTGCCACCCTCGCCCGTAGAAGGCGAGGCCGAGTGTCAGTTTCCGTGGATTGGCCCCGGCATTGGTGTAGGCGTTGATCGCCGACTCAACACTGAACTTGAAGTTGTACGGGTCGTCCGCGTCGGCGTACAGGTTCCCCTGATGGCCGGTGCGGTTCGGCTCCCACGAGTTGTCGCTGCCCGAGCCGTGGAAGTCGTAGCCCTGCACGTTGGCGACGTCGAGGTAGTCGAAGATCTTCGGGATCTCCCAGCCGCCGCTCACCTTCGCCGGGTCGGCGGGGGTGAACGCCTGCAGTTCGTACCGCTTGCCGGTGGTGGCGCCGTAGGCGTCCATCTGTGTGCGGAACTCGGCCAGCAGGGCGGTCAGGTTCGTCTTGTCGTTGGCACTCCAGTGGTTCCCGGGGTGCCCGTCGGGGCTGCCCGGCCACTCCCAGTCGATGTCGATGCCGTCGAAGATGCCCGCGGCCGTGCCCGGCCCGCCGGCGCCGCCGTACGCCTTCACGTTCCCCTTCAGGTACGTGTCGATGCACGACGCGACGAACTTCTGCCGTGACGCGGCCGTGGCCGCGACGTCGGAGAAGTACTTCGAGTAGGTCCAGCCGCCCAAGGAGATGAGAATCTTCAGGTTGGGGTTCTTGACCTTGAGCTTCTTCAGCTGGTTGAAGTTGCCGCGCAACGTTTCCCAGCCGGTGTCGCCGACACCGTCGACGGACTGCGCCGCGGACATCGGCCTCGAGTAGTCGGCTTCCGCGTCGCCCGCGCCGTCACCCTGGTTCGGGTCCTGGGGATTCGACGTCGTTCCCTTGGTGACACCCGAAAGACAGGTGTGGTTGACCGGGTCGATGTTCCCGAAGGCGTACAGCAGATGCGTCAGCTTGCTCGCGGATCCGTTGGTCACCAGGTTCTTGACGAAGAACTGGCGGCCGTAGATGCCCCACTGGACGAAGTAACCGACCCGGGCGTACCCGTTCACGATGTCGCCGGTGCGAGCGCTGACGGCGGCGCTCGCCGCGGAGACGTTGTCATAGCCGTCACGGGCTTTGACCGTGAAACTGTACGAAGTGGACGGTGAAAGACCGGTCACCGTCGCGGTCGTCCCGGTCACCGTGGTGGCGAGGGTCGTGCCACGGTAGACGTCATAGGAGACGACGCCGGTGTTGTCGGTGGAGGCGTTCCACGCCAAGGCGACGGAACTCGCCGTGACCGCGGTCGAGCGGAGGTTCGACGGTGCCGTCGGCGCCTGGGTGTCGTCGCCCGGGTTGTTGGTGGTGACCGCCAGGGCGGGGGTGGCCGGAGACTTGGCGTCCTTCCGGTCCTTGGCGACGACGGTGAAGCTGTACGCCGTGTTCGGCGTCAGCCCCGTGATCCTCGCTTCGGTGCCGGTGACCGAAGCCGCCAGCGTGGTGCCCTGGTAGACGTCGTAACGGGCGACGGGCAGCGAGCCCGGTACCGACGCGTTCCAGGCCAGCGCGGCGGTCGTGGTCGTCTTCGCCACGAGGCGCAGGTTGGCCGGCGTCGACGGCGGCGTGTCGCCCGAACCGTCACAGTTGGCGTCGTCGATCCGGCACGTGGTCGGGTTGACCGCGGAACTGAGCCTGAACGACGGGCTGTACGGGTAGGTCGAACGGCCCGGCGCGAGGGATTTGATGTAATACGCCGGAACGAGGGTGACCTGGTTGCCCGCTTGGGAAACCGTGGCGTTGGAGCCGCTCGTGGCGGTCACGCCGGCGGGGACGGTGAAGGTGATGGACCAGTCGGCGACGGTTTCGCTGCTGGGGTTGGTGACGGTGTACTCACCGGTGGTGCCGGTCAAGGTGAAGGCGGCGCGGAGGCGGCCCGCCGCCATCGCCGGACTTCCCGCGGCCACCAGGAGCCCGGCGGCGAGGAGTAGCACGGTAAGTGCGCTGAGTAGTCGTTTTCTGGTGCGTCTCATGGCGGTTCTCTCCAAAAGAGGCGGCGAGACTGACCTGCTCTGAACTGGCGCGCTGTGGTCTAGACCACACTTGAATGTAGCGCGGCTCGCATTAAAGGTCTAGACCGATTCGTCGGGCGTGAACCCATTCGACACCGGATGCGGACAACAGGGTGACACTGGCGAACGGCGAAGGGCGGTTCATGAGTTCATCGAGGGCGGATCCGAGCGATCTGGAAGACGCGGAAGTCATCGCGAGGTCGGTGACCAGTCCGGACTGGTTCTCCGCGATCTTCGACCGGCATGCCGCGCACATCCACCGCTACCTGGTCAGACGCATCGGTCCCGCCGCCGCGGAGGACGCGCTGGGGGAGACGTTCCTGGTGGCTTTCCGCAAGCGCGAGGGATATGACACCGAGCGCCGCGTCGCCCGGCCGTGGCTCTACGGCATCGCGACCAACCTGGTGGCCCAGCGGCGCCGGGACGAAGTCAGGGAACTGAAACTGCGGGAAGCCCTCGGTCCGCCGCCCGAGGAAGAGGGGCATGCCGAGCGCGTTGCCGACCAGGTGACCGCCGAGGCGATGGGAAAGCTGCTGGACTCAGCGCTGGCGGAACTGGCCGACGGCGACAGGGACACCCTCACGCTGTTCGCGGGGGAAGGTCTGAGCTACGAGGAGGTGGCCGCGGCGCTGGACATCCCGCTCGGCACCGTCCGCTCACGGCTCAACCGTGCCCGCCGGAAAGTCCGTGAGGCGCTGGAGCGTCCGGAAACCACGACTGCGAAGGAGATCGCCAACCATGGATGAGTTGAACCTGATCGCCGAGCGGACCGGCTCGGTGCCACTCGCGGAATCCGGTGTACTCAGCCCGGCGCGCGCGCGATTGCTGGCCGAGATCGCCGCCGCCGAGCCGGAAAACGTGGTGCCGCCGAAGAACCGGCGGCGCTGGGTCTGGACCGGGGTGGGGGCGGCGGGCCTGGCCGCGGCCATCACCGCCGTCGTGGCGCTCGCCCCGGCAGGACTGGAACCGCCCACAGCCACCGCGGATCCCGTGGCCGTGCTGCGCGGCGCCGCCGCCGCCGCGCTGAAAACACCGGACACGCCGCCGAAACCGGACCAGTTCGTCTACACGAAGACCAAGCAGCCCGACGGTGAGCGGGAATCGTGGCTTTCGGCGGACGGCACCCGTGACGGGTTGATCAAGATGGCGGACGGAAGTTTCTTCCCGCTTCCGGGCTGTCGGAACGGGCTGGCGCAGGCGTACAAGGGCGAAGAGCCGCTCAAGGGCGTCATGGAACCGTGCACGCCGCGGCCCCACTACCGGGCGGATCTTCCCACCGACGCGGACGCGATGTTCGCCTACCTCAATGCCGACAATGCCGACCACAGCGGTGAGAAGGGCGACTACAACGCGATGGGCAAGGACATCCTCGCGCTGGCGAACGAAAACCACCTTCCGCCCGCCGTTCGGGCGGCCCTGTTCGGCGCGGCGGCCAAGGTGCCCGGCCTGCGCGCCGTCGAACACGCCAAGGACGGGGCCGGCAGGCCCGGTGTGGGCATCACCTGGCCGCTCAGGCCGGAGGACGACCCCAAGGTGGCGAAACCGGATATGATCGTCTTCGCCGCTGACACGTTCCTGTACCTGGGCGGGAATGGGACGGCGGTGACCGCGTCCGGAGTGGTGGACGCGGTCGGCCAACGGCCGTAGCGGATCAGCGGCCGGTGAAGGTCGCCTTGCCGGGGCCGTCGGCGAGGAACGACTTCACCGCGCCGCGCAGGTCCTCGGTGTCGAAGAGACCGGCGGCGATCGTCGTGATGTGCTCGTTCGCCTCGGCGACACCGCCGTGCTCGTAGTGCTCGAGGACCTTCTTGGTGGCCGCGTGCGCCCTTGTGGGCCCGTGCGCGAGGTCGGTCGTGAAGGCGCGTACGGCCTCGTCGAAGCCGTCGATCGGGAACACGCGGTTCACCACGTTCCAGCGTTCCAGGGTCGCGGCGTCGTAGGTCGCGCCGGTCATCACGAACTCCTTGGCGCGGCCGACGCCGGCGCGGGCGGCGAGCCGCTGCGTGCCGCCCATGGTCGGGGTCAGGCCGACGACGCGTTCGACCAGGCCGAACTTGGCCCTCTCGGTCGCGAGGATGATGTCGCAGGCGACCGCGACCTCGAAGGCCCAGGTCAGACACAGGCCGTGGGCGGCGAACACGGTGGGGACCGGGAGTGCGGCGATCCGGTCGGGGATCGCCAGCATCCCATCGAAGAGCACCTTCGCCTCGGCCGCGGAGGACTGGGCGTCGAACAGGGAGACGTCGACGCCGCCGCTGACGATCTTTCCCTCGGCCCGGATGAGCGCCGCGCGTGGCGGTGTTGCCTCCAGTTCGCCGATCGCCTCGCCCAGTTCCCGCTGGAGTTCCGCGGTGTAGAGGTTCAGCGGCGGCGAAGCGATGGTCAGGACGGCGACGTCGTCGTCCTCGCGGTCGAGGCGGATCGAGGTGGCCAAGACGAGTTCCCTCCGCTAGATCGTTTTCCGTGACCCTAGCCGGAGGTGTCCGCGAGTTCGTCCCACTGGCCCTGTGCTTCTGGTCGCCATTCGACGTACTTGCGGTGGAACAGGTCCGCCGCGCGCACGCCGCTCCAACCGTCGGGGAGCAGTTTTAGCGGAAGCCGTGGATCGAGAAAGGGAAAACTACGCCATTCGTGGACGAGTTCGGTCTGTGCACGAAAAACGCCGCGTTCACCCGAAGGCCGTGAACCGGTGAAACGGTCGATGAAGTCCTCGTAGCGATCCTTGAGTTCGCTGAGATCCCAGGACCGCGCGACCATCGTCTCCTGATCGCCGACATCGCCGTAGGCGGCGGTGAACGACATAGCCTGCGCGTCGAGTCCGAGTTCCTGCACGATCTGCTGGGCTTCCCGCTGGCGGGAGAGGTCCGGGCTGACCCAGACGCCCGCCACCGGTGAACCGAACCCGGCCCACGTCAGGCGGGTGCGCAACCGGTGCCGGAGATCCCGCTTGGCTTCGGGCACCGAGACGATCAACATCAGCCAGTGGCCGTCCCAGGCCCGCTCGTCGTTGCCGAAGGCGTAAATCCGTTCCGCGCCTTCGGTCAGGAGGCGTCTTCCTGGTGGAGTGAGCGACCAGCGCACTCTTCGTCCGACGCGTTCGGAGACCACCCAGCCCTCGGCGGAGGACCTGGCCAGCGCCTGCCGTGCGGACTTCTCCTCGATGTCCAGCACTCGCAGGGCTTCGACCAGCGTGGACGTCCAGATCGGCAGATCGCGCGGCAGGACGTACTCGCCGAGGATGGTCATCAACAGCGAGCGCGCGCTGGCGTGGCTGACTTCCCGCCGCCTGCTCATCGTCGGCCTTCGGGTACCGCCTTTCTGCTGGTGGGCGACGGGGACCGGGGTGGCGGAGTCCGCCATTTGCTGTCACCGACCTCAATGCTCGGGGGTTCGTTCGGGTTCAGAAGAACAACCAGGTTACCCACGTTCCGTGATCGCTTGGATACTTGCCACTCTTCCGAGGGACCACAAGCTGTTCAATCGGTCCCCGTAGACTTACTGATCTCATGAGCGCCACACTCGTTGTCAAGGATCTCGCCGCCGGCCACGGCGACCGTGTTCTGTTCTCCGGTCTCGACCTGGTCGTCGCCCCGGGTGAAGTGATCGGTCTCGTCGGTGTCAACGGCGCGGGCAAGTCGACCCTGCTCGAGACCCTGGGCGGCCTCGTGCCGCCGGAAGAGGGCAGTGTCCGGCTGAACCCGCCGACGGCCACCGTCGGTCACCTCCCGCAGGAGCCGGAACGCCGCGAAGGGGAGTCTGTCCGTGGGTTCCTCTCACGCCGTACCGGTGTCACCGCCGCGCAAGCCGCCCTCGACGCCGCCACCGAGGCGCTCACCGCTGGTGAGCCCGGAGCGGACGACTCCTACGGTGTCGCCCTCGATCGCTGGCTCGCGCTCGGCGGAGCCGATCTGGACGATCGGGCGGGCGAGGTCGTCGCGGACCTCGGGTTGACCGTCAATCTCGACCAGCCGATGCTGTCGCTGTCCGGTGGGCAGGCGGCGCGGGCGGGCATGGCTTCGCTGCTGCTGAGCCGATACGACATCTTCCTGCTCGATGAGCCGACCAACGACCTCGACCTCGACGGCCTCGACCGGCTGGAGCGGTTCGTGACGGGGCTGCGCGCCGGGACGGTGCTGGTCAGCCACGACCGGGAATTCCTCGCCCGCACCGTGGACCGCGTTGTCGAACTCGACTTCGCCCAGCAGCAGGTGCGGACCTACGGCGGCGGTTACGAGTCCTATTTGGAGGAACGTGCCGTCGCGCGGCGGCACGCCCGCGAAGAGTACGACGAATACTCGAACACCAGGGCCTCGCTCGAATCCCGTGGTGCGATGCAGCGTTCGTGGATGGAGAAGGGCGTCAAGAACGCCCGGCGCAAGGCCACCGACAACGACAAGGTGGGCCGCAAGTTCCGCAGCGAGGCGACGGAGAAGCAGGCGTCGAAGGCCCGCCAGACCGACCGCATGATCGAACGGCTCGACGTCGTCGAGGAACCGCGCAAGGAATGGGAACTGCGGATGGAGATCGCCACGGCGCCCAGGGCGGGAGCGGTCGTGGCGACCCTGCGCGGCGCGGTGGTGCGGCGAGGCGAGTTCACCCTCGGCCCGGTGGACCTGCAGATCGACTGGGCGGACAAGGTCGCGATCACCGGGGTCAACGGCGCGGGGAAGTCGACGCTGCTCGCCGCCCTGCTGGGCCGGGTCCCGGTCGACGAGGGCGGCGCGTCGCTCGGCTCCGGTGTCGTGGTCGGAGAGGTCGACCAGGCGCGGAAGCTGTTCCTCGGCGATCTTCCGCTCTTTGAAGCCTTCGCCCGCGAGGTCCCGGAACTCGCCGACGCCGACGTGCGGACCCTGCTGGCGAAGTTCGGGTTGAAGGCCGCGCACGTGCTGCGGCCGGCGGCCACGTTGTCGCCGGGGGAGCGGACCCGGTCGGCGCTGGCACTGCTGCAGGCGCGCGGGGTGAACCTGCTGGTGCTCGACGAGCCGACGAACCACCTCGACCTGCCCGCGATCGAGCAGCTGGAGTCGGCGCTGTCGGAGTATCCGGGGACACTGCTGCTGGTGACGCACGACCGGCGGATGCTGGAGGCGGTGGCGACGACGCGGCGGCTGGAAGTGGCCGACGGGAAGGTCACCGAGGCTTGAGCAACTAGAGGACTAATTGCGGCAGGGTTCAGCCCTTGGTCGCCCCGCCGGTCCGCCCCTTCACGAACTGTTTCTGCAGCGCCAGATAGAAGATCAGCACCGGCAGCGTCGCCAGGAACATCAGCGCGAACAAGCTTCCGAGATCAGCCTGGTACCGCCCGATCGAACGGTAGATCCCGGTGGTGATCGTGGTCCCCTGGCTGGGGCCGGGGATGATCAGCGGGTCGATGAAGTCGTTCCAGATCCACACCCCGAGAAAGATCAGCACACTCGCTCCGCAAAGTGTTGTACACCACGATCACGGCCAGGATCGTGGTGACCCCGAGCGCGGTCAGGAACTGCTCGTCCTGGAAGAGCAGATAGTGGCCGGGGCTGTTTCCCATGTCCTGAAGGCCACCGCTCGACGGCGGCCTTCAGGACTTCGGCCGGGAGGCTGGCGTCACGTCCGTTCCGGTGTCACCGAGGATCACAACGGTGGGTGGTGACTCTTTCACTACCTTCAGGGTCAGGGTCCCGGCAAAGTCGCCGAGCTGCTGCTGGTGATCCGGGCTTGGCATCGCTAGTGCCTGGAGGGGCCGAGCGGGGAAGATTCGGGACGTTCACCGTCCGAAATCGTCCCCGCTCGGGGGCATGTCCGTGAACATCGGTCGATGCGGCTCCGCAACCGGTATGACCCCGCGACGATGAGCCGCCCGACCTGCAAGACCTCGACTTTGCCGAGACCCTGACCTCAGGGTAGGCAAGGAGGCCTTCACCGCCGGTGACCGCGTGCACGGGGCGGCCACACGCCACGTCGAGCAGCACGCAGGTCAGGGGCGAGCGGTGAGGTACCCGCCCATCGTGCGGAAGTAGTCGGTCGCGGCCAGTTCGGTGCCGTCCTCGGTCCGGACCCGCTCGATGACGAGCCCGTGCGACCGGCCGCGGCGCGCTTCGGGACCGGCCACGATCACGACACCTTCACCCTCGCGGATGAAGATGCGGCCCGGGGTGCCGCCGTAGTGACCCACCGACACCGAGGAGCGGACGACGCGCAACTGCTTCCCGCGGTGGTAGGTGAACGCGTTGGGGTAAGGGTCGGATTGCGCGCGCACCAGCCGCTCGATCTCGTCGGCGGGCCAGGACCAGTCGATGCGACTGTCTTCGAGGGCGCGCTTGTGGAAGAAGCTGGCCTTCGACCTGTCCTGTTTGACAGGCGTGTAGTCGCCCTTCGCGATCAGTTCGATGGCGTCGGTGGTGATCGGCGCGATGAGATCGACCGTCCGGTGAAAGAGATCGGTCGTCGTGTCCTTCGGCCCGACCTGGACGGACCGCTGCAGCACGATGTCGCCCGCGTCGAGGTCGGCGTCCATCAGGTGAGCCGTGACACCCACCTCCGGCTCGCCGTTGATGAGCGCCCAGATCAGCGGCGAGAAGCCGGCGTAGGCGGGCAGCAGCGAGTCGTGCACGTTCAGCGTGCCGTGGCGCGGCATCTCGAAGATCTCGGGCGGCAGCCAGGTACGCCAGTTGTTGGCCACGATCAGATCGACGTCGGCTTCCTTCAGCTCCGCCAGCAGTTCCGGGTCGTCGGGACGCTGACGCAGCAGCGCGCGGATCCCGTTGGCCTCGGCGAGATCGGCGACGGAGTCGGACCAGATCTTCTCGTAGGCGTGGTCACTCTTCGGGTGGGTGACGACGAGGGCGACCTCGTGCCCCGCGTCGATCAGCGCACGCAGGGTGCGGTGTCCCCAGGTCTGGTATCCGAACATGGCGACCCGCATGGGACCGGCCTCCTCCTGGTCGAGGGATGAACATCACCACTGAAAGTACTAGTTGAGCCTCACCTAACTTAGGTTAGGGTTCCCTGGTCTTATAGCGAAGTACCGAGAAGCGGCCCAGCCGCGCTAGGGGTTCAAGATGGCACGAGCAGTGGTCGGCGAACGGGTTCCGGTCTACGACGTGGTCGGGGTCGGGTTCGGACCGTCGAACCTGGCGCTCGCCATCGCCGTCACCGAGCACAACGCCGCGCCAGGAGCCGAGACCGTCACGGCCCACTTCCTCGAGCGCCAGGTCCGTTTCGGCTGGCATCGCGGGATGTTGATCGACAACGCCACCATGCAGGTCTCCTTCCTCAAGGATCTGGCGACGATGCGGAACCCGACGAGTTCGTTCAGCTTCCTGTCGTATCTGCACAGCAAGGGCAGGCTGGTCGACTTCATCAACCACAAGAACCTGTTCCCCTTGCGGATCGAGTTCCACGACTACTTCGAATGGGCGGCGGAAAAGGTCGACGACCTGGTTTCCTATGGCGCCGAAGCACTTTCCGTCACGCCGGTCTTCGATGGCGAAGAGATCGTGTTCTTCGACGTCCACGCCCGCATCGACGGTGAACTGGTGAACCTGCGCGCCCGGAATCTGGTGATGGGCACCGGGTTGCGGCCGAACCTCCCCGAAGGTGTGACGCCGGGTGCCCGCGTCTGGCACAACAGCGAACTCCTGCACCGCGTCGAGGGCATGGCCGCCGGGGAGCCGCGCCGGTTCGTCGTCGTCGGTGCCGGGCAGAGCGCGGCCGAGGTCAGCGCACTGCTGCACGATCGCTTCCCTCGGGCGGAGGTGTGCGCGGTGTTCGCACGCTACGGCTACAGCCCGGCCGACGACAGCGCGTTCGCCAACCGGATCTTCGACCCCGAGGCGGTCGGGCGGTTCTACGAGGCGCCGGAAGCGGTCAAGGAGCGCCTGATGCGCTACCACGGCGCGACCAACTATTCGGCCGTGGACATCGACCTGATCGACGAGCTGTACCGCCGCGTTTACCGCGAGAAGGTGCAGGGGATCGAGCGGCTGAAGCTGATCAATGTCTCCCGCCCCACCGAAGTCGTCGACACCGGCTCCGAGGTGCGGGTCACCGTCGAGGCGCTGGAGACCGGCGAGCGGACCCGCCTCAACGCCGATTTCGTCGTGTACGCCACCGGGTACAGCCAGGCGGATCCGACGCCGTTGCTCGGTGAGGTCGCCTCCGCGTGCCTGCGCGACGACGAGGGCAGGCTGCGCGTCGAACGCGACTACCGGATCGTCACCGAACCGCCGCTGGACGGCGGGATCTACCTCCAGGGCGGCACCGAGCACACCCACGGCATCACGTCGTCGCTGCTGTCCAACACCGCCGTCCGGGTCGGTGAGATCCTGCGATCCATTGTGGACCGGCGTGGCGCCGACGCGTCGCGGCCCGAGTACGCGGTCAGCGGATCCGGGCCCGTCTGACCCGGCCGGCACTGGACGCGCTCAGCCACCGAGCGAATACATCGGATACGCAGAAGGAGAACAAGGCATGACGAACCCGTTCGAGAACCCGGACGGCACGTACCTGGTGCTGGTCAACGACGAGGGACAGCACAGTCTGTGGCCCGAGTTCGTCGAGGTCCCGGCGGGGTGGGCCACGAAGTTCGGGCCGGCTTCGCGCCCGGAGTGCCTTGAGTATGTCGAAACCAACTGGACCGACCTGCGGCCCGCTTCGCTCGTCAAGGCCATGGAATCCTGACGTAGTCCGCGAGCGGAAAGCTCACGGCCCTGTTCTTCGCCGCGCCGGTCCGATCGCGTTCCTGGCGCTCGCCGCGCCTCGTGCTCCTGCTGGTGACGAGCGAGCTGATCACTCAGCAGGTGCTCGCCGGACTGGTGTCCCGGCGTGGGGTCGACCGAGCGGCGCGCTGACCGGTTCGATCGGGGCGGGCTCGCCGAAGCGGGCCAGCGCCAGTGCCGCCGAAACCGCGAGCGCGAATCCGACCGCCGCCACCGCCGCGAACCCGGGTCGCGTGGTGTCGCCCAGCACGAGAACCCCGATCAGGGAAGGGAAGACGGTCTCGCCGATCACCATCATGGCGGTCGAGGTGGTGACACTGCCGCGTTGCAGCGCGGTGGCGTAGAACAGCATCGCCAGCGCGCCCGCCACGGCCAGTGTGTAGGTGGCCGGGTCGCTCAGCAGGTCCAGCGGGGCGAGGCTGGTGAGCACGCGGCCGGACAGCGCGACCACGCCGAAGCACAGTCCGGCGATCAGGCCCAGCGCCGGTGTCCGGATCCGCCGTGACGCGCGACCGGCGAACATGCCGGCCGTGCCGAGCACGACGACCGCTCCGATCAGCACGAGCCGGAAGCCCATCCCGGTCGCCGACGAGCCTTCGCTCTCCGCCGACATCCCGAGCAGCGCGAGCCCGGCGCAGACGACCGCGACCGCCGTCCACTCGCGACGTCCCAATCGGACACCGAGCGTCCGCGCCGCGACCGCGGTCACGGCGAGGCTGCCCGCCAGCGCCGCCTGGACCACGAACAGCGGCAGCACCCGCAGGGCGACGAGCTGGGCGACGAACCCGACGACGTCCAGCGCGAGCCCCGCGACGAACTTCCACTGCCGCAACACCCGTACGAGAAGCTTGGGGTCGACACGGTCTTCGGCGCCCGAAGTCGCCTTCGCGGCGATCGCCTGCATCACCGAAGCGACGCCGTACGCACAGGCCGCGAAGAACGCGCACATCAATCCCCACCACATGACGCGTCAGCCTAGTGTCCTGCGGTTTCCACACGGCGGTCTCACGGGATCCGCCCCGATCACGCGAGTTCGCCGAGGTGTAGGGTGGTCGCATGTCGAACACGAGTTCGAGTGCTGCCGAGCCGGTGGCCCGAACCTGGCCGGACGGGATCGCCGAGGACGAAGCCGGGATCCAGTGGGACTTCCTGCACTTCCTTCGCGCCACCGCGGTGAACAAGGTCGCCGGGCTGACCAGGGAACAGGCGGCCGCGACACCGCTGCCGTCGTCCCCGCGGATGAGCGCGCTGGGAGTGCTCAAGCACCTGACGGCGGTGGAACGCTGGTGGCTCTCGATCGAGGCGGGCGGCGCCGAGCTGCCGTCGCTGTGGAAAGGCTCACCGGATCCCAGCTGGGACCTGACCGACGACGACGACCCGCGGTCGGTCGTCGAGGCCTACCGCGCGGAGTGGGCGCTTGCGGAGTCGTCGCTGGCCGGGATGTCACCGGGCGAGCGGGCACGACGGTCGGGGAAGTTCACCGTCCGCTGGGTGCTGGCGCACGTGGTCCAGGAGACCGCGCGGCACACCGGGCATCTGGATGTTCTTCGGGAGCTGGCCGACGGCACCGTGGGGGAGTAGAGCACCGTAAGGTGTGCGCCATGGCTGACAGGCTGTACTTCCGGCAGTTGCTCGCGGGCCGAGACTTCGCGGTGGGGGATCCGGTCGCGACGCAGATGGTCAACTTCGCCTATCTGATCGGCGACCGGGAGACGAACGAGGCCGTCATCGTCGACCCGGCGTATGCCGTCGGTGATCTGCTCGACCTGCTGGAAGCCGACGGCATGCGGCTGACCGGCGTCCTCGCCACGCATCACCATCCCGATCACGTCGGCGGCGAGATGATGGGCTTTTCGCTGCCGGGGATCGCGCAACTGCTGGAACGCGTCCAGGTCCCGATCCACGTCAACGGCGCGGAAGCCGAATGGGTCCGCCGGATCACCGGTGTCTCGGAGACCGACCTGCGCTCGCACGACCACGATGACGTCCTCGAGGTCGGCGCGGTGCCGATCCGCCTGCTGCACACGCCGGGACACACCCCGGGCAGCCAGTGCTTCCTCGTCGACGGCCGGCTCGTCTCGGGGGACACGCTGTTCCTCGAAGGCTGTGGCCGCACCGATTTTCCCGGCGGTGACGCGGAAGCGATCTACCGGAGCCTGCAGTGGCTGGCCGGGCTGGACGGGGATCCGGTTGTCTACCCGGGACACCAATACTCGGCCGAGCCGTCGGCGAACCTTTCGCGCGTGAAGGACACGAACTTCGTGTTCCAGCCGAAGTCGCTGGACGAATGGCGGCTGATGTTCGGCGGCTGAGCTCGTGACCCACCGCAAGTAGTCCTCTAGTTGCGGTCCTTGCGCGTGCAACTACCGCAACTAAAGGACTACTCGCGGCGGGGACGTGTCCAGATCGCGGGACGCGAGGCCCACCGATTGACCGGAGCCGCCTCCGAAGCCGAAGCTCGGACGGGTGACGGTCAAGCTGCATTGGTTCCTGCCCACCACCGGTGACGGCCGGACGATCGTGGAGCACTTCCACGCCAGTCGCGCCGCCGGCGCGACCGCCGCCCGTGAGCCGAGCCTCGACTACCTCGCCCAGGTCGCCCGCGCCGCCGAGGTCAACGGCTTCGAAGGGGTCCTGACCCCGACCGGGACCTGGTGTGAGGACGCCTGGCTGGCGACGGCCGCGTTGATCCGCGAGACGAGAACCCTCAAGTTCCTGGTCGCTTTCCGGCCGGGAGCCGTCTCACCGACGCTCGCCGCGCAGATGGCGGGCACCTTCCAGCGGATCTCGCGGGGACGCGTGCTGCTCAACGTCGTCACCGGCGGGGACGCGGTCGAGCAACGCCGGTTCGGCGACTGGCACGATCACGACCAGCGCTACGCCCGCACCGGCGAGTTCCTCGAGATCGTGCGCGGAGTGTGGAGCGGCAAGCCGTTCGACTTCGACGGCGAGCATCTCAAGGTCGAGGGCGCGACCACGCGAGCGGTGCCGGATCCGGTGCCGCCCATCTACTTCGGCGGTTCGTCCGCGGCCGCGCTCCCGATCGCCGCGCGGCACGCCGACGTCTACCTGACCTGGGGCGAGCCGCCCGCGCAGGTCGCCGAGAAGATCGCCAAGGTACGGGAACTCGCCGAGGAGCAGAGCCGGAAACTCCGGTTCGGCATCCGGCTGCACACCCTGTCGCATGACACGGCCGCCGAAGCGTGGGCCGAGGCGGGCAAGCTGCTGGAAGCGATCGACCCCGAGCGGATCGCCCACACGCAGAGACAGTTGTCCGCCAGCGAATCCGTGGGGCAGCAGCGAATGGCGACACTGCACGGTGGCAAGACCGTTGGTGGCGTCCGCGGTCTGGAGATCCATCCCAACCTTTGGGCGGGAATCGGGCTGGTGCGCGGCGGGGCGGGTACGGCGCTCGTCGGCAGCCATCGCGAGGTCGCCGACCTCATCGAGGAGTACCACGCGCGCGGCATCGGGGAGTTCGTCCTCTCCGGATACCCGCATCTGGAAGAGGCGTACTGGTTCGGCGAAGGCGTCCGGCCCGAATTGGTCCGCCGGGGTCTGGTCCCAGCGTTGTGAGGCGTAGACGACGACGTTGTCCCGATAGGACCGGTCACCGCGTCGAAGGTGCCACCGCAAGTGGTCGACCGGAGCGTAGTTCACGCAGCCGGTAGGACGGCGCGGGTCCCGAGACGGTGACGGCGTCCGGCCCTGAACCCAAGACGGCGACCTTGCGGTAAACGTGCCCGGTGACGCTGTCCGGACGTGGTCGGCACGGACCACTCCGGGATGTGCAGCCTGCCGAGCAGGCGCGATCGGGACCAGTACCCCCGGTGGGCCAGCCGTCCGCGGCGAGTGCGGTCCAGCTCTCGTCGTCGACCAGGACGACGGCGCCGAAGCGTTGGCCCGCAACCATTCTCGCGCCTGGGTGAGCGCGAGCCCGCCGGACAGGGGAGAGCACGTCGGGACCAGACGATGCCCGGCGAAAGCCTCGTCCGCGTGGAGAATTTCTCACAAAGTACGGGAGAGGGCCAAAGCGGCGGTCCGTACCGCGGGCGCGACGCGGTTGGTGTGCATGCGATTCGCCCAGCCGGAGATCGACAACGCCGCCACCGCGACACCTTTCGCGTCGAGTAGCGGGCTCGCGGCGCAGACGACGCCGACACCGGACTCCTCCCGCTCGAGCGCGATCCCGTCGCTGCGGACCTTCGCGAGTTGTCGGCGCAGCAAACCGGCGACGGTGATCGTCCGGACGCTGACCCGGGACAAACCGGCGTCGATCACCCGCGTCACCATGGATTCCGGAGAGAACGCGAGGATCGCTTTTCCGACACCGGTGGCGTGCGCGGGAAAACGGCCGCCGATCCGGGACGGCAACGACGGCGCGTCGGGTCCGCGCAGGATGTCGAGATAGACGACTTCGGTGCCTTCCAGTACCGCGAGATGTACGGTGTTGCGGGTCGCCTCGCGGAGATCGGCGAGGTACGGGCGCGCCGCCTCGACCAGTCCACGGCGCCGCACCGCCAGTTGGCCTATTTCGAACAGCTTCAGCCCGAGCCGCAGCGCCACGCCCTCGCGTTCGAGCAGTCCGGTGGCGACGAGGTGACCGGTGAGGCGGTGGACGGTCGACTTCGCCAGTCCGGTCCGCCGCGCCAGTTCGGAAACGCCGAGCGTTTCGTCGCCGGGCCGGAAGGCCGAAAGCAGCGCCGTGACCCGGGCGGCGACGAGGCCGTCCGCTCCGGTTCGTTCCGGGTCGTCGTTCCGCCCAGCGGCACGCATGGGTTGAGTGTGCCCTATCCGCTCGGGGAGCGTCACCTGACATGGCGCGACGGAAAGCGGTGGCCGCGATCGTCGGTCCCGGCAACATCGGAACCGACCTGCTCGCGAAGCTGAGGCGCAGCGAACACGTCGAGGTGCGCTACATGGTCGGCGTGGACCCGGACTCGGATGGGCTGGCCAAGGCCGACGAGCTGGGACTGGAGACGTCCGCGGGCGGTGTCGACTGGCTGCTGTCCCGTGACGAACTGCCGGACCTGGTGTTCGAAGCGACCTCGGCGAAGGCGCATCTGGCGAACGCACCGCGCTACGCCACCGCCGGGATCGGGGCGATCGACCTGACCCCGGCCGCGGTCGGCCCGTTCACCTGCCCGGCGGTGGGCCTGCCCGAACGGCTGGACGTGCCGAACGTCAACCTCATCACCTGCGGCGGCCAGGCCACGATCCCGATCGTGCACGCGGTGTCCCGGGTGACGCCGGTGCCCTACGCCGAGATCGTCGCCTCCGTCTCGTCACGCTCGGCGGGGCCCGGCACCCGGGCGAACATCGACGAGTTCACCGCGACGACGGCACGCGGGATCGAACTCGTCGGGGGAGCGAGCCGTGGCAAGGCGATCATCATCATCAACCCCGTCGAGCCGCCGATGATCATGCGTGACACGGTGTTCTGCGCGATCGACCCGGACGCGGACTTCGACGCGGTGACCGAATCCGTCCACCGGATGGTCGAGACCGTCCAGGCCTACGTGCCGGGTTACACGCTGAAGGCGGATCCCCAGTACGACCCGCCCCGGCCGGACTGGAGCGGGCAGGCGCGGGTCGCGGTGTTCCTGGAAGTCGCCGGGAACGGGGACTTCCTCCCGAAATACGCCGGGAACCTCGACATCATGACGGCCGCGGCCGCCCGCGTCGGCGATCTGCTGGCGACTCAGGAGGTGGCGGCGTGAAGTGGGACGAGATCGACCGTGAGGTCCGGCTGGTCGACACGAGTCTGCGCGACGGCAGTCACGCGATGGCGCACCGGTTCACCGAGAAGAACGTGCGCGACACGGTCCGGGCCCTGGACGACGCCGGAGTCTCGCTGATCGAGGTCAGCCACGGCGACGGGCTCGGCGGCTCGACGTTCAACTACGGCTTTTCCTTGGTCGACGAGCGGAAACTGATCGCCGCGGCGGTCAACGAGGCACGCCACGCGAAGATCGCGGTACTGCTCCTGCCGGGCCTCGGCACGGTCGGCGACCTGCGGGTGGCGGCGGACCTCGGCGCGGGCGCGGTCCGGATCGCGACCCATTGCACCGAGGCCGACGTTTCCGTCCAGCACTTCGGCGCGGCGAGGGACCTCGGGCTGGAGACCGTCGGTTTCCTGATGCTGTCCCATATGTCGACGCCGGAAGCGCTGGCGAAACAGGGCCGGATCATGGTCGACGCCGGTTGTCGGTGCGTGTACGTCGTAGACTCCGCCGGGGCGCTGATCCTGGAGGACGCGGGCGAACGGGTCGCCGCGCTGGTGGCGGAGTTCGGGGATCAGGCGCAGGTCGGCTATCACGGGCACCAGAACCTGAGCTTCGGCGTCGCGAACTCGGTGCTCGCCTATCGCGCGGGCGCCCGGCAGATCGACGGTTCGCTCGTGGCGCTCGGTGCCGGTGCGGGCAACGCGCCGACCGAAGTCCTCGCGGCGACGTTCGAGCGGCTCGGGATCCGCACCGGCGTCGACAAGGACGTGCTGATGGACGCGGCCGAGAACGTCGTGAAGCCCTACATCACGCGGTTGCCGGTGATGGACCGGTCGTCGATCGTGCAGGGATTCGCGGGGGTGTACTCGAGCTTCCTCCTGCACGCGGAGCGCGCCGCCGAGCGCTACGACGTCCCGGCGCACGAAATCCTCTACCGCGTCGGCGCCGCGAAGTACGTGGGCGGACAGGAGGACATGATCATCGACATCGCCCTGCGGCTGGTCGCCGAACGCGGTCAGGGCTGACGGTCGGCGCCGAGCACGAGGCGGACGCAGTGGTCGATCAGGCGGTCGCGGCTCACCTTGAGCGAGCCGTCGAGGTAGGCGATGAACACGTTGCTCAGCGCGCCGACCAGCCCGATCGAGGTCATCTGCCGCATCGCCGCGTCGCCGTGGGACAACTGCCCGCTGACCAGTTCGGCGAACGAGGGGAGGAGCGCGATCCCGCGTGTGGTCAGCGCGGGATCGGTGATCGGCGCGAGCAGGAGCACGCGGCCCTTGCGCGGGTCGTCGAGCATCAGTTCGACGAAGGCGCGGACGGCGGCCTTCGCCCGTTCGGCGGGTTCGGCCGTGTCGCTGACCGCGTCGACCAGTGCCTGCCGAGCCTGCGCGCCGATGTGCTCGTAGACCGCGACGACCAGTTCCTCGCGGTCGGTGAAGCTCTCGTAGAAGTACCGCTCCGTCAGCTTGGCGTGGCGGCACACCGCGCGGACGCTCACCCCGGCGCTGCCCTGGGTGCCGAGCAGGTCGAGGCCCGCGTCGACGAGCTGTTCCCGCCGCGCGGCCTTGCGGTCGTCCAGGGTCGTGCCTGCCCAGCTCCGGCCGGCCATGATCGGCTCCTCGTCCTGAATGCGACAGTTGACTACGGCTGTTGTCAACTTTAACCTGACAACAGGTGTGGTCAGTTTAACCAGCTCATTGAGGAGACCGGGGATGGCACAGCCGCGGCCGCTGGGACCGGATTCGCTGACCTGGAAGTATTTCGGCGACTGGCGTGGACTGTTGATCGCGCTCTGGGCCGGATCCATGCAGAACATGCACCCTGAGCTGGGCGCGGGCGTCGAGGAACATTCGCGGTTCTTCGAGGAGCGCTGGCAGCGGCTGTTCCGCTCGTTGTACCCGATCGGGGGAGTGATCTATGACGGGCCGCGTGCCCAGCGGACGGCGTCGGAGGTGCGCGGCTACCACGATCGGATCAAAGGCGTCGACAAGCACGGGCGGCGCTATCACGCGCTCGACCCGGACACCTTCTACTGGGCGCATTCGACGTTCTTCATGAGCGCGATCCTCATCGCGGACAACTTCGTCGGCGGTATCGGCGAGGCCGAGAAGCGGAAGCTGTTCGACGAGCACGTCCAGTGGTACGAGATGTACGGCATGAGCATGCGTCCGGTGCCGGAGTCGTGGGAGGACTTCCAGCTGTACTGGAAGCGCATGTGCGAGAACGTCCTGGAGGACAACAAGGCGACCCGCGACGTGCTGGAGATCAAGGACATCGCGAAGCCGCACTTCCTGCCATGGCTGCCGGATTTCGCCTGGAACCTCGTCCGCGGGCAGGTGGCGCGGAACTTCGTCTGGCTGACCGTCGGCCTGTACGACCCGCCGATCCGTGAGCGGCTCGGCTACACCTGGACCGACCGTGACGAGCGGCGGCACCGGCGGACCGGGAAGCTGATCAACGCGGTGTTCAAGCTGGTCCCGCGAGACCGTCGCTACCACCCGCGCGCTCGGGCGGGCTGGCGCCGGGAACGTGGCGAACTGGCCCCCGACACCCCATTGGTCGAGACTCCCGCGAGGAACCTTCCGCCGCTTTCGGAGCGGGGCAAACCGGAGCACTACTCACCGAACGTCTGACTAGGAGCCTCGATGAAGCTTGGTTACCACCTCGGTTACTGGTCCTCCGGTCCGCCCGAGGGTGCGCTGGACGCGGTGCTGAAGGCCGAAGAACTCGGCTTCGATTCCGTGTGGACCGCCGAGGGCTACGGTTCGGACGCGTTCACCCCGCTCGCCTGGTGGGGCGCGTCGACCAGCCGGATCAAGCTCGGCACCAACATCGTCCAGATGTCGGCCCGCACCCCGACCGCGACGGCCATGCACGCGCTGACCCTGGACCACCTCTCCGGCGGCCGGTTCGTGCTCGGGCTCGGCGCGTCCGGGCCGCAGGTGGTCGAGGGCTGGTACGGGCAGCCGTATCCGAAGCCGCTGGCCCGCACGCGCGAGTACGTCGACATCGTGCGGCAGGTCGTCGCGCGTGAGGCGCCGGTGACCCATGACGGGCAGCACTTCCAGCTGCCGCTGCGGGGCGGGACCGGGCTCGGGAAGGCGCTCAAGTCCACAGTGCACCCGTTCCGCGAGGAGATCCCGATCTTCCTCGCCGCCGAGGGACCGAAGAACGTGGCGCTGTCGGCGGAGATCTGCGACGGCTGGCTTCCGCTGTTCTTCTCGCCCAAGAGCGACGCCTTCTATCGGACTGCGCTCCAGGAGGGCTTCTCGCGCCCCGGTGCCAGGCACGGCTTCGACGAGTTCGAGGTCGCCGCGTCCGTGCCGGTGCTCGTCCACGACGACGTCGAGGAGGCCGCGAGCTGGATCAAACCGTCGCTGGCGCTCTACATCGGAGGTATGGGCGCGAAATCGGTCAACTTCCATCACGACGTCTTCGCCAGGATGGGGTACGAGGACGTCGCCGACAAGGTCCAGGAGTTGTACCTGGCCGGGCGCAAGGACGAGGCGACCGCCGCGATCCCGACGTCGTTGGTCGAGGACACCTCGCTGATCGGACCGGCGGGAAAGATCCGCGACGAACTCGCCGCGTGGAAGGAGACCGTGGTGACCACGCTGCTCCTGCGGGGTGACGCGGCGACGCTCGCAAAAGTCGCGGACACCCTTTCGTAGGGGCTGAAGGGGACTTTCCCCGCGTGCGATGCGGGGAAAGCGCCCTTCACCGCGTGAGACGCGGGGAAAGTCCCCTTCAGCTCCTTCGTGGGTTGCCAGAGTGAGCCCCATCACGTAGCGTCCCGCCCACGAACATGAAGTCCGTTCATGTTCGCGGCCGGGAGGTGCTACTCATGGCGGTGAGCCGGAGGCGGGTTCTTGCGGGTGCGGCGGCCTTGCCGGTCGCGGCAGGCGTGCTCGGCGCGCCGAGCGCTCAGGGCACGCAGGCGGCACAAACGCCGCAGCGGCAAGGTTTCCGCGTCGGTATCGGCATCTCCGACGTCACCGGTCCTGCCGCCGAGAACGGCATGATGGGTTACTCGATGCCGCAGCAGCAGACCGCCGGCATCCACCTCCGCACCCGGGCGCGGGCGTTCGTGGTCGACGACGGCGCCAAGCGGATCGCGTTCGTGACCGCCGACCTCGGCGCTCTGTTCCAGTCCGTGCACCAGGGCGTGATGCGCAAGCTCAAGGCCGCGTACGGCGACCTGTACTCCGAGCAGAACGTGCTCCTCAACGCCACGCACACCCATTCCGCGTGCGGCGGCGATTCCCATTACGCCGCCTACGATCTGGCGATCCTCGGCTTTCAGCAGGAGGTCTACGACGCCGTCGTCGACGGGATCTTCGAGGCGATCAGCCGGGCACACGCGAACGTCGCGCCCGGGTCGATCCGGCTCGGCCGTGCGGAACTGACCAAGGCGAGCGTCAACCGCTCCCGGAAGGCGTTCGACCTGAACCCGCAGGCGGACAAGGACCATTTCCCGCAGGCGATCGACCCGGCCGTCACCGTGCTGCGGTTCAGCCAGAACGGCGCCGACGTCGGCGCGATCAGCTGGTTCGCCACGCACGGTACGTCGATGAGCAACGGCAATCACCTGATCAGCGGCGACAACAAGGGTTACGCCGCCTACGAATGGGAGCACGACCACGCCGGCGTACGCTACCTCGACGGGAACCCGCGGTTCGTCGCCGCGTTCCCGCAGACCAACACCGGCGACATGAGCCCGAACCTGAACCTCTCGCCGGGGACGCCGGAGACGGAGTTCGAGAACACCCGCACCATCGGCGACCTCCAGTTCCGCGCGGCGAGGAGTGCCTTCGACGCGGCCGCCGAGGCCGTGACGGGCGGCGTCGACCATCGGATGTGTTACGTGGACATGTCCGATGTGGCGGTCGACGCGAAGTACACGCCGAACGGGCGGCCGCAGCACACCTGCACGGCCGCGATCGGGGTGTCGATGCTGGCGGGCAGCCGCGAAGACGGCCCCGGCTTGCCGCTGCCGGAAGGTGTGAAGAACCCGTTCATCGACTGGCTCGGCGGCATCGACGCGCCGATCCCGCAGGCACTCGCCGACGCGCAGGCGCCGAAGGTGGTCGCCGTCCCGTTCGGCGCGATGAAGCCGTATCCGTGGACGCCCGAGGTCTTGCCGCTGCAGATCGTCCGGATCGGACAGCTGCACCTGGTGGCCGTACCCGCCGAACTGACCATCGTCTCCGGCCTGCGGCTGCGCCGGACCGTCGCGGCGGAACTGGGTGTCCCACTGGAGAACGTGCTCGTCCAGGGCTACTCCAACGCCTACAGCCAGTACGTCACCACCCCGGAGGAGTACGACTCGCAGCAGTACGAAGGCGCGTCGACCCTCTACGGCCGGTACACACTTCCCGCCTACCAGCAGGAATTCGCCAAACTCGCGGCCGCGATGAAGGCAGGGAAGACCGTCCCGCACGGGCCGATACCTCGGGACCTGCGCGGCAAGCTGATCAACTTCCAGCCCGGCGTCGTCTTCGACAGCGCGCCCGCGTTCAAGAACTTCGGCGACGTCCTGGTCGACGCCAAGAGCACCTATGCGCGCGGTGAACAGGTCGCCGTCGAGTTCGTCACCGGGCACCCGAAGAACGACCTCCGGCGCGGAGGCACGTTCCTGGAGATCCAGCGGTTGCTCGACGGTAACTGGGTCCGGCACGCCGACGACGGCGACTGGGACACGAAGTACCACTGGGCACGGACTTTCGTCGCCGAATCGAAAGCCGTCGTCCACTGGAAGATCCCCCCGAACGCCCCGATCGGCAAATACCGCGTGGTCCACTTCGGCAACTGGAAGAACGGCTGGAACGGGGTGATCTCCGCGTTCAGCGGAACTTCGCGGACGTTCGTCGTCTCCTGAGGAAGGGTCTTTCGTGCGGAAGCTCGCCGTGCTCGCCATCGCCGCCGCCATGTTCGCCGGAACCGCCGTCCCCGCCCAAGCCGCGGTCTCGGTGAAGGTCATGGCGTTCAACATCTGGCAACTGCCGTGGGTCGCCAGTCCGAACACCGCCGACAAGCAGGCGAGGGCTCTCGCGGCGGAAGCCGTCATCCGCGCGAACGACGCCGACGTCGTCGTCCTGGACGAGGCGTTCAGCGCCCAGGCGGAGGAGACGCGGAACCGGCTGAAGGACGTCTGGCCGTACCAGACTCCGCTCGTCGGCCAGTACTGCAAGACCTCCGCGGGCTGGAACTCGGTGAACGGGAACTGCTCGAACTCGCCCATCGTGGTCAACGGCGGGGTCACCGTGCTGAGCAAGGCGCCGGTGACCGAACAACACCAGCTGGTCTTCCGCAATTCCCACTCGGGCACGGCGGATTACCTGTCCAACAAGGGCGCCGCGCTCGCCCGGCTGGTCGTGAACGGGAAGCCGCTCTGGATCGCGGGTACCCACATGCAGGCCGACGAGGGGCCGGAGACATTGCCGAAGGCGCACGAGGTCCGGATGGCGCAGCTCGGCGAGATCCGGGATCTGGTCACGAAATACGCGCCCGCGGGCGAGCCGGTCGTCATCGCCGGGGACTTGAACATCGAGTTCTGGGCGGGACAGGCGCGCAAGGACGCCCAAGGCCGGGCCCAGGTCCAGCAGGGAGAAGCCGCTCTCGGCGGCGTCCTCCGCACGACGGGCGAAGGCGCGTACACCTTCGACGCGGCGACGAACCCGCACGCCGCGAAGTCCGTTCCGGCGACCTACCGGGACTCGCTCGACTACGTCGGAGCCGTGCGTGCGGGCGGCCGCCCACTCGCCGCTGTCGGCCCGGTACAGCTCGTGCATCACGACGGTGGCACGATTCCCTCCGACCACTACCCGGTGGTGGCCAAGATCCAATACTGAGGCCTTCATCGGGAGAATCGCCTCGAGGAGGATCATGGCAGTCCTGCCAGCACGGACGAGGTACCGCTACTCGCTCGGCTCGTTCGTCACCGGCCCGTTCGGCACGGTTCCCGGCCTGCTCCTCCTGAAGTACCTCACCGACACGATGGGCGTCGCGGCGGGCGTGGCAGGCCTGATCGTGTTCGTGCCCAAGGCCTGGGACGTGCTTTTCAACCCGATCGCGGGCAGGCTCTCGGACGCGGACCTGGTCCGGACCGGCAGCCGCCGCCGATTCCTGCTCTTCGGCGGCATTGGCGTCTCGGTCTTCTTCGCGGCGCTGTTCGCACACCCGGGCTTCGGCGGCCCGGTGCCCGACGCGATCTACGTAGTCGTCATGTTCCTGTTGGGTGCCACCGCGTACGCGTTCTTCCAGGTGCCGTTCAACGCGCTGCCCGCCGAGCTGACCGATTCGGCCGAAGAGCGCACGAAGCTGACCAGCGTCCGGATCGGCTTCCTCGCCGTCGCCATCCTGATCGCCGGTGGCGGCGCGCCCGCGATCACCGAACTCGTCGGCGGCGTCTCGGGTTACCGCGTCATGGGCTTGTTCATCGCCGTAATCATCCTGCTCGCGACACTCGGTGTGTACTTCGGACTGAAGGACGCTCCCGTCGGCGCGCTGCGGCCGAACACGGTGAGCCCGCGCGAATTGTTCCGGACGCTCGCGCGGTGGCGGCCGTTCCGCTGGCTGCTCGGCATCTACTTCGTCCAGGCACTCGGCATCGGCACGGTGCTGGCCGCGATCCCGTTCTTCGCCGAGCGGATCCTCGGCAACTCCGCCTACTCGACAGTCCTGTTCGTCGGGTTCGTCGGCCCGGCGCTGCTGACCATGCCGCTGTGGCCGAAACTCGGGGCGAGCCTGGGGAAGCTGGCCGGTTTCCGCATCGCCACCGCCGCGTTCGGCGTCGGCCTGCTGGGACTTCTCGGTGCCCAGGTGTTCCCGTTCGCGATCACGATGGTGTTCGTCGCCTTCTGCGGTGTCGGGTACGCGGGGATCTCGGTGTTCCCGCTGGCGATCCTGCCCGACCTGATCAGCGACGAGGAGGAGCGGACCGGTGAGACCAGGGCCGGGGTCGCCGCCGGGGTCTGGACCGCGTCGGAGACGCTGGGACTCGCGCTCGGACCGGGGCTGTGGGGCCTCGTGCTGCAGTTCGGTGGTTACCAGTCCAGTCTCGGCGCCAACGCCGAGCAGCCCGACAGTGCGCTCACGGCGATCCTGCTTGGCACGTCCATCCTTCCGGCCGTACTGATCGTGCTGGGTATCCCGCTGCTGCGGAAGTCCGTGCTGGAGCGCCGGTCATGACCGCCGAAGACGTCCTCCGGGAGTTGCGCGAACTACGCGCGGGGGACCTGCCGACGCACGGAGGCCGGACACTCGCCTACGTCTACGACAGCGGTCTGTCCGAAGTGGACGAACTCGGCGCGGCGGCGCACGCGCTGGCGTCGTCGGCCAACGGCCTCGACCCGACCGCGTTCCCCAGCCTGCTGCGGATGGAGAACGACCTCGTCGGCACCGCCGCGCGGTTGCTCGGCGGCACGGCGGAGACGGTCGGTTCGGTGACCTCGGGCGGCACGGAGTCGTGCATGCTCGCCGTTCTGGCCGCCCGCGACGCGCATCCCGAAGTGACGTCGCCGAGCATCGTGCTGCCCACGACAGCGCACGCCGCGTTCCACAAGGCGGCGCATTTCTTCGGTGTCCGCGTAATTTCGGTACCGGTCGATCCGGTGACCTTCCGCGCGGTTCCCGAAGCGATGGCCGCGGCGGTCGATGACACCACGGTGCTCGTCGTCGCGAGCGCGCCGTCGTACGCGCACGGCGTCCTCGACCCGATCCCGGAGATCGCGGCGCTGCTGGACGGCGTCCGGTTCCATGTGGACGCCTGCATCGGCGGCTGGGTCCTGCCGTACCTGGATTTCGGTCCTTTCGGTTTCGACGTCCCCGGGGTCACCAGCGTTTCGGTGGACCTGCACAAGTACGCCTACTGCCCGAAAGGCGTGTCGGTTCTCTTGCACGCCAACGCAGGACTACGCCGCACGCACTACTTCGCCAGCGCCGACTGGCCCGGCTACACGATGCTGAACACCACGTTGCAGAGCACGCGGTCGGGTGGCCCGCTGGCGGCGGCGTGGGCGGTGGTGCGTCACGTCGGCGACGAGGGTTACGCGAAACTGGCTTCGGCCGCGCGTGAGGCGGCCGTGCAAATCCGCGCGGGAGTCGAGGCGCTGGACGGACTGCGTGTCCTCGGCGACCCGATCTCGACGCTGCTCGCCTTCACCGTGGACACCGGTGCGGGATTCGACCTGTTCACCGTCGCGGACGAGATGCGTGAGCGCGGCTGGTACGTCCAGCCCCAGTTCGCCCACGAGTCCTCGCCCGCGAACCTGCACCTGACCGTGACGGCCGCGAACCGGGGCAGTGAAACCGAATTTCTCGACAGCCTCGCCGCTTCGGTCGACGCCGCCCGTGAGTCCGGGCCGGTCGTCGTCGATCCGCAGGTGGCGGAGTTCGTGGCCGCGCTCGATCCCGCGACGCTGACCTCGGAGCAGTTCGCCGGGCTGCTGGCGGCCGCGGGTCTCGGCGGCGGCGCGGGCCTGCCGACCCGGATGGCCGAGATCAACGCACTGCTGGCCACCGCACCCGGCCCGCTGCGTGAACGTCTGCTGCTGGAGTTCCTCGGCGCGCTGTACTCGGCTTCCTGAGCCACCCTTGACGCAATCGTCTGGTTGCTATACAAAGATATGGCAACCGATTGATTGCTACTTGAGGAGGTCGTCGTGGGATTCCCCGACCGCATCGAACGCACCGTCGAGATCGCCCATCCGCCCGCGAAGGTCTGGGCCGCGTTGACCACGGCCGAGGGGCTGGGCACCTGGTTCGGGAACCAGGCGAGCATCGACCTGAGGCCCGGTGGTGACGCCGAGATGAAATGGGACGAGGGGCACAGGGCGAACATGCGCGTCGAGCGCGTCGAGGAGCCGGAGATCTTCGGCTTCACCTGGAACATCTACGGCCTGCCCGACGACGACCCGCGCCGCACCTATGTCGAGTTCACCCTCGAACCGGTCGGCGCGGGCACGCGGCTCACCGTCGTCGAGTCCGGCTTCTCCCAGCTTCCGGACGACACCCACAGCGTCGCGTTCGAAGGGAACACGAAGGGGTGGGCGGCCGAGTTGGGCGAACTGATCGAATACCTCGATGCCGTCTGACATCGAAGCGATCGCCGAACAGGTCTTCGTCGCACTGGCCGACCCGAGCAGGCGGAGCATCCTTGCCACCCTCGCCTCGGCAGGCCCCGCCACGGCGACCGATCTGGCCGAGCGGCTGCCCATCACCCGGCAGGCCATCGCCAAGCACCTCGCCGTGCTCACCGATGCCGGCCTGGTGACCCCGGAACAGGGGGAGCGGCGCCGCGTGCGCTATCGGCTGCACTCGGCCCCGATGCAGGTCGCCCAGCAGTTCCTCGCCGCGCTCGCCCGCGATTGGGACGGGCCGCTCGCGGCTCTGAAAGACCATCTGGAGGGATCATGAAGATCAACACGGTGTCCCCGGCCGAATGGGAAGAAGCGCGGCTCCGCCTGCTGGTCAAGGAAAAGGAGCTGACCCGCGCCCGTGACGCGCTCGCGGCCGAGCGGCGGCGGATGCCGTGGGCCGCGGTCGAGAAGCCGTACGAGTTCGAGGGACCGAACGGGGCGGTGAGCATGCTGGATCTGTTCGAGGGGCGCCGTCAGCTGATCGTCTACCGGGCTTTCTTCGAACCCGGCGTGGAAGGCTTCCCCGACCATGCCTGCCAAGGCTGCTCGCTGGTCGCCGATCAGGTCGCGCACGTCGCCCATCTGAACGCCCGCGACACCACGCTGGCCTTCGCCTCACGCGGACCGCAGCCGGATCTCGCGCGGATGAAGGCGCGGATGGGCTGGACGATGCCCTGGTACACGATCACCGGTGACTTCGACGTCGACTTCGGGGTCGGCGAATGGCATGGCACCAACGCCTTCATCCGCGAAGGCGACCAGGTCTTCCGGACGTACTTCGTCCACGATCGCGGTGACGAGGCGATGGGGAGCACGTGGAGCTACCTCGACATCACCGCGTTGGGGCGGCAGGAGGAGTGGGAGGATTCGCCGGAGGGGTATCCGCAGACGCCGCCGTACGAATGGTGGAACTGGCATGACGCCTACGAGGGCGCCGCGCCCGCCGGTGGCTGCTGCTCTGGCTGACTACTGATCGACTTGCGACGACAGGAGATTCGGATGGGTTCGTTCGCTGTGCCGCTGGACGACGAACGCACACAGTTCGACGCGTTCATCGAGGAACATCGCGGCGCCATCGAGACGACTCTCGACGGTCTTACCGAGGAGCAGGCCCGCCGCCGGCTCGTCACGTCGGCGACGACGTTGCTCGGGCTGCTCAAGCACGTGACGTGGATGCAGCGGGTCTGGTTCGAGGAGTGCGTCGGCGGCGCGTCCCGCCGGGAGCTCGGCCTGGCCCGGGATCCGGACGAATCCTTCCGGCTCGCCGACGACGACACCGTCGCCTCGATCACGGCGGCCCATCGGGAAGCTTGCGCCACGGCCAGGGCGGCGGTCGCGGACCTGCCGCTGGACACGGTCGTGACCGGGCACCGGATGGGGCCGCGGACGCTTCGCTGGGTGTACCTGCAAGTGCTGCGGGAGCTGGCTCAGCACTGCGGACACGCCGACATCCTGCGTGAACAAGTACTCGCCGACTGACCGCAAGTAGTCCTCTAGTTGCGGTAGTTGCACACGCAACGACCGCAACTAGAGGACTACTTGCGGTGGGGTAGCGACCAGATTAGTGGACGTGCACGGCTTCCCACGCAGGAAAAGGATCCGCCCCACCGAACTCCACAGTGGACAAACAGCCCTCGAGCGAGTCCAGCAAAGCGTTCTTCGCCAGCCCCACCCCGATGAACACGAGTTCCTGTCGCGGCGTGTCCTCGACACCCTGCGGCTCGAACCGGGCGACCGACCCGGCCTGCGACCACAGCCCGGTCACCCCGGGCCGTGAAGCCAGCGAGAAGAACCCCTTCGAGCGCAGGACCGTCCCGAACTCGCCGGAATCGAGCCTGCCGACGAAGTCCCACAACCGTTCGGCGTCGAACGCCCGCCCGGCGCGGAAGACCACGCTGGAGATCCCGTACTCCTCGGTCTCGGGGACGTGATCGCCGTTGAGTTCCGCCACCCAGCCGGGTGCTTCCTGCGCCCGCTCGACGTCGTAGCGCCCGGTGCCGAGCAGCCGATCGAGTGGGACTCGGCCGTGCGTCGAGATGATCACCTCGGCGGCCGGGTTCAGCCGCCGCAGCACCGCCGTCAACCGTTCGAGCGAAGCGGACGGCACGAGATCCGCCTTGTTGAGCAGGAGGACGTCCGCGAATTCGATCTGGTCCATCAGCAGATCGCTGACCGTCCGCTCATCCCCGTCGTACTGGTCTAGCCCGCGTTCGGTCAGTGCGTCCCCGGTCGACAGTTCTCGCTCGAAGTTCACCGCGTCGACCACGGTCACCATGGTGTCCAGGCACGCGGAGTCCAGCAGAGTGGCGCCGTCTTCACGGGCGAAGGAGAACGTCGCCGCCACGGGCATCGGTTCGGAGATCCCGCTGGATTCGATGAGCAGGTAGTCGAACCGCCCGTCCGCGCACAGCCGCGACACCTCTTCCAGCAGGTCGTCGCGCAGGGTGCAGCAAATGCACCCGTTGGTCATCTCGACGAGCCGTTCCTCGGTGCGGGAGAGGCTGTTCCCGTCCCGCACCAGCGCGGCGTCGATGTTGACCTCGCTCATGTCGTTGACGATCACCGCCACCCGAAGCCCCTCGCGATTGGCGAGGACGTGGTTGAGCACGGTCGTCTTGCCCGCACCGAGGAAGCCGGACAGCACCGTGACCGGCGTCGTCACTCTCCACCCCGATAGAAGTGCTTCATGAGTTTGCGCGGCACCAGTTTCGTCTCACCGTTCACCTTGATCGGCACCAGATCGGGCACGGCCGCCTTCCACTGCGAGCGCCGGGACCGGGTGTTGCTGCGCGACATCTTCCGCTTCGGGACGGCCATTACTTCGCACCCCCGCGGCGCCCGTATCGGCGATGGAACTTCTCGACCTGTCCCGCACTGTCCATGATCCGCTGGGTGCCGGTCCAGAACGGATGCGACCACGAGCTGATCTCGACGTTCACCACCGGATAGGTGTTGCCGTCGCTCCACTCGATGGTCTGCTCGGACGTGGCGGTGGACCGCGTCAGGAAGGCGTCCCCGGTGGAGAGGTCCTTGAACACCACGGGGTGGTAGTCGGGGTGGATGCCGGGTTTCACTGCGTTTCGTCCTTTCGGTTCGACACATTCGCGTCGTGTTTCGCCGGATCGATTTCCGTGTCCTCACACGGCTCTTCGTGCCACTCGCCGAACGGATCCGGGTAGCGGAGCCATTCCCGCTCCCCGGCGGCGAGTTCCTCGTCGGTCAGCAGCGCCCCGTTCAGGGCGGCTTCGACCTCGTCGGGGGTGGCCTGATCGGTGACGACGACCAGTTCCTGCGCGCGGTCGCCGTACAGCGGGTCCCAGCGCAGGGACGCGAGCGTGCGGCGTTCGGGGGAGACGTCGGCCCAGTCCGGCCCGCCGGGGGCGGCGAGCCACGGCCCGGCGTGCCCGATACCGAGCCCGCCGCCCGCCGACTCGATCCACAGCGCCATGTCCGGCTGGCTCGCCACCCAGAGCCGCCCCCGGCTCCGGACGACGCCGTCGAGCAGGACGTCGATCGCGTCGTGGAGGCGCTCCGGATGGAACGGGCGCTGCGAGGTGAAGGTGAGCAGCCCGATCCCGCAGTCGGTGTGCAACGGCGGTTCACCGCGCAGCAGCGGTCCGTGCATGTCGGTGACCTCGCCGCGCCGGGCTCCGGCGGGGACGGCGTCGAGCACGGTCTTTCCGTCCACGGCGGACAGTTCGACGCGGGGGATCGACGGCGCGACCCGATCGAGCACCGCCGACGCCTTCGCCGCCGACCAGGCGTCGGTCGCGGCGCCGGCGAGGACGACCAGGTCGGCGAATTCGACCTGTGCCAGCGCGACCTGGGCGACGGTGCGCTCGTCCTCCGGGCTGGCCTGCAGGTTCCGCTCGGCGAGAATGTCGTCGCCGGTGGTGTCGGCCAGCCAGCCGGCGCACTCGACGACGGCGAGTACGGCCTCGAGATCGACGTCCTCGATCACCGGTCGCTCGCCGACGAGGACGTTGTGCAGCGCCCAGCTGACCGGTTCGGGTTCCATGGCTTCGTCGAGCCGGACCACTATCCGCCGGACCTGTGGCTGCTGCGAGAGCTTGCGCAGCAGCGGCAACAGGTCTTCGCGCAGGGTGCACGAGACGCAGCCGTGCGCCAGTTCGAGGACGGTCAGCTGGTCGCGGTCGCCGAGCTGGATCCGCCGTTCTACCACTCCGGAGTGAATCTGCCTCAGGTCGTGGTGCACGACGGCGGTACCGAGCTTGGCCAGGCGCAGCCGCTCGGCGAGGTCGGCGTTCGGTCCCGGTGCGAGGCCACTGATCAGGACGAGGGGCACGCGCGGGTTTTCGGTCACTGAAGCTCCGGGGCGTCGATTGCGGGCTGGTTCGACTGTGTACAGTAAATGAAAACGACAACCGATATCAACTTAGGAGGGTGTATGTCAGCCGTGTGCCAGGTCACCGGCCGCAAACCGGGCTACGGGAAGCAGGTGTCGCATTCGCATCGGCGCACGTCCCGGCGCTGGGAGCCGAACCTGCAAGCCAAGCGTTACTTCGTGCCGAGCGAAGGGCGCTGGGTCCGGCTGCGGGTCTCGGTGAAGGGCATGAAAACCATCGACAAGCGGGGAATCGAGGCCGTCGTGGCCGAACTCCGCGCGAAAGGGGTGAAGCTCTGATGGCCAAGAGCACCGACATCCGGCCGATCATCAAGCTCCGTTCGACCGCCGGCACCGGCTACACCTACGTCACGAAGAAGAACCGCCGGAACGACCCGGACCGCATGGTGCTGCGCAAGTACGACCCGGTCGCGCGCAAGCACGTCGAGTTCAAGGAGGAACGCTGATGGCCAAGAAGTCCAAGATCGCCAAGAACGAGCAGCGCAAGGTCATCGCCGCGCGCCACGTCCAGCGCCGTCGTGAGCTGAAGGCCACCATCGCTTCGCCGTCCGCGTCGCCAGAAGAGAAGGCGGTCGCGGTGTCGGCCCTGCAGGCGATGCCCCGGGACGCCAGCGCGACCCGGATCCGCAATCGCGACACCGCAGACGGCCGCCCGCGCGGCTACCTGCGGAAATTCGGGCTCTCGCGGGTCCGGATGCGGCAGCTGGCGCACAACGGCGAACTGCCCGGCGTCACGAAGTCGAGCTGGTGAAGCCGAGCCGGGACCGCCCCGTCAAGCGGAAGACGAACCTGTTGCACGCCAACAAGATCACCGAGGTCGACTGGAAGGACGCCGACCTGCTGCGGAAGTTCGTCTCCGACCGCGGCAAGATCCGCGCCCGCCGGGTCACCGGCCTGACGCCGCGGCAGCAGAAACAGGTCGCCACGGCGATCAAGAACGCCCGTGAGATGGCCTTGCTGCCCTATCCGAACGCGTGAACCCGCCCGGCCGAAGGCCCCGCTATCGCGGTGGCAGGGCGCCCTATTCGCCCACCGTGACGTGATCTGCCAGGCAGCGCCCTGCCACCGCGATAGCGGTCGAGGGTTCACCGACAGACACTGAGCCCGCCGGTCCGGGCGGTGTGACACGCCGTCCGGACCGCGGTTCCTGTGGGAGAATCGGCCGCATGACGGAGAACTCCGGACAGGCCGAGGAATTCGATCCCGAACTGCTGGCGCTGTGGGCGAAGGTGTTCGCCTTCGCCAGGGCGGGCGCGACGGCCGATCTCGCCGCGTACGTCGACGCGGGCGTTTCGGCGAATCTGACCAACGACCGGGGCGACACGCTGGTCATGCTCGCCGCCTATCACGGCCACGCGGAGACGGTCGCGGCGTTGCTCCAGCGCGGAGCCGACCCGAACCGCGAGAACGACCGCGGTCAGAGCCCGCTCGCCGGCGCGGTCTTCAAGAACGAGCCCGCCGTCGTGAAGGCGCTCCTCGAAGGCGGCGCGGACCCGGCGGCGGGGGAGCCGTCGGCGATCGACGCGGCCAAGATGTTCGGCAACACCGAACTCCTGGCCCTGCTGGAGCGCTGAGGCGGTTCTCACTCGGATCGCGGTCCGGGCCGATGGATCCTTACACTGCCCCGCATGGATGACCCGCATTACCTCTCCGGCCTCGACCTGGCAGGCCGTCGTGTCGTGATGATCGGCGGCGGGACGGTCGCCCAGCGCCGTCTGCCCCGGTTGATCGGTGCCGGCGCGCGGGTCGAGCTGGTCTCGCCGCACACGACGCCGTCGGTGAGCGCCATGGCCGACGCCGGGGAGATCGTCTGGCACGAACGCCGCTACGCCGAGGGTGACCTCACCGACGCCTGGTACGCGTTGGCGTGCACCAACGACCCCGAGGTCAACGCCGCCGTGTGCGCCGAGGCCGAACGCGTACGGGTCTTCTGCGTTCGCGCCGACGACGGTGACCTCGGCAGCGCGGTCACCCCGGCCTCGGGCAGGCACGGCGGACTGCTGGTCGGGGTCCTCTCCGGTGGCGAGCCGCTGCGGTCGGCCACGGTCCGGGACAGCATCCTCGACGGCCTGCGTGCCGGTACCGTCGCCGACGGCCGCGTGCCGGACGCTCACGACGACCTTCCCGGCGTCGCACTGGTGGGCGGTGGCCCCGGCGATCCGGAACTGATCACCGTCCGCGGCCGCCGTCTCCTCGCCAGGGCCGACGTCGTCGTCGCCGACCGGCTGGCCCCGCGCGAACTGCTCGACGAACTTTCTCCCCACGTCGAGATCGTCGACGCCGCGAAAATCCCTTACGGTCGTGCCGCCAGCCAGGAAGTGATCAACTCCACCCTGATCGACCGGGCCAAGGCGGGCAAATTCGTCGTGCGGCTCAAGGGCGGCGATCCGTATCTGTTCGGCCGCGGCTTCGAGGAAGTCCTGGCCTGCGCCGAAGCGGGCATCCCGGTGACGATGGTTCCGGGCATCACCAGCGCGTTCTCCGTACCCGCCGCCGCGGACGTCCCGGTGACCCATCGCGGCGTCGCCCACGAGGTCGTGGTGGTGACCGGCCATGTCGCGCCGGACGACGAGAAGTCGCTGGTGGACTGGGATCTGCTGGCGAAGATGCGCGGGACGATCGTGCTGATGATGGGCGTCGAGCGCCTTCCGCTGTTCACGAAGGCGCTCCTGGAGGGGCGGCCGGGGGACACGCCGGTGGCGATCGTCGAGGACGGCACGATGCGTACGCAGCGGGTTCTTCGCTCCACTTTGGACAGTGTGGTCGAGGACGCGGCGGCGGCCGGGGTGCGGCCGCCAGCGGTGATCGTCTTCGGCCCGGTGGCGGGGCTGGCTCAGTCTTCCTGATCGTCTTGGGAGCAGTAAAACCAGTCGGCCCCGTCATCGCCGGGGGTGTCGAATTCGTCTGCCCGGAGCAGACCGGCCCGGAGCGCCACCCGCTGTGACGCGACGTTCTCCGGCCGGACGCGGGCGATCACGACGTCGTCCGGCCGGTGGGTGCGCGCCCAGTCCACTGCCGCGGTGGCTGCCTCACTCGCGTACCCGGCGCCCCAGGAGAACGGAAAGAACCGGTAGAAGAGGTTCAATACCGCGTGCCGCCGGAAGCCGACGATCTTCACCCCGCAGAACCCGAGCGGCTCCGGTGAGTCCTGCCGCCGGACCGTCCAGTACCCGAATCCGTACCGGTCCCACTGGTGCGACCAGCGGAGCAGCAGCAGTTCCGCTTCCTTGCGGGTCTCGATCAGGTCCGAAGGGTTGTGCTCGCAGGCCACCGGATCGGTGTGGAGAGCGAAGATCGCGTCGAGGTCTTCGGGCGCGGGACGGCACAGCAGCAGCCGTTCCGTCCGCAGTTCCTCCGCGCCCGAGTTCCGGGTCGGCGCCGGCTCAACGGTCATGACAGCGCGCGGAGAAGTCGACGATGGCTTCGGTCAGGCGGCTCGGGTCGAAGCGTAGTTCGACCGGGCTGCGGGCCTGGACGAACTCGGCGGCAGGCATGTCCGCGGCCAGTGTGTCCGCGTCACCGAAAGGATGGATCGGGTCGCGCTCGTGCCCGATGACCAGTGCTGGGGTCTCGATCTTCCGCCGGATCGACTTCGGCGGCGCGATCCGGCCGAAGAGCACGCCGTGCAGGAGCGCGGCCATCGGCGCGGGCTGCTGGGAAAGCGTGTCGGTGACCACGTCGACCCACTGGTTGCCGTGCGGGACGAGTTTCGCCGCCAGCGCCACCCCCTGCACGGTCACCGGCAGGAACCGGGCGGCCATCAGCAGTGGCGTGAACGTGATCAGCCCGGAGACGATCGCGTTGTCCAGCACGGGCATCTCGACGATCAGCCCGAGCGCGCGGTCCGGAGCGGCGACGCCCACCTCGAGGGCGACATTGGCGCCCAGCGACGTCCCGCCGATGACGGCGGCGTCGATGTCCAGGTGGTCGAGAAGCGCGACGGTCTGCTCCGCGAACGCGGGCATCGAGTACAGCCACGACTCGGTGGGCCGGTCCGAGTCACCGTGACCGAGCAGGTCGAGCGTCACGGCCCGGAAACCCGCTCGCGCCAGCTTGCGGGCGAGCGGGGCGTGCATCCGCCGGGTCAGCATGATGCCGTGGGTGAGGATGACGACCCGGTCGCCGGAGCCGAACTCGGTGTAGGTGAGCCGGTGACCCTCATGGGTGAAGGACCCCGACAGTTCGATCGGCCGGGAGGATCGTTCCCGTCGTCGTCCGGGGGTCGGTATGGGCAGGTCGGCGACCGCGGTGGCGCTGCTGGCCGGGCTCATATCTCACCGTCCTTCGTCGATCGTCGGTACTCGCCGGTATTTCCAGGAAAGCATCTCAGAGCGGCCGGGCACAGTGGCCATTGGCAGCCTGTCGATCACATGAGTCAAGATGACCTCATGACCGCTACAGCTGACAGTCTTCCCGATCTCGTTTCGCTCAAGGTGGACATCGACGGGCACGTCGCCGAAGTAACGCTGCTCGGTCCGTCCAAAGGCAACGCGATGGGCCCGGATTTCTGGCGTGAGCTGCCGATCGTCTTCGGCGCGCTCGACGCGGACCCGCAGGTCAGGGCGATCGTGCTGACCGGCGGCGGCAAGCACTTCTCCTACGGGCTCGACCTTCCCGCGATGATGCCCGGCTGGGGCGAAATGCTCGGCGGAGACGCGCTCGCGGGCCCGCGGTCGAAGTTCCTCGACGAGGTCAAGACCCTCCAGGCGAGCGTGTCCTCGGTCGCCGAATGTCGTAAACCGGTCATCGCGGCCATTTCCGGCTGGTGCATCGGCGGTGGTGTCGATGTGATCGCGGCCGCCGACATCCGCCTGGCGAGCGCGGACGCGAAGTTCAGCGTGCGCGAGGTCAAGGTCGCGATCGTGGCCGACCTCGGCAGTCTGCAGCGGCTCGCGCCGATCATCGGCGAGGGGCACCTGCGAGAGCTGGCCTACACCGGCAAGGACGTCGACGCCGCCCGCGCGGAGAAGATCGGCCTGGTCAACGACGTCTTCGCGGACCAGGAGACGCTGCTGGCCGAGGCCCGCAAGCTGGCCGGGGAGATCGCCACCAATCCGCCGCTGGTCGTGCAGGGCACCAAGAACGTCCTCTCGGTCAACACCGAACGCCAGGTCGCCGAAGGCCTGCGCTACGTGTCGGCCTGGAACGCCGCGTTCCTGCCAAGCAAGGACCTCGCCGAGGCCGTGCAGGCCTTCCTCGAGCGGCGCGCGCCCGAGTTCAAGGGAGAGTAGAAAGAACCGGCGGCCATCCAGCGGACCAGGGAGGACGATCGTGAGCGCTTCGGAGGCACATCGCACGTTCCGCGAGGCGCGGGACTATCTGCAGACCCATCGCGAGGACTACGAAACCGCGTATCGCGACTTCACCTGGCCCCGGCCCGCCGAGTTCAACTGGGCGCTGGACTGGTTCGACGTCGTCGCGGCCGATCCGGCCAATCAGGACCGGTACGCGCTGTGGATCGTCGAAGAGACCGGCATCGAGAACCGCTGGACCTACCCGGAGATGGCGCGCCGGTCCGATCAGGTCGCGAACTGGCTGCGCTCGCTCGGTGTGGCCAGGGGCGACCGGCTGATCCTGATGCTGGGCAACCAGGGCGAGCTGTGGCAGACCATCCTCGCGGCGATCAAACTGGGCGCGGTCATCATCCCGGCCTCGACCCTGCTCGGCCCGGCGGACCTCACCGACCGGGTCGAGCGGGGCGCGGCGAAACACGTCGTGATCCGCTCCGCCGACGCGCACAAGTTCGAGAACGTCGGCGGCGACTACACCCGGATCGCCGTCGGTGAACCGGTCGAGGGTTGGCAGTCCTTCGTGGACGCCTACGAGCAACCGGAGGACTTCACCCCCGACGGCCCGACGGCGGCGGACGACCCGCTCCTGTTGTACTTCACCTCCGGCACGACCGCGAAACCGAAACTGGTGCGGCACACCCAGGTCTCGTATCCGGTCGGCCATCTGTCCACAATGTACTGGATCGGTCTCGAACCTGGCGACGTCCACCTCAACATCTCCTCGCCAGGCTGGGCGAAACACGCGTGGAGCAACGTTTTCGCGCCATGGAACGCCGAGGCGACGGTGTTCCTCTACAACTACGCGCGCTTCGACGCGGTATCCCTGATGGCACAGATGGAACGCTGCGGCATCACCAGCTTCTGCGCCCCGCCGACGGTGTGGCGGATGCTCATCCAGGCGGACCTGACCGTGCTGAAGACCCCGCCGGGCAAGGTGGTCGGCGCGGGCGAACCGCTCAATCCCGAAGTGATCGACCAGGTCGAGAAGGCTTGGGGCGTCACGATTCGCGACGGCTTCGGGCAGACCGAGAGCAGCGTCCAGATCGCCAACACCCCCGGACAGGACGTCGTACCGGGATCGATGGGCCGCCCGCTGCCCGGCTTCACCGTCGCGCTCGTGGATCCCGTCACCGGCGAGCGTGCGCGGGAGGGCGAGATCTGCCTCGACCTCGCCAAGCGGCCGGTCGGGCTGATGACCGGATACGCGGACGACGACGAGCGCTCCGCCGCGGCCTTCGCGAACGGCTTCTACCACACCGGGGACGTCGGCTCGGTCGACGAACGCGGCTACATCACCTACGTGGGCCGGACGGACGACGTCTTCAAGGCGTCGGACTACCGGATCTCGCCGTTCGAACTGGAAAGCGTGCTGCTGGAACACGACGCGGTCGCCGAGGCGGCCGTGGTCCCCGCACCCGACCCGATCCGGCTCGCCGTGCCGAAGGCGTACGTCGTCCTCGCGAACGGGCACGAACCCACAGCCGAGACCGCGGTGTCCATCCTGGCCTTCTGCCGCGAGCATCTCGCGCCGTACAAGCGGATCCGGCGGCTGGAATTCGCGGAGCTGCCGAAGACGATCTCCGGCAAGATCCGGCGGGTCGAACTGCGAGGACGCGAGAACGACGCGGGTGAGCGGCCGGCGGGGGAGTTTCGCGAGGAGGACTTTCCGCAGCTGAAGGGCTGAGTGTCCGGCGGGTCTTGAGTGGTAAGGACGGTTCTAGCCGTTTTTGCCACTCACGAGACCCGTCCCGACGTCCATCGGCCCCTCTATGCGTGCGTGGGGTATGGGGATACTTCCGTGCGGTGGGTGAGGGGCTGGGTGGATTTTGGGACGTCAGATGCCCAAATCCACCCAGTCAGGAGCGAGGGTGCCGGTGATCGTTCGGGCGCTCCAGGCAGCGAAGGCTCCTTCCCCACTTTGAGAGTCAGGGACACCGGTTGCGCAGCTCGATCAGCAGAGTTTCAGAGACATGCCTCCCCGGCACACGCCCGAGCGGGGAAGATTTCGGACGTTCACCGTCCCAAATCCTCCCCACTCGACCCTTGCCGGCACCAGAAATGTCAAGCCCGGACTACCATTAGCAGCTCTGCGACTTGCCGGGACCCTGACCTCGACAGTAGGCAAGGAGGCCTACACGTACTGGGGAAGGGAGCCTTCCCGCGCCGCCGTTGTGGCTGGTGTTGCAGCCGGGGCCAGGGTGGCGTTCCGGCGTGAATGAAGGGAACTTTGAGAGACCCAGGGTCCCTCGAGGAGTCCTTTACGGACCGAAGCCTCCGGGACCCGCCCAGCCGCTCCTGTGGGTCGAATGACCCACAGGACGCCACCCGGAACCGCGTTAGCATCCAAGCCAGTGAATCGTTGACAACCCGTGGGGGTCACGGGTTTCACCTTCCCTGCCCTGAAAGGTGTTCCTGTCATGCGCATTCGTCTTTTACTGCCGATGCTCGCCCTCGTGGCCGGGCTCGGTACCGCGGTGGCCGCTCCGGCCGGCGCCGACCCGGGCCCGGTGACGGCGGGAGATGTGGCCGCCGCCGACGCCTGCTATTCCTGGGGACGCACGCTGTCCGAGGGCGCGTCCGGTGAGGACGTCCGTCAGTTGCAGATCCGCGTGGCCGGTTATCCCGGTTTCGGCGGCGTGCTGGCGATCGACGGCCAGTTCGGCGCGGGCACCAAGGCCGCGGTGACCCGGTTCCAGCAGGCGTACGGGCTCGGCGCGGACGGTGTCGCCGGGCCGGCCACGTTCACGAAGATCTACGCACTGCAGGACGACGACTGCACGCCGGTCAACTTCACGTACGCCGAACTGAACCGGTGCAACTCGGACTGGTCCGGTGGCAACGTTTCCGCCGCGACGGCGAAGGCCAACGCGCTGGTGTCGATGTGGAAGCTGCAGGCGATGCGTCACGCCATGGGCGACCGGCCGATCGACGTCAACGGCGGCTTCCGCAGCGTCTCCTGCAACAACGCGGTCGGCGGGGCGGCCGCCAGCCGTCATCTGTACGGCGACGCGGTCGACCTCGGGGCGGGCGCGCAGGGTTTCTGCGGGCTGGCGCAGCAGGCCCGCAACCACGGGTTCAGTGAGATCCTCGGCCCGGGTTACCCCGGCCACAGCGATCACACGCACGTGGCGCACCGGTCCAGCCGGTTCTGGTCGGCGTCCTCCTGCGGGATCTGATCCGTCACTCCCAGCGCCACAACGAAGGCGGCCGTCCTCCCTTGGGGAGGGCGGCCGCGTGCTCGGTGGTCCGCCGCAACCCGGGGACCCGCTCCATGATCCGGCCCAGATTGGCCGGATAGGGGCGGTCCCCGGTCAGTGCTTCGGTCGCGTCCAGGGCTTGGGCCGTCGTGAAGGTCGATCCCAGCAGCCCAGCGGTGAAGGCGACGTCTCGCCACAGCCGCTCGGCCAGCAGCGGACGGCAATCCGCCACGATCCGGTCGTGGTCGAAAGCCAGCGGGGGGACCGCGTCCAGCGGCGCCCACACCACGTTTCCCGGATCGTCGAGCGCGGGGTCCGTGGTGGCCCACAAGGCGATGGAGAGGGTGGGCCCCCGGGGATCACGGTTCGGCTCGTCGAACGTGGTGAGCTGCCCCGTCGCCGAGAGCGCGTCCAGCGGCAGCCCGAGTTTGGTGACGGCCGCCCGGCTCGCCGCGTCCCGCAGCCGCTCCCCGAGCCCGAGCAGCACCCCTGGCAGGGCGAGTTCCCCTTCGAACGGCTCGGCGGCTCGCGCCGCGACTCCCAGCAGCACGGTCCTGGTACCGGGGGCGAACCTCACCACGAGCACGTCCACGGACACCGGCGTCGACTCGATCACGCGTTGATTGTCGACCTTGCCTCCGCGACCCGGTAACCGGCCCTGTCCGGGCCGTACCCGGCGACGGCCACCGGCAGCCGGGCGCCGAACCACGCCAGCGGGTCCGGCAGTTCGACGGCGGGGGAGCCGTCACCGGGCACGACCCGCAGGCCGGTCGCGTCGAGGTGGGTCACCGCGAGCGCGTCCACGCCGTCGCAGGCCGCGATGGCGTACTCCAGCAACGCCGCGTCGAGATGGCCCGCCCGCCACGCGCCCTGGAATTCACCGGTGTCGTTGTGCGCCTCGGGAAACCGGGCGAGCACGGAGGCGGACTCGGTGGGAAGCGGGCCGGCGCCGTGCCGGGTGAGGTAGGTCCGCGTGACACCCAGTACGGCGTGCGGGCGCCCGTCCAGCAGTGCGCGGGCGTTGTGCGGCGTGGTGGTGGACCAGGTCGTATGCGGGTGGAACCCGTGGTGCTGGTCGAGGAGAGCCCCCTGCGCTCCCTCGAAGACCAGCCGTCCGGAGTCCGCGAGCCGACCTGTTTCGGCACCGTCGGTGATCCGCACCGCGTCCGCGAAATCGCGGTACAGCGCCACCAGCTCGTCCACGCTGTGCGGCGGGGTGGCGAGCGGGGCGTAGAACCGTGCGAGCGCGTCGAGCTTGCGCCGCAGCACCGACGGCCGGGCGCAGTCGGCGACCGTCGGCGCGTCATCCGGCGTCCCGAGCACCTCCTGGCTCTCCACCACATCACCCGGCACGGCCCCGGGCAGAAGCGAGTACCAGACGGTCTCGCCGATCCCCTTTCCGCACGAGCCATGCCGTTTCGTGCCGCGCGCCTCCTCTCTCGTCCGGTTGGCGTGGATGTGGAACGGGGTCGTGAGCAGTGCCCGCCCGTCCACGCTCAGCAGTGAGAGCGGGTTCCGGACGCCGCCGGTTTCCAGTTGCCGGGCTTCGGCGGCCAGCGCGAACGGCTCGACCAGCACGAACCGCGACAAATGGGTGGGCACACCGGCGAACGTGCCCGCCCCGAACTGGCTGAAGGTGTGATGCCGCCCGTTCACGACGACGTTGTGCGCGGCCTGCGCGCCCCCGTTGAACCGGACGACAGCCGTGGTGGGCCGGTCGGCGCAGAGGGCGTCGACCACGGCTCCCTTGCCTTCGTCGCCGAAACCGAGCCCGACCACCACCACATGCCCGTCCAGGAGACTCATCGCAGCACCACGTCGTCCGGGCCGGTGAGCTCGGGCACCGCCGACGTGACGACGGTCCTGGTGCTCAAATTCGCCAGTGCCTTGCCGACCGCCGCGCTCTCGGCCGCCGAACCGACGTCCGCGAGGTCGGCGAGCGCCCGGTCGACGTCGACGACCTGTTCCTTCAGCCCGATCGTGGCCGCGATCAGTTCGCACACCGCGCCGGGATCGTCGAGTTTGAGGAAGTTCTGGCCGAGCAGACCGCTCCAGTGCTCGCCGATCTCCGGGTCGTTGTAGTACGACGACTGGTTCGGCAGCACGAAGTAGACGTGCCACTTGCGGGCCAGCTCGCGGTACACCGACGCGGGGTCGATGTCCTCCCGCACGTCGTCACCGATCACCCGGCGGATGTGGCGGGCCTCCAGCGCGGGCTTGTTCAGCTCGTCGCCGATGAGGAACAGATAGCCCTTGCGGCCGCGGTTCTGCCACGCGTCGGTGACCACGTGCCGGGCCATGAAATAGGCGGCCAGTTCGTAGGACTCGCTCTTCTGTCCGCCACCACCGCCTTCGAGGAAGATCGTGCGCAGCTGCTCGTCCATCCGGTTGTCCGACTCGAACTGCCCGATCTGCAACGGCACCCGGTCGCTGTCGGCGTCGCCGATCGCACCGAAGAGGACCTGCGGGTCGGCCAGGTAACCCCGGCGTTTCAGCAGGCCGTGCAGTTTGCCGAGCTTGCCCTGCATGATCCGGGGCACCCGGCGCATCGAGCCGGTGACGTCGAACAGCACCGCGATCGGCGTCGAATCGGCGTGGTCGGCCGAATCCCGGCACTCCCGGACGGCGTTAGCCGGGTTGAGCGCTGCCGCCGCCTTCCATGCGGAAGCGGGCTTCTTGCGGAGACCGGCGCTGTAGCCGAAGTCGTCCTCCCCCTTGGCCGCGCGGAAAGTCTTCGCGGCGGCGTAGGCGTTGTCGTCCCAGTGTCCGTGTCCCATGGTCAGGCTCCTGTCTCGGGGATGGTGAAGGATCGGAAGGTGCGGGGGCCGTACAGCTCGGCGAGCAGGTTGTCGTACTCGTCGAGCAGATCAGCGGCGTCGGGCCGCTGTCCCGGGGCTTCCTGGGTGCACCACGTTGCGAACTCGCGTTGACGGGTTTCCCGTGGTGCCAGCAGCGAAAGCATCAATCTGTGCAGCATGTGGACGTCGGTGGCCGCGGTCATCGGCAGTCCTTTGTGGACCTCCGGCGGGTAGTCGATGGACTTGTCCGCCGCCAGCGGGAGCACACCTTCCTCGACGGCGAAGGACCAGCCTGCCAGGACGATGCCGTGTCGCTCGGGGTGGACCAGCACGTTGTCCGCGGTGAGGTGGCCGTGGACGACACCCGCGCGGTGCGCGCCCGCCACGGCGCGCAGTAGGCGCCGGTGCATCCAGGCGTAGTCGCGGCCGTCGAGCCCGTCCGGGAAGGCTTTCGCGATGTCGGCGAGGGTGGTGAACCCGTCGACGAGCGGGTCGAGGACGCTGAACGCGCGGTCGCCCCGCGCCACCGGGCCCGAGGTGTCGATCAGGCGTGGATAGTACGGGCGCAGCCAGCGGTGCCGTTCGGTGAAGCCGTCGAGCGTGCGCAACGCCGCCCACTCGGCGTGGATCAGCGGGTTGAGCGCCGGATCGCGCACGATTTTGACCAGGTGAGGGCTGGTGGTGCGATAGGTCGTCGCGACGCTGCCCACCGCGTGCGGCCGGGTCAACGGATAAGCCGCCGTCGCGGTGGTGACGGTTTGGTGCCGGGATTGCTTCCAATCGGCATAGAAGCGATTGAGGGTGGCGGCCGCCTTATGGGCTCGAGGGTCGCCGGGATTCCGGTCGGGGTGGAGGACGGCCGCCAGATCGCGGTAGCGGTGGTGGGCGAACAGAGTGGCCGCGTCGACCGCGTCCTCGATCGTCGTCACGGCGTCGTCCCTGGTGAGCATGGTTTGAGTCTAGACGACTCTTACCTGGTTCGGCAAGGGGGTCCGTATGCCCGCCGACGACGGGCGAAGAAGCGAAATGGTTACGGAAACGGTCGTGTAGGTACAAATCCCGTGCCGTTCGACCGCTCCGGAGAATAGACTGAAGTGGCCGAACAAGGGGGTGGTGACCTTTCCGGAACAGTCGCGGAAAAGCCAAGGGGTGGCCGTTCTGCTCGCGATCGGAATCGTGCTGGGATCCATCGCGGCTTTCGCCGGGAGATGGACGGCCGAGGGGCTGGCCGGAAGGTACGATTTACGCGCGGTGGTCTCTGTGTCGGATTCCAAGACCACCGAAGGACAGAACGGCCCGCACACCACTTACGAGATCATGGCCGTCACGGAAAACGGCCGTGCGCTCGAGCTGCCGACGGCCGAGACGTTCGGCCTCGCGGAGCCGGTGATCGTGCGGCTTTCCTCGCTGACGGACCGGGTGCTGTCCGTCCGTGGCGCGGACGCCGTGGTGGAAGCCCACCATCCGGGGGAGAAGATCACGGCGATGTCGATCGGCGGAGCGCTCGTGGTGCTCGGGGTCGTCGTGGCGTTCCTCGTGGCGAGGCCGGTGACCGTGCGTAAGTCGCTGTCGTTCCTGGCCGGGTTCGCCTTCGCCGCCTATGTCGTGCTGGCACCGCTCGGTTTCGGCGGGACGGCGTACCGCGAGGCGGCCGATCCCGTTCCGAACCTGTGGGAGCATCGCCGCGAGGCCTGGGGGCCGCCACCGGTGATCGGCAAGGGACAGACCGCGGTGTCGGGGGAGTCGGCCGTGCGTGTACTCGACAGCCGACCGGAGCCGCCAGAAGGAGCCGAGGCGTGGCTGAGCGGGTTCCGGGTCCTCACCTTGCAAATGGAGGCGTCCAGGCTGGGCGACACGGCTTTGGAGCTGTCAGCCGACGAGCACGGTGCCCCGCAACGGGTCAAGGACTGCGCGGGCGCTCCGGATGCTTTCGACGGCACCGCGGGTCTCGTCTGTTTCGTGGTTCCGGCCGGGTATCAGCCGAAGTACCTTCTCGTCGGCAATCTCGACCGGGAAGTCCTGCTGGCGCTCCAGTGATTCGAGGAAAGGAATTCCGTGCCGGAGAAACCATCGAATTCCGGGGTTCTTTCGCAGGTTTTGCAGTTCGCGATCCCGTTCCTCGTTCTCTTCGGGTTCGTCTGGGGGTTCTTCGGCTCCGATGTCCGTGAACTGAGCACCGGCGAGGACGTCACGATCACCGAAATCTCGGGGTGCACCGCGGAGGGATCCGCGGTCGGCGGGCAGACGCCCTACTGTGCCGGGAAGTGGCGGTTCGACGACGGGCGTACGGGAGGCGGCAGGATCGAAGGCGGCAAGACCACTGAAGGCGACAAGGTCTTCGTCGGCGACGGATTCGCCTACAGTTCGAGGTCCTCGCTGATCTGGAGCGTGTCGCTGAACGGTCTGCTGGGGCTGTTCCTGCTGGGCCTGGTGGTCGTCGGGGCCGTGCTCCACCGGCTGGACAAGGCCCGGCAGCGTCGCGAGGAGTGACGCCGCCGGGGTGCTCAGAGCCGGGTCGCTTCGATCTGCCGCTCGTCCTCCGTGGAGCAACTCGTCACCGGATCGTTCGGTCCGCTCCCGCACGTCCACGCGCCGATGACGACCGGCCCGGGGCCCTGCGGCGAAGCGGCTTCGGCGGGGGTCAGCTTGGCGAAGTAGTCCGTGAGCACCTGCGTCGCTTCGGCGCAGTCGGTCTTCCCGTGGGCGACGACCTTGTTCTTCGCGCTCTGAAACCCGGTGACCTCGCCACACGGTGTTCCAGTCGGGGCCTTTTCGGCAACGGGGGACGACGGCGCCGGCGCGGCCGACGGGGTGGGATCGGCGCCGCAGCCGCTCAGCACGACGACGGCCAGCAGGACAGGGAGTGCGGAGAAGCTCTTCATGGGCCCTTCTTCTCGGGGATGGTTCATTCGACGGGGACGACGGCGGCGAACACGTTCTGTTCGCCCTTGCCGCAACTGGTGCCGCCTTGCGCGGCGGGAGCGCCGGAGACGCACAGCCAGCCGTCGACGGTCTCGCTGACCGGCTCGTCCGAGCTCGCGGACTGGCGTCCGGCGATCGTCTTGTGGAACGAGCCGACGATCCCGGTCGCGTCCGCGCAGGAGACCCCGGGCCCGTTGAGTACCTGCAGGGTCAGCCCGCTCGCCGCGGTGACCGTGCCGCACGAACCCTGTACCGGTTCAGCCGGTTTGGGTTTGGGGGCGGATTTCGGGGCAGTGGACGGACTCGGCGCGGTCTGCGAGGGGATCGGCGGTACCGGCACGCTGGTCACGTTCGAAAGGGGTGCGGGCGGCGAGACCGACACGGAGGTGACAGGCGGTGGCGGATCTTCGCCCGAACAGGCGGCGAGTGTTCCGGCGGCCGCGCAGGCCGCGAACAGGCGCCGCCACGTTCCCGTGGTCGTCGAGACGGGCAAGGCGATCCTTTCGTCGGCCGTTGCTGGCCTGCCCATTCTGACCAGGGCGGGCCCGATGCCGTGGCATTGAGCCACGTTCGATGCGCGGGAGGCTATCGCGCCGAGGGCGCGGCGGTACGCGAGGACCGCCCAACCACTGTCCATTATGGACAATTAACATGCCGTCACAGCGTGACGACACCCTACTGTCGTCGCGAACCGATCGGACGAATCCGGCACCGGGTCGTTAACGCCCGGCTCTGTTCCGCCGAAAACAAAGGTAGCGCTCCGGCGTGTCCCAGTCCCCGTCACCGAAACCGTGAGAGCGATGAAGACCGACGAACAGAACGACCCCGCGTCATTCGAGGCCACCGCACCGGCGAGCACGGAGCTGCCACCCACGGCACCGTGCACCGTCGTCTGGTGCGGCGGCCGCCCGTACGTCCTGGAGAGTTCCTCCGGCCACACCCGCTGGATAGGTACCGACCATCGGGGCAGGCCCGTGGCGCTGACCAGCGCGGACCTGCAACGCCGCGGCTGGAGCCACACGCGGGCCAGCTGACGCGGGAGAACCCGCCGCCGCTGGATAGGCTGAGCGGGTGAGTACGCCCCCCGAACCGAGCGTGACCAGCGAAGAGCCTTCTTTGCTGCGGCAGGCCCTGAACGTTCCCAACATGCTTTCGATCCTCCGGCTCGCCGGGGTGCCGGTCTTCCTGTGGCTGCTCCTCGGCCCGAAAGAAGACGGCTGGGCGTTCGCGCTGCTCGTGTTCAGCGCGCTCACCGACTGGCTCGACGGCAAACTCGCCCGCTGGCTCAACCAGATGTCCCGGCTCGGTCAGCTGCTCGACCCCGCCGCCGACCGGCTCTACATCCTCGCGACGCTCGTCGCCTTCCTGATCCGCGACATCATCCCCTGGTGGCTGGTGGTCCCGCTGGTCGTCCGCGAGGCCGTGCTGGGCGTCTGCGTACTGCTGCTGCGCCACCGCGGGTTCGCTCCGCCGGAGGTCACCTACATCGGCAAGGGCGCCACCTTCGTGCTGATGTACGCGTTCCCGTTCCTGCTGCTCACCCAGGGCGGTTCCGACCTCGCCACGATCGCCCGCCCGATCGGCTACGCCTTCACGGCGTGGGGTGCGGTCCTGTACGTCTATTCGGGCGTGCTTTACGTCGTCCAGACGGCCCGGGCCCTGCGAACGGCCGATCCGGACTAGGCCGTCTCTCCCAGAGTGGGGTTGGCAGGTTGGGCGAGGACACGAGCGTGCTTTTTCGGCCGGAGGCCTCGGATTTGCGAAGGCCGGCCGCTGATACGGCTGGGTGAGGGACCAGCTGATGCCGCGGCCCGGCTGCGGAAGTCCGAAACCACGCTTCGAGAGCCACAGTCCAGGCCGTGTCCTGGCTTGCGGGAGGCGCCGGGCGCCTGCCCCGGCGGGATGCGAAACTGCGCGCGTCGGTTTCGAGCGAGGGCGTCAGAAAGGGGAGCGGCGTTGTCCACTCCAGAAGAACTGCGTTACACCGAAGAGCACGAGTGGGTCTCCGTGCGCGACGGAGCGCTCGTGCGCGTGGGCATCACGGAGTACGCCCAGGACCAGCTCGGTGACGTGGTGTTCGTCGACCTGCCGGAGGTCGGCAAGCAGGTCGGCTCCGGCGACGCGTTCGGCGAGGTCGAATCGACCAAAAGCGTTTCCGAGCTGTTCGCCCCGCTCGACGGGGAGGTGGTCGCGGTCAACGACGCGGTGACCGAGTCGCCCGAGCTGATCAACAGCGACCCCTATGGTGAGGGCTGGCTGATCGAGCTCCGCCTCGACGACGCGAGTACGGTCGAATCCCTGCTCGAGGCCGAGGCGTACCAGGCCCTGATCAAGGAATAGCCGCTGGCCGCGGCCCTCCGGTCCGGGTAGGGGGAGCCGCGGACCGGAGATTCGATCAGACACGGTACGTTTGTCTTCTGCACGTTCTTGAGTAGTGGCAACACACATGCGTTAGGAGAGCTCAGGTGAGCACGAACGACGGGCCCGGCGTTCCCCCGGAGCAGTCTCCGGAGCGGACTTCTGTCTTCCGGGCCGACTTCCTGGCCGACGTCGAAGGCACTGAGGCTCCTCCGACAGCCGAGGCGCCCGTCCAGGGTGTGGACGCGCTGCCCGCGGGTTCCGCGCTGCTGGTCGTGAAGCGGGGCCCGAACGCGGGTTCGCGCTTCCTGCTGGACCGCGACACCACCAGTGCGGGACGGCACCCGGACAGCGACATCTTCCTCGACGACGTCACGGTTTCGCGGCGGCACGCCGAGTTCCGCCGTGAGGGTGGCGAGTTCGTCGTCATCGACGTGGGCAGCCTCAACGGCACCTACGTCAACCGCGAGCCGGTCGACCAGGCCGTCCTCGCCGGTGGCGACGAGGTGCAGATCGGCAAGTTCCGCCTGGTCTTCCTGACCGGTCCGGGTTCCGGGGGCCAGGGGGCACAGTGACGGCGGCCGGGCGGCCTGATCGGGATGCGTCGCAGCGCGATGGGTTGAGCATCGGGGCCGTGCTGGCACAACTGCGCGGTGACTTCCCCGATGTCACCATCTCCAAGATCCGGTTCCTCGAGGCGGAGGGTCTGGTCCAGCCGGGCCGGACCCCGTCGGGGTACCGGCAGTTCGCCCCGGCGGACGTGGAGCGGTTGCGATTCGTCCTGTCCGCCCAGCGGGATCACTACCTTCCACTGAAGGTCATCAAGGAACAGCTGGACGCGGCGGATCAGGGCGCCGCGCTCTCGGCGGAGGTGCCCAAGCCGCCGCGAAAACTCGTTTCGCTCGACGCCCCGGGGGAGAACGGCGGACTGCCGTCCCCCGGGGACTTCGAATGCGATCGCGAGATCAGGCTGACCGAGGAAGATCTGCTCCGCCAGGCCGGCATCGACGCCGCTACCCTGGCCGAGCTGCGGCAATACGGTCTGGTCCGCCCAGGCGTGGCGGGGTTCTTCGACCCCGACGCGGTCCTCGTGGCGAAGACCGTGAAAGCGATGACCGAATTCGGTATCGAGCCGAGACATCTGCGTGCCTTCCGGGCCGCGGCCGACCGCGAAGTCGGCCTGCTGGAGCAGATCGTGACCCCGGTGTATCGGCACCGTGACGAGGACGCCCAGGCGAGGGGCGACGAGGTCGTCCGCGAGCTCGCCGCACTGACCGTCGCGTTACATACGCTCTTGGTGAAGGCCGGAATACGGGCCGTCACGGGCGGCTGAGTGGTTACGGGGACCGGGAACCGTGGTGAGTCCACTTGTCAATGACTGAATGTTCGGCATCCAATGCCGTACCGTGAGAGTTGGTTTGCCACGAGCGAACCGGGAATGTCGGAGACAGCGAGCACAGCGCTCGGAAGACGGGTAGCGTCGGGATCGCCGTCGCTTGATCGTCGAGACAAGCGTTGCGGCCCGTGCGCACGAGAGGGAGGCGAAGCCCGATGAGCGAGATGCGCGTCGTCGGCGTGCGGGTGGAGCTGCCCGCGAATCAGCCGATCTTGTTGCTGCGGGAAACCGAGGGCGAGCGATACCTGCCGATCTGGATCGGCTCGGTCGAGGCCACCGCCATCGCGTTGGAGCAGCAGGGAGTCCGCCCGGCCCGTCCGCTGACACATGACCTGCTCAAGGAGGTCATCGGGGCGCTGGGCCGCGAGCTGGAACAGGTCGTCATCACCGACCTGAAGGAAGGCACGTTCTTCGCGGAACTGGTCTTCGACGGCGACATCCGGGTTTCGGCGCGGCCGAGTGACTCGGTGGCGCTGGCGTTGCGGGTGGGGGTTCCGATCCACGCCGTGGACGCGGTGCTGGAGGAAGCGGGTCTCATCATCCCCGACGAGCAGGAGGACGAGGTCGAGAAGTTCCGCGAGTTCCTCGACTCCGTCTCGCCGGAGGACTTCCGCGGCGCGGACACCTGACCCGTATCGCGAGATCTTGAACGAAGGGGCGGCGCCGGTAGCGCCGCCCCTTCTTCGTGCGTGCGGTGTTGAGCGCTGCCACGCCCCGGTCACGAGAGCTGAAGGGGACCATCCCTTCATCTCACGCGGTGAAGGGCGCTTTACCCGCATCGCATGCGGGGAAAGTCCCCTTCAGCTCCACGACCTCAGGCAGCGGTCGCCCGTGTGAACAGGTCCGCCAGTTCCCGCCCGTACCGTTCCAGGTCCAGCTTCGGGTCCGTCGCGAACTTCGCGGCGACGCCGTCGACGGCCTGAGCGATCGACAGGGCCATCACGTCCGGCGCGAAGTCGCCGAAAGCGCCTTCCTGCTGGCCTTGCCGCAGCTGACGCTCGAGCCGACCGGTGCGAAACTCCTCGACGATCGGCGCGGACATGAACCAGCCCTCGGTATCCGATCCGCTCGAAGCCATCTCGACCATGACCCGCACCAGTTCCGGGTACGACCCGAGGAACTCGATCTCCGCCTCGATGTAACCGCGCAGCAACCCGGCCCGGTCGGCCGTGCCCTGAATCCGCTCCTCGAGGAACTTGTCCTTCATCCCGGTCGCGGTGGTGACCACGGCCTGCATCAGGCCCGCCTTGTTGGTGAAGTGGTAGGAGATGATCCGGGTACTGGACAGCCCGGCGCGTTCCTTGATCTTCGCGAAGGTCGCCTTGTGGTAGCCGAGATCCGAGATCGTCGCGATGGTGGCGCCGACGATCTGGGCCCGTCTGGCGGCCTCGGTGACCGACAGTCCGAGCTCCGCCTGTACCGCGCTCGCGGCGGTTTCGGTGGAAGGAGTTACTTGCATGAGTAAAAAATAACACGGCTGAGTAAAAGTGGCAACGGTGCAGCCGAACGGGGGGCCACTCCCGGCAAGCCTCAAGAAGAGCTTGAGGTTGACCGCGCGTCGCGTTGACCGCTTTGCCGGACGCGCTTACCGTCAATGGAGGTAAGTCGCCAAGGTGTGATTCGGATGTCTGGGGCATCCGTCTTGACGGTTGACTCCGGTGCGGACTCACGTGGGTCCGCGCGGCTTTGTTCGCCGGCCGCCAGGTCGGGCGAGGGGAGGCATGGCGTGGTCGAGGCTGGTAGCCCTCAAGAGCCGCTCGTTCCGGTCGGAGACGGCGAGCAGGGTGAGCTGTTCCCCGACTCTTCCCTTCCGGACGAACTCGTCGGCTACCGCGGTCCCGCCGCCTGCCAGATCGCCGGGATCACCTACCGGCAGCTCGACTACTGGGCCCGTACGAAACTGGTCGCGCCGAGTATCCGCACGGCACACGGCTCCGGTTCGCAACGGCTGTACTCGTTCAAAGACATCCTCGTACTGAAGGTCGTCAAGCGCCTGCTGGACACCGGCGTCTCGCTGCAGAACATCCGGGTCGCCGTCGACCACCTGCGCCTGCGCGGTGTCCGTGACCTCGCCAGGGTCACCCTGTTCTCCGACGGAACCACCGTCTACGAGTGCACCTCACCCGAAGAGATCGTCGATTTACTGCAGGGCGGCCAGGGCGTTTTCGGCATCGCCGTCAGCGGCGCGATGCAGGAGATCAGCGGCACCATCCACGAATTCCAGGCCGAACGGGCCGACGGCGGCGTGATCGAAACCGTCACACCGGACGAGCTCACGCAGCGCCGTAACGCACGTCGTACCGGCTGATCATGAAGCCGCGCGAGCGGCAGGGTAGGCTCACTTTCGCGGTCGACGAATCCGCGCGGGAGAGATCGAGCCGATAACAGCTCGGCGCCGAAGGAGCAAGTCCTCCCCGGAACCTCTCAGGCACCCTGGACCGCGCGGACTAGACGCCTCTGGAAAGTGAGTCGTCAGGTCACCACCTGGCGGCTCCGCCGACGGTGCAAGCCCGACTCAACCCACGGGCGAAACTCTCAGGCGCCCCCACGGGGGTACGGACAGAGTGGGGAGGGCCAGGACAATCCGTCCCGGCCCCACCCCGCGTCTTGGGAGGTCCCCGATGGAGCCTGTTTCACTGGCCGCTCTCGAATGCGGATCGCCCTTCGCGGACCGGCACATCGGCCCCGGTGCCGAAGAACTCACGCGCATCCTCGACATCGTCGGCGTTTCGTCGCTCGACGAACTGGCCGAGCGGGCCGTCCCAGCTTCGCTGCGGGAGTCCGCGACACCGCCGGACCTGCCGCCGCCCGCCACCGAGACCGGCGCGCTCGCCGAACTCCGCGCGCTGGCCGCGCGCAACCGGCCGATGGTCCAGATGATCGGCCTCGGCTACCACGACACCGTGACCCCGCCGGTGATCCGCCGCAACGTGCTGGAGAGCCCGGCCTGGTACACCGCCTACACGCCGTATCAGCCGGAGATCTCGCAGGGCCGTCTCGAAGCGCTGCTCAACTTCCAGACCATGGTCGCCGACCTGACCGGCCTGCCGATCGCCAACGCGTCCATGCTGGACGAGGCGACCGCGGCGGCGGAGGGGATGACCTTGGTCCGCCGCGCCGGAAAGTCGAAGTCGAACCGGTTCGTCGTCGACGAGGACACTCTGCCCCAGACGATCGAGGTCCTGCGCACCCGCGCCGAACCGCTCGGTATCGAGCTGGTGACCGCCGACCTGTCCCAGGGCATCACCGGACTCGGCCTCGGTGGCGACTTCTTCGGGGTGCTGCTGTCCTATCCCGGCGCGTCCGGCGTCGTCCGCGAATGGGACCACACCATCGCCGAGGCCAAGGCACTGGGCGCGGCCGTGGTGATGGCGGCGGATCCGCTGGCCTTGACCCTGCTGCGGTCGCCGGGTGAGCTCGGCGCCGATGTCACGGTCGGGTCGACGCAGCGGTTCGGTGTGCCGATGGGTTTCGGCGGCCCGCACGCCGCGTACCTCGCCGTGCGGCGAGGGCTCGAACGGCAGCTGCCCGGACGGCTCGTCGGGGTGTCGAAGGACGCCGACGGCACCCCCGCGTACCGGCTCGCGCTGCAGACCCGCGAGCAGCACATCCGCCGCGAGAAGGCCACGAGCAACATCTGCACCGCGCAGGTGCTCCTGGCGGTCATCGCGTCGATGTACGCGGTGTACCACGGTCCCGAAGGACTCCGTGCCATCGCGAACCGCGCGCACCGGATGGCCACCGTGCTCGCGGCCGGGCTCGCCGAGAGCGATGTGGACGTCGTGCACTGCGAGTTCTTCGACACCGTCATGGTCGCGGTTCCGGGCCGCGCCGCCGGAGTCGTCGCCACCGCACGGGACCTGGGCGTCAACCTCCGGCTCGCCGACGCGGACCACGTCGCCGTCGCCTGTGACGAGACGACAACTCGTGAGCACCTTTCCCTGGTGTGGAAGGCGTTCGGCGTCGCGGTGTCCGATGTGGACTCACTCGACGCGGACACCGCCGACGGTTTTCCGCCGGACCTGCGCCGTACCAGCGAATACCTGACGCATCCCGTCTTCCACGCATACCGCTCGGAAACCGCGTTGCTGCGGTATCTGCGGGCACTGTCGGACAAAGACGTCGCGCTCGATCGCAGCATGATTCCGCTCGGCTCCTGCACGATGAAACTCAACGCCACGGCCGAAATGGAGCCGATCACCTGGCCGGAGTTCGCCGGGCTGCACCCGTTCGCGCCCGCCGAGGACGCGGCAGGATCACTGTCCATCGTCAAGGATTTGGAGCACTGGCTGGCCGGGATCACCGGCTACGACGCGGTTTCCCTGCAGCCGAACGCCGGCAGTCAGGGCGAGTTCGCCGGTCTGCTGGCGATCCGTGCCTACCACCGCGAGCGCGGGAACGTGGCGCGCGACGTCTGCCTGATCCCGTCGAGCGCGCACGGGACGAACGCGGCCAGCGCGGTGATGGCCGGAATGCGCGTGGTCGTCGTGAACTGCGACGACGAGGGCAACATCGACGTCGGCCACCTCAAGTCCACAGTGGACGAGCACGCCGACGACCTGGCCGCGATCATGATCACTTACCCGTCGACACATGGGGTTTACGAGGACACCGTCCGTGAGGTCTGCGCGCTGGTGCACGACGCGGGTGGCCAGGTGTACGTCGACGGGGCGAACCTGAACGCGCTGATCGGTGTCGCGCAGTACGGCCGGTTCGGTGCCGACGTCTCGCATCTCAACCTGCACAAGACCTTCTGCATCCCGCACGGCGGCGGCGGTCCCGGCATCGGGCCGATCGGCGTCCGGGCGCACCTGGCACCGTACCTGCCGAACCACCCCCTGCAACCGGACGCCGGCCCGGCCACCGGTGTCGGTCCGATCAGCGCCGCGCCGTGGGGCAGCGCGTCGATCCTGCCGATCTCCTGGGCCTACATCCGGATGATGGGCGCCGAAGGCCTCAGGCGTGCGACCCTGACCGCGGTCGCGAACGCCAACTACGTCGCCAAGCGCCTCGCCGAGCACTATCCGGTGCTCTACTTCGGACACGAGGGACTCGTGGCGCACGAATGCATCCTCGATCTCCGCGCGCTCACCAAGCGGACCGGCGTGACCGTCGATGATGTCGCCAAGCGGCTCGCCGACTACGGGCTTCACGCGCCGACGATGTCCTTCCCGGTCGCGGGCACGCTGATGGTGGAGCCCACCGAGAGCGAGGATCTAGGTGAACTCGACCGGTTCTGCGACGCGATGATCGCGATCCGCGGCGAGATCGACCAGGTCGCCGCGGGGGAGTGGCCGGTGGCCGAAAGCCCGCTGCGCAACGCACCGCACACCGCGCGCTGCCTCGCCGGGGAGTGGGATCGCCCGTACAGCAGGGAGATCGCGGTCTTCCCCGCCGGTTTCACCGCCGCGAAGATCTGGCCACCGGTGCGGCGGATCGACGGGGCCGCGGGTGACCGCGACCTCGTCTGCTCCTGTCCGCCGCCGGAGGCCTTCGCCTGATCGTCAGCCGGGCATCTTGTCCAGAAAGCCCAGCACCTGCTTGATCCGGCCGTCCTCGACGGTGATGACGTCGAAGCCGATCGCCAGGGGCTCCTCCGCCCCCTCCGGGCCGAGGTGCCACTGGAACCGCGCGATGTCGTGGTGCGCGTCGGGGGTCGACGGCAGGCTGAACCTCAAACCCGCGAACTGGGCCTGCGCACCGGCGATGAACCCGTCGACGCCGTCGTGCCCGGTGACCGCGCCCAGCGGGTCGGTGTAGGCGGTGTCCTCGGTGAACACTTCGGCGATGAGCGCGCGGCGCTTGTCCTCGTCGGTCTCGTTCCACACGGCGATGTACTGCTCGGTGACGCGCTGGATCTCCGACATGGTGCCTTCTCTCGTTGGTGGGTAACCGATGTCGCAACTCTGACCGGTGCGGGTGGGGCACGTCGATTACGTGCGAGGTAATGGCGGCCCGGCACCCTTGGCCGTAGGTTCGTGATCGTGACGACCACCTTGACGGCGGGCCGCGCCGGCCGCCCTGTCGGCGAACTCCTGCGGGAATGGCGCGATCGCCGCCGGATCAGCCAGCTCGACCTCGCCATCTCCGCGGAGATCTCGACCAGGCACCTGAGCTTCGTGGAGACCGGGCGGTCCAAGCCCAGCCGCGACATGGTGCTGCGGCTGGGAGAACACCTGGAGGTCCCCTTGCGGGAACGTAACCGGCTGCTCCTGGCGGCGGGCTACGCGCCCGCCTACCCGGAGAGCGGTCTCGGCGACCCGGAACTGGTGGCGGTCCGCCAGGCGGTCCGGCAGCTGATGTCCAGTCACGAGCCCTACCCCGCGGTTGTCGTCGACCGGGGGTGGAACCTGGTCGACGCCAACGCGAGCGTGTCGATCATGACCGATCTGGTCTCGCCGACCTTGATGACACCGCCGGTCAACGTGCTCCGGCTGACCCTGCACCCGGAGGGGATGGCGCCGTACGTGCTGAATCTGGGGGAGTGGCGCGCACACCTGCTCGGCAGGCTGCGGCGCCAGGTGACCCAGACGGCCGATCCGGTCCTGACGGAGCTGCTGGAGGAACTGCTCACCTATCCGTGTGATGATCCCGTGCCCGAGGTGGAGGTCCCCGGCCCGGGTGACATCTTCGTCCCGCTGCGGCTACGGCACGACGGGGTGGATCTCACCTTCTTCGGCACGGTCTCCACCTTCGGGACGCCGCTGGACATCACGGTCGCCGAGCTCGTGATCGAGTCGTTCTTCCCAGCCGACACGGCCACGGCGGAGTATCTGCGCGCGTACGCCCGGCGCGGGGTGGAATGATGCGGGGCAGGAAACCCCGCCGCACACCCCAGTGAGGATTTTTCTTCCATGGCCGTGCCTTCCGTCGTCCTGAACAACGAGGTAGCCATCCCCCAACTCGGTTTCGGCGTCTGGCAGGTGCCCTCGGGCGACACGGCCAAGGTCGTCCGGACCGCGATCGAGGCCGGGTACCGCAGTATCGACACCGCCGCGTCGTACCGGAACGAAGCAGGCGTCGGTGCGGCGATCCGCTCCGCGGGTGTGCCTCGCGACGAACTGTTCATCACCACCAAACTGCCGAACCCCGGCCACGGCTACGACGCGGCGCTGCGCGCGTTCGACGCCAGCCTGGCCGAGCTGGGCCTGGACCGGGTCGACCTGTACCTGATCCACTGGCCGATGCCGACCCGCGGCAAGTACGTCGAAACCTGGCGGGCGCTGGAAAAGCTCTACGCCGACGGCCGGGTGCGGGCCATCGGGGTGTCGAACTTCCACCCCCCGCACCTCGAACGGCTGTTCGACGAGTCGGGGATCGTGCCCGCCGTCAACCAGATCGAGCTGCATCCCCGCCTGCAGCAGAAGGCGTTGCGGGAGTTCCACGCCGAGCACGGCATCGTCACCGAGGCGTGGAGCCCGCTCGCGCAGGGATCGCTGCTCTCGGATCCGACCCTGAACGCGCTCGCGGCCAAGTACGGCAAGAGCCCGGCGCAGCTGGTGTTGCGCTGGCACTTGCAGCTCGGCACGGTGGCCATCCCGAAATCCGTGACCCCGTCCCGGATCCGCGAGAACTTCGACGTCTTCGACTTCGAACTCGCCGAGGACGACCTCGCCGCGCTCGCCGAGTTCGACGACGGGACACGCACCGGCCCGGACCCGGACACCTTCGACCTCGTCTAGGAGCTGAAGGGGACTTTCCCCGCATCTCACGCGGCGAAGGGCGCTTTCCTCCCATGACATGCGGGGAAAGCGCCCTTCAGCTCACGCGAGGAAACGGTGGGGCTTAGGTGGCCTTGATGCCCGCGGCGGCGAAGTCGGCCTGCTGGGCTGGCTGCTGCAGGAACTGCCGGAACGTCTGCGAGGCGCGCATCTGGACCTCGTCGATGCTCTTGCCGGCGAGTCCGACGAGCGGGTAGTCGGCCGAACGCGCTGTCGCGACCGACTGGGCGGGCGAACCGACCAGTTCGGGCTTCGCGATGTTCAGTTCGGTCACCCAGTAGGAAGACTCGGGGATCCAGGCGGCGGGGAGACCGCCGATGGAGTCCAGGTTCGTCCGTCCGACGAGGCCGTCGAGCACGGAAGCGGAGGGCAGCGCGTCGATCTGGATGATCACGCAGTGGTCGCGGACCACGGTCGCGGCGTTGTTCCACCGGTCCGCGGCCGCCCGGAGCGGCTTCTCGATACTGGGGGTGACGATGATCCGCATCGGCGTGTCACCGGCACTGCAGGCCTTGGCCTGGGCTTCGGCGCGGGTGTTGAGCTCCCCGTCCGCCCAGTTCCAGCCGAACACGCCGATCGCGACCAGGACCACGAGGACCAGGCAGGCGATGGGCCACTTGGCGATCCGGCGCCGCGGGGCCTTCTTCCCGATGATCCGGTGCGAGCCGGTCGCCTCACCGCGACCCTGAGGCCGTTTCGGCGGGTCGAGGGGATGCGGCACCGGCTCCTCGGCCACGCTGTGTCGCCCCATCGTTGTCCTTTCGAAACGTGCGCGCTCGCGCTGCGTATGCAATCAAACCGTTATCACTCTAACAGGGGAGGATGTTACGGGGAATGCGACGACTCACAGTTGTTTTCCGCGGGTGGCGGGCATCCTCTTTAACTCGGTCAGAAGTCGTTTGCAATGCGCTATCAGGTGCTCACGCAGCGGCGCGGCCCGGCGGGCGAAACCGGCCTGGGTGCGGGCGTACTCGGCCCGGCCTTCCGGGCTCTCGATCCGCACGGGTGAGTACCCGAACGCCGCGAGGTCGTACGGGCTGGCGCGCATGTCCAGCTCACGAATGTCCGCAGCCAGCTCGAAGCAGTCCCCGACCAGCTCAGCGGGCACGAACGGGTCGAGTTTGTAGGCCCACTTGAAGAGATCCATGTTGGCGTGCAGGCAGCCCGGCTGCTCGAACTCGATCTGGTTCTCCCGCTCCGGCCGCAGCGTATTACGCGGCTTGGCGGGCTCGGTGAAGAACCGAAAAGCGTCGAAATGCCCGCATCGGATCTCCAGCGACTCGACGACGCCGTCCGTTCCGGCCGAGCCGAGCCGGAGCGGAAGCTGTGAGTGACGAACCTCATCCGCCGATTCCCGGTAAACCATTGCCCATTCGTGAAGCCCGAAACAACTGAGCCTCGGCGCGCGCGACGCGGTCGCGGAAAGCAGGCCGACGACGAATTCGGCGGTTTTGGCCCGGCCCTCGGTGAAGCCCGCCGGGTCCAGCATGACGCCGTCCGGTGTCTCGACGTAGCCCTTCCGCTCCAGGAACCGGTGCGCTGACCGGCCTTCGAGCGCGACGCCCGGCCCCGGCTGCCAGCGTTCGACGTGGCCGGGGCGGTGCGAGTAGTAGGTGAAGAGGAAGTCGAGGACCGGGTGCTTCTCGCCCCGCGAGCGGCGGCGCTGGTGCGGCGTCGTCCAACGCCGCATCCGCGTGACGTGGTCGTCTTCCCGAGCCCGCCAGGCAGGCTCGGAAAGAACGATCACGCCGGTCATGACATGACGTGGGTGCCGTCGCGGACAGTTCCCACGTATTCCTCGACGAGGTCCTCCAGCGCGACGACCCCGATGGCTTCACCCGCCGGGTTCAGCGCCCGCGCCAGGTGACTGCCTTCCTTGCGCATCGCCGACAGCGCCTCGTCCAGCCGGGCGTCGGCACGCAGTTCGGTCAGCGTGCGTGTCTTGCCCGACGGCACCGCGGTCGACGGCTCCTCGCCCACGAGGTCGAGGACGTCCTTCACGTGGATGTAGCCGGTCAGCGACCCGTCGTCGGCGCAGACCGGGAAGCGCGAGAAGCCGGTCGAGGACACCGCGCGCTCGACGTCGCCCAGCGTGGGCGAGCAGGGCAGTGTCGTCAGTTGCGCCGTCGGGACCAGGACATCGGCCACCGTTTTCTCCACCGACGACAGCGTCTTGCTCAGCCGCTGGTGCTCGGACTGCTCCAGCAGCCCTTCGCGCCGCGATTCACTGAGCAGTTCCGCGAGTTCGTCGGAGGTGTAGGCGGTTTCGAGTTCGTCCTTCGGCTCGACCTTGAACAGCCGCAGCAGCGAGTTCGCCACGAAGTTCAGCAGCCAGATGAACGGGTTGGCGATCTTCACCCAGGCGACGTGCACCGGGACCAGCCACAGCGCCAGCCGCTCCGGTTCGGCGATCGCGAGGTTCTTCGGCACCATCTCGCCGATGAGGACGTGCAGGATGGTGATGAACGCCAGCGCGATCGCGAACGAGATCGGGTGCAGCAGCACGTCCGGGATTCCGATCAGCTCGAAGAACCCGGCCAGCTGATGCGCGATGGCGGGCTCGCCAAGCCGTCCGAGCAGCAGTGAGCAGATCGTGATGCCGAGCTGCGCGCCCGCGAGCATGAGCGAGACGTTCTTGCTCGCGTTGATGACGATCTGCGCGCGCGTCTTTCCCTGCTCCAGCAAGGCTTCCAGCCTGTCGCGCCGCGACGAGATCAGGGTGAACTCGGCACCGACGAAGAAGGCGTTGGTCAGCAGCAGTACCACGACGAGGAAGATGTTGAACCAGTCGCTCATCGGGCGGGCTCCTGCTCGGCGGAGGTAGCGGTTTCGCTGACCCGGCGGACTTCGACCTCGGCGATGCGGAGACGGTCCATTTTGGTCACCGTGAGCCGCCAGGCATCGAGATCGGTGGCGTCTCCGGGGGAGGGGATCCGGCCGAGCCGCTCGAGGATCAGCCCGGCGATGGTCTCGTAGTCGCCGTCCGGCATGCGGAACCCGGTCTCGTCGGTGACTTCGTCGGCGCGAAGCTGCCCGGACACGAGCCAGTTTTCGGCGCCGACCTGTTGCGAGGAGGGCTCTTCCTGGTCGTCGTGCTCGTCACGGACATCGCCGATGATCTCCTCGACGACGTCTTCCAGTGTCACGAGGCCCGCTGTGCCGCCGTACTCGTCGACGACGATCGCGAGCTGGAACCGGGAATCACGCAGCCGGTTGAGGAGCGAGTCGCCCGGCAGCGATTCGGGCACGGTCGGGATCGGCCGCATGACCGAGCCGATCCGCACCGTGGCGCGCTGGCCCGCCGGGATGGTGAACGCCTGTTTGATGTGCACCGCGCCCTGCACGTCGTCGAGATCCTCGGTGTAGACCGGGAAACGCGAGAAGCCGGTGCGGCGGGAGATCTCGATGAGGTCGTTGATCGTGTCGTCCACGGTCAACGATTCGAGCTGGACGCGTGGCGTCATCAGCTCGTCGGCCGTCCGCTCGCCGAAGCGCAGCGACTTGTCCAGCAGTTCGGCTGTCGAAGTGTCGAGCGTGCCGCTTTCGGCGCTGGAACGCACGATCGAACCGAGCTCCTGGGGTGAACGGGCCGAACGCAGTTCCTCCTGCGGTTCGACACCGAACTTGCGGACCAGGAAGTTGGCGCTGTTGTTCATCAGGGTGATGAGCCAGCGGAACAGCGACGAGAACCGCGAGTGGTACCCCGCGACGGCGCGCGCGGTCTGCAGCGGCCGGGCGATCGCGAGGTTCTTCGGCATCATCTCGCCGAGGATCATCGACAGCGACGTCGCCAGGATCAGCGCGACCGCCAGTGAGACGCCGTTCGCGACACCTTCGGAGAAGCCGATGGCGGTGAACAGCGGGTGCAGCAGGTCGCCGATCACCGGCTCCGCGAGGTAACCGGTGATCAGGGTGGTGATGGTGATCGCCACCTGCGCGCCGGAGAGCTGGAACGAGAGGGTGCGGTGCGCCTTCTGCACGGTGTGCGCGCGACGGTCGCCGACCTGGCGGACGTTCGCGTCGACCGTGCTGCGCTCGAGCGCGGTGAGGGAGAACTCAGCGGCGACGGCGAGGCCGGTGCCGATGGTCAGCAGCAGGAACAGGAGGATGCCGAGAACGGCGAGCAGGATTTCCATCATTTCCTGCCGGCGGGGACGGAGTCGGCGGGAAGATCCGCGGAACAGCCGGGTGTGCCACCCGGCTCGATACTGTCACCAGGTGACTGCGCGTCGCGCACGAAAAGAGTCACTCCTCAATCGGATGAATCGACCAGAGACCGCCGCTGTACTGCGGCGATAGGACAATCTTAACGCGTTCCCCCGGCCGCGTGGGCGCGGTGCCGCCGCACACTCTCCTCGACCAGGTCGAGGACGGGACCGAGATCGTCGCCGGGCTGGCCCGTCGCGAGGTGGGAGACGAGTCCTTCGAGGACCAGTTCGAGGTACGCGGTCAGGACGTCGACATCGACGTCGTCGCGCAGGATCCCGGCGTCGCGCTGGCGCAGCAGACGGCGGCGGGTCGCGGTGGTCAACTGCTGCGACCGCTCGGCCCAGCGGGCGCGGAACTCCGGGTCGGTCCGCAGCCGCCGCGAGACCTCCAGCCGCGTGCCGAGCCAGTCGGCGGGGTGCTCGCTGCGATTAGTCAGCAGGTCGCGCATCACCTGGACGAGCCCTTGCTCGGCGACGACGTCGGCCATGCGGACCGCGTCGTCCTCGGCCAAGGCCAGGAAGAGGGACTCCTTGTCGCGGAAATGGTGGAAGATGGCGCCGCGGGAAAGGCCGGTGGCCTCCTCGAGCCGCCGGACCGTGGCACCCTCGTAGCCATAGCGTGCGAAGCACACACGGGAGCCGTCGAGGATCTGGCGCCGGCGTGCGTCGAGGTGATCCTGGCTGACCCGTGGCATCCTGGAATCCTGTCACCGAGAGCCCGGGTAATGCAATCCGTACGTACGTACTGTGATCAGTTCCCGGGATCTTCGCCCGACAGGGGAACCGGTCGGCCTCGACACGCGTCCGACTACTCGGCCGGATCGGCTGACACGTCGACCGCCACTTGGCTACGCTTTGTCCGTCACGGTGCGTGAATGCTGAGGGGAAGGTGCGGGGCGTGGACATCATCGGCGATGCCGCCAGTGCGGTAAAGGCCGTCTGGGGGGACCTCTTCACGCCGCCGGAGCCGACCGTTTACGGCGGCGGAGGCGGTGGGGGCGGCAACTTCGAGATGAGCCCCGAGGAGCTGAAGACCGTCATCGGGCTGTGGGAAGACGAGCTGCAGAAGGTCGTCGACGACGGTGACAAGATCGATTTCATCCTCAGTGACCTGATGCCACCGGGGCAGGACGAAGCCAGCTCCAGCTATGTCAATTCCGGTGTTGACTCATTGCTCGCCCTGCAGAAGCAGAACGACTCGATGAAGGCTTACATCGAGGGCTACATCGCTAAACTTGAAGTTGCCCGTTCGAAGACTATGGCCACGGACGCGGCGAACACCCTGCGCACGACCTGAGGATGCCGAACGTGTTGAGGAATCGTGCCGCGGTGGCGGCGCTCGTGCTGGTTTCCGTCGCGGTCGCCGGTTGCACAGGAGAGACCCCGGGTACGCCGACGCCGACCCCGGGAACGTCGCCGTCATCGGCTTCGTCCGTCGCGCCGGAGGATCCGAATGTGCCGAAGGTGGCGAATCCGCTGGACGCCTCGGCGTTCGTCGGTGACGTCTGCAAGCTGCTCCCGGACGCCGCGGCAGCGGACCTGGGGTTCACCGCGCCAGGCGAACCGAAGGACGAGAGCAGCAATCCCGGTTGCAGCTGGGGGATTCGCGGCAAGGCCGACAGCCTGTTGATCATCCTCGGCAGCGGCAACCGCGAAAAGGGCATGGGTGGCCTGGCCGGCCTGCACAAGGCCAAGAAAGCCGGTCAACTGAGGTTCCTGGAGCCAGGTCCCGATGTCGACGGCTATCCGACCGTCTACTACGGAATCCAGGACCGGCGAGCGGGCGGCAACTGCGACCTCGCGGTCGGCGTCGCCGATGATCTGACGGTCAACACCCTCGCCGGGGGCTACGACAATGAGCAGGATTCCTGTGGAACCGCGCAGAAACTCGCGTCGGCCGTGATCAAGACACTCAAGGGGGCATGAGGGTGGACGGCAAGCAGATTTACGAGAACTTCACCGAGGGTGACACACGCAACCTGCGCAGCGCGGCCGATCGCATCTCGGACCTTTCGGACGCCTATGTCGATCGAGGCATGGCCATCAAGTCCCTGCAGTCGCGGATGACGTCGTCCTGGACGGGTTCCGCGGCAGACGCGGCGAACGCCGGCGCGGGCCCGCTCGAGCAGGCGTTCCGCGAGACCGCGGACCCGCTGTTCACCACGAAGGCCTCGGTCACCACGCAAGCGGACAGCTTCGACGACTCCGGGCAGACGGTCGTCCCCGTGCCGCCGAAGCCCGAAAAGCCCAACCCCTGGACCACCGGCCTCAAGGGTGCGATCCCGATCGCCGGTCCGTTCATGGTCAACAACGACATCAAGAACTACCAAGAGGGCGTCGCTAAGCACGAGGCGGCGAACCAGAACAACGTCCGCGTGATGGACCAGTACGACTCGGTCACCAGCAGCACGAGGTCGTCGTTGCCGACCGATTACGGCGTGCTCAAGAACGACGGTGCGAACGTCAGTGTCAAGGTCGGTGGCGGTCCGCCGCCGATCAAGCCGCCGCCCGTCATCCCGGTCAAGCCCGGTAAGCGGGGCGGCGGTGACGACGAGAACGACGAGAACGACGGCACCGACACGAGCGGCACGAACGACAACGACAACAATCAGCACCAAAATCAGAATCAGAACCAGAACCAGAACAAGCCCGGCGTCGGCGAAGACCGGCCGGTGAACCCGAGGGACAAGCCTGGCGGCGACCCCAACGTCACGACGCCGACGAGGAAGCCGGGGCCCGGGGACACGACGCTCCCGTCCGGCGGCGGCAGGGGCAAGCCGGGACAGACCACCGAGATCCCGGGCCGGGACGTCGGGCGCGGTACTGGCGGCAACCCCGACGACGTGCTCGGCCTGACCAACGGTCTCAACCAGAACAACGGCCCCGGTGGCGGCGGGGCCAACCCGCCCGGAAGCACCGGCGGCGGACGCAACGTTGCCGGGCCCAACAGTGCCGCGGGCAGGCTTCTCGGCGGCGAGGGTGGTACCGGTGGCCGCGCGGGCGGTCCGGGTGGACCCGGTTCCGGTGGTCTCGGTGCGGGCAGGGGCTCCGGCATGGGTGGCCTCGGCGGTGGCATGGGTGGCGCCGACCACCTGGCGGGTGGCCGTGGAGGGGCAGGCCGCGGCGGAGGTCAGATGGGTCCGATGGGTGCGGGCGGCAGGCGTGCCGAGGGCGACGAGGACGACGAGCACCAGCGTCCCGACTACCTCATCGAAGCCGACCCCGACGCGATCTTCGGCACCGACCAGCGGACCAGCCCGCCGGTCATCGGCGAGTAGCGGATGACCCTGAGAACAGGCCGGGTGGACGTCCCGGTCGAAGCCTTGGCGGTGCTCGCCGAGCGCGAACGCGTCGGCGACCTGCACATCACGCTGCGTCCCGAACCGCGCTGGTTGTCCAGGACAGCCCGCGCGGAGGCGGACAAGCGAGTGGAAGCCGCTTTGGCGCAGGCCGGGCTGCTGGATTCGAGCGGCCGCGCGTCGGTCGACTTCCTGGACTGGCTGCCGGTGCTCACGAAACCGGCGATCGAGTACTACGGCTGGGTGAACGCGGGCGGTCAGACCTACGGCCTCCTCGCCGCGTCGCTGGGGTTGCAGGCGGTGCTGGCGGTGTCGTCCGGTGACTGGGTCGGGCTGCAGGAGATCGACCGGCGACGGTTGCCCGAGTCACTGATCGAGCAGTTGCCACCCGTTCCCGCGGGTGGCGGCAGGCTTCGCACCGTTCGGGCGTACGAGCTCGAAGAGGCGGCGCGGCGTGGGCCGGACACGCATTCGCTGCCGCCGGTGATCGCGGACATCGTCAGCCTCGTGCAGCGGCCGGTCGAAGGGAGCGGTGAGCTCTACGTCGGCAAGCGGGACGAAGTCGGCAGACACGTGGCGGTCGAGGATCCGCTGCACTTCGCCGACACCGACTGGGGCCGGTACCTCAGCTACACGACCGGGCAGGGCCACGACGCGGTGGTCCACATCGGCCCCGCGGGCCCGTCCGAGCTGGCAGACGCGCTCCGGCACGTTTCGGGGACGCTGGGCAGCTAGCGCAAGTCCTTGAAGGTCTCCTTCCCTACCGTGAGGGTCAGGGTCCCTGCAAAGTCGAGGTTTCGCGGGCCAGGCGGTTATTCGTCGCGGGGTCACACCGGTTGCGGAGCTTGATCAACAGGGGTTCAGGGACCTGCCCTCCGGCCCTCCCCGCTCGGCCTTGCAGGCACTAGCGATGTCAAGTCCGGACTACCAACAGCAGGGCTGACCAGCAGCTCTGCGACTTCGCCGGGACGTTGACCTTCAGGGTAGGCAAGGAAGCCTTCACGTCGTTCTGGACCGAAACCTCGCACACCAAGCCACCCTCCCGGCTATTGTGACAGCGCTGTTGTATTCTTGCGGGTCTGGGAGGACGAGGAACGTGACACGGCTATACCCGGAAATCGAACCGTACGACCACGGGATGCTCGACGTCGGCGACGGGCACCTCGTGTACTGGGAGGTCTGCGGGAATCCCGACGGCAAACCCGCCGTCACACTGCACGGCGGCCCGGGGACCGGCTGCAGCGCCGGTCTGCGCCGCTACTTCGACCCGGCCAAGTACCGCGTCGTGCTGTTCGACCAGCGCGGGTGCGGCCGGAGCACGCCGCACGCGGGGGAGCCCGACGCCGACCTCTCCGCCAACACCACCGACCATCTGATCGCCGACATGGAGAAGCTTCGCGAGCATCTAGGCATCGAGAAGTGGCTGCTCTTCGGCGGTTCCTGGGGCTCGGTGCTCGCGCTGGTCTACGCCGAGCGGAACCCCGGCCGGGTCTCCGAGATGGTCCTGATGGGCCTCGCCACCGGACGTCGGAGCGAGACCGACCTGCTCACCCGCGGCCTCGGCGGCGTCTTCCCCGAAGCTTGGGCCAAGTTCCGTGACGGTGTTCCCGAGGCGGAGCGCGACGGCGATCTGGCGGCCGCGTACCTCAAGTTACTCCTGGATCCCGATCCCGCGGTGCACGAGAAGGCGGCCGCCGACTGGTGTGCCTGGGAGGACGCGATCATCCTGACTTCCCCGCCGTACAAGAGTTTCGAGACTCCGGAGTTCCGGCTCGCCTTCGCCAGGTTGGTCACGCACTACTGGAGCCAAGGGTCCTTTTTGGACGAAGGCGTGGTGCTGAGGGAAGCCAAGACGCTGGCCCACATCCCGGCCGTGCTCGCCGAGGGAAACCTCGACCTGAGCAACCTCATCGGCACCCCGTGGGAACTGGCGCACGCCTGGCCGGGCAGCGAACTGGTGGTCATCGCCGAGGTCGGCCACAGCACTCAGGACGAGCCGATGCGCGAAGTCCTCGTCGGCGCGACAGATCGCTTCGCTTCGTAAGCCCGATCCCGCGCGCAGGCCCCCTTCCCTCGGTCCAGCCGAGGGAAGGGGGCTGCACGCGCGAGACGTCAGGGAATGACCAGTGCGGGGGCGGCTTCATGGGCGGCGTCCGAACGGGTGGTTTCGGCGAGCCGCAGGCCGGTGGTGCGCGGGGCGATCCGGTCGAGGTTCCACGAACTCAGCAGCAGCGCCACCTTCGTCCGCATCTCGGTCCGCAGCCGGAGGAACGAGTCGGCGGGGTCCGCGCCGACCTCGCCGAGCAGGAGCCACCACGCCCACGCGGCCGCGCCGGCGTTGGCGACGAAGTCCGGGATCACCGGGATGCCCCGGGCCGCGAGGACCGCTTCGGCGTCGGGTGTGGTCGCCGCGTTGGCCGCTTCGATGACGACCTTCGCCTTGACTACGCCCTGGTTCCCGGCGCGCAGCGCGTAGGAGATCGCCGCCGGGACGAGGATGTCGGCCTCCGTCGCCACGATCTCGTCACGGGGGAGCAGCCGGACGTCGGATGGCAGCCGGCCGCGGTCGATCTCGCCGTAGGCGTCACGCAGGTCCAGCAACGCCGGGATGTCGAGGCCTTCGGGCCGGTACAGCGTTCCGGCGGCGTCGGCGACCGCGACGATCTTCATCCCGGCTTCGTGCAGGTACCAGGCCGCGCCGCCACCCATGGTGCCGATGCCCTGCACGGCGACGGTCGTCTTCTCCACCGGCCATTCCCACGCGTCGGCGACACCGAGGCAGGCCTGCGCGACACCGTAGCCGCCGATGACGTCGCCGAGCAGGAGGCCGCCGGGGACCGGGGTGCCCAACCCGGCCTGCACGCGGCGAAGGGTGTGCGCCGGATCAGCCGAACGGCGGATCGCGGCGTGGTACGACTGCTCGAGTCCCAGCTTCGCGAACACCTCGTCGATCAGGTGCTGAGGCACGCCGAGGTCCTCGGCGGTCACCCAGTGGTTGTCGATCCACGGCCGCAGGAACGCGCAGAACCGTTCCAGCACACCAAAAGCACGCTCGTCCTTGGGATCGAAGTCGATGCCGCCCTTCGCGCCGCCGACCGGCAGGCCGAAAGTCGCGGTCTTGTTCGCCATCCCCCTCGCCAGGTCTTCGACCTCGGACATCGTGCAGCCCGCGCGCATCCGGGTCCCCCCGGTCGCGATGCCGGAGACCAGGCTGTGCACAACGAGGTAGCCGGTGGCACTGGTGACGGCGTCGGTCCAGATGAGCCTCATCAGCGGTTCGGCGTTCCTCGCGGCCATGCGGCCACCTCCTTCGGGATCCGGGGTTCGTCCTGCGCCACTTCCGAGAGTGCGCCCCACCAGGCGCGGGCGTCTATTTACCGAATCTGAACGATGATGTGCAGAGAAACTGGTGTAACACGTCAACCGGCATCCGCGACCGCGCCCGATTACGTTGGTGACATGGAGCTTTCGTTGCACCGCCTGCGGATGCTCCGCGAGCTGAGCAGGCGCGGCACCGTCACGGCGGCCGCCGCGTCACTGCACTACACCGCTTCGGCGGTGTCGCAGCAGCTGGCCCAGCTGGAGCGGGACGTGGGCGCGAAACTGTTCGAACGATTCGGCAGACGGGTGCAGCTGACCGAACTGGGACTGCTGCTGACCGAGCACGCCGAGGAGATCCTGGGGTCGGTCGAGCGGGCGACACTGGCGTTGGAGGAGGCACAGGAGACGGTCTCGGTCCGGCTCATGGCCGGCGTGTGGGCGTCGGTCGCTTCGGGGCTTCTGCCACACGCACTGGCCGCGCTCGCAGGCGAACATCCGGGGATCCAGGTACGGACCCGTGAGCTGGCACCCGAAGACACCGCCGACGCCGTACGTGACGGCGAACTGGACCTGTCGTTCGTGATCGACTACTCCGACGCGCCGATGCCGTGGGACGCCGGGCTGGAGCGCGCGGTGATCGCGGTCGAACGGCTGCACGCCGCGGTGCCCGCCGGCGCCGTCCCCGCCGGGAGCGCGTCCCTGCTCGAACTGGCCGAGCATCCGTGGATCCTCGCCAGCCCGAAGAGCCACTTCGGTCGCGCGGTGCGCACCGCCTGCCACCGGCACGGGTTCGAACCCAAGATCAACCACGAGGTCGAAGAGCAGTCGACGGCGATGGCGATGGTCCGGGCGGGGCTCGGGGTGACCCTCGTTTCGGACCTCGGGCTCGGCCTCCGGCCGCCGGGCATCGACGTCGTCGCGTTGACCACACCGCTGCTCCGAACGGTTTCGATCGCCTACCGGACGACGTCGGCCCGGCGGCCCGCGCTGCAGCTGGTGATCCAGGCGGTGCGCAGCGCGGCCGCTGCGCTGGGCCTGGGCACCGAGCCCGCTTTGCCCTGATTCGTCCCGTCTTGAAAGGTGGTCCGCCGATCCTGCCCGGCAAGAACGCACCTGAATTTGTCGGACCCCGCGTGTAGCGTCCGAAGTCAAGGTTCCTCCTTGATCGGACTACCGACTGGACGGTGGAAAGATGACAACTGTTCACGATTTCCCCGAGAAGTCCGGGAGCGCGTCGAACGCGACGGCGAAGGTCCTGTCGGACCGCGCCGAAGGTGAGGCGTATGTGGCTTCCGTGTGTTTCAAGCACGGGCCACCGAGACTCCTCGGCGTAGAGCTGGAATTCACCGTGCACTACGCCGACGAGCCCGCCCGGCCTCTCGATCCCGACGATCTCGCCACCGCGCTCGGCCCGCACACCCCGCGGACACTGCGCCCCGACAGCCCCGCCCTCCCGCTCCCGGCAGGCTCACCACTGAGCCTCGAGCCCGGATGTCAGGTGGAGATCTCCGCTCAACCACAGACCACGCTGCGCCACCTGGACGCCGTCGTCTCGGCCGATCTGGCCCACCTCGAAACCCTTCTCACCACCCGAGGCCTGTACCTGGGTGACACCGGGATAGACGGGCACCGGGCCCCTGACCGCAAATTGGGCACACCCCGCTACGCCGCGATGGAACGCCGCTTCGCCCCGATGGGTGACGGGGGCGCGACGATGATGTGCAGCACCGCGGGCCTGCAGGTCTGTGTGGACACCGGCGAGGCGGGAGAACTGGCCACCCGCTGGGCCGCCGTCCACGCGCTCGGCCCGCCACTGCTGGCCACCTTCGCCAACTCCCGGGTCCACGCCGGTCGCGACACCGGCCACGCGTCCGCGCGCTGGCTGGGTGTGATGGACACGGAGGAGGCCCGCACCCGGTCGGCGGCGCCGTCCCGGGATCCGGCGGGGGAATGGGCACGCAGGGTCCTGGACACCCCGCTGATGGTGCTGCCCGGTCATGGCTGGGACGCGCCCGATTCCCTGACCTTCGCCGACTGGATCGACGGGCGGGGCGAGGGCGCCGGACTCGGCAAGCCGACCGAGGACGACCTCGCCTATCACCTGACGACCTTCTTCACGCCGGTCCGTCCACAGGGGTACCTGGAGATCCGCTACCTGGACGCCCAGCCCGCCGCCAGGTGGCTGCACCCGGTGGCCCTGCTGGCCGCACTGCTCGCTCGCCCGTCCACAGTGGACAAGGTGCTCGAGCTGTGTGAACCGGTCATGGGCCGGTGGGAGTGCGCGGCCCGGTTCGGCCTGTCCGACCGGGCGATCGCGGGCGTCGCGAGCGAGGTGGTGGACCTCGGCTGTGCCGAACTCGGCATGACCGGTCTGCCGCCGGAGACCATCACGGAGATCAGCGAGGGTGTGCAGTCCCTCGTGCACGGTTCGAGGAGCCCCCAGTCATGAGCGTGGAAAGCACCGAGATCAACCCGCTTCGCGCGCTGAGCCCGCAAGACCTGCGGGCCCACGCGGCCGAGGCGCTCACCAGGGCCCGCGAACGCAGTGTCGTGCTGACCGACGCCGTCGACGACGAAGACCTGGTGCGCCAGCATTCGAAACTGATGTCGCCGCTGGTCTGGGACCTGGCACACATCGGCAGCCAGGAAGAACTCTGGCTGGTCCGTGACGTCGGCGGCCGCGAGGCGCTCCGGCCGGACATCGACCAGATCTACGACGCGTTCCAGCACGCCCGCGCGGATCGCTCGGAGCTGCCGCTGCTGGGCCCGGAGGAGACCCGCAAGTACGTCCGGGAGGTGCGGGAGAAGTCCTTCGACATCCTGGAAAACGTTCCGTTGCAAGGCAGGCGGCTCACCACGGACGCCTTCGCCTTCGGCATGATCACCCAGCACGAGCAGCAGCACGACGAGACGATGCTGGCCACCCACCAGCTCCGCAAGGGCGATCCGGTGCTGCACGCGCCCGCTCCGCCGCCGTCACGGTCCGGGTGGCTGCCCGCCGAGGTCTTCGTGCCCGGCGGTGCCTTCACCATGGGCACTTCGGCCGAGCCGTGGGCGCTGGACAACGAGCGCCCGGCGCACGAGGCCGCGGTGGAGGCGTTCTTCATCGACACCGCCCCGGTCACCTGCGGGGCGTACGCCGAGTTCCTAGACTCCGGCGGTTACGAAGACCCGAAGTGGTGGAGTGAGCGCGGCTGGGCGTACCGCGGTGAGCACGGCATCGACGCGCCGCGCTTCTGGAAGCGCGAACAGGACGGCTGGTGGCGGACGCGGTTCGGCGTCTACGAGAAGGTGACCCCCGCCGAGCCCGTGGTCCACGTTTCCTTCTACGAGGCCGAGGCGTACGCCGCTTGGGCCGGACGGCGCCTGCCGACGGAACCGGAGTGGGAGAAGGCAGCCCGGTTCGACCCGGCGACCGGCCGATCACGCCGGTTCCCTTGGGGAGACGAGGAACCCGGCCCCGAGCACGCCAACCTCGGGCAGCGGCACCTGCGGCCCGCGGAGGCGGGCGCGTACCCGGCGGGCGCATCGCCACTGGGGGTGCATCAGCTGATCGGCGACGTCTGGGAGTGGACCAGCAGCGGGTTCGAGACATATCCGGGATTCTCCGCGTTCCCGTACAAGGAGTACTCGGAAGTGTTCTTCGGCGGGGACTACCGGATCCTGCGTGGTGGCTCGTTCGGTACGGACGCGGCGGCCATCCGTGGCACGTTCCGCAACTGGGACCACCCGATCCGGCGACAGATCTTCTCGGGGTTCCGCTGTGCCCGAGACGCGCGACCGGGCGAGGTGGGCTGAGCGGCATGTGCCGTCATCTCGCGTATCTCGGCGAGCCACGTTCGCCCGCCGAGCTGCTCTTCCATGCCCCGCATTCGCTGCTCGTGCAGTCCTATGCCCCGGCCGACATGCGGGGCGGCGGCTCGGTCAACGCGGACGGGTACGGCCTCGGCTGGTACGCCGAAGGTCCCGATCCGCTGCGGCTGCGCCGGTGCGCTCCCTTGTGGACCGACGGAGACCTGCCCGCGCTGGCCGGGTCGGTGCGGGCGCACGCCTTCATGGCGGCGGTTCGCAACGGCACCACCGGGATGCCGGTGGTCGAGGCGGCCAACGCGCCGTTCACCGGCGGCGGCCATCTCTTCAGCCACAACGGGATGGTGAAGGGCTGGCCGGGTTCGATGGCCGAACTCGCCGCGAAACTGCCGATCACCCGCCTGCTGACACTGGAGGCGCCCACGGATTCGGTGCTGCTGTGGGCTCTGCTGCGTGAACGGCTCGAGGCGGGCGAAGACCCGCTCTCGGCCGTCGCGTGGTTGACCGGTGTGGTCGAGGAGGCGGGGCCGGGTTCGCGGCTCAACTTCCTGCTGACCGACGGCCGGACGCTCATCGGCACGGCGTGGACGCATTCCCTGTCCTATCGGGACACCGGTGACGGTGTCGTCGTCGCTTCGGAACCGTGCGACGACGGTCCCGGATGGACTCCCGTTCCCGAACACCACGCCGTGCGGGTCACCGGCACCGGCGTGGAAGTCCTTCCCCTCGAAGCCGATCGGAGCACTGAGGCAAGATGACCGAAGTGGACCTCGACGTACACCGCAGCGAGTCGGACATCACCGAGCAGCTGCGCGCGGACGTCCGCACCGGCCTGGAAGCGGACCAGAAGTGGTTGTCGCCCAAGTGGTTCTACGACGCGCGCGGCAGCGAACTGTTCGAGAAGATCACCACTCTTCCCGAGTACTACCCGACCCGCAGCGAACGGGAGGTGCTCGCCGCGCGCGGCGGTGAGATCGCGGAAACCTGCGGCGCGCACACCCTCGTCGAACTCGGTTCCGGATCGAGTGAGAAGACCCGGCTCCTGCTCGACGCGCTCACGAGCCATGGCACGCTGAAGGAGTTCGTACCGCTCGACGTCTCCGAAACCGCGCTCGCCGAAGCCGCCGAAGCCATCAAGGCCGACTACCCGTCCCTCGAAGTCCGCGGCGTGGTCGGGGACTTCACCCAGCATCTCGACCTGCTGCCGGGCGACCGGCCGAGGTTGGTGGTCTTCCTCGGCGGCACGATCGGCAACTTCCTTCCCGCCGAGCGCGCCTCGTTCCTGCACTCGGTTCGCGAAGTGCTCGACGAAGGGGAGTGGCTCCTTCTCGGGACGGACCTGGTGAAGGACCGGGAGACGCTGGAACGTGCCTATGACGACGCGGCGGGGGTCACCGCCGAGTTCAACCGCAACGTGCTCCACGTGATCAACAACGGCCTCGGCGCGAACTTCGATCCGGCCGCCTTCGAGCATGTCTCGTCTTGGGACGAAAAGAACGAATGGATCGAAATGCGCCTGCGTGCCCGCGAGGCGGTGACCGTCGACATCCCGGGCGCTGATCTGCTGGTGAAGTTCGCCGAGGGCGAGTACGTGCGCACCGAGATCTCCGCGAAGTTCCGGCGGGACGGAATCGCCGCGGAACTGGCCGAAGCCGGTTTCTCGATGGAGAAATGGTGGACGGACTCGGAGTCGCGGTTCGGGGTGAGCCTGGCAAGATCTGTGCGTGGCTAACGCTCTTACGTCCCTCGCTCGCGCACTCGGCACGAAACCGTGGCTGATGGGGCTCGCGGGCGGGATCATCTGGGTGGACAAGAAACTCCACCGGCTGTTCAAGGGGAAGGTGAGCCTGGTCGCGCTGGCCGGGCTCCCTTCCCTGCGGCTGACCACGACCGGCCGCAAGAGCGGGCTACCTCGCAGCACCCACCTGCTGTACTTCCCGCATGAAGGGGACTTCGTCCTCGTCGGCTCCAATTGGGGAAGGCCGAATCATCCGGCGTGGACACACAACCTGCGCTCGCGTCCGGACGCGAGCGTCGCGCTGGCCGGCAAGGAGATCCCGGTCAAGGCCAGGGAACTCCTCGGCGACGAGTACGACGCGATGTGGAAGCTCCTGCTGGACTTCTGGCCGGGTTACTCCATGGAGGAGCGATCCGCTCGCCGCGTGTTACCGATCTTCGAGTTGAAGACCCCCGCTCGCTAGGTTCGTACCATCCTTTCGGCCGGTGACGGGGTTACCGGCTTGTGCGAGGCTCGCTGGGTGTTACGCGCCGTGACGTCGGCGGCGCGCCGAGCGACGTGTCGCGACACGTCGCCAGCCGAGGGAGGAGTCGTTTTGCCGAGATCCACAAGGAGGCCGGTGCGCGGTCTCGCACTGGTAGGGGCACTCGTGGCCGGCGCCGCGTTCACCGGGCTTTCCGCCGGTAGCGCGGTCGCGGCCGAGGGCGGCGGGCTCTCCGCCGCCCAGGTCGGTGCGACCCCGCCGGTGAACTGGGAGGCCTGCACGGCCGACCAGATCCGCGGTGTTCCCGCCGACCAGGTCAAGTCCTACAGCTGCGCGCGCTACCGCGTGCCGATCGACCACGACAACGCGGCGCTCGGCACCATCGACATCGCGATGCTGAAGCGAGCGGCGAAGACGCCCGGCACAAAGGTCGGCTCGCTGTTCCTCAACCCGGGTGGCCCGGGCGGTTCCGGGTTCCGGATGCCGATCGGTGCCACGAACTACTTCCAGCCGCAGGTGCTGGACCGGTTCGACCTGATCGGTTTCGACCCACGCGGGGTCGGCGCCAGCAACCCGCTCAAGTGTTTCACCACGCAGGAGGACGCGAACGACGTCTTCGCCGCGCAGATCCCCGTACCGTTGTCAAGGCAAGAGATCTCCGGAACGCTGGCGTCGTACCGGGACTACGGCCAGTTCTGCAAGAACAACGCCGGTGCGCTGCTGAACCACATGTCCACCAAGGACGTCGTGCGTGACCTCGACAAGATGCGGGCGGCCGTCGGCGACCAGAAGCTGACCTTCGTCGGCTTCTCGTACGGGACCCTGATCGGGTCGACGTACACGGGCATGTTCCCGAAGCAGAGCCGTGCGATCGTCATCGACGGCAACGTCGACCCGGCGCTGCGCACCAGCGACGGCGTGCAGTACGACCGCGAGCGTGCTCGCGGTTTCGAGATCGCGCTGGACGCCTTCCTGCGCAAGTGCGGGCAGGTCGGGCCGAAGTGCTCGTTCAGTTCGGGCACGCCGCGGGCGAAGTTCGACGAGATCCGCGAGTACCTGCGCCGGCAGCCGATCAAGCTGCCGGACGGGAGCACCTACGACATCAACGCGTTCACCAGCACGGTGGCCGGGGTGCTGTACTCGCCGACGTCGTTCCCGCCGCTGGCCGACGACCTGCAGACGCTGTACAACGTCGTCCACCCGCCGTCGGCGCAGACGCAGACGGCACAGGCCGTCGAGCTGAAGGTGCTGCGATCGGGCGCGAACGGGCGCGCGGACGCGGACCCGGACAGCCCGTATGTCGGGGACGACTCCTACTTCGCCGTGAACTGCTCGGACAAGAAGATCACGATCAAACAGGAGAAGGTTCCGGGGATCGCCGCGAAGTGGGAGAAGGAATCGCCCACTTTCGGCCGCTATCAGGCGTTCGCCGACATCGCGGGCTGCCCGGTGTGGCCCGCGAAGAAGCCGGACGTGTTCCGCGGCCCGTGGCGGGCCAAGACCGACACCCCGGTGCTGGTCGTCGGCAACTACTACGACCCGGCGACCCAGTACCTGTTCTCGAAGCGGATGGCCAACCAGCTGGGCAACGCCCGGCTGCTCTCGGTCGACGCCTTCGGGCACTGCATCCTGGGTGACTCGCTCGGTGTGGACAAGGTGACGGCCGATTACCTGATCGATCTGAAGGTTCCGGCCAACGGCCAGGTGTTCCAGCCGAACGTCCAACCGTTCGAAACAGCCTGATCTCAAGCGTGTGACCGCGAAGGCCACCTCTGAGGCGATCACCGTCTCGGAGGTGGCCTTCGCGGCGCCGCTGGCTCAGACGTCGATACTCGCGTAGGTGTCCAAGCCGTAGTTCGTGGCGTACGCGTTCTCGACGCCGACCAGCAGATCGACGATCTCGAAGTACCGGTCCCAGAAGGGCGTTTCGCGTAGCGCCTCGACGAGCAGCTGGTACGAGTGGTGGTCGTCGGCCTCCCACACCCACACGTCGGTCACCCGCGCGGAGTAGAACTCGGTGTCGTAGAAACGGGAACGGACTCCCTTCACCTTGCTCTCGATTGCCGGGAGAACTTCGGTCTTGAAGGATTCCACGCGCTGTTCGACCGTCAAGCCGAGCCATTCGGGGGTGGTCTTCACCAGTATGAAGGCGGTTACCGCGGACATTGTGCTTCCTTTCAGGCGTACGTGCTACCGATTCCCGGGAGTGCGGGAAAGTCGTGACTGCAGGACGACGAGCGCACCGAGGACGAGCACGCTCACGCCGATCACCCGCAAGGCCGTGCTGGTGCTGGTGACGAACGCGGAGATCACCTCGGGCGCGCGGTCCGGCGCGACGGCGAGGGCCTGCGCCACGGTGTGCGGATCATGGTTCGCGCGGATGTCGGGCGGCAGCGCGGCGACGAACCGTCCGGTGAGGACGGTGCCGATGACCGCGACGCCGAGCGCGCTGCCGAACTCGCGCGTGGTGGCCTGCAGCCCGGCGCCGACACCGGCTTGAGCAGGGGGCAGCGAACCGGAGATGGCGGCGGACAGTGTCGGAAGGGCCAGCGTGACCCCGATGCCGGTGACCACGAGCCAGGCCGCGTAGACGATGTACGGCGTCGCGGCGTCGATTGTGGACAGTCCGATGAGGCCACAGCCGCCGAAGGCGAACGCCAGCGCGACGGTGGCGTCGACGCCGACGCGCTGGACGAGGCGGCCGACATGCCGTGCGCCGAGGATGATCGGGATGGTCATCGGGATGATCCCGAGCCCGGTCAGCAGGACGCTGAAACCCTTGCCGTACTGCAGGAACGAGGCGTTGACGTAGAACAGCGCGAACATCCCGAAGAAGATCGCGGTCATGCCGAGGCAGGCGCTGCGCAGCGCGGGGACGCGGAACAACCGGGGATCGAGCAGCGGGTGCTCGACCTTCAATTCCACGAACGTCCACAGGACGAACAGCACGAGGGCGCCGGCGAACCCGATCAGGACGATCGGGCTGGTACAGCCCGCTTCGGGTCCCTCGACGATGCCGAGCAGGAGGGCGACCGACGCGCCGACGAGCAGGAAGGCGCCGAGCAGGCTGAGCGGGCGGTCGTGTCGCGGGGACACCGGCGCGACGCGGGCGACGAACGCGGCGAGCAGTAGGGAGATCGGGACCGCGACCGCGAACAGCCAGCGCCACGACCCGCCGGAGAGCACCGCGCCACCGCCGACGTTCCCGACGATACCGCCGATCCCGGTCATCGAGGCCCAGGTCGCGATGGTCACGCCCTTGCGCTCGGCGGGCACGGCGTGGAGCAGGACGGCGAGCGTGTTGGGCAGGACCGCGGCGGCGCCGATTCCCGTGATCGCCCGGCCCGCCAGCAGGACGGGCACGTTCGGCGCGACCGTCGAGAGCAGCGCGCCGAGGCCGAACAGTGCCAGGCCGGCGAGGAGGACCCCCTTGCGGCCGAAGCGATCGCCCGCGGCGCCACCGAGGATCACCAGGCAGGCGAAGAAAATGACGTAAGTGTCGACGATCCAGACCAGCGCCGACGCGGACGGGCGCAGGTCGCTCGCGGCCAGCATCGGGACGGCGAGGTTGATCGCGGCGACCATCCCGACGACGAGCACGACGCACGCGCACATGACGGCCAGCAGGCCGCGTCGCGCGACCGGGCGGCTCGCGTCGGCTGCCGGATCGTCGCGGATGTGAAGTCGAAGTGGCATGTCTTTTACGCTATGGACCAGCAGCTACTTCGTGCCACGCAACTTTGGCAAGGACGAGTTGCGTACAATGCAACTATGGTCGACCAGTTGGACCTGAACCTTTTACGCGTGTTCGACGCGCTGCTGCGGGACGGCAGCGTCACCGCGGCCGCCGAGCGCCTGCACCTCTCGATCCCGGCGACGAGCCGGGCCCTCGGCAGACTGCGGCGGGCGATGGGGGACCCGATCCTGGTGCGCGCCGGCCGTGGGATGGTGCCGACGCCCTTCGCACTGCGGACCGCGCCGCGCGTGCGGTCACTGCTCGACGAGGCGTCGGCTCTGATCAGCGCCGACCGGGAACTCGCCATCGGGGACCTCGAACGCACTTTCACCATCCGCATCAACGACGGCGTCGCCGCGACGCTGGCGACGGCGGCCGTCGAGGCGACCGCCGCCGTCGCGCCGGGTGTGGTCCTGCGCTTCGTCGGGGAAGGCAGCGAAAGCACCGAGGCGCTGCGGGACGGCTCTGTGGATCTGGACATCGGCGCCGGTGACGTCTCGGCTCCCGACATCCGCTCGATGCTGCTGTACCGCGAACGAGTGGTCGCGATCGTCCAGGCGGACAGTCCACTGGCGCGCACGCGCCGCCCGACGCTGGCGCAGCTTTGCCGGTATCCCCACGTTTCCGCCTCCCGGCGCGGCCGCACCCGAGGGCCGCTCGACGAGGTCTTGGAGGCCGAGGGACTCCAGCGCCGGGTCGCGGCGATCGTCCCGACGTCCGCCGTCGCCGCGTTCCTGGTCGCGTCGAACGAGTACATCGGACTCGCGCCGCAGCGGCTCGCCGAGCAGTACGGCCGGTCGCTCGGCATCCGCTGGTTCCCGATCCCCGCGGACCTCCCGGAGATCGAAGTGCGCCAGCTCTGGCACGCCCGGCTCGACGCCGATCCGGCCCAGCGCTGGCTGCGCGGCACGATCCGCGACGCGTTCGATTCACCCGCTTAGCGGCGATTTCCGGAGCCGGAATTGACCTGGGAGGACTGATCGCCTCTCGCCAAGGTGATCTCGATCTGCGGCTTGCGTCGCAGCTGGGGGAAGGAAAACTTCGCGTACCAACAGAACTCTGTCCATCGCCGGGACGTCCGCGGTCACGCTGGCCGTTCTCGTTCCCGGCTCGGCTTCGGCGGCGCTGGCGAGATCAACGACGCCGGGATAGCGGTCGGCTGGTCCGACACGAGCGGCGCCGACGACGAGGTCACCGATCTCGGCACCGCGGCCGGTGACACCGGGAGCGAGGCCACGGGGATCAACGACGCGGGAACGGTGGTAGCGCGGTTGTTATCGGGAGCGACGTATTGCCAGGCGGACGCGATCAACGCCACCGGTGAGATCGGCCGGTCCGCTGGAGCGTCGACGGGAAGGTGACCGCACTGGCCATGCCCGGCGGGACCTCCGGTGGCGGGGCCGCGATCGCGGACGACGGCACTGTCGCGGGCTACTTCGCGTAGGTGATGGGCTTCGGTGCCGACGGCGACGATCGTCGACAGGGTGCAGCGGTCGGTCGGCGGTAGCCACGGCGTGTTCGCGGTCGGTATGTCGAAGGACACAGAAAGGGCGCTCCACCGCCGTGCGCTGGAACTCCGAGGAACCCTCACCGACTTCGGAAGGGCGGCTGGAGCAGGGCCGGGAACCATCACCTTCGCCACCTCGGTCAACACGCACGGGGTGATCGTCGGCCGGTCCAGCGCGGTCGCGGTGCGCTGGACGCCTTGATCGGCGTGGTATCTTCCGAAGGTTGATCAACACCGTTCGAGTACGAAAGCGAGGTGAGCGGCACATGCCGGAAGACAGTTCTGGAACGACCGGATGCGGTCGCCGTTCACCCGTGTGCGCGGTGCGGTGACCTTTCCGGTCTCCTTTCCCTGTCTGGCCTTGTGTGCGCACGCCAGAAAAGAGCCGGAATCATGAACACCTTCGAAATGCTGCTCAGGGTCGGCACCGGCGTCGGACTGGGCGCCGTCATCGGCATCGAGCGCCAGTACCGCGCCCGGATGGCCGGACTCCGCACCAACGCCCTCGTCGCCGTCGGCGCCACCCTCTTCGTCCTGTTGTCCGCGCACGGTTTCGGCGGGCTGGACACCAGCGGTGACGCCGACCCGACGAGGGTGGCCGCCCAGATCGTTTCCGGCATCGGCTTCCTCGGCGCCGGGGTGATCCTGCGGGACGGCCTCAACGTCCGCGGACTCAACACGGCCGCCACACTGTGGTGCTCGGCGGCCGTCGGATCCCTTGCGGGAGCGGGACTTTACGTCGTCGCGCTCGCGGGGACGGCCGTGATCGTCGGGGTCAACGTACTGTTGCGCCCGCTCGGCCACGTCCTGGACCGTCGCCCGGAGAACCGGGAAGAGTCCTCCGAGCAGGAAGAGCGCGAGACGGCTTAGTGCCCTGTGAGGTTGTCTTTGCCCGTCGCTGGTTTCGGTACAGGGAAACCTTGACCGGTTGATCTCGTGAGTGGGACGTTGAGTGTCCAGGTTCTACCCTCGGGGCAGCCACCTGGGAGTAGGCAAATACCTCCTCAGTTCTCTTTTCGGCTGGGCAAGGGTCGCTCACCCGGCGTCCTGGTGGTGAAGGCCTCCTTGCTGATCGCTGGTGACACTGAGACGACCGTGACGCCACGCTCCGCGCTTGAAGTCCGTGAAGGCCTCCTTGAGGGACCCAGAGTCCCTCAAGGAGGCCTTCACGGACCCGCCACCCGACACGAGATCGTTCGGCCCAAGCGGTCCAGGAAATCCAGCAGGAGCCGGGAAAACTCGGTGGGCTTCTCCAGGTTGATCATGTGCGCGACCCCGGGAACGACAAGTTTCCGGGGTCGCGTGCCTCGCGATCGATCTGCTCGGCGATGTCGAGGATGCCCGAAAAATCCAGTTGGTCCATCAGCGTGAAGCTGGTGCCACCGTGCCGGGTGATCGTGTGCGTGTACATCTCCCGGCACCGTCGGCGGCTTCCTGGTCGACGTCCGCCGGGGGGCCGTCCACCCGCATCCGCAATACGCACTCGATGGCGGCGGGGAGATCGCCTCTGGCGCCGGCTTCTTGGAGTTTTTGTTCTGTCCAGGACACAGGGGTCTTTCGTCGTCATCGCGCTGCGGCCGGTGGCCACGAGAACGAGGTCCTCGACGAGGTCTGGGCAGGTCAGGACGAAGTCCATCGCGATCCGCCCGCCACCGGACGACCCGATCAGTGAGGCGCGGGGGAGTTCCAGGGCGGTCATCAGCTCGCGGAGATCGTCGTAGTGCCTGAACCGCTCGGTCGGTGTGGACGATCCGCCGTGTCCCCGGGCGTCGTAGCGAACGGCGGTGCAGTGGTCTTCGAGCGCTGACATCTCGGCGTCCCACATGCGGGAGTCGAGCATCCCGCGCGCCATGGCGGGCACGGTACCGAAGAAACGCAAGAGGCCCCTTTCCCCGCACTTCGGGGAAAGGGGCCTCTTGCGTACAGAGTGCTTACGCCTGGGTCATCTTCCGCAGGACGTACTGCAGGATGCCGCCATTGCGGTAGTAGTCCGCCTCACCCGGCGTGTCGATGCGGACGTCCGCCTCGAACTCCACCTTGGTGCCGTCGGTCTTCGTCGCGGTGACGTGGACCGTGCGCGGGGTCTCGCCGTCGTTCAGCTTCGTGATGCCCGAGATGTCGAACGTCTCGGTGCCGTCGAGGCCGAGCGACGAGGCCGACTCGCCCGCCGGGAACTGCAGCGGGATGACGCCCATGCCGATCAGGTTCGACCGGTGGATCCGCTCGAACGACTCGGTGATCACCGCGCGGACGCCGAGCAGCGAGGTGCCCTTGGCCGCCCAGTCGCGGGAGGAACCGGAGCCGTACTCCTTGCCGCCAAGGACGACGAGCGGGATGTTCTGGGCCGCGTAGTTCCGCGCCGCGTCGTAGATGAACGACTGCGGGGCGTCGTCCTGGGTGAAGTCGCGGGTGTAGCCGCCCTGCACGTCGTCCAGCAGCTGGTTGCGCAGCCGGATGTTCGCGAAGGTGCCGCGGATCATGACCTCGTGGTTACCCCGACGGGAGCCGTAGGAGTTGAAGTCCTTCTTCTCCACACCGTGCTCGGTCAGGTACTGCGCGGCCGGGGTGCCCGGCTTGATCGCGCCGGCGGGGGAGATGTGGTCGGTGGTGACCGAGTCGCCCAGCTTCGCCAGCACGCGGGCGCCGGAGATGTCGGTGACCGCCGACGGCTCCGCCTTCATGCCGTCGAAGTACGGGGGCTTCCGGACGTAGGTGGACTCCGCGTCCCACTCGAAGGTCTTGCCCTCGGGGGTCGGCAGCGACTTCCACCGCTCGCCACCGTCGAAGACGTCGGCGTAGTCCTTGGTGAACATCTCCTGCGTGATGGCGTAGTCGATGGTCTCCTGGATCTCCTTGGCCGCGGGCCAGATGTCCTTCAGGAAGACGTCGTTGCCTTCGGTGTCCTGGCCGAGCGGCTGGTTCTCGAAGTCGAAGTCCATCGTGCCGGCGAGCGCGTAGGCGATGACCAGCGGCGGCGACGCGAGGTAGTTCATCTTCACGTCGGGGTTGATCCGGCCTTCGAAGTTCCGGTTGCCCGAGAGCACCGAAACCGCGGTGAGGTCGTTCTCCTGGATCGCCGCGGAGATCTCGTCCGACAGCGGGCCCGAGTTGCCGATACAGGTGGTGCAGCCGTAGCCGACCAGGTGGTAGCCCAGCTTCTCCAGGTACGGCCAGAGACCGGCCTTGCTGTAGTAGTCGGTGACGACCTGCGAACCCGGCGCCATCGAGGTCTTGACCCACGGCTTGACCGTGAGGCCCTTGTCGACCGCGTTCCGCGCGAGCAGTGCCGCGCCGAGCATGACCGACGGGTTGGAGGTGTTGGTGCACGAGGTGATCGAGGCGATCACCACGGCGCCGTGGTCGAGGACGAATTCGCCGCGGTCCGACGTGCTGACCTTGACCGGGTTGGTCGGGCGGCCGCTGTGGCCGTTCGCCGCCGACTGGACCTGGACCTCGACCGCACCCTCGTCCTTGAACGAGAGGGCGGCCGGGTCGCTGGCCGGGAAGGACTCCTCGACGCTTTCGTCGACGTTGGTGTGCGGGACCTGCTCGCCGCCGACGTAGTCGTGGATCGACTTGCGGAACGAGTTCTTCGCGTCGGTCAGCTCGATGCGGTCCTGCGGGCGCTTCGGGCCGGCGATCGACGGGACGACCGTGGAAAGGTCCAGCTCGATGTACTCGGAGAACTCCGGCTCGTGCGACGGGTCGTGCCAGAGACCCTGTTCCTTGGCGTAGGCCTCGACGAGCGCGACCTGCTCCTCGGACCGGCCGGTGAGCTTGAGGTAGCGGACGGTCTCCTCGTCGATCGGGAAGATCGCCGCGGTGGAGCCGAACTCCGGGCTCATGTTGCCGATGGTGGCGCGGTTGGCCAGCGGCACCGCGCCGACGCTCTCGCCGTAGAACTCGACGAACTTGCTGACCACGCCGTGCTTGCGCAGCATCTCGGTGATGGTGAGCACGACGTCGGTCGCGGTCACGCCGGTCGGGATCTCGCCGGTGAGCTTGAAGCCCACGACGCGCGGGATGAGCATGGAGACCGGCTGGCCAAGCATGGCCGCCTCGGCCTCGATGCCGCCGACACCCCAGCCCAGCACGCCGAGGCCGTTGACCATGGTGGTGTGCGAGTCGGTGCCGACACAGGAGTCGGGGTACGCCTGGCCGTTGCGGGACATCACCGTGCGCGCGAGGTGTTCGATGTTGACCTGGTGCACGATGCCGGTGCCCGGCGGGACGACCTTGAACTCGTCGAAGGCGCCCTGGCCCCAGCGCAGGAACTGGTACCGCTCGCGGTTGCGCTCGTACTCGATCTCGACGTTGCGCTCGAACGCGTCGGGGCGGCCGAAGACGTCGATGATGACCGAGTGGTCGATGACCAGCTCGGCCGGCGCCAGCGGGTTGACCTTGTCCGGGTCGCCGCCGAGGTCGGTGACGGCCTCGCGCATGGTGGCGAGGTCGACGACACAGGGCACGCCGGTGAAGTCCTGCATGATCACGCGGGCGGGGGTGAACTGGATCTCGATCGACGGATCGGCCTTGGCGTCCCAGTCGCCGAGCGCGCGGATGTGGTCGGCGGTGATGTTCGCGCCGTCCTCGGTCCGCAGCAGGTTCTCGAGCAGGATCTTCAAGCTGTAGGGAAGGCGCTGGGAGCCCTCGACCTTGTTCAGGCGGAACACCTCGTAGGAGGCGTCGCCCACCTTCAGCGTGTCTTTGGCGCCGAAGCTGTCCTTGCTGGCGGGTGCGGTCACTTCTAACTCCAGTGGCGGGTCAGTTCGGGGTGTTCTCCAGGTCGTTCGGGCCGACTAGGAGCGAGTGTTGCGCACCCCCACCGTAAGTCCGGACCCGGGATGGCACACCTCGTTCGTCCCCACAAACAGTACGCCTGTCCTTTTTTCGATTCAAGTCGCCCTCGGCTCGGGTGTCCCTTCTTGCTCGGTTTGAGTGGCAAGCCGACACGCTCATCGCGAAGGTTGCGGCCATTCGAGTGATGAAACGTTCGTCTGTTCGTCCCCCGTTGAGGGGAAATGGTGCCTACGGTGTGTAAGTTCCTGGTGGTGTTTCTGGTATTGCTGTGACTGAAGTGGCACAGTGAGTTCGTCGTTCAAGATCAGGAGGTGGGCGGATCGTGCGTGGTGAAACCGGGTCCGGCAGCGTTACCCGCCGTGGCGTGACCATCGGCGCGCTCGGCGTCGCCTTGTTGCTCGGGGTGACCGGTACGGGTCTCGCGGTTCCGCCGCCCCCGCCGAACCCCAGCGACTCCGAGATCAACTCCAGCAAGGCCGACGCCAACGCCAGGGCGGGTGATGTCGGCAGACTCACCAATCAGCTGGCCCAGGCCGAGTCGAAGCTCTCTCAGCTCAACGACGAGGTCGAGCTGAAGATGGAGGAGGCCAACAAGGCCAGGGTCGACGCGGAGACGGCGCTGGACGAGGCCGCGCTGGCGGACCGTGAAGCGCGGTCGGCGCGCACGGAGGCCGACGCCGCGCAGTCCACCATCGACGAGGCCCGTGCGGACCTCGACAAGTTCGCCGCCGCCAGCTTCCAGCAGGGCAGCACCGTCGGCTCGGTGTCGGCGTACCTGACCGCCAACAGCCCCAAGGAACTCCTCGGCCGCGCCCAGATGCTCGACGCGGTCGGGGGCAGCAGGCTCAACGCGCTCGACACGATGAAGCGCGCGCAGACCGAGAAGTCCAACAAGGACGCCACGGCCCGCAAGAAGCTGGAGATCGCGCAGGAGCGCAAGCGCGAGGCCGAGGCGGCCAAGCACGAGGCCGACAACGCCCAGAGCGCCGCCCAGCACGCGCAGGACACCCAGGCCACCCAGAACGACCTGCTGGAAGCCGACAAGACCAACGTCGAGAAGCAGCTTTTCGAGGCGCAGCAGAAGGTCAGTGGGCTCCAGGGGCAGCGGCAGCGCTACGACGACTGGAAGGCGCAGAAGGCCCGCGAGGACGAAGAACGCGCTCGTCAGGCCGCTCTCGCCGCGTCCCGGCCCAGCCCCGGTCAGGGTGGCGGTGACCGTCCGTCGACCGGCAGGCCCGTCCAGTCGGCTCCCGCTGGTTCGAGTGTCGAGGCCGTCGTCCGGCGGGCGCTGTCACAGCTGGGACTTCCGTACGCGTGGGGCGGTGGCAACGGCTCCGGGCCGACGCGCGGCATCCGCGACGGCGGCACGGCGGATAGCTACGGCGACTACCTGAAGACCGGCTTCGACTGCTCCGGGCTGATGATCTACGCGTTCGCCGGGGTGCGGTCGCTCCCGCACTACAGCGGATACCAGTACAACGCGGGGCGTAAGGTGCCGCTCTCGCAGATGCGCCGCGGCGACATGCTCTTCTGGGGCGGCAGCGCGCGGGGCATCCACCACGTCGCGATCTACCTCGGGAACGGGCAGATGGTCGAGGCGCCGCAGTCCGGTCTGCGGGTCCGGATCGCGCCGGTGCGCTACGGCGGCATCATGCCGTACGCGGCGCGTTTGATCGGCTAGAGCGTGTCTCCCGAACTGACGTTGGCTGGTCGAGTGAGAGCACGCGCGCGCGTTTCTTTTGGGTCGGAGGCCTCGGATTTGCGGAGGTGGGTCGCTGACATGGCCGCCAGAGTGAACGGCCAATGCCGCGGCCCGGCCGCGGAAGACCGAAAGCGCGCTTTGAGAGACGCGGCCTAGCCGTGGCGTACGCGGGGATCGTGCTGGCGGGCGGTGCCGCGCGCCGCCTGTCCGGTGTGGACAAACCCGCCCTCGTCGTCGGCGGGAAACCCTTGCTGGCACGGGCTCTGGCGGCGCTCGCCGAAGCGGACCCGGTGATCGTCGTCGGGCCGGAACGGCCGGGTTTCGGCGACGTCCGGTGGACGAGGGAAGCCGAGCCCGGTACGGGACCGGTGGCCGCGCTGGCGGCGGGACTCGCCATGGTGCACACGGGGATCGTCGCCGTCCTCGCCGGTGATCTCGCCGGAGTCCGGAAGTCTACTGTGGACCGGCTGGTGGCCGCGCTGGGGTCCGCTTCCGGCGCGGTCCTCGTCGACGCCGGTGGTGAGCGGCAGTGGCTGTTAGGCGTCTGGCGGACGGAAGCGTTGCGTGGCGCCTTGCCGGAGCCGGTGGAGAACGCGTCGCTGCGGCGGACCTTGGGCGGGCTGGACATCGTCGACGTCCCTGAGGAACCGGGGGAGAGCGCCGACATCGATACGCCCGAAGATATCGGTCGATTCTCTTGAGACTGGTGGCTATTGTGGACCGATGGCGTCGGTCAAACAGGTCCAAGTCACCTTCGATTGCAAGGAACCCGAGCGGGTGGCCCGATTCTGGTGCGAGGTGCTGGGGTACGTCGTGCCGCCGCCGCCGGAAGGATTCGCCACCTGGGACGACTACACCCGTTCGCTGCCGCCGGAGAAACAGGACGCGGGGTTCGTCTGCCAAGATCCCACCGGGGTGGGCCCTCGGCTGTATTTCCAGCGCGTTCCCGAAGGCAAGGTCGTCAAGAACCGGGTGCATCTCGACGTCCGGGTCGGTACCGGGCTCGTCGGTGAGGAGCGCCTCGCCGCCCTCGAGGCCGAGTGCGCGCGACTGGTCCCGCTCGGCGCCGTCCGCGGGCCGCTGCTGCTCGCCGACGAAGAGAACGAGTCCTGCCTCACCATGCAGGACATCGAGGGCAACGAGTTCTGCCTCGACTGAGGTGTCCCCGGCGGCTCCTTCACAGCCGTCATACCGGTGGTCCGGTTGGCTACCGTCACGAACGGCTGTGTCAGCGACCACTACGGTCACAGCCGGACGCAAGAACGCAAGCGGGGAACACAGGAGGCACGAGTGACCGAGCCCGGCTACGCCGACGGCGCGCAGCAGCAGCCCGGAACGCCGGCGCGGGACGCCCAGTTGCTGGAGCGGACCGTGTTCGAGGTCAAGCGGATCATCGTCGGCCAGGACAGACTGGTCGAGCGGATGCTCGTCGGCCTGCTTGCCAGGGGCCACCTCCTGCTCGAAGGTGTCCCCGGTGTCGCGAAGACCCTCGCCGTCGAGACCTTCGCGCGAGTGGTCGGCGGCTCGTTCTCGCGGGTGCAGTTCACCCCGGACCTGGTCCCCGCCGACATCCTCGGCACCCGGATCTACCGCCAGGGCGCCGAGCGGTTCGACGTCGAACTCGGCCCGGTGGTGGCGAACTTCGTGCTCGCCGACGAGATCAACCGCGCGCCGGCGAAGGTGCAGTCGGCGATGCTCGAGGTGATGGCCGAGCGGCACGTGTCGATCGGCGGCCAGACCTTCCCGATGCCCGACCCGTTCCTCGTGCTCGCCACGCAGAACCCGATCGAGAACGAGGGCGTGTACCCGCTGCCAGAGGCGCAGCGCGACCGGTTCCTGTTCAAGATCGTCGTCGAGTACCCGACCGCCGAGGAAGAGCGGGAGATCATCTACCGGATGGGCGTCACTCCGCCCACCCCGCAAGAGGTGCTGAGCCCTGGCGAGCTGGTCCGGCTGCAGAACGTCGCTTCGCAGGTGTTCGTGCACCACGCGCTGGTCGACTACGTCGTCCGCGTGGTACTCACCACCCGTACCCCGAACGACCACGGCCTCGCCGACGTCGCGGGCTGGGTGTCCTACGGTGCCTCGCCGCGTGCCAGCCTCGGCATCATCGCCGCCGCGCGGTCGCTGGCGCTCGTCCGCGGCCGGGACTACGTGCTGCCGCAGGACGTCGTCGACGTCGTGCCGGACGTGCTGCGTCACCGGCTCGTGCTGTCCTACGACGCGCTGGCCGACGGTGTTCCCATCGACCACATCATCACGCGGGTGCTGCAGACCGTGCCGCTGCCGCAGGTCTCGGCCCGTCCGCAGGGCGGCGCCGGGCAGGGCGGCCCGGTCCCGGCCGGCGCACCGGTCAGGTAAGGGACGAGCGTGAAGAACGAGAAGGGCGACCGTCCTTCCTGGGCGCCGCCGGTACTCCGCGGGGAGCGGATGGAGGCGGGCCTGCGCACACTCGAACTCGACGTGCGCCGCCGTCTCGACGGTCTGCTGCAGGGAAACCATCTCGGCCTGGTGCCGGGGCCGGGTTCGGAACCGGGGGAGGCCCGGCCGTACCAGCCCGGTGACGACGTCCGCCGGATGGACTGGGCGGTCACCGCGCGGACGACGAGCCCGCACATCCGGGAGACCGTCGCCGACCGCGAACTGGAGACGTGGCTGGTGGCGGACGTGTCCGCGAGCCTCGACTTCGGCACCGCGCTGTGTGAGAAGCGTGACCTCGTCGTGTGCGCGACGGCCGCGGTCGCCCACCTGACCGGCGGGGGCGGCAACCGGATCGGCGCGCTCGTCTCGAACGGGGCGGGCAGTATCACGCGCATCCCGGCGCGCGGCGGGCTTCCGCACGCGCGGGGACTGGTCCGTAAACTCGCCGAGACCCCGCGTGCCGAGGAAGGTGTCCGCGGTGATCTCGCCGCGGCGCTGGAGAAACTGCGCCGCCCGCCCCGCCGTCGCGGGCTCGCCGTCGTGATCTCCGACTTCCTCGGCGACAGGGAATGGCAGCGCCCGTTGCGCGCGCTCGGCGGTCATCACGACCTCATCGCCATCGAAGTCCTCGACCCGCGCGACATCGACCTGCCCGACGTGGGCACCGTCGTGCTGGCCGACCCGGAGACAGGAAAACAGCGCGAAGTGCACGCTTCGGCCTTGCTGCGCAAGGAATTCGGCGCCGCGGCGCACGCTCACCGGCAGGAGGTCGCGGCCGCGCTGCGGCGGGCCGGTGCCGCGCATCTGGTGCTGCGTACCGATTCGGACTGGATCGCGGACATGGTCCGGTTCGTGGTGGCCCGCAAGCGCCGCTGGTCCGGTGGTGTCGCGTGAGCCTGACCGGATTCGCCTCGCCGTGGTGGTTCCTGCTGCTGCTGGCGGTCGCCGCGGTCGCCGTCGGCTACGTGCTTTCCCAGCGCGCGCGGCGCAAGCGCACCATGCGGTTCGCCAACCTGGAACTGCTGGACAAGGTCGCGCCGAAGAGTCAGGGCTGGGTTCGGCACGTTCCCGCCATCCTGATCGTGCTCTCGTTGCTGGTGCTCACCGTCGCGCTCGCCGGGCCGACGGCCGAGCAGAAGGTGCCCCGCAACCGGGCCACCGTGATGCTGGTGATCGACACCTCGCTGTCGATGGAAGCGACCGACGTCGCCCCGACACGGCTGAAGGCGGCCCAGGAGTCGGCGCGCTCGTTCGCGCAGAACATGACTCCGGGGGTGAACCTCGGCCTGATCTCCTTCGCGGGAACGGCGACCGTGCTGGTCGCGCCGACGACCGATCGCGGCGGCGTCGTGAAGGCGATCGACAACCTCAAGCTGGCGCAGTCGACAGCAACCGGTGAAGGGATCTTCGCCGCGTTGCAGTCGATCGAGAGCTTCTCGGCGATCGTCGGTGGCGCGGAAGGTCCGCCGCCCGCGCGGATCGTCCTGATGAGTGACGGCAAGCAGACCGTCCCGGACGACCTGTACGCACCGCGAGGCGGGTACACGGCCGCGCAGGCGGCGAAGCAGGCGCAGGTGCCGATCTCGTCGATCTCGTTCGGGACCACGCACGGCTCGGTCGACATCGACGGCAAACCGCAGGACGTGAAGGTCGACGACGAATCGCTGGAGGAGATCGCGCGCCTTTCGGGCGGCGACTTCTACAAGGCGGCCAGCGCGGACGAGCTGAAACGCGTGTACGACGACCTCGGTGAGCAGATCGGGTACGAGCTGAAGGACGCCGACGCGAGTCGTCCTTGGGTGATCCTCGGGACGCTGGTGCTGATGATCGGGGCCGCCGCTTCGCTCTTCCTGGGGCAACGACTTCCGTAGCTCGCACGACAAAGTCTGTGAAGGTTCCTTCCCTACTTTGAGGGTCAGAGTCCCGGCAAAGTCGAGGTCTTGCAGGTCGGGCGTATGCGGGCTCACCCACAGCGGGGCTGACCAACAGCTCTGCGACTTCGCCGGGACCCTGAGAGTGGGAAGGAGGCCTTCACTACGTTGCGGGCGAGATGTGGCGAGTTGCTCGTGAGTGGCGACTCGGCTCGCGGGGAGGTTTGGGCAGTTGATGAAGGAATGAACGCGGGCGCGGCCCCGTGACACTTCAGGGAGTAGCGAAGCCGTTCTGCCGCCAAGCCTCGTAGACGCTGATCGCAGCCGTGTTCGCCAGATTCAGCGAGCGGCTCGTCGGCAGCATCGGCAGCCGCACCCGCTCGGTCACCTGCGAGGCCTCCTGGACCTCCGCGGGCAGCCCGGCCGACTCAGGGCCGAACATCAGCACGTCTCCCGGCTCGTAGGCGACCTCGGTGTGCAGCCGCGTCGCCGAAGCGCTGAACGCGTAGACCCGGGCGGGCAGCAAAGCCGCCCACGCCGCGTCGAGGTCCGCGTGGACGTGGACCCGCGCGAGGTCGTGGTAGTCGAGCCCGGCGCGTCGCAACTGCTTGTCCTCCAGCGTGAACCCGAGCGGCTCCACCAGGTGGAGCTCGCAGCCGGTGTTCGCGGTCAAGCGGATCGCGTTACCCGTGTTGGGCGGGATTTCGGGGCGGTAGAACAGGATGCGGAACACGGAGGTTGATCGTCTTTCGTTCACGGGCGCTTCGCCTGAGGGCGGCCGGGAGGCCATATACGCGGACGAGCATGAGGCCGCCCGTGACCATCCCACCACAGGAGGGCTTCATGCCTTCGCTCCCTCACCCCCTGTCGCGGCGTCGCTTCCTCGGTTACGGCTCCGCCGGTGCGGCCGCCGTCCTCCTGGGGACCGGTGCCTGGAACGCCGCCGGCGCGATGCCGCTCGCGAGCGGCTCCGGTGACCCGTTCACCCTCGGTGTCGCGTCGGGTGACCCGTTGCCCGGCGGTGTCGTGCTCTGGACCAGGCTCGCACCACAGCCCTACGACGCCGACGGCTTCGGCGGGATGCCGCGCAAGCCGGTTCGCGTCGAGTACGAGGTCTCGCTCGACGAGCGCTTCCGCGCCGTGATCCGCCGCGGCTCCGTGGTCGCCACCCCTGAACTCGGCCACTCCGTGCATCCCGAGGTCCACGGCCTCGCCCCGGATCACCAGTACTTCTACCGCTTCCGCGCGGGCGGCGAGATCTCCCCGGTCGGCCGCACGCGGACGGCGCCGATCGCGTGGTCGTCGCCGCGCGAACTGAACTTCGCGTTCGCGTCCTGCCAGAACTGGGAGGCCGGGCACTTCACCGCGTACAACCACCTGGCCGCCGAGGATCTCGACCTGGTCGTGCACCTGGGTGACTACCTCTACGAAAGCGGCGTCACCGGCGTCGGACGCGGGACGCCGGTGGGGCCGCAGTTCAAGGGTGAGACCTTCGACCTCGCGCGCTACCGGCTGCAGTACGCGCTCTACAAGTCCGAAGCGCCACTGATGGCCGCGCACGCCGCCTTCCCGTGGATCCACGTCAACGACGACCACGAGGTGGAGAACAACTGGGCGGGCGACCACTCCCAGGCCGACAACGAGCCCGACCAGGACCCGGTGGTGTTCCGTCAGCGGCGCGCCCAGGCGTTCCAGGCGATGTACGAGCACCTGCCTTATCGCATCGCCCAGCTGCCGAAGGGGCCGGACGCGCGTCTGCACCGGCGGCTGAGCTACGGCACGCTGGCCGACTTCACCATGCTCGACACCCGCCAGTACCGCGACGACCAGCCGTGCGGCGACGGCCAGTCGGCGAACTGCGCCGAGCGGCTCGACGAGGACCGCACCCTGCTCGGCTCGGAACAGCGGAGGTGGCTGCTCGACGGCTTCTCCCGGTCCCACGCGCGGTGGCAGATCCTGGGCAACCAGGCGCCGATGGGCCAGACCGACACCGACGCGGGCGAGGCGACCAACGTGTACCTGGACCCGTGGGACGGCTACGTCGCCGACCGCGACCGGGTGCTCGCGGCGGCGCGGGACCGGGGTGTGCGGAACCTGGTGGTCATCACCGGCGACCGGCACCAGAACTACGCCTGGGACCTGAAGCGCGACTTCGGCGACCCGGGTTCGCCCACCGTCGCGAGTGAGTTCGTCGGGACGTCGATCACCAGCGGTGGCAACGGCGCCGACATGACGCCCGCCGGGGAGAACCTGCTGAAGGCCAACCCGCACATGAAGTTCTTCAACAACCAGCGCGGCTACGTCCGGGTCAACGTCAACCGGCACCGCTGGCGGAGCGACTTCCGAGTGGTGCCGTTCGTCAACACCCCCGGCGCGCCGATCAGCACGCGGGCCAGCTACGTCGTCGAGGACCGCCGCCCCGGCGTCCAGGCCGGCTGAGCCGGCCGGAAGGCGGCGTACGACTCGCTTACGGACGCGGGCGGCGCCGCCTTCCGGAGCGTCGCCGGATCAACGAAGATGTAGTGGCTCGTAGGAGCTGAAGGACGCTTTCCCCGCATCGCATGGGGTGAAAGCGTCCTTCGCCCGATGGCATGTGGGGAAAGTCCCCTTCAGCTCTACTCGATGAAATCGATATTCGGATATCGCGGGGACTCGCCGTCGAACATGCGCTTTTCCCAGCCACGAAGGTGCAGATCGAAGAACGCTCCGACGTAATCCCGTTGCGCGGCAAGCGAACGACGGGGATCGATGGTGCCGATGACCGCCTCACGCTTCTCCGGCGCCACTCGCGAACCCAGCTGCGGCACGACGACCTGCAGATCGCTGTAAGCCATGTGCGTGCTGCCGCCACGCAGGAGCAGGTCCCGCTTCCAACCACGCTGGTTGGCCCAGAAGTCCGCCCAGCTGCGGTCGAATTCGGGATGACGGTGCGTGTGCTCGATCGGTTTGCCTTCCGGGTCGACCCCTTCGGCGCCCATCAGCATGAACGGCCGGTCGAGGCCGCGTTTCGTGACCTCGCCAGGGATGTAGGCGCTTCCCGGTGGATAGCCGAACGCCGTCGCCATCGCGCCGTCCAGGTTGATCCCGGCGTCGACCCGGCGATCGTGGACCATCGTCTCGCCCGCCGTGAACCCGCCGTAGGAATGCCCGTAGGCGCCGACCCGGGACAGGTCGAGTGACCGGCCGAGCCCGCGGGGGAGCGGCCGGTTCTCCGCGTCCGGGTTCTGGCCGCGGGTGATCTTCGTGAGCTGGTCGAGGACGAACCGGCTGTCGCCGACCCGCGCGTCGAGCGCTTTCTTCATGAACTCGGAGCCCTCGCCCGGGGGAAGCGCGGTTTCGAGCCGTCCGCCGGGGAATTCGACGGCCGCGCTCTCGTAGGTGTGCGAGAGCGAGACGACCACGTAGCCGCGGCTCGCCAGATCGTCGACGAGGGCGGTGTACATCTCTCGCGGACCGCCGAAGCCCGGCGAGAAGAGCACTACCGGCTTCGGAACGCCGTGAGCCGCAGGGACGCCGGTTTCGGCCCGTCGTTTCGCCGACGCCCAGTCGATGGAGCCGACCGGGAGGTCGAGGTAGTCCTCGCCCGCGAGCGCCTGGTCGATGACGCCGCCCATGGCGGGACTGAACCATGGTGCCCGGGGGCCGTCGGCGAACCGGTCCGCCGGATAGGTGACGGTGGCCATGACCTCCCGGCGCCGCTCCGGTTTCCACGGATCGGGCCGGGACCGGTCGACGAGGTGGAGGTCGGTGGTGCCGACCTCGTACTGGCCGGTGAGGGCCGGTGCGGTGAGTTTGGCCTGCTCCGCCGCGACGGCGGGGGCGGTCGTGGCGAGCCCGCCCACGAGCGCGAGGCCCGCGACGAGCGCCGAACCCCACACCACCCTGGTGTGTCTCGATGACACTGCTGGTCCTTCCGGATCGGGGCGGCCGGGGTGGGCCGCCTGCCTCCGACCATGGCAGCGCTCCGGTACTACGCGCATCACCCTGGAGATGGAGCCGGTCTCACCCGTGAAGGGCACGGTAGGCCGACGCGGCCCCGGGGTGCAGCGGAACCTTGCCGGTGCCGATCAGTGTCCGGACGTCGAGGAACTGGGTTCCGACGGCGGGTGCCGGGACGAGATCGGCGGCGTGCCCGGCCAGCACCCGCGTGACGGCGGCCGCGACGTCGTCGGGAAGGGAAGGCGCCGCCAGCAACAGATTCGCGACGCCGATCGTCCGCAGTTCCCCGACCCCCTGGTAGGCCTGGGCCGGGACGTGGACCAGGTCGTACACCGGGCCGTAGCCCGCGCGCAGGGCGGGAAAATGGGCGTCGAGCGGGAGGAGCGTGATCGGGGTGGTCCGGTTCAGCTCGGTGAGCGCGGGCGTGGGGATCCCGCCGGACCAGAACAGCGCGTCGACCTCGTGCGCCACCAGCGCGTTGGACGCCTGCCCGAGCAGGAGGTTCTTCGCGTTCACCGGGACTTCGGCGCGGGCGAACAGCCGGGTGCTGAACACCGCGACGCCGGACCCGCTCGCCCCCATCGCCACCGGCCGTCCCGCCAGGTCGGCGAGCGAGCGCACGCCGCCGTCCGCGCGGACCACGAGCTGGTGGTAGTTCTCGTAGACGCGGCCGATGGCCGAGAACGCGATCGGGACGGAGAACGGCTCCGCTCCGGCGAAGGCGGACTCGGAGACGTCGCCGAGGACGAGCGCGAGGTCGGCCCGCCCGTCCCGCAGGCGCCGCAGGTTCTCGACGCTGGCCTCGGTCGCGACGGCCGTCGCGCGCAGCCGTGGTTCCGCCCGGTTCAGCTGCTGGGCCAGCAGTTCCGCGAAGGCCAGGTAGAATCCGCCGCTCTCACCCGCCGCGATGACGATCTCCCGGTCCGGGCCCTGGTAGCCCGCCGTCGAACAGCCGGCGAGGGTGGCGAGCCCGGCGAGGAGTGCGGTGCGCCTGGTGACGGTCATGGCGTGCTCCCGGCGAGAGGAATTTCGACGCGGACTTCGAGTCCACGCGGTTTCGCCTCGCGCAGCTCGAGCTTCCCGCCCCTGGCGAGTACGTGCTGGCTCGCGATCGCGAGCCCGAGCCCCGTTCCGCGCGGCGCGCCGTCGCCACCGGCCCGCCAGAAACGTTCGGTCGCCCGTTCACGGTCCTTTGTGGACAGTCCAGGACCGTTGTCGGACACGAAGACCGTGGCGGTCGAGTCGCCGGTTTCGTAGCCGGTGGTGATGGTCGCGCCCCGGCCGGCGTAGTGCACCGCGTTGTCCAGCAGGACGTCCAGCACCTGGGCGAGATCGCCTTCCGGGCACCGTACCGGCACCGGCGCGTGATGCCCTTCGGCAGCCGCGAGGTCGACTCCGGCGTCGTCGGCCGACGGACGCCAGGCGTCGACCCGTTCCGCGAGCACGGAAGGAAGGTCGCAAGGTTCGTCACCGGATTCGCCGGCGGCCAGCCTGGTCGCCGCGCTTTCGGCGAGGGCGAGCGCGAGCAGTCCGTCGAGCAACGACTCCAGGCGTTCGACCTCCGCGACGGTCGCCCGATACGCCCGCTGGCCGTCGCCGTCGACCTGCGCGGCCAGCGAGTCGACCCGCAATCGCAAAGCGGCCAAGGGATTCCGCAACTGATGCGACGTGTCCGCGACGAGCCGCCGTTGCTGTTCGGACGCCTCGACGACGGCGTCGGACATCCGGTTGAACGACGTCGCGAGCGACCGCAGTTCCCTCGGCCCTGCCCGGTCGGGCACCTGTGCGCGATGCCCCTCGGTCACCGCCTGCACGCCGGTCTCCAGTTCGTGCAGCGGCCGCACCATCCACCGCGCCAGCAGCACCGCGAGCAGTACGAACACCGCCGCCACCAGCACCGCGCCCGCGACGATCGCGGCCCAGCGGGCGGTGACGTCGTCCGCCGCCGCGGCCACCGACGCCCGCAGCACGACCACCCCGGCCACTCGCGTGCCGGTGCCGACAGGACGGGCGAAGTAGACCGGATCGGCCGACCACGGGCTGAGCTGTTCGGGTCCTTTCGCGAGCTGGTTGCGAAGGGCGGACTCGACGAGCGAGTGGACCACCGGTTCCGCGGCCGCCATGCCGCCGGTCTCGACCAGCGGCACCCCACGCGCGTCGACCACCACGACGTCCTCGCTGTATAACGACGAATACCGTGCGGCGTCGACCGCCAGCGCGGACGGGTCACCGGCGTCGACGGCCTGCTGGGCGAGGACGACGAACCGGTCGACGTCGGCGTTGCGGGCGATCACCAGCTGCTGTGTCCGTTGCGCGGCGGTCGATCCGAACAGCGGGATCGCGAACGCGGCGACCACGGTCAGCGCGAGCGCGACGAGGACGACCAGCAGCCGGGTGCGCACCGGTCAGTCCCGGCCGAGACGGTAGCCGAAACCCCGGATCGTGGTCAGCAGTCCCGGCCGGTCGAGCTTCGCGCGCAGCTGGGTCAGGTGCACGTCGAGCGAGCGGGAGACGGCGAGGTACGCGTCGCCCCAGACCTCGTCCATCAGCTGCTGTCTGCTCACCGCGGTACCCGGCCGCGTGGCGAGCACGGCCAGGACGGCGAACTCCTTGGCGGTGAGACCGATGTCGTGCCCGTCGACCAGCACCCGCCGTGCCCCGAGGTCGATTTCGACGTCTTCGACGCGGACGACACCGTCCTGCGGAGCGGCCGAGACGGCGGCGCGCCGGACGACGGCGTCCATCCTCGCCAGCAGTTCGGCCAGGCGAACCGGTTTGGTCAGGTAGTCGTCGGCTCCGAGCCGCAGCCCGCGTACGACGGAGCGCTCGTCGCCGCTCGCGGTGAGAACGAGCACCGGCACCGGCGAGACCTGCCTGACCTTCCTGAGCACGTCGAGCCCGTGCACGTCGGGCAGGTTGAGATCCAGCAGGATGACGTCCGCTTCGCGGTGCCGGTGCAACGCGTCGCTGCCCCGGATCACCGCGGAGACGGTGTGGCCGCGCGCTTGCAGTGCTTCGGCCAGCGCGTCGGCGACGCCGGCGTCGTCCTCGACAAGCAGCACTCGCACGGCCATACCTTCCCGCCTAGCCTTCGCGACCGGACACCAGCTCGGGCTCGGGCTGCTTTTTCCTGTCCAGCTCCGAGGTCTTCGAGGTTTCCCGCATTGTGCCGTACACGATCAGCGACACCAGGACACAGCCCGCGACGTAGTAGAAGAACACCGACTCGTGGCCGGCGCCTTTCAGTGCCTGGGCGATGAGCTCGGCGGTGCCGCCGAAGATCGCCACGGTGAGCGCGTACGGGAGACCGACGCCGATGGCGCGGATCTTCGTCGGGAACAGCTCGGCCTTCACGATGGCGTTGATCGAGGTGTACCCGGTGACGATCACCAGCCCGGCCAGCATCAACAGGAAGGCGAGTACCGGTTCCTTCGTCCCGCCCATCAGCGTCATGATCGGGACGGTCAGCAGCGTGCCGGCGATGCCGAAGAACATCAGCAGCGGGCGGCGGCCGATGCGGTCGGACAGCTTGCCCGCGAACGGCTGCAGGATCGCGGCGACGAGGATCGCGCAAAACAGGATCAGCGTGACCGTCCGGCGCGGGATGCCCGCGGTGTTCTCCATGAACTTCTGGCTGTAGGTGGCGAAGGTGTAGAACGACACCGTGCCGCCGAGGGTGAGGCCGATGACGAGCGCGATCTCCTTGGGGTACTTGATCAGCGCGCGCAGTGTGCCCTTCTCACCCGCGTCCTTGCCGGTTCCGGACGTCTTGGCCTCTTCGAAGCTGGCCGACTCGTCCATCCCGCGCCGCAGGAACATCACCACGACCGCGGCGAGCGCTCCGACGACGAACGCGATCCGCCAGCCCCATGACGTCAGCTGGGCCTCGGTGAGGATCGCCTGCAGCAGCAACTGAAGGCCGAGCGCCAGCAGTTGGCCGCCGTACAGCGTCACGTACTGGAAGCTGGAGTAGAAGCCGCGTTTGCCGGGAGTGGCCACTTCGGACAGATAGGTCGCGGAGGTCGAATACTCCCCGCCGACCGAGAGTCCCTGGATGAGCCGGGCGACCAGAAGCAGGATCGGCGCGGCGATCCCGATCGTGGCGTAGGTCGGGGTCAGCGCGATCATCAGCGACCCGGCAGCCATCAACGTGACGGAGAGCACGAGTGCGCTTCGTCGCCCGAAGCGGTCGGCGAACCGGCCCAGCATCCAGCCGCCGAGCGGCCGCATGAGGAACCCGACGGCGAACACCGCCGCCGTGCCGAGGAACGCCGCCGTCGTGTCCTTGGTGGGGAAGAAAGACTTGGCGAAGTAGGTGCTGAAAGCGGCGTAGGCGTACCAGTCGTACCACTCGACCAGGTTGCCGATCGAGCCGCGCAGCACGTTGCCGACGACTCGTCGCTCGCTCACGGGCGGCGACGCTTCGCCGATCCGGGTTGTCATCTTTGACCTCCTGTGTTCCGGCTCACGGTGAACAATCCGTGACGGCCGGGCAAGGTTTTCGCGCGGTTCCTAACATCCGCTTAGGACGGTCACGGTTACCCGGAGGTAGGGGTGGCGCGAGTCCGGCTGGTCCCGGGCGAGCCGATAACCTCAGTGCGTCAGCGGGACGAAGACGAGGCGAGGAGAGCTCTGTGGGACGGTCGGTACTGGTCACCGGCGGCAACCGCGGCATCGGTCTGGCGATCGCGAAAGACCTCGTGGCGCAGGGGCACAAGGTCGCGATCACGCACCGTGGCTCCGGTGCGCCCGAAGGCCTCTTCGGGGTGCAGGCCGACGTCACGGACGCCGAGCAGATCGACGCCGCCTTCAAGCTCGTCGAGGAGCACCAGGGCCCCGTCGAGATCCTCGTCGCGAACGCCGGGATGACCGACGACACCCTGCTCATGCGCATGAGCGAGGAGCAGTTCACCCGCGTGGTGGACGCGAACCTCACCGGCGCCTACCGGGTCGCCAAACGTGCCTCACGCGGCATGCTGCGCGGCAAGTGGGGCCGCTACATCTTCATCTCGTCCGTCGTCGGTCTCACCGGGTCGGCGGGCCAGGTCAACTACGCCGCGAGCAAAGCCGGTCTCGTCGGTCTCGCCCGCTCGCTGGCGCGCGAGCTGGGCTCGCGCAACATCACCTCGAACATCATCGCCCCGGGCTTCGTCGCCACGGACATGACCGGCGAACTCGGTGAGGACCGCAAGAAGGAGATCCTCGCCCAGATCCCCTCCGGCCGGTACGCCGAACCGTCGGAGATCGCCGCCGCCGTCCGCTACCTCGCCTCCGAAGAGGCCGGTTACGTCAACGGCGCTGTCCTGCCGGTCGACGGCGGCCTCGGCATGGGCCACTGACGTCCCCCGTTTTCCCGTACTGATCACCCACTCCGGACTGGAGGTCCCGTGCCAGGACTGCTCGAAGGCAAGCGCCTGCTGATCACCGGCGTCATCACCGACGCCTCGCTCGCGTTCCACGCGGCCAAGATCGCGCAGCAAGAGGGCGCGAAGGTCGTGCTCACCGGCTTCGGCAGGCTGTCGCTCGTCGAGCGCATCGCCAAGCGTCTCCCCGAGGAGGCGCCGGTGCTGGAGCTGGACGTCACCAACCAGGAGCACCTCGACTCACTCGCCGACCGCGTCCGTGAGCACGTCGACGGACTCGACGGCGTGCTGCACTCGATCGGGTTCGCCCCGCAGTCCTGCCTCGGCGCGCCGTTCCTGGACGCCCCGAGCGAGGACGTGAAGGTGGCCGTCGACGTCTCGGCGTACTCCTTCAAGGCGCTCGCGGTCGCGACCCTGCCGCTGCTCTCGCGCGGTGCGTCGATCGTCGGCATGGACTTCGACGCGCGTGTCGCGTGGCCCGTCTACAACTGGATGGGGGTGGCGAAGGCGGCGCTGGAGTCGGTGAACCGGTACCTGGCGCGCGACCTCGGCCCGAAGGGTATCCGGGTCAACCTGGTCAGCGCCGGTCCGATGAAGACCATGGCGGCGAAGTCGATCCCCGGTTTCTCCGAGCTGGAGGAGGGCTGGGGCGACCGCGCGCCGCTCGGCTGGGACAGCTCCGACCCGGATCCGACGGCGAAGACGGTCTGCGCTGTGCTGTCGGACTGGCTGCCCGCCACGACCGGCTCGATGATCATGGTCGACGGCGGAGTGCACGCCCTCGGCATCTGAGTTCGCGAGTACAGGCAGGCCCCCTTCCTTGCGCCGGGCGCAAGGAAGGGGGCCTTCCTGTACTTCAGGGGAGGACGGCGTTGGCGACGTGCCAGGAGTCTTCGAGCATCAGGTACTTGGTGATCAGGCCGTCGTCGTTCACCTCGAACTGGATGGTGAAGGCCGTCTCGATCACCTTGCCGGTGCTGCGGATGGTCGAGCGCAGTCGTCCGACCGCGACCGCGTGCGGCCCGTCGACGAGGACGCGCTCGATGTCGAACCGGTCCTTGATGAGGCCCTTGTCGAGCAGGTCGTAGAACTCGCGGATTTCCGCCGGGTTCCGGCGCGGGCCGATCCACGGGACCAACTCGGTCGCGCCGGGGATGTCCCACTCCACCATGTCGGCGATGAGTTCGGAGGCCCCGTCGGTGTCCCCTGTGGACATTCGGCGGAAGAACTCGTCGAGGGTGGCTTGTGTTCGGTCGGACATGATTCTCCTTACTGGGTAACGGGTTCGCGAAGCAGGCGGGTGTCGTCGGTGCGCTGGACACCGGCGGCGAAGGTGAGGGCGAGCACGGTGGCGACGCCGAGTCCGACGCTCACCCACGCGACGCTCGGGTAGCCGAGGCCGGCGTCGATGGACTCGCCGCCGAGCCACGGGCCGACGGTGTTGCCGACGTTGAAAGCGGCCGTGGTGCTGGCGCCGACGAGCGTCGGGGCGTTGCCCGCCACGGCGAAGGCGCGGACGTTCAAAGCCGGATTGACCCCGAATCCGGCGACACCGAACAGGAACACGGCGAGGATCGCGACGGGGGTCGCCGGGCCGGAGAGCGCGAGCAGCACCAGGGCGAGCAGGGCGACGGCCAGACCGCCGTAGAGGGTGGCGAACGGCCTCGCGTCGGCGAGGCGGCCACCGACGGTGATGCCGATCAGCGCGCCGAGCCCGAACAGGGACAGCACTCCCGGAACCCAGCTTTCCGGTAGTCCAGCGATTTCGGTCAGCAACGGCGCGAGGTAGCTGAAGGTCGCGAAGATCATCGCCTGCGCGAACGCGATCACGCCCAGCGCCAGCCAGAACCGGCCGCGACGGTAGAGCCGCAGTTCGGTCGCGACGACGGTCTTGACCTCGCCGTTCTGCGTTTCCGGGACGAGGGCGAAGACGCCGATCAACGCGACGACGGTCAGTGCCGTGACCGCCCAGAACGCGGCCCGCCAGCCCGCGTGCTGGCCCAAGAACGTCCCGGCCGGGACGCCGGCGATGTTCGCGATCGTGAGCCCGCCGACCAGGATGGCCAGCGCGCGGCCACGGCGCTCCACCGGGACCAGCGCGACCGCGGTGGCCGCCGCGACCGCCCAGAACCCGGCGCAGGCGACAGCGCTGACGACGCGGGTGACGAAGAGCAGGGCGTACCCCGTGCCCAACGCCCCGACGACGTGCGAGAGCCCGAAGACGACGAGTAGCGCCATCAGGGTGGCCCGCCTCGGCACCCTCAGCGTCGCGATCGCGAGCAGGGGAGCGCCGACGACCATGCCGATCGCGAAGGCGGAGATGAGCAACCCGGCTTCCGGGATGCCGACGTTCAGATCGGCCGCCATCCCCGGCAGCAGGCCGGTGATCATGAACTCGGACGTGCCGAGCGCGAACACGCTCAGTCCGAGGACGCAGACTGCCAAAGGCACGGGATTCCCCTCCAGTTTTGTATTGATCAGTCCAAAATTTGGGCGGCGTTTCGCACAAGGCTTGTCTCGGTTTATTTCGCGGCGATCGCGCCCAGCGCGATATCGGCGACCGCTTCCATGGCCGTCCGTCCGGCGCCGCGGCGGGACATCAGCCGGAGTCCGGCGACGGTGCTGTGTGCGAACTCGGCGACGTCGTCCGGCTCGCGGGCGCCGTCGATCGTCCCGTCGAGCCTGCCTTCCCTGGCGCAGGCCGCGAGAAGGGCGAGGTGCCGTCCGGTGTCGGCGTCGATCCGCGCCTTGATCTCGGGATCGCGGTCGCCGAACTCGGCCACGGTGTTGACCACGAGGCAACCGCGGCCGTGGGTGGCGACCTCCTCGTCGATGGTGAACGAGAACAGTGAGCGGAACCGCTCGATGCCGGTCCCAGGGTTCTCCAGTAGCGCCGTCCTGGCGACGATGCCGCGGTCGGCGTAGTGGTCGAGTACGCGCATGAACAGCTCGTGCTTGCTGGTGAAGGTGTTGTAGATGCTGCTGCGGCCCAAGCCGGTGGCTTCGCAGAGGGCCTGTGTCGACGTGCCCTCGTAGCCGCGACCCCAGAACGCGTCCATGGCCCGCCCGATCGCGGCGCGCTCGTCGAATTCCTTCGGCCTGGCCATGGAAGTGACCGTACCAGGTTTTGGATCGGTCAGTCCAAAATGGGCCGGGTCAGCGTGCGGGGCGCCACAGCGGCAAGATGTCAGGGTGGGTTATGACGCGCTGCTTTGGCTTTCGTTCGGTGGTCCCGAGGGATCCGACGAGGTGATGCCGTTCCTGGAGAACGTCACGCGGGGGCGGGGGATCCCTCGGGAACGGTTACTCGAGGTCGCCGAGCACTACCAGCACTTCGGCGGGGTCTCGCCGATCAACCGCCTGAACCGCGCCGCGATCTCCGCGGTGGAGAAGCAGCTCGCGACCGCCGGGATCGACCTGCCCGTCCACTTCGGCAACCGCAACTGGCGGCCGATGGTCGAGGAGACGCTGGCGGAGATCACCAAGACGGGTGCTCAGCGTGTCCTGGTCTTCCCCACGAGCGCGTACGGCGGCTATTCCGCCTGCCGTCAGTACGACGAGGACATCGAGCGCGCCCGCGCGGCGGTCGGGGACGGCGCGCCGGAACTGGTGAAGCTGCGGCAGTTCTTCGACCACCCGCTGTTCGTCGCGGCTTTCGCCGACGCCGTCCGCGCCGCGCACGCGGAACTGGGGAACCCGGCAGGAACCCGGACGGTCTTCTGCGCACACTCGGTGCCCGAGTCCGCCGATACCGCGTCCGGGCCGCCCTCGGAAGGCGGTCGCCGCTACTCGCGCCAGATCGCCGAAGCCGCGCGTCTCGTCGCGGTCGAAGCGGGCATCGAGACCTACGACGTCGTCTGGCAGTCGCGTTCCGGCCCGCCGCAGGTGCCGTGGCTGGAGCCGGACATCGTCGACCACATCGACGCGTTGCACGCGGACGGCGTCACTTCGGTGGTGGTCTGCCCGGTGGGTTTCGTGTCCGATCACCTCGAGGTGATCTGGGACCTCGACAACGAGGCCGCCGAACGTGCCGCGGAGCACGGCATGGGCTTCGCACGGGCCGCGACGCCGGACACCGACCCGCGCTTCGCCGAACTCGTCGTCGAGCTGGTTCGCGAGCACACGGAGGGTGTGCCGGCGCGGAAGCTGTCGCCGTTCCCGGTGGCCGGATGCACGATCAACGGGGCGCCTTGCGCTGTCGGGTGCTGCGAGCCCGCGAAGCGCCCCACGCGCCCGTAGCCGTCCGGTCTCGTGAGACTGCCCGCCGGAAGTACATAAAAGGCGGCCTTCTGTAGCTCCGGAGGCCGGCAGCCGTCTGACCTGCGCTAACACGGCTACTGGCCTTCGGCGGTACGCAGCGGGTATACAACAGCGGAGAACAGGTCATCCGTGAGCGGGCGCGCTCGTGGGCCTGCTCGAACAGGTGCCCATGTAGTCGGGGGACCTGTTCCATCGATGCTCCCCGGTGCGACGGGCCGCCTTCGATGAGCCGGGACGCGTAGTAGTGGCAAGGTCGCGCCGTAGGCACCGCCGGACTTCAGGCCGTCCGGCTGGATCGCGGGGTGCCAGAGGTCCCGGTTCCACGCGCCCGGTGTGAACAGGCCGCCCTGGCTCCGGTAAACGACGAGGTCACACGTCCGAAGCGGGAGGGTAGAGTCCGTGTGCGGCCTGGGGTGCACACCACAGGACAGCAGGCAGTCCCTCCGGCCCACGAGCGCGCGGAAGCGCTACGGCAGGAGCTTCCGCCACAGAGCAAGCCCGGCGAACTGGGCCGGAAGACTCACGGCCGATGGTTCGCGAACGACGGGGCAAGACGTGACACCGATCTTGAGCGGCCGACGAGATGGCGGCCGAAGCACAACGCCGGCTTGAAGCGCTGGACATCCCTGGGACGCCAAGCGCGGTCGCCGACGTTGAGACGAAGTTAGCGGCCCATATGGCGGCGTCAGCCATCACCAACGCGAGCGTCGTTGCCCGCACTCCCTCCGGAGGGCTCCGTAACCTGCGATCGACTGGTTGCTACGGGTGGCGGTCCGCCTGATCCGCGAACACCCGCACCGCCTCGTTGATCGCCGCGTACCGGGCAATACGGACGGCCTCGGTCAGCGGCCGCAACGCCTCCGCCCGGCGGTTGACGGCGGACGCGGACAACGCACCGCCCGGATCGTCGGCGTGTGCGATCGCGAGGATCGCCGCGATCTCCTCCGACCGCTGGAGCACTCGCAGTGAACGGCCGGGCATCCCAGCGGGCCAGGGCGCGTCGGTGGCGGATCGCAGGCGTGCCGAAAGTTCCGCTCGGACACCCGGCCGATCGCTGGCGACGTCGAGGGTCTGCAGTGCTCCGGCGCTCGCGCGGATCGCGTCGGTCAGGCCGTGCTCGGCTTCGCCCAGTGGGCGGTACTCGAGGACGCCCGGCGTGGGTACCGAGTAGACGGTCCACCGCATCAGGCCTTCGGCGATCGCCTCCGGGACCAGGCCGTAGCCGAGATCCGGCAACAAGGCGGCGTCGCCGGTCCGCAGCGCGGCCTCGGAGAAGAGACCGCCACCGCCGAGACCACGGACATCGCCAGGCACCGGCATCAGCAACTGCAGGCTTTTCGCGCCCTGCGAACGCAGGGCCAGCAACAGTTGGACCGGGGTCGCCGCGCGGTTGAACGCGAGCGGCAGCTCGAACGCCTCGGCGGCCGCGGCATCCGCGGCGACGACGTCGTGGGCTTCGGCCCAGACCTGCAGGGCGTCAAGGATGTCGTCGGAGGCGGCGGCTCCGTTCAGCCACGCCGAAGACCAGACCGCGAGGGTCGCACTAGGACGGCACACTCTGTTTATTTTATCGTGCGCTGACGGAAACCGTCCGCAGGGCGCAGATCGGAATCAAAGTCACCCTGGCGGAGAGGGCGCCCTGCGAACGGTTTCCGTGGGCCTTCGGCCCGAAAGAGGGCGCACGACCGGTGAAGCCGGGCAGCGTGACCACGTCCGGCCGGCCCCGCCTGAGGTACGCGGCCGCGACCAGGGCGAGCACGCTGAGGCCGATGCGGCAGGATTCACCCGCGGGAAGGCGGCGCGGGTGGTTTCTCGGGCATCGACCGAGCCTCGCGTGCGGGTACCCGGTTCCACATCGACCGATCTCCTGAAGTGCTCTCCACCGACTGGTTGATCCAGAGCTGGAGTTGGTTCACGTCGACAGGGGGCACGATCGAGACGTAGCGTCGAACGGGTGAACGATGTTCCCGCAAATCTGCCCCGGACCGCCGGGGACCTTCGCGCGGCTGGCCACCCGCCGCGTTCGGTCAAACAAGAACTGCACGACAACCTGCTCGTCAAGCTCCGCGCGGGGGAGGACCCCTGGCCCGGGATCGTCGGTTTCTCGCGCACCGTGCTGCCCCAGTTGGAGCGTGCGCTGCTGGCCGGGCACGACGTCGTGCTCCTCGGCGAACGCGGCCAAGGCAAGACCCGGCTGCTGCGCACCCTCGCGGGACTCCTCGACGAATGGACGCCCGTCATCGAGGGTGCCGAACTGGCCGAGCACCCGCTCGACCCGATCACCCCGGAATCACGCCGCCGTGCCGCCGAACTCGGTGACGCACTGCCGGTGACCTGGCGCCATCGCGATGAGCGCTACACGGAAAAACTGGCCACACCGGACACTTCGGTCGGTGACCTGATCGGTGACGTCGACCCGGTGAAGGTCGCCGAGGGCCGCAGTCTCGGCGACCCCGAAACCATCCACTTCGGACTCGTCCCGCGCGCCCACCGCGGCATCGTGGCGATCAACGAGCTGCCCGACCTCGCCGAGCGCATCCAGGTCGCGCTGCTGAACGTGATGGAGGAACGCGACATCCAGGTGCGCGGGTACACCCTGCGCCTGCCGCTGGACGTGCTGCTGGTGTCGACCGCCAACCCGGAGGACTACACCAACCGGGGCCGCATCATCACCCCGCTCAAGGACCGGTTCGGCGCCGAGATCCGGACGCACTACCCGCTCGACGTCGAATCCGAGATCGCGGTCGTGCGGCAGGAGGCGCATCTGGTCGCCGAAGTCGGCGAACCGTTGCTGGAGGTGCTCGCCCGGTTCGTGCGGAACCTGCGGGAATCGCCGGTGATCGACCAGCGGTCCGGTGTCTCGGCCCGGTTCGCCGTCGCGGCGGCGGAAACCGTGGGCGCGGCGGCGTTGCGCCGGTCCGCGCTCACCGGCGAGGAACCCGCCGTGGCGCGCCCGGTCGACCTCGACGCGGTGCCCGCCGTGTTGCGTGGCAAGCTCGAATTCGAGCCGGGGGAGGAGGGACGCGAGACCGAGCATCTCGTGCACCTGCTGCGGAGGGCGGTCGCGGAGACGGCCCGCTCGCGGTTCGCCGGACTGGACCTGCTGCCGCTGGCCGACGCCGTCGAGGACGGGCACCTGGTGACCACCGGCGAACGCGTCCCCGGCAAGGACGTCCTCTCCGCACTGCCGGAACTGCCCGTGCTCCACGACGTCGCCGCGCGTGCCGGCGTTGGCAAGGACGAACCGGCGGGACGGATCGCGGCCGCGGTCGAGCTGGCACTGGAATCCCTTTTCCTGTCGAGGAAACTCGCCAAGGACTCCGACGACGCGACGACCGTCTACGGCCGATGAGCGCCGTACCGGAGGGGTATTCGTACGGGCCATGGCACGACGGCCCGGACCCGCTGGCGCCGCCCGCCGACCTGCGGGACGCGCTCGACGAGATCGGCCGCGACGTCATGGCGGGCGCCTCGCCCCGGTCCGCGCTGGAAGAACTGTTGCGGCGCGGCACGCCGCGCACCGCGGGCCTGGACGAGCTGACCCGGCGGCTCTGGCAGCGCCGGTCGGAGATCCAGCGGCGGCACCGGCTGGACGGCACGCTCCACGAGGTCCGGCAGCTGCTCGACCAGGCGTTGGAGGCCGAGCGGCGCGAACTGTTCCCCGATCCGGACGACGACGCCCGCTTCCGTGAGGCGCAACTGGACGCGTTGCCGCCGGGAACGGCGGCGGCGGTCCGCGAACTCGGTCAGTACGACTGGCGATCCCGGCAGGGCAGGGAGAACTACGAGAAGATCCGCGACCTGCTCGGCCGTGAGCTGCTGGATTCCCGGTTCGAGGGGATGAAGGAAGCACTCCAGAACGCGGGACCGGAGGACGTCGAGCGTGCCAACCGGATGCTCGCCGACCTCAACAGCCTGCTGGCGGCGCACGCGCAGGGCCGTGAGGACGTGCCCGAGCGGTTCGCGGAGTTCATGCGCGAGCACGGCGAGTTCTTCCCGGAGAACCCGAAGAACGTCGAGGAACTGATCGACGTCCTCGCCGCCCGCGCCGCGGCCGCCCAGCGGATGCTCAACTCGATGACCCCCGAGCAGCGCGCCGAACTGGCCGAGTTGTCGCAGCAGGCGTTCGGCGATCCCCGGCTCGCGCAGCAGCTGTCCACTTTGGATTCCCAGCTGAAAGCACTGCGGCCCGGCGAGGACTGGACGTCGTCGGAACGCTTCCGGGGCAATGATCCGCTCGGCCTCGGCGAGGGCGCCCGGGCGATGTCCGACCTCGCCGAACTGGACGCGCTGGCCGAACAGCTCGGCCAGTCCTATCCCGGTGCGAGGCTGGAGGACATCGACGTCGACGCGCTGAGGAGGCAGCTGGGGCCGGACGCGGGTGTCGACGCGCGGAGGCTGTCCGAACTGGAACGCGAGCTGCGGCGGCAAGGCCTGTTCGAACGCGCTCCCGACGGCACGCTTCGCTTGTCGCCCAAGGCTTTGCGACGCCTCGGGGAGACGGCGCTCGCCGACGTCGTGAACGCGTTGCGCGGCAAGGCGGGTCAGCGGGAGACCGAATCGGCGGGCGCCGCGGGCGAGCCGACCGGCGCGACCAGGCCGTGGCGGTTCGGGGACACGCAGCCGTGGGACGTGTCCAGGACGGTCCGCAACTCGGTCTTGCGTTCGGTTTCGGTTGGCGATCGGTCCGTCCGGCTGGACGTCTCCGACGTCGAGGTGATCGAGACCGAGCACCGGTCGCGCGCGGCGGTGGCGTTGCTCGTGGACACCTCGTGGTCGATGGTCCAGGAGGGCCGCTGGCTGCCGATGAAGCGGACGGCGCTCGCGCTGCACCAGCTGATCAGCACCCGGTTCCGCAACGACGCGCTCCAGCTGATCACGTTCGGCCGCTACGCCACCTCGGTCGAGCTGGCCGAACTCGTGGGTTTGGAAGGCGCTTGGGAGCAGGGCACGAACGCCCACCACGCGCTGCTGCTGGCCGGACGGCATCTGCGGCGGCATCCGGACGCGCAACCGGTGGTCCTGATGGTCACCGACGGCGAGCCGACAGCGGATCTGGAACCCGATGGCACGGCGGAATTCGACTACCCGCCCCAGCCGAGGACCCTGCTCAAGACACTGTCCGAAGTGGACCGGATGGCGAAGCTGGGTGCGTCGGTGACCGTGTTCCGGCTCGGGGACGACCCGCGCCTGACGGCGTTCGTCGATCTCCTCGCGCGCCGCTCGGGCGGCCGGGTCGTCGCTCCGGACCTCGACGGGCTCGGCGCCGCCGTGGTCGGCGACTACCTGCGGACCAGGAAGCGGTAGGTCAGCGGCCGGTCACCTTGATCCTGGCTCCACGGGCCGGTTCCAGCGTGATCGGCCGCGACCGGACCCGTTCCGGCCGCGCGTGCTCCGGGGTGACCGTGAACCGGCCGAACAGCTCGCGTAGCACGATCGTGGCCTCCATCAGGGAGAACCCCGCACCGAGACAGCGGCGCGCGCCGCCGCCGAACGGTAGCCAGCTACCGGCGGGAGGCGTGCCTTCGAGGAACCGCTGCGGCCGGAAGACCTTCGGGTCGGGATGGTGATCGTCCTCGCCGTGGACGACGATGATCGACGGCATGACGTCGAACCCGGCCGGGATCCGGTAGCCGCCGATCTCGACGTCTTCAGTCAGCCGTCGGACGACTTCGCCGATCACCGGGCGTAGGCGCATCGCCTCCTTGATCACCGCTTCGAGCGCCTTCTCGTCGCCGTCGTCCGCCGCGCGGGTGGTGAACGCCGCCTGCCCGGGATCGCGGGAAAGCTCGTGCAGCGCCCAGGCGAGCGCGGTCGCGGTGGTCTCGTGGCCCGCGAGCAGGAGGGTGACCAGCTGATCGCGGAGTTCCACGTCGGTCAGCTCGTCCCCGTCGGCGGGTACGGTGAGGAGGCGGGACAGGACGTCGGTGCGCCGGTCGAGGTCGGCGGCCCGGCGTCGCTCGGAAATCTCGGCGTAGAGCAGTTCGTCGACCCGGGCCTGGCGTTCGGCGTAGGTGCGCCAGGGGCGGTAGCGCCGCAGCCGAGGGTCCTGCCAGCCGATCACCTGGATCAGGCCGATCTCCACCAGATGCCCGATCAGCCGCCGGAGTTCGTCGAGTCGTGGTCCTTCCGCGACACCGAACACCACCCGCAGGATGATTTCCAGGGTCAGCGCGCGCATCCGGTCGTGCGCGCCGAAGGCCCGGTTCTCCGGCCAGCGGTCGAGTTCGGCCCCGGTCAGCTCGGTGATCATGTCGCGGTAGCCACGCAGGGCCGCGCCGCTGAACGCGGGCATCAGCAGCTTCCGCGCGCGCAGGTGCCGGTCCTCGTCGGTGATCAGGACGGAGTGCTCGCCCATCACCGGCTTCAGGACGACGTTGCCCTCGCCCGCGTGGAACGTGGTGACCGGTCCGGAGAACACGGTCTTGATGTCGTCGAGGTCGGTGAGCATGACGATGTCGCGATGCGGCGCGAACTTCATCCGGACGACGGAGCCGTAGCGGCGCTTGAGCAGCGGGAGCACGTGATGCCGGAGGTTGCCGACGGCGAGCGTCTGGACGAGGGCGGGCAGCGGGGGTCCTGGCGGAAGTGCGGCCGGCACGGTGTTTCCAGCTCTCCCCATAAGTCGTTTCTACGCGCGGTGGGGGAAGACGTCCACCTACGCTGAGCCGATGGGGTATTCGGTGGGGAAGGTCGCGGCGCTGTCGGGAGTGACCGTGCGTACGCTGCACCACTACGACGAGATCGGCCTGCTGTCACCGGGCGGGCGGACACCGGCGGGCTACCGCAGCTACAGCGACGGCGACCTCGACCGGTTGCAGCGCATCCTGTTCTACCGCGAACTCGGGCTCGGCCTGGAGGCGATCGCGAAGGTCGTCGACGACCCGGGCCTGGACGCGCTGGAGCACCTCCGGCGGCAGCGGACGCTGCTGCGGGAGCGGATCGGCGAGCTGACCCGGATGGCCGAGTCCGTCGAGCGGGTGATCGAGGCCAAGAAGGTCGGTGGCGCGCTGACCCCGGAGGAGAAGTTCGAGGTCTTCGGCGAGTTCCGTGAACCGGAGGGCTACGCGGAGGAGGTCGTCCGCCGGTGGGGCGAGACCCCACACTGGCGGACGGCGGCCGTGCCACTGTCCAAGGAGGAGTGGATCGAGGCGGAGAAGGTCCGGCAGGACTGGGTGCGGCGGCTGCTCGCCGTCGTCGATTCCGGCGCGCCGGCGGAGAGCGCCGCGGCGATGGACCTCGCCGAGGAACACCGGCTGCTGCTGGCCGCGTTCATGGGGGACTGCGACCACGCGATGCACCGCGAGGTCGCCAAGATGTACGTGACGGAACCGGTGCAGCTCGGCTTCCTGGTGCGTGAGCCGGACCAGCGGCCGGGCCTGGGGGAGTACATCCGGGACGCGGTCCACGCCAACGCCGACCGGTCCTGAAGGGCGAGTTCGGTTACTCCGGCCGTGTCCGGCTCCCACCGGACGGGAACGGCGCGGCGGCTCCGCTTACAGTCGAGGTATGCAGACTTGGTCAACGGTCGACGTGCCCCGTATCCCCGGCACCCCCCGTCCGCTGCGGCTCCATGACACCGCGACGGGGCAGATCCGCCCCACCGCGCCCGGGTCCACCGCCCGGATGTACGTCTGCGGCATCACGCCGTACGACGCCACCCATCTGGGGCACGCCGCCACGTACCTGACCTTCGACCTGGTGAACCGCCTGTGGCGTGACGCCGGGCACGAGGTCCACTACGTCCAGAACGTGACGGACATTGACGAGCCCCTGCTGGAGCGCGCCGAGCGCGACAAGGACGACTGGGTCGTCCTCGGCATGCGCGAGACGGCGTTGTTCCGTGAGGACATGGCCGCGCTGCGGGTGCTGCCGCCGCGGCAGTTCGTCGGGGCCGTGGAAAGCATCCCGGAGATCGTCGAGGTCATCGCCAAGCTGCTGGCGAACGGCAGCGCGTACCGCGCCGACGACGCCGAGTACCCGGACATCTACTTCGACCACAACGCGACCGGGCACTTCGGTTCCGAGTCGAACTACGACGCCGAGACCATGGCCAAGTTCTTCGCCGAACGCGGCGGCGACCCGGACCGGCCCGGCAAGCAGCACCCGCTCGACGCGCTGCTGTGGCGGATGGCCCGGCCGGGTGAGCCGTCGTGGGAGTCGGAACTGGGGGCGGGACGCCCGGGCTGGCACATCGAGTGCAGCGCGATCGCGGTCAACCGCCTCGGCCTCGGCTTCGACGTCCAGGGCGGCGGCTCGGACCTGATCTTCCCGCACCACGAGTACAGCGCCGCGCACGCGGAGGCCGTCGCGGGGGACCGGCCGTTCGCGCGGCACTACGTGCACGCCGGGATGATCGGCCTCGACGGCGAGAAGATGTCGAAGTCGCGGGGGAACCTCGTGTTCGTCTCACGGCTGCGTGCCGACAAGGTCGACCCTGGCGTGATCCGGCTCGCGCTGTTCGCTGGCCACTACCGCTCCGACCGGCCGTGGACCGCGCAGTTGCACACGGACGCCGAAGCCCGCCTCGCGCGCTGGCGTGACGCCGTCTCGCTCGGCACCGGCCCGGCCGCGGAGGACACCGTCGCGCGCCTGCGCGACCACCTGACCGACGACCTCGACACCCCCAAGGCGCTCGCCGCCGTCGACGCCTGGGCGGAGCAGTCCCTGAACCGCTCGGGCACCGACCCGGCGGCTCCCGGGCTGATCCGGAACGCGGTCGACGCACTGCTCGGCATCGAACTGTAGACACGCGTATAACGCCCTACGCGGCGACGCGACCGGCTTCCAGCCGGAGGTGGTCTCCCGCCCAATCCCGCCGCAGCCATCGATCGTGGGAAGCGATGACGACGGCACCCGGCGCCGAATCGAGTGCGGCGGACAACTCCTCGGCCAAGGTGAGCGAGATGTGGTTCGTCGGCTCGTCCAGCAGGAGCACCTCCGGCGGATCGGCGATCAGCAACGCCAGCGCGAGCCGCCGCCGTTGCCCGACCGACAGCGCGCCCACCCGGGTCCCGAGATCGCGCGGCGCCAGCAGGCCAAGGCCGCGCAAGGGCGGAGCGTCCTCGCCGAGCGCTTCTGCGTAGGTCCGCTGCGCGGTCTTGTCCGGCTCGGCGAACGCGACATCCTGTGCCAGCAGGCCGATCCGCACCCCGCGTCCGGAAAGGACGGTCCCTGAGTCCGGTGTCAGCGCGCCGGCGAGGACGGACAACAGCGTCGACTTCCCAGCACCGTTCCCGCCGGTGATCAGAAGCCTCGACGTCGTCGTGATGTCGAGGGTCGCCAGGCGCAGCCGTCCGGCGATCTCGATCTCCCGCACGGAGATCGCCGTCTTGTCTGCTCCGGGTTCACCGGTCAGGCCGCCCTGGAACCGCAGGGGTGCGGTCGGTTTCCGTACCTGGTCGCGTTCCAGTTCGTCCAGCCGCAGTTGCGCGTTGCGGACCCGGCGTGAGATCTGTTTCTGCACCCTCCCGGTTTTGAAGTCGTAGAGCATCTTGGCGTTGTCGCGCTGTGGCCGGTTGTGCGCGACGTTGCGCGCGGTGACGGCCACCGACTCGCGCAGTTCCTTCAGTTCGTCCTGTTCCTCGGCGTAGCGCTGCTCCCAGCGCGCCCGTTCGGATCGTTTCTGGTCCAGGTAGTCGGAATACGTGCCGCCGTACCGGGTCGTGCCGCCCAGTGCCGGGTCGAGGTCGACGATGTCGGTGCATACCGCGTCGAGGAACACGCGGTCGTGCGACGACAGCACGAGCACACCGGTCAGCGAAGCGAGATGGTGTTCCAGGAACTCCATCGCGACGTCGTCGAGATGGTTCGTCGGCTCGTCCAGGATGAGCGTGCCCGGTCGCCGGATCAGCAACGCGGCCAGTCCGAGCCGCGACCGCTGCCCGCCAGACAAGGTGCCCAGTTCGCGCTCCGGGTCGATCCCGGCGAGCCCGAGACCCGCGCATACGACCTCGGCCCGCCGGTCGGCGTCCCAGAGATCGTGAACCTGCGCCCAGTCGAGGACGGTGCCGTACTCGTCGAGTACCGCCGCGTCGTCCGGGTGGTCGGCGAGCGCTTCGGTCAGTTCGCCGAGTCTCACCGACGCCTGCCGGATCTCGGCGAGTGCGTCGTCGATGACGTCGTAGAACCGGGCGGTCAGCGGGAAAGGCAGCTCCTGCAACAGGAAGCCGAGGTCGTCGCCGCACAGCACCTCACCCGCGTCGGGTTCCTCGACCCCGGCCAGCAGGCGCAGGAGCGTGGACTTGCCGACGCCGTTCTCGCCGACCAGGCCGAGCCGCTGCCCGGCCGAAGCGGTCAGGTTCACGCCGTCGAGCACGACGCGGGCACCGTAGGAGTGGACGAGATCTTTGGCGATCAGGGAAAGAGACATACGACATCACCGCGTTTCGAGGTCATGAGGGATCCCAGCCGGGCCTGATCGCTTACGGGAGCCGTGCTCCACCGAAGCCGCCTCGGAGCGGGGAAGGTGCGGTGTCAGTTGTCCATGATGCGAGCAGTCTAACGCAACCCATGTAGCGTTAGTCAACCCCCAGTGCGCAACCTGTTGGCTTCTTGCTCGGCGAAGGTGCGCCCGTCGGTCATGACGCCGAGCAGTCCGGCGAGCTGGCGCCGGTCCAGGCGGCCAAGGCGGTCGCCGAAGAACCGGGCCATGGGGGCGTAGAGGTCTGAGACCTCGCCGAGCCGGTCCGGCAGTGGACGGACCAGGAGGCGACGGCGATCGGCCGGATGCGGGACCCGTTCGACCAGGTCCCGTGCCTCCATGCGATCGAGCATCCGGGTCACCGCGCCGGTGGTCATGCCGAGCGCCCGTGCCAGCTGGGTCGGGGAGGTCGCGGCGCCGCTGATGACCAGTTGGAGTCCGTGCAACTCGGTGGGGCTGACCCCGAGCCGTTCCGCCATGGCCGTGTGGAACAGCACGGTCGCGCTGACGAACCGGGGGATCTCCAGAGCCGCCGCGGTGGCGAGTTCTCGCTGGTCAGGCATGTGCGTTCCCACGGGTCAGTAGTTGAGTTGTGCAGTTACTGCGGTGGGCAGCAGCTGTCGCGGCAAGGGTATCGAGGTCGGTTGACATGCTTGCGGCCACCTGCAACTCTGAAAGAGAACTTTCGAAAGACTTCTTTCAGATTGGATCGAGGCGATGGCCGGGTTGCCGCCGCGCAAGCGGATCGAAGACGTCGAGCTGATGCGGGCGCTGGCGCATCCGTTGCGTTCGGCGCTGGTGGACCACCTGATGGCGGTCGGCCCGCGGACCGCGAGCGAATGCGCGACGGCCGTGGGCTCGACAGCCTCGAACTGCAGCTGGCATCTGCGCCAGCTGGCCCAGCACGGCCTCGTGGAGCGGGTCGAGGGGGAGGACGGGCGAGAACGGCCCTGGCGCGCTTGCCAGGTCGGCATCGAGCTCGGCGACGGACCGGAGCTGCGCGGGGCGCGGCTGGCGGTCGTCGGAACCACGCTCGCGCGGGAGAAGGAGCTGATCGAGCGCTATCTCGACGCCGCCGACCAGCTCGACAAGGAATGGCAGGACGCGTCCGGGATCAACACGTACTCGCTGCGGGTGACCGCTGCGGAGCTGGACGAGCTGGTCCGGGGGATCGACGCGCTCGTACGACCTTACGTCAGCACGATCCGCGAAGACGCCCCTGCGGGAGCCCTGCCCGTCCACTTGGGACTGCGGGCGTTCCCGCGCATCGACACCGAGGGGAAACCGAGTACTTGAAACCGTTGACAGAACCCGCTTTCGCGAGGCTGTGGGTCGCCGCCTTCTTCTCCGAGACCGCCGAGTGGATGCTGCAGATCGCCCTGCCGGTGTTCGTGTTCCAGGCGACCGGTTCCGCGGCCACCACGGCGTTGAGCATCATCCTCGGCCTGGTGCCCGCGGTGCTGCTGAGCCCCATCGCCGGCGTGATCGCGGACCGCTGGAACCGGCGGCTGGTGCTGTGCGTGGTGTGCGCGGGGCAGGCTTTCGTGGCGCTGCCGCTGCTGTTCGTCGCGTCCGGCGGCCCGGTGTTCGTGCTCTACGGGGTCATGGCCGCTCAGGCAGGACTGGCTTCGTTGTTCGAACCCACGCGTAACGCGCTCGTACCGGAACTGATCGCACCGGACGAGCTGATCGGCGCCAACGGGCTCATGAGCATCAACAGCAGCGTCGCGCGCCTCGCCGGAGGCTGGGCGGGCGGTCTCCTGCTCGGTTTCGGCGGGCTGGGCTGGGTCGTGGTGGCCTATCTCGGGGTGCTGGTGATCGGCTCGGCCCTGCTGGCACGCCCGTTCCGGCAAGTCGGCGCGCCGATCGCGGCGGGCCCGCACGAACCGGTGCTGCGAGCCTGGCTGGACGGGCTTCGCGAAATCGGCCGCGAAGGGCGCCTTCGCCTCGCCAGCGTCGTCGTCGTTCTGACTTCTCTGGCGCAGGGGATGTTCCTGGTGCTGTTCGTGGTGTTCGTGCTCGGCATCCTCGACGGCACCGAAGGCGACGTCGGACTACTGCGCGGGGTGCAGGCGCTGGGTGGGCTGGCCGCGGGATTCGCCGTCGCCACCGTCGCCCGCAAGGTCGCGCCCGCCGCTCTGCTCGGCTGGGGCGGGCTCGCGCTCGGCCTGCTGTCGGCGCTGATCTGGAACCTGCCCGCGCTGACCGCGTCGCTGGGTGTCTTCATCGGACTCTTCGCACTCGTCGGCGCGCCTGGGGTGCTGGCCGGATCCGGTTTGCTCTCCCTGGTCCAGACGACCGCGTCCCCCGAACGGTCCGGTCGCGTGCTGAGCACCATGTTCGCCGGGACGGCCGGGTTCACCGCGCTGGGCGCTCTGCTGGCTGGCGGACTGGTGAGCGTGCTGGGCACCGGCGTCCTGCTGAATCTCCAGGCGGGGCTGCACGTCGCTTCGGCGCTCATCGTGCTGGGCGTGTCGGCATCGGGACGGTTACGCCGCGATGCGGTTTTGGCGGCTCACCAGTCCGGGTGAAGCTACGGTGGTGGAGTGCCGCATCTCTTCGCCACCAGCGACCTCCACGTCACCCATGAGGGCAACGCCCCGCTCGTCGACGAGGTCGTACCCCGGACCCCTGACGACTGGCTGCTCGTGGTCGGTGACGTCGCCGAACGAGCCGACTCCGTGACCGGGGTGCTCAGAACCTTGCGGGAACGCTTCGCGAAGGTCGTCTGGGTACCCGGTAACCACGAACTGTGGACCACCCAGAAGGACGAATGTCAGCTACGGGGCCAGGCGCGCTACGAGCACCTGGTCGAGCGATGCCGGGAGATCGACGTCCTCACCCCGGAGGACCCGTACCCGGTGTGGGAACACCAGGAGAAGCCGCTGACGATCGCCCCGCTGTTCGTGCTGTACGACTACAGCTGGCGGACCCCCGCGGCGGAGGGGCTGCCGCTGCTGACGGCCGTCGACCAGGCACGCGAGGCGGGCGTGCTGTGCACGGACGAGTTCTTCCTGCATCCGGATCCGTATCCCAGCAGGCAGGCGTGGTGTGCCGACCGGGTGAAGATCAGCACGGAGCGGCTGGAGGCGATCCCGGAGGATCACGGGACGATCCTGATGTCGCATTGGCCGCTGCACCGCCACCCCACCGAGCCGTTGTACTGGCCGGAGTTCGCGCTGTGGTGCGGGACGACCGAGACCGAGGACTGGCACCTGCGTTTTCGCGCGGAGGTCGCCGTCTACGGGCACCTGCACATCCCGCGTTCGACCGAGGCGGACGGGGTGCGGTTCGAAGAGGTCTCGCTCGGCTATCCGCGTGAGTGGCGGAAGCGGGCGCGAGGCCCCATCCCGCTGCGACGCATCTTCTGAGACCCGATCCAGGCGGTTACCGGCGCCCTGGTCGCTCTGAAGTACATGAAGGCCCCCTTCCTTGCGCCTAGCGCAGGGTCCCGGCCAAGTCGCGGAGCTGCTGGTCTGCGCTGCTGGGCGGTAGTCCGGGCTTGACGTTGGTGCCTGTACGGGTCGAGTGGGGAGGATTTGGGACCTTGAGCGTCCGAAATCCTCCCCACTCGGGCGTGTGCCGGAGGTGAACCTCTGTTGGTCAAGCTTCGCAACCGGTGTGATCAGCTCGCGCAGCGACGGATAGCCGCTTGACCTGCGAGATCTCGACTTTGCCGGGACCCTGGCGCCTAGCGCCGGAAGGGGTCCCTCATGTACTGGGGGAAGGTGTGAAGGTCGAGTTACTGTCGGCTCCAGCCGCCTCTACCACTCCGAGCACCGGCTTTTCCCGCGTGTCCCGATCCCTCACGCCTGCCTGCCTGCCTGCCTGCCGCAAGTAGTCCTCTACTTGCGGCAGGCAGGCCAGGGTGAGTGAGAGGGCTTGGCTGTCAGCCTCGTCCCGGACCGTCCTGGCCGGGACGGCGCCGCCGCAGGTACCGCTCGAACTCGGCCGCGATCTTGTCCCCGCTCACGTCGTCCAGCGTGAACTCGGTTTCCGCGTCGCCGCGCTCCTCGAGCCCCCGGACGTACTCGGTGATCTCCTCGTCCTCTTCGGCCATCTCGGTGACCGTCCGCTGCCACTCCTCGGCCTGCTCGGGAAGGGCGCCGAGCGGGATCTCGACGTCGAGGACGTCCTCGAGTTTGTGCAGCAGCGCGAGGGTGGCCTTGGGCGACGGCGGGTGCGAGACGTAGTGCGGCACGGCCGCCCAGATCGACACCGCCGGGACACCGGCCTGTACGCAGTAGTCCTGGAGGACGCCGACGATGCCGGTCGGGCCCTGGTAGTTGTTCAGCTCCAGGCCGAACTGTGAAGCGGTGTCCTTGTCGTACGCCGTTCCGGTGACCGGGACGGGCCGGGTGTGCGCGGTGTCGGCCAAGAGAGCGCCGAGGGTGACGACGGTGGCCACGTCCAGTTGCTGGATGTGCTCCAGCAGTTCGGCGCAGAAGGCTCGCCAGCGCATGTTCGGTTCGGGCCCTTGGACCAGCACGACATCCCGGCTGACGCCTTCCGGGCGGCAGACCGAGAGCCGTGTGGTCGGCCAATCGACCCTGCGGGTGACGCCGTCCACCATGCGAACGGTCGGTCTGCTCACCTGGAAGTCGTAGTACTCGTCCGGACTCAGCTCGCTCAGCGGTGTCGCATCCCAGTTGAGCTGCAGATGCTCGACCACCCGGCTGGCCGCGTCACCTGCGTCGTTCCATCCTTCGAACGCCAGGATCATGATCGGCTTGGTGTCATCCGGGTGGTCGCGGCCGGGCCGCTGGGTCTCGTCGACGGGCTCACTCACCGGACCAGCCTACGACCACGCGGCCCCGCGCCGTTGAGCATGTCCGGTCGTCTTCAGCCGGGTTGGAAGAACGCGAGCAGTTTCCGGGCGGCGTCCGGCGAGCTCAGCAATTCGTGCATGTCCGCGCACATCCGGGCGGCGGCGCTGGTGCGTTCGAACATCTCGCGTTCGTATTCTCCGACGGCGGCGGGGAAGTCGTCCGGGTGCGCGGCCAGCGCGAGTGCGAGCAGGGCGCCGTCGAGCAGCGCCATGTTGGCGCCCTCGCCCGTCGGCGGCATCAGGTGCGCGGCGTCGCCGACCAGCGTGACGTCCGGCGCCGACGGCCAGGTCAGGCCGGCCGGGAGAGTGGTGATCTGCCGTGACACGACCGTGTCGTCGCAGGCCGCGATCAGCGCGGTGAACCGCGGGTCCCAGCCGTCGAGCAGGGCGATCAGCCGCGCCCGGGCGGCCGCCGGGTCGTCGAACGGGATCCCGCTGACGGCGAGCCAGTCCTCGTCGGTGTGGTAGAAGCTGAGGCCGATGCGAACGCGGCCGTCGCCGTTGCGCTGCGCCCCCATCGATATCCCGCCGCCGAGCACCCAGTAGTTGCCGCGTCCGACCATCGCCGCGAGGTCGGGGTGCGTGCGGTCGATGTCGGGAATGCCGACCTCGACGGTGTTCTGGCCGATATGCGCCGGGCGGGCGTCGGTGAGCAGCGCGCGGACGCGGGACTGCGCGCCGTCCGCGCCGACCAGCAGGTCGTACGTCGCGCTGCGCCCATTGGCAAAGCGCAGCACGCCGTTGTCGGCGGAGCTGAACGCGTGCCCCCAGCGAACCGTGTCTTCGGGGAGGGAATCGAGCAGCAGGTCGCGCAGATCGGCACGGTCGACCTCGGGGCGGACGAGCGGGGCGTCGTCGGGCGTGTCCTCCTGGAGCAGCAGGGTGCCGTCCGGTTCCAGAAGCCGCATGTCCTGGCCCTCACCGCGGGCGATCGCGAAGAACCGGTCGATCAGACCGGCCTCGCGCAGTGCTCGCTGGCCGGAGTGGATGTCGAGCATGCCGCCCTGGCCACGGGCGTCGCGTGACGGTTCACGTTCGTACACGACGGCGTCGATGCCGTGCACGTGCATTACTCGGGCGAGAGCCAGGCCACCGAGGCCTGCTCCGACGATGGCGATCGTCATGGGCATCCCCCTTCGATACACCGTACTTGTCAATACACTGTATCGACACGATGCGATGTATTGTCAACGGAATGTTGGTGTGGGAGAGGCCGGAGCCGCCGAATCGACCCGTGCCGGTCCCGCTGAGCAGGGAGCGGATCGTGCGAGCGGCGATCCAGCTGGCCGACGCGGACGGCCTGGACGGGGTGTCGCTACGCAAGATCGCCACCGCGCTGGACGTCGGCCCGATGCGGCTGTACGGCTATATCGAGAGCAAGGACGAGTTGCTCGATCTGATGGTCGACGCCGTCCACGCCGGGATCCAGCCGTCCGGGGACGGACGGCGGGAGGTGCTCCGGTCCCTTGCCGAGACCACCCGGCACGCCGCTCACGAGCACGAATGGCTCGCCGATCTCCTGGGCGGCAGGCCCCGGCTCGGGCCGCACGCGCTGGCCACGTCGGAGTGCGTGTTGGCCGCGATGGACGGCGCCGGCCTGGACGTCGTCATGCCGGTCGTCGCCGCGGTCAACGCGTACGTGATCGGCGCGGTGCGCCGGGAGATCGCCGAGCGACGTGCCGAACGGGCCACCGGGATCGACAAGAGGCGCTGGCAGGTCGCGCACGGCCCCTATTTGGAACGGGCCTTCGCCGAAGGCCGTTACCCGGCGCTGGCAACGGTGGTGCGTGACGCCGCCCACCTCGACGCCGACGAGACCTTCCGGATCGGCCTCGAATGCCTGCTCGACGGCATCGAAGCCCGTATCTCCAGGTGAGCTGGGCTCGGTTACCGTGGAGACGGAAATCGGTACTTCAACACGCGATCATCGAGGGGGAGCCGTGACCGAACCGTCCACACTGGACGGACTCGCCGCCGTGCTGTGGGATATGGACGGCACGCTGGTCGATTCGGAGAAGCTGTGGGACGTCGCCCTCTACGAGGCCGTCGAGACCCTCGGCGGCACGCTGACCGAGGAACAACGCCTGAGCCTCGTCGGGTCCAATATGGACGACACAGCCGCGTTCCTTCTTGAAGTGTGCGCCAAGCCCGTCACTCCCGGGTCGATCGCGGAGATGGGGGAGTGGATCCGCGAGCGCACGGCCAACCTCTTCGACGGCCCCCTTCCGTGGCGCCCCGGCGCTCAGGAGCTGCTCGAACTTTTGCGCGCCGAAGGGGTGCCGATGGCGCTGGTCACCTCCACCGAACGGTCGCTGACCGAACTCGCCCTCAACACCATCGGTCGCGAGTACTTCGCCGCGACCGTCTGCGGTGACGAGGTCGATGGTCTGAACAAGCCGGACGCCAGGCCGTACGAGCTGGCGACGGAGTTGCTGGGAGTCCCGGCTTCCCGATGCGTCGCGATCGAGGATTCACCGCCGGGCGCCGCTTCCGCGGCCGCGGCCGGGTGCACGGTGATGGTGATCCCGAACGACGTCGAGGTCCAGCCGGGAGAGCGGCGCGTGTTCCGGTCGTCGTTGGTCGGGCTCGACGTGTCCGCGCTGACCGCGTTGCTGCCATGACCACCATGTCGCATTCCCGCTAGACCCCGGCCGCGTGGTCGGTGATGCTGACGGGGTGCATGAGGACTTCGAGCGTTGCGTCCGGGCGGTCCAGGCGAAGGACGACCGTTTCGACGGCTGGTTCTTCACCGCCGTCCTGACGACGCGGATCTACTGCCGGGCGAGCTGCCCGGTCGTCCCGCCCAAACCGGAGAACATGTCGTTCTACCCGAGTGCGGCGGCCGCGCAGGAGGCCGGATTCCGCGCCTGCAAACGGTGCCGCCCGGACGCGAGTCCCGGTTCGCCGCAGTGGAACGAGCGTGCGGACCTGGTGGCCAGGGCGATGCGGCTGATCGCCGACGGCGTCGTCGACACCGGCGGCGTGAGCGGTTTGGCCGCCCGGCTGGGATACAGCGTCCGGCAGGTCGAGCGGCACGTGCGCGCCGAACTCGGCGCGGGCCCGCTCAGTCTCGCCAGGGCGCAACGCGCACAGACGGCGCGGCTGCTGATCGAGACGACCGGTCTGTCGATGATCGACGTCGCCCTCGCCGCCGGTTTCGGCAGCGTCCGGACGTTCAACGACACCGTCCGCGAGGTCTTCGCGCTGTCCCCGACCGAACTGCGAGCCCGGGTCCGCACCGCGCCGGCGACCGCGCCCGGGACGCTGAACCTGCGCCTGCCCTACCGGAAGCCGTTGTTCCCGGACAACCTGTTCGGACACCTCGTCGCGACGGGAATCCCCGGCGTCGAGGAATGGCGTGACGGCGCTTATCGCCGGACGCTGCGGCTGCCGCACGGTCCCGCCGTCGTCGCGTTGAAGCCCGAATACGGCTACATCGGTTGCCGGCTCACCCTTTCGGATTTGCGGGACCTCTCGACCGCGATCAGCCGCTGCCGCCGCCTGCTCGACCTCGACGCCGACCCGGTCGCGGTCGACGACGCGCTGGCCGCGGACCGGCTGCTCGGGCCACTCGTGGCCACCGCACCCGGCAGGCGGGTGCCGAGGACGGTCGATGGCGAAGAGTTCGCCGTCCGCGCCGTCCTGGGCCAGCAAGTGTCCACCGCCGCCGCACGGACGCACGCCGCCCGGCTGGTCCTCGCGCACGGCGAGCCCGTCGAGGACGCCGAGGGTGGAAGTCTCACGCACGTCTTCCCCGACGCCGCCGCGCTCGCGGAGATCGACCCGGAAAGCCTCGCGATGCCGCAGAGCCGCAAGCGGACCCTGCTCGGCCTCGTCGCCGAACTGAACAACGGCGGTCTCGACCTCGGGGCGGGCAGCGACTGGCAGCAGGCTCGGGAGCGGCTGCACGCGTTGCCCGGATTCGGCCCGTGGACCGTCGAGAGCATCGCGATGCGCTCGCTCGGCGACCCGGACGCCTTCCTGCCGACCGACCTCGGCGTCAAGGTCGCCGCGAAGGGGCTCGGGCTCGGCCAGGCCGCGTTCGTCGCGCACGCCGAGCGTTGGCGTCCGTGGCGTGCCTACGCCGTCCAACACCTCTGGGCGACCGGGGACCACCCGATCAACCGGCTGCCCGCCGCCTGAGTTCCGAGGAGCGCCATGCGCACGCACAACGTCATCGACAGTCCATACGGCCCGCTGACCCTGGTCGCGGACGGCGAGTGTCTCTGCGGCCTGTACATGGTCCAGCAGCGACACCGCCCGGCAGAGGAGACCTTCGGCCATCCGGATCCGAGCGCGCCGGTCTTCGTGGAGACCGAGAAACAACTGAAGGAGTACTTCGCCGGCCAGCGGAAGGACTTCGATCTCCCGCTGAGCTTCGGCGGCACCGAATTCCAGCGGATGGTCTGGAAAAGCCTGCGCGGAATCCCATATGGCGAGACGGTTTCGTATGGCAGGCTGGCCGACCGGCTCGGCAGGCCAACCGCGTCGCGGGCAGTCGGGCTCGCGAACGGGAAAAACCCGATGGGGATCATCGTGCCGTGCCATCGCGTCGTCGGTTCGACCGGCGATCTCACCGGCTACGGCGGTGGTATCGAACGGAAGAGGCAGCTGCTCGACTTCGAGCGGGAGGGCGCCACGCTGTTCTGAGGTGTGAAGCGGGTGCCAACTCACCGGCCCGGGGCAGCGCGACGCGAGCGTGGATGGAAGGATCTCCAGACTGTGAAGACCTTCGATGAGCTGTTCTCCGAGCTTGCCGACCGCGCGGTCACGCGCCCCGACGGTTCCGGCACCGTCGCCGCGCTGGACGCGGGTGTGCACGCGCAGGGCAAGAAGGTGCTCGAAGAGGCGGGCGAGGTGTGGATCGCCGCCGAGCACGAATCCGACGACAGGCTCGCGGAGGAGATTTCACAGCTGCTGTACCGGGTACAGGTGCTCATGCTCGGCCGTGGACTGTCGACAGAGGACGTGTACCGGTACCTGTGACGCGTTCGCGTCCGGAGAACCAAGGAGAAGCAATGCTGCGTGTCGCCGTGCCGAACAAGGGAGCCCTCGCCGCCGCCGCGTCGGAGATGCTCGGAGAGGCCGGCTATCGCAAGCGACATGAGGCCCGCGACCTGACCGTGCTGGACGCGGTCAACGAGGTCGAGTTCTTCTTCCTGCGTCCCAAGGACATCGCGATCTACGTCGGCTCCGGCGAGCTGGATCTCGGCATCACCGGCCGCGACCTCGCGCTCGACTCCGGTGCCCCGGTCGAGGAGATCCTCAGCCTCGGTTTCGGCGGCTCCGCCTTCCGGTACGCCGCGCCGGCGGGCCGGGACTGGAAGGCCGAAGACCTGCAGGGCAAACGGCTCGCGACGTCGTATCCGCGGCTCGTCCGGGAGAACCTGAAGCAGCACGGGGTGGAGGCGGAGGTCATCCGTCTCGACGGCGCCGTCGAGATCTCGATCCAGCTCGGGGTGGCCGACGCGATCGCCGACGTCGTCGAGTCCGGACGTTCGTTGCGCCAGCACAACCTCGTGGCCTTCGGTGATCCGATCTGCGTGTCCGAAGCCGTGTTGCTGCAGCGGGCCGGTACCGAGCAAACCAGGCCCAAGGACCAGCTGAAGGCGCGGCTTCAGGGTGTCGTCTTCGCCCAGCACTACATGATGCTGGACTACAACTGCCCGCGTTCGCTCATGGAAGCGGCCGTCGCGATCACGCCGGGCCTCGAGTCGCCGACGGTCGCGCCGCTGGCCGACGAGGACTGGGTGGCCGTGCGTGCGATGGTGCCGCGCAAGGAGGTCAACCGGATCATGGACGAACTCGCCGAGACCGGCGCGAAGGCCGTCCTGGCTTCGGACATCCGGGCCTGCCGCTTGTAGGTGATTGCGCGTGAGGTCGCAAGTAGTCGACTACTTGCGACCTCACTACCGAGGTCGGTTCGGCTTCTTGGGCATGAGGTCGTAGAGCCGCTTCCGCGCGCCGTTGTCGTTGGCGCTGCGCGTCACCGAGACCTCGGTGATGAAGTCCTCGAAGACGAACTCCTCGTCCGCTGGCACGATCGCCGGAGCCGGGTGGTTCCGCAGGTAACCGTCCAGCGTTTCCGCGATCTCCCGGAACGACAGAGCCTGCAGGGTTTCCGGCGCGTAGGTCGTCACGGGCACGCCGTGCGCGGCGGCCTCGTTCATCACCACACCGAGCGGGACGTGCGAGAGCATCGGGATCCCGAACGTGTACAGCTCCTGCAACGCGGCCGCCGCGTAATGCGAGATCGGGCGGCGGTACAGCCCGGGAACGAGGCCGTAGTAAGCGATCGGCGGGCGGCCGACGGTCTGTTCGACGTAGCGCACCTGGTCCGAAAGCAGGCGCAGCGCCCGGATGCTCGTCCGGTCCGGCTGCACCGGCACGAGGATCCCGTGCGAAGCGGCGAGCGCGTTGTTGGTCAGCACGTCGAGCGCGGGCGGGCAGTCGATGATGACGTGGTCGTAGTTCGCGAACTGGATGACCCTGGCCAGCTGCCAGCCCGGCACGCGGAACTGGTCCAGCCGCCGGATCAGGTCGAACATGCCCGGCGACGTCGGGATGACGTCGAACGCGCCACCCCGGCCGAGGTTGCTGCGCGGATGCCGCACGGCCAGTTCCTCGATCGGGCCCTTCCACACCTTGGTCAGGGCTTTCGCCAGGCTGGGCATCTGCGGGGCCACCTCGTCCAGACCGAGGAGTTCGGTGGTCGCGTGCCCCTGTGGGTCGAGGTCGATCAGCAGCACCCGGCGGCCACGCTCGGCCAGTGCGGCCGACGCGCCCACGCTGAGTGAGGTCTTGCCGACCCCGCCTTTCTGGTTGACCACCGAGGTGATCTGCATGCCGAAGCGCTCCCTGCGTCTGTTGTTCCGGGAAGGCTATTGGAAACGGGCTCAGAAAGCGCGTCTATCTGACGGTGTTTTGGTCGCGCGCTCCTGGAGGCATCCCGCAGGGCACATATCTCGGCACGCTTCGCTTCGCGTTGGACAGTGCCCTGTCAAATGCTTCCTGAGCCCCCGGCGTGAAGCGGCGCTCAACTGCGGTTCAGCTGGTCAGGGCCGTACGGCTGGCAATATCAACCCGCCTGTCGCGGCCGCACCAGCAACGCCTGCGCTCCGGAGGCGAGCGACCCCGACACGTCGTGCAGGGTGGTCGTCGCCGTGCCGACACCGTTCGGGCCGACCAGGGTGGCCGCGTCGACGCCGATCCATTCACCCAGTGGTGGGCGGCGGAGGTGCACGGTCAGCTCCGAGTTGATGAACCACCACTCGCGCGGGTCGAGGAAGTTCGAGATCCCGTTGCCGGAGTCCGCAAGGACGAACAGTCGCTGCAGCGCGCTCGGCTTCTCCCCGTCCACGAGGGCGACGCGCTGACGTCCCCAGACCGTCGCGGGGCCGGGTTCGTCCAGCGCGCCCTTGACGCGCCGCCACTCGACGGCGTCGAGGTAACCGCCGAGCCAGCCTTCCGGCATGCTCGACGTCGTCGGCAGGTCGTCCGGCGACGGCAGGGCGGGGCCTTCGGCGGTGGCGACCGCCGTGGTGTCCGAGGTCGCGATGCGCCAGGCCGAGGCGCGGGCGACGACTCGCTCGCCGTGGGCGAGTTCGGCCTCCAGCCACTCGACCGAACGGCCCGGCCGTGCCACCCGGGCCCGCACCGAAAGCTCCTTCAAGGGCGCGGGGCCGAGGATCTCGATCGTCACCCGCGCCAGCTGGCTCGCGTGTGGTGCTTCGAGGTCTTCGAGTGCGCGGACCAGCAATGCCGAGGGCGGCCCGAAGTGCTGCGCGTCCGGGGTCCACGGGCCGGCGGTGTGCGGGGTCGGGACGAACAAGTCGTCGCCTGACGGCACGTAAAAGGCTTCTGTCACACCGGCAGCCTAAGGCCGTGTCCGGTAAGGCTTGTTCCCGGTCTTCGCGCCAGGATCACGAAGCCCATCGAGCAGATTCACTGGACACGGCTAATCCGCACGGTCCAAAACGGACTCTTCGCCGGGATCCGGTTCGGGCCAGCCGGGATAAGGCGGGGGAGTGCCGCCGTACTGCGGGCAGACGGCCTGGTGGTCGCACCACGCGCACAGTTTGCTCGGATTGGGCCGGAAATCGCCGGTTTTGCCCGCTTTGAGGATCGCCTGCCAGATCGCCTCGAGCGTGCGCTCGAACCGGACCAACTCGGCCTCGTCCGGCGTGTAGGCCAGTGATTGCCCATCGGTGAGGTACATCAGTTTCAGCTGGCGCGGCACGACACCACGAAGCCGCCAAAGGACCACGGCGTAGAACTTCATCTGGAACATCGCCTTGGCCTCGCCGATCTCGCGGGGCGCGGCGCCGGTCTTGTAGTCGACGACGCGGATCTCACCGGTCGGCGCCACGTCCAGCCTGTCGACGTAGCCCCGCAGCAGTACCCCGGAGCCCAGCTCGATCTCGACGTGCAGCTCGCACGCTTCGGGTTCCAGCCGACGTGGGTCCTCGAGCCCGAAGTAGGTGTCGACGAGCTGCTCCGCCGACGAGAGCCAGGAAGTGACGGCTTCGGGATCCTCCTGATCGAACAGCTCGATCCACTCCGGACGTTCCGCGGACAGCGTCTCCCACGCCGGTGCGAGCAGCTCCTTGGCCTGCGGAGGGGTGCGATCGGCCTGGGGAAGGGAGAACAGGCGCTCCAGCACGGAATGCACCAGTGTGCCGCGAAGCTGGGCCTTCGTCGGGATCTCGGGCAGCCTGTCGACGGCGCGGAACCGGTAGAGCAGCGGGCACTGTTTGAAGTCGCTGGCACGCGACGGGGACAGGGCCGGCCGACGGCGCGGGGTTTCGGCGCCGGGCGGGGGATCGGCGGTGACCGTGTCGGTGTCGGGCATGCAGGCAGGGTAGCGCCGGGTACCGACAGTTCTCCGACCGCAACGCACCGGAGCGGCATGACCGACACCACCCGGACGGGAAGGGCGGGTCACGAGCATCCCACACCTGGACATCTACGCTCTGACACATGGCGGTGACGGGTGAGCAGGGTCCGCCTCGACGAGGCGTGGCCCCGGCGGGTGGGCTCCTGCTGTTCCGCGTCTCCGGGATCCCTGTGCTTCTCGCCCCTTCGTGGTGGATCGGCTCTCTGATCATCGTGGTGCTCTACACGCCACTGGTCGGCCGGTTTCTACCCGGTGCGAGCACGCTGACCTCGTGGCTGCTGGCGGCCGCGTTCGCGGTCCTGCTCGGACTTTCGGTACTGGCGCACGAACTCGGGCACTGCCTGGTGGCGCTGCGCCTGGGCATCCCGGTCCGGCGCCTGCGCCTGTTCCTGCTCGGTGGTCTCTCCGAGGTCGCCAGGACTCCCCGGCAGCCGCGCCATGAAGGGTTCGTCGCCGCCGCGGGTCCAGCGGTTTCGTTGCTGCTCGGTGGTTTCTGCGGGCTGCTCATGTTCGCCGTCCCGCCGGAAAGCGCGGCATGGCTGCTCATCGCCGAATGCGCCGTCGCGAACTTCGCCGTCGGGTTCTTCAACCTCCTGCCGGGGCTTCCGCTCGATGGAGGTCGCCTGGTTCGCGCCGGCGTCTGGGCGGCGACGGGCCGCCGGGACAAAGGCACTCGCGCCGCCGTCGTCGGTGGCGGTGTCGTCGCGGCCGGACTGATCGTCTGGGCGCTGTGGGGCCTGGCGGCTGGCAGCGAGGATCGCTGGCTGCGGCTCGGTGTCTGCGTCGTGACAGCGTGGTTCGTGATCCTCGGCGCGCGAAGCGAACTCGCCGCCGAAACACGGCGAGGCTGGCCCGAAGGCGTCCAGCTGAGTGAACTCGTCCGGCCCGTTCTCCAGCTTCCCGCCGAAAGCCCCGTATCGGACGCGCTGGCCGCTTCCGCGGGCCGTGGGGTGGTCCTGGTGCGTGCCGACGGCGTCGCCGCCGGCCTGCTCGACGAAACGGCCGCGGCACAACTGGCGGGCACGTCGCCGCACGCTCCCGCCGAGATGGCCGCGGAGCCGATCCGCGCCGACACCGTGCTGCTTTCTTCGGAGTCGGGGGAGGAGATCGCCGAGCGGGTCAGGGAAACCGCCGCGTGGCAATTCCTCGTCGTGGACGACGAAGGCAGGCCCGCGGGCGTGCTCCGGCGCGAGGACCTGCGCGCCGCGATGACCCGGAGTCGACCCCCGGCGTAGCGCGGTACGGCCACCTGCGAGGATCGGTCGTCCCGTCCGAGGCAATCTTTCCCGCCGAGGACGCATGGGCTCAGTGTGTTCGCGCGTATGGAGGTTCAGTGTCGGTCCGTGGGCCGTTTCGTATTGGTGACCGGGTTCAGCTGACCGACTCCAAGGGGCGGCACTACACCATGGTGCTCGCCGAGGGACAGCAGTATCACACCCATCGCGGCGCGCTGGCGCACGACGACGTGATCGGGGCGCAGGAGGGTTCGGTCGTCACTTCGGCGGGCGGCAGCCACTATCTGGCGCTGCGCCCGCTGCTGCCGGACTACGTGCTGTCGATGCCGCGCGGCGCGCAGGTGATCTACCCGAAGGACGCCGCGCAAATCGTGATGTGGGGTGACATCTTCCCGGGCGCGCGGGTGCTCGAGGCCGGCGCCGGTTCCGGTGCGCTGACCTGTTCGCTGCTGCGGGCGGTCGGTCCGGAAGGCAGCGTGCGGTCCTACGAGATCCGGGACGACCACGCCGAACACGCCGAACGGAACGTGGAGAAGTTCTTCGGCCACAAACCGGACAACTGGTCGCTGACGGTCGCGGACCTGTCGACGCACACCGGTGAGGTCGACCGGGTGGTGCTCGACATGCTGGCGCCCTGGGACCAGCTGGAGACGGTCGCCGCGCAGCTGGTGCCCGGCGGCGTGCTCACGGTCTATGTGGCGACGGTCACCCAGCTTTCCCGGATCACGGAAGCCTTGCGGGACCAGCAGTGCTGGACCGAGCCGGAATCTTTCGAGACGCTCATGCGCCCCTGGCACGTCGTGAGTCTCGCGGTGCGGCCGGATCACCGGATGGTCGCGCACACCGCGTTCCTGCTGACGGCGCGCCGTCTGGCCGACGGGACCGTGTCACCGCGGGTCCACCGCCGCTCCGGCAAGGGCTGAGGCGAACCACTCACGAGACCTTCCTGCCAGTCTGGCCGTCTCACGTGATTGGTTGGACGGCACGTGTGATCAGACGGACGACACGCGAGCGGCCGGGCTGGGCGTCGAGTCGTTTTCTGAACACGCGTGTCGTCCATCCCGTCACGCGAGGCGTCCCCCTGGTCACGCGAAACCGCCACCGGCGCACCGCGGTAGGTACCTCGGGCGCCTGGAGCGCCGGTGACCGAGGCTTACGGCACGCACCACTTCCCGTCGCGTTTCTTGAGTGGGAAGGGTGTGTCCTTCTGGCCGCCCGCGCCCTCGACATGGACGGTCACGGTGGCCGAGTCGCCACCGACCTTCGGCGGGTCCGGGACGGTGGCGCTCACCTCGCCCGCGGCCTCCCACTTGCGCTTCAGCTCGGCCAGATCCGCCGACGACTGCTGGGTGCAGGTGAGCTTGCCGAACGCCGTCGCGTCGTGATTCACGATGGCCGCGGCGATCGCCTTGCCGACCACCTCGACCGCCGCCACGTCCGGATCCACCGGGACCGGCCGGGACGAACCCGGCCACGACGGAGGCGCCGCGGTGCTCGACGCGGCCGGGTCGGAGCCTGAGGGGGCCACCAGCAGCAGCCCCACCACGACACCCACCACGACCGCGCCGCATCCGGCGAGAACGGCGATCAGCCTGCTGGACACCGTTTTCGCGTCAGCTCTTGCCGCCGGTGAAGCACCAGAGGTCGGACTCCTTCTTGAAGTTCAGGTTGCCCGAGTCGGCCTTGCCGTTCTGGGTGACCTTCGCCGGGAGCTTCGCGGTGTCGCCGCTGACCGTCAACTCCCCGGTCTTCTCCATCTTGATGTCCTTGGCGATCGGCACTTCGTCCTTGGTGTTCACGCTGCGGCAGGCCGACTGCGCGACGGTCTTGCCGTCGCCGGCGTTGTAGGCGGCGAGGACGGCGTCGGCCACCTCCTGCGGCGTCGCCTTGCCCAGCGGTGCGGGACCGGAGCCCTTGCTCGCCGAGGTGCTCGGTGAGCTGGACTTGCTCCGGGTCGAAGAGGTCGACGGCTTCTTGGACGACGAAGACTCGGAACCCGTCGGGGCCACGCTGCTGGAACTCGCGGGCGGCGCCGCGGTCGGATTGTCGTCGCCCGAGTTGAGCGCGATGACGAGGGCGGTGACACCGCCTCCGACCAGGACGACCGCGCCGATCGCGATGCCGACGATCAGGCCGGTCTTCTTTTTCTTCGGCGGCTCACCGTAGCCGCCTTCCTGCGGGTAGGCGTTGTAGCCGCCCTGCTGCTGACCGTACGGATCCGGCTGGCCGAACTGCTGCGTGGCACCGGGGTGTCCCTGCTGGGGTTGGGGGCCGCTCTGCGGGTACCCGCCCTGCTGGCCGTACGGATCCTGCCCGTACTGACCGGGCTGCTGGCCGTACTGGCCGTCACCGGGGTATCCCTGTTGCGGCTGGGGGCCGCTCTGCGGGTACCCGCCCTGCTGGCCGTACGGATCCTGTCCGTAGCCGCCGGGCTGCTGCGGCGGGTAAGTCATGGCTGTTGCCCCCTAGTTGTTCTGCGAAAATGCTCAACTCGACATGCCGGTCCGCCTCCCCGGCGAACGTCGGCCCGATGCTAGCCACCGAGCCGGATCGCCGCTCGATTAGGGCCGAACTGATACCGGAACCCGTTTGCACCCGGACGGAGCCGGGTATTCCGCCGCAGGTCAGGGCAGGTGGACGGAGTGTGACCATGGGAGTGCCGGACCCGGCACCGGGATGGCCTCTTGCGCGGCGGGAACGTACGTGCGTCAGGTCGTCCGGAACGCGACGCGCCGATCTTGTGATGCGGAAAGGCCTTTTATTGTCGGTGATCGCCGGTACCGTGGAATGAAAAGCACTCCGAGGAGGTGCCCAATGCATCATGACCTTCCCGGAGGTCGGCGCGAGGAGGCCGACCCTTCAGAAACGACCGGAGCTGGAACCACGTCCGACGAGCAGGCACGTCAAATTCGCTTCCTCGAGGAGGAAGTGGCCCTGCTGCGCCGGAAGCTCACCGATTCGCCACGTCAGAACCGGGTGCTGGAGCAGCGACTCGCCGAAGCGTCGGAACGAGTGAGCCAACTCACGGAACGCAACACGAAACTGGTCGAGACGCTCCGCGAGGCGCGTGGCCAGTTGCTCGCGTTGCGAGAGGAGGTCGACAGGCTGGCCCAACCTCCGAGCGGTTACGGCGTGTTCGTCACCGCATACGAGGACAACACGGTGGACGTGTTCACCGCGGGCCGCAAGATGCGGGTTTCGGTCTCACCCGCGGTGGAGGTCTCGTCGTTGCAGCGCGGACAGGCGTTGCGGCTCAACGAGGCCCTCACCGTCGTCGAAGGCGGCGACTTCGAGAAGATCGGCGAGGTCTGCGCGCTGCGCGAGGTGCTGGCCCCGGACGTCGAGGGCGGCAGCCCCCGTGCGCTCGTGGTGGGGCACGCGGACGAGGAGCGGGTCGTCCTGCTCTCCGATCCGCTGGCCGAACAGCCCCTCAAGCCGGGCGATTCCCTGCTGGTCGACTCGAAAGCCGGCTACGCCTACGAGCGCGTGCCGAAGGCGGAGGTCGAGGATCTCGTGCTGGAGGAGGTGCCCGACGTCCAATACGAGGACATCGGTGGCCTCACCCGGCAGATCGAGCAGATCCGCGACGCCGTCGAGCTGCCGTTCCTGCACGCGGATCTCTACCAGGAGTACCAGCTGCGCCCGCCGAAGGGCGTACTGCTCTACGGGCCTCCTGGCTGCGGTAAGACCCTCATCGCCAAGGCGGTGGCCAACTCGCTCGCCAAGAAGGTCGCGGAAGCACGCGGCGACAAGGCGGACGGGAAGTCCTACTTCCTGAACATCAAGGGTCCGGAGCTGTTGAACAAGTTCGTCGGGGAGACCGAGCGGCATATCCGCCTGATCTTCCAGCGGGCTCGGGAAAAGGCCTCCGAAGGTACCCCGGTGATCGTGTTCTTCGACGAGATGGACTCGATCTTCCGCACCCGCGGTTCGGGCGTGTCCTCCGACGTGGAGACCACGATCGTCCCGCAGCTGCTCTCGGAGATCGACGGTGTCGAGGGCCTGGAGAACGTCATCGTCATCGGCGCCTCCAACCGTGAAGACATGATCGACCCGGCGATCCTGCGGCCGGGCCGGCTCGACGTCAAGATCAAGATCGAGCGTCCGGACGCCGAAGGCGCGAAGGACATCTTCTCCAAGTACCTGTCCGACGGTCTGCCGATCCACGCCGACGATCTCGAAGAGTTCGGCGGGGACCGCAGGGCGACGTTCGACGCGATGATCCAGCACACGGTCGAGCGGATGTACGAGGAGACGGACGAGAACCGGTTCCTCGAGGTCACCTATGCCAACGGTGACAAGGAGGTCCTGTACTTCCGTGACTTCAACTCGGGCGCGATGATTCAGAACATCGTGGACCGGGCGAAGAAGTCGGCCATCAAGTCGGTGCTGGAGACCAAGCAGCCCGGCCTGCGTGTGCAGCATCTGCTGGACGCGATCGTCGACGAGTTCGCGGAGAACGAGGATCTGCCCAACACCACCAACCCGGACGACTGGGCCCGGATCTCCGGCAAGAAGGGCGAGCGGATCGTCTACATCCGCACGCTCGTCACCGGCAAGAACCAGGATTCGGGGCGGGCGATCGACACCGCCACGAACACCGGTCAGTACCTGTAGAACAAGCCGAAGGGGCCCTTCATCGCATGCAATGCGATGAAGGGCCCCTTCGTTTTCAAACGGCTACAGGTTCCTTGACCTTCTTGCGCGGGCTCAGGCGACCGTGCGCGGCCAGGATCCCCAGTACGACGAGCAGCGCGCCGACGGGCTGGTTCCACGCCAAGGGTTCGTCGAGGACCAGAACGCCGAGCAGTACGCCGACCACGGGTGTGAGGTAGGTCACTGCTGACGCGTTCGACGCGCCCCACGCCGCGATGATCGACGCGTTCCAGGCGTAGGCGAGTCCGGTGCCCAGTGCTCCGAGCGCGATCATGCTGAGGACGATCGGCGTGTCGAGGCGCACCGGCGTCGTCGCGATGAACGGCGCGAGCACCAGCATCACGACGGCGCCGCAGCAGACTTGCCCGAGGGCGATGGTCGGCGCGTCGAGGTTCCGCCAGGAGATGAACCGCCGCACGTAGACGAACGAGATCCCGTAGCAGGTCGTCGCGCCGAGGCACGCCAGTTGTGCGGTCAGTTCGTGGGAGAGATCGATCCCTTGCCAGACCCCCACGATGGTGAGCACGCCGAGGAAGCCGAGGACCAGGCCGGTCGTGCGGGCCTTCGTGAAGCGCTCGGCGGGCAGCGCGGCCGCGGCGACGAGCATGGTGATCAGCGGGGTCGTCGCGTTGAAGATGCTGGCGAGCCCGGACGAGATGTACTGCTCGGCCCAGGAGAACAGCAGGAACGGGATGACACACAGCAGCACGGAGACGACCGCGAGATGGCCCCACAGCGCCGGATCGCGGGGGAGTGGTTTGCGGCGCCAGGCGGCGATGCCGATCAGCGCCAGTGCGCCGAGGCAGACGCGGGAGAGCGCCACCTGAGCCGGCGAAAGGCCGGTGAGACCGATCTTGATGAACAGAAAACTCGCGCCCCATACGATCGCGAGTGCCGCGAACCGGGTCGTGATACCGAAACGTCCCAATTGTCCTTCTTCCGAGTCCTTGCCTTCGAACTCAGTGAAGCGGGAATCCACTGTGTACTCCAGCGGTTTTCGGACGATGTGTCCGACGCCTCCGGCGCGCCTCTCGGCCGAGGCGAGCGTATAACGCTCTATACTTCGGAGCCGTGAGCGAATCTTCCGGGCGCCCGCGCGCGCCGATCACCGAGGCCGATGTCCTGGCTTGGCTGGAAACGACGGCCGCCGCCGTTCAGGCGGGGGAAGTGAGCGCCCCCGAACTGATCGAAATCCTAGGGGAGTTGCGACGCGCCTCCGCGGCCTGCGCCGACGCGTCCGACTGGGCGTTGCTCGCCGCCAGGGAAGAGGGCGCCAGCCTCCGTCAGATCGCGCCGGTCTTCGGCAAGGGTTACGTTCGGGCTCCGGCGGCCCGCCTCGAAAAGCTCCATCGGCAGGCGCAGAACTCGAGCCAGTGGCTCGCGATCCTCCGGCACAAGAACGAAGGAGCCCGGTGACAGACTCGGAAATCCCCGTCGACGAACGCATCGCCGTCGGACTGGCGGCGCTCGGCAGGCCCGCGTACATCAATCTGGGCCGGGTCGACGCGCTGCCGCCAGTGCGCGACTTCGAGGCGATGCGCGCGGCGACCTATGCCGTGCTCGACGACGCGTACCGGGCAGGCGTCCGGTGGATCGACGTCGCCCGTTCGTATGGCTCCTCCGAGGAGTTCCTCGCCGGCTGGCTCGCCGATCGCGCCCACCCGGAGGTGACCGTGTCGAGCAAATGGGGCTACCGCTACGTGGGGGAGTGGAAGCTCGACGCGGCGGTGCACGAGGTCAAGGAGCACACCGCGGCGCGGTTCGCCGGACAATGGGCGGAAACCGTTGGTCTGCTGGGAAAGGCGGTGTCGCTCTACCAGGTCCATTCGCTCACTGTGGACAGTCCGCTGTTCACCGACGACAGGCTCGTCGGCGCGCTGGCCGAACTCGCCGCCGGCGGTGTCCCGGTGGGGTTCTCCACGTCCGGGCCGGAACAGGCCGACGCGGTCAGGCGGGCGTTCGAACTGGAAGTGTCCGGAACGCCGGTTTTCAGCGCCGTGCAGTCGACGTGGAACCTGCTGGAACCCTCCGTCGGCCCGGCGCTCGCCGAGGCGCACGCGGCCGGGAAACGGGTATTGGTCAAGGAAACGGTCGCGAACGGACGGCTGGTGGTCGAGCCGCCGCCCGCTCTCGGGAGGATCGCGCGGGAACACGAAGCCGGCCCGGACGCGGTGGTGATCGCGGCGGTACTGGCGCAGGACTGGCGGCCGGTCGCGGTCATCGGCCCGTCGAGCACGGCGCAGCTCGCGGAGAATCTCGTTGCCACGAAGGTGAAGCTGACCGCGGAAGAACTCGGGGAGCTGGCCGCGCTCGCCGAAGAACCGGTCGCCTACTGGCGGCACAGGTCCTGCCTCGGCTGGCACTGACGGGCTGGTCTAGTCTCGCGGCAAACGTCTGGCGGGTCACCGGGGAGGCTTGAGGGTGCGTCATCGGCAGGTGCTCGCGGTGGCGACGGTCGCGCTGTTCGGTTTGTCGGGCTGCGCCGACCGTCCCAACGATCTCGACACCTACTACGACGACCCCACACCGACGCCCGCGGCCGAACCCGCGCAGCCTTCGGTCAAGCCGCAGGCCGCCCCGATCCCGTCGCCGTCGACCTCGGCCCCGGTCCCCGCGGCCGTTTCCGCCGCGTTGCTGACCGACGAGGACGTCGCCGAGGAAGAGGTCGCCCCTGGCGAGAGCAAGATGTCCGGCTGCCTGACCGGCCTGACCCGCGGCACCAGCCGCTCGACGGCGTGGTCGTACGCGAGCGGTTCGACGCTGGAACAGCAGGTCACCGAGTACACCGACCGTGACGCCTCGGACGTCGTCACTCAGGCGGACTGCGAAGGCAAGAAGCTCACGCTGCCGAAGCAAACCGGTGTCGAAGTACAACGCGCATGGTGTGAAGGCACGACGTGCACGGTGTTGCTCGCGAAAGGGAAACTCGTCTCCGCGCTCAGCGTGACCGCCGGGACCGGGGCGCGGGCGACCGACGCGGCGAAGCGGCTGCTTCCGCTCGTCGCGCAGCGCCTCCGTTCGGCCTAGCGCGCGGCTTCCCGCCGGAACCACTCCAAGGCGCCGAGACGTCCGTCCGGCACGAACCGGCTCTCCGGATCATCGAGCCACGAACGCAACTCGTCCAGCGTCAGCCATCGTCCTTCGACGACTTCGGACAGCTGATGGACGAAGGGGCCGTCCCATCGCGCCTCGAAGGCGAAGTTGTGGCAGCGGATCGTGCCCACGTCGTAGACATGGGTGAAAAGCGGACGCAGGTTCACCCCGTGAACACCCAGTTCTTCAGCCAGTTCACGGCGTGCGCAGTCCTCCGGTGTCTCACCCGCCGCGACGACGCCGCCCGCCCAACAGTCCCAAGTGGAGGGATAGACGTCCTTCATCGGCGTACGCAGGTGCACGTAGACGGAGTTTCCATCACCCGAACGGACCAACACCACGCCCGCCGCGTGCCACAGTCCCTCGGCGCGGACCCGGGAGCGCGTGGCCGCCCCCACCGCGGTTCCGCCGAGGTCATAGAGCGCAACGAGTTCGTCACTGCCTGACATGGGGGGCATCGTCGCACGGCCCTGACCCCGTAGGGTGGTGGGTATGCGGCGGATCATGGGAACCGAAGTCGAGTACGGCATCGCGGTGCCGGGCGACGCGACGGCGAACCCGGTACTTACCTCGACCCAGGTCGTGCTGGCCTACGCGGCCGCGGCGGACATCCCACGGGCCAGGCGGGCACGATGGGATTACGAGGTGGAATCGCCTCTGCGCGACGCGCGTGGTTTCGACCTGACCGGCCCGAGCGGTCCGGGGCACGACCCGGACGTCGAGGACCTCGGCGCGGCGAACGTGATCCTGACCAACGGCGCCCGGCTGTACGTCGACCACGCTCACCCGGAGTACTCGGCGCCCGAGGTGACGAACGCGCGTGACGCGGTCATCTGGGACAAGGCGGGCGAGCGGGTCATGGAGCAGGCGGCACGCAAGGCCGCCACCGTGCCCGGCCAGCCGCCTTTGCAGCTGTACAAGAACAACGTCGACGGCAAGGGCGCGAGCTACGGCACGCACGAGAACTACCTGATGCAGCGGTCGACCCCGTTCACCGCGGTGATCGGGGGGCTGACGCCGTTCTTCGCCTCCCGCCAGGTGATGACCGGTTCGGGCCGAGTCGGTGTCGGGCAGCAGAGCGAGGAAGCGGGCTTCCAGCTCTCGCAGCGCTCCGACTACATCGAGGTCGAGGTCGGCCTGGAGACGACGCTCAAGCGCGGGATCATCAACACCCGCGACGAGCCGCACGCCGACGCCGACAAGTACCGCCGCCTGCATGTCATCATCGGCGACGCGAACCTGGCCGAGTACTCGACGTACCTCAAGGTCGGGACGACGGCGCTGGTGCTGGACCTGATCGAGGCAGGCATCCGGTTCGACGACCTGAAGCTGGACGAGCCGGTGCGCGCGGTGCACCAGATCAGCCACGACCCGACGCTGAAGGCGAAGGTGTCGCTGGCCAACGGGCGGAAGTACACCGGCCTAGATCTCCAGTTCGCCTACCACGAGATTGCCTCGGCGAACCTGGAGCGCACCGGCGCGGACGAGGCCGCCAAGGAGGTCCTGCGGGTCTGGGGCGAGATCCTGGACGCGCTGGCGCGGGACCCCCAGGAATGCGCGGACAGGCTGGACTGGCCGGCGAAGCTGCGGTTGCTCGAGGGCTACCGCGCTCGGGACCAGCTGGCCTGGGGCGCGCCGCGGTTGCGGCTGGTCGACCTGCAGTACTCGGATGTCCGCTTGGACAAGGGCCTGTACAACAGGCTCGTCACCAGGGGTTCGATGAAGCGCCTGGTGACCGAGGAGGAGGTGCTGGAGGCGGTCACGACCCCGCCTTCGGACACCAGGGCCTATTTCCGGGGCCGCGCGCTGGAGAAGTACGCCAGCTCCATCGCCGCGGCGTCCTGGGATTCGGTCATCTTCGACGTCGGCAGGGAATCGCTGGTGCGGATCCCGACGTTGGAGCCGCTGCGGGGCACGAAGGCCCACGTGGGGAAGTTGCTGGACGACTCCGCGACAGCCGAGGAACTGGTGGAAGCCCTCACCGGTTCGGACTAGCGGGAATTCCTTTCCTCAGGGTTAAGCGATCACGGATCCCACGGAATGTCGGGACCGCTGGGTAGGCTAGGTACATCAGCCACACCGGGAGGCGAGATGGCTCAGGAAAAGATCGAAAAGCACGGCGGAGGCGACTCGGACGAAGAGTTCGAGGGCGGCGGTCCGGCCGGCCAGGAGCGGCGCGAGAAGCTCGGTGAGGACGTCGACACGATCCTCGACGAGATCGACGACGTGCTCGAGGAGAACGCCGAGGACTTCGTCCGCGCGTACGTGCAAAAGGGCGGCGAGTAACTCGTCTTCCGGCGGCCGGATGCGGCCGCCCGCGCAGAGCCGGCGGATCACACAGATGGGAACTTTGAGCACGTATGGAACACACCTCGGGTAAGTCGGCGCTGCCCGCCGCGTACTTCACGTCGGGGACCTCGTCGTTCTCGGACTTCCTTCGGGCGCAGGCGCCTGAGCTGCTCCCGGAGCGGCGTGTCGCGTCCGGGGCCGCCGGGCTCGACGCGCCGCACGGGACGACGATCGTCGCGGTCAAGTTCGGGGGCGGGGTGCTGATCGCCGGTGACCGGCGGGCGACGTCGGGCAACTTGATCGCCTCGCGCGACATGGAGAAGGTGCACGTCACCGACGAGTACTCGGCTGTCGGCATCGCGGGCTCGGCGGGGCTGGCGATCGAGATGGTGCGGCTGTACGCGGTCGAACTGGCGCACTACGAGAAGATCGAGGGCGTTTCGCTCTCACTCGACGGTAAGACGAACAAGCTCGCCGGACTGGTGAAATCCAACCTCGAGATGGCGATGTCAGGGCTGGCCGTGCTGCCGCTGTTCGTCGGGTACGACCTCGACGCGGAGGACGCGAAACACGCGGGCCGGATCATCTCGTACGACGCGACGGGCGGGCGGTACGAGGAAAGCGCCGGTTACCACGCCATCGGTTCGGGTTCGCTGTTCGCGAAGGGCTCGCTGAAGAAGCTGCACGACCCGGACGCGGACGCCGAAGCCGCGATCCGGGTGGCGGTGGAAGCGCTGTACGACGCGGCGGACGACGACACCGCGACCGGCGGGCCGGATCTGGTGCGCCGGATCTTCCCGACGATCGTGACGATCACCGCGGAGCAGGGCGCGGTGGCGGTGCCGCAGGAGCAGACGATCGCGGTGGCCGAGGCGATCGTCGCCGCGCGTGCCGAGCGCGGGCGCTAGCCGTCGTCCCTGTCCCTTTCCGATGAGAGCCAGAAAGAGCGGAGCACCACAGTGACGATGCCGTTGTACGCCTCTCCCGAGCAGCTGATGCGGGAGCGTTCCGAGATCGCGCGCAAGGGCATCGCGCGCGGCCGGAGCGTGGTCGTGCTCAAGTACCGCGGTGGCGTGCTGTTCGTGGCCGAGAACCCCTCGGCGACGTTGCACAAGGTGTCGGAGATCTACGACCGGATCGGCTTCGCGGCCGTGGGCCGCTACAGCGAGTTCGAAAACCTCCGTGTCGCCGGCATCCGGCACGCGGACCTGAAGGGCTATCAGTACGACCGGCGGGACGTCAGCGCGCGTGCGCTGGCGAACGCGTACGCCGCGTCGCTGGGCAGCATCTTCACCGAACAGCTGAAGCCGTTCGAGGTGGAGATCTGCGTGGCCGAGGTCGGCGTGACCGCGGCCGAGGACCAGCTGTACCGGTTGACCTACGACGGTTCGATCTTCGACGAGCCGAAGTTCGTGGTGATGGGCGGTCAGGCCGACACGCTCACCACGAAGCTGAAAGAAAGCTACGAGGCGGATCTGGAGCTGGGTGCGGCGCTCGGAGTCGCGGTGAAGGCGTTGCGCGACAACACCCCGACGCCCACGAACGGCGACTCGGACCCGGTGAAGCTCGAGGTCGCCGTTTTGGAGCGGGAGCGGCGCGGCCGCAAGTTCCGCCGGGTCGCCGGGGTGGCGCTGGACGCGCTGCTGCCCGCCGAGCCGGAGGAACCGGCGAAGGACGAGGACAAGCCCGAAGGTGAGTCCAAGAAGGACTGAGTTCGTTTGTCGCCAGTACAGGAAGGCCCTCTTCCTTGCGCCTAGCGCAAGGAAGAGGGCCTTCCTGTACTGAGTGCCGGATCAGGCGGGGGTGTCGCCCCACCACTGGCTGCGGCCACCGGCGATGAAGCTCCACAGCTGGAGCCGCGTGCCGTTGGAGGACGAGTTGCCCTCCGCGGTCAGGTACCGGCCGCTGCTCGGGTTCTGGAACCGGACATAGCCCTCAGGGTTGACGGTGCCGCCCCACCACTGGTTCTTGGCACCGGCGACGTAGTCCCACAGCTGGACGATGGTGCCGTTCTTGTTGATGGTGTTGAGGTCCGCGTCCAGGTAGCGGCCGCTGGCCACGTTCTGGAAGCGGGAGTACCCCTCGGGGTTGTCGGTGATGTAGAACGCCTGGTGGTCCGCGTCCAGGTTGCAGTCCCAGAGCTGCATCTTGGTGCCGTTGCGGTTGATGCTGTTGAGGTCCGCGTCCCAGCACTTGTTCGAGTCCAGCCCGGACGGGATGAGGTACATGTCCGCGTCGGCCACGCCGTTGGCCTGCGTGCGCGCGCCGGTCGAGGTGCGCTTGACCGGGATGAGCTTGATGCCGTGCACGGAGACCGTCTTGAACCCGTCACCGGTGGGCTGCGGGGCCGCGGTGGCGGCGGGAGCGGTGGCCAGGGTCAGCACACCCGCCGCGGCGGTGATGATTCCCGCCAGGCGCTTCAGTTTAGTCAATTTCTTCCCCTTTGTGGAAAGCGTTTTCTCCCAGTGATGGTGAGGGAGAAGGCAGGAATCTTCAGGCCGCGACGAATCGCGGTCCTTTGAAACCTGCCGGTGAATCCCCCTCGTGGAAGGCTCCGCGTAAACCCCCGAGAAGCGGGCCTTCTTTCGAACATCATTCAGGTCTGAACCACGGCCGTCGAGGAGATTTCCGGGAGCGGCAATATGGCAGCTCAGCCATGTAACGGAACGGCGTTGCTCGCGATCACACGGCGAGACTCCGAGCAAGGCGAGGACATCCGTGCGCATCGAGCTGACGTTGCAGGACCTGACGCGCGTCCGGCTCGCGCCCGAAGCCGACCCCTTGGCCGAGCTGGTGTCCAGCCTGCAGATCCTGCAGCGGCGAGACGCGGGCTCGGCGTTGTTCAACCGGTGGCGGCACCGGGTCCGGCTCGGGCTGACGGAGTCGGCCGCGGTGCTGTTGTGGCTGTGCCGCCCCTACGCGCCGATCCCCGCGTTCCTCGTTCCGAACGCCGGGGTAGGTGATTTTGAGGCGGGCCTCGCGGAGATCGCCCGGACCGATTCGGTGTGTTTGAAGGCGGCGTTGCGGGACGCCCCGGTCAACCGGGAGTTGCCGGCCTGGGCGGCGGGATTGCCGGATGGGGACACCACCGGCCTGCCGAAGCTCGTCCAGGCGATGCAGGACTACTTCGACCTGTCGCTGGCGCCGGGATGGGAGCCGGCGCGGACGCAGGTCGACGCGGACCGCGGGATGCGGGCGCAGCTGTTGCTCCACGACGGAGTGGACGCGGTGCTGACGAGTCTGCGGCCGCTGGTGCGCTGGTCGTCTCCGGTGCTGGAGGTCGGCGACGGGATCGTCGGTGCGTGTGGTGCGAGCGGCGCCGGGCTCATGATCTCACCGACCTACTTCGCGGTGTGCCCGGTGATCGTCCCGGCGGTTAGTGAGACGCCGGTCCGGCTGCTGTATCCGTCGGTGCGGCAGGCGGCCCCGTCGACCGGCTACGGCCGCGACGTGCGGAGATCGCCGGACACCGCCCTCGCCGATCTGCTCGGGCCGACCAGGGCGGCGGCGCTGGCCGTCCTCGCGGTCGGATGCAGCACGTCGGAGCTGGCCGCCAGGCTGGGAGTGACGCCCTCGGCGGTCAGCAAGCACGCCACCGTGTTGCGGCGCGCGGGGCTGATCACCACCGAACGCGACCGTAACTCCGTGCTGCACTCGCTGACGCCGCTGGGTAGCGCCCTGCTGGTCGCCTAGGGGCTTGGCGCCCAGAAGGTTCGGCCCGACGTAGTCCGGCAGCGCCTAGTTTCGGTAGACGGTCAGCGCGCTGGGCCGCGACCGGAAGCGGAAGTCGTTGCCGAGCGGTCCGACCTCACCGTCGGTGGCGACGCGACGGTTGCCGTTGAGCAACTGGACGTGCAGTTCCGGAACGTCGAGTTCCTGGTAGACGTGGCTCGCGTTGAGACTGTTCGTGATCGTGGCCAGGATGAACCGCGCCCGCGAGTAGGGCAGGTCGGCACGCAGGTAGCGGACGTCGAGAAGGCCGGTGTCGAGTGCCGGGCGGTGCGAGGGCGCGAACCCCTTCGGCGCGTAGGTGCCGTTGCCGACGAACAGCAGCCAGATGCTGCTGGTCTTGCCGTTGAGGGTCACTTCCAGCGGCTTCGCGCGCCGCAGCGTGCGGGCGAGCGCCATCGCCGCGGACGGCCACTTCGGGTGCCGCTTCTGCAGCCTTTCCCGCACCCGCACCATTTCCGGGTAGCCGCCGAGGCTGGCGGTGTTGACGAAGTAGCGGTGGTCGTCGTCGTTGATCTCGACCTCGCCGAGGTCGACGCCCACGGCGTTACCCGCCTCGGTGGCGGCGTCCGCGTCGGGCATGGAGCGCATGCCGACGTCGCGGGCGAAGTGATTGAGGGTGCCCGCCGGAATGAGCGCGAGCGGCAGGTCGTGGTCGGCCGCGACGGAGGCCACCGCGGCGACCGTTCCGTCCCCGCCGGCGACGCCGAGCGCGCGCACGGTGCCGTTACGGGCGGTGAGCTCGTCGACGAGCTGTTCGCGCAGGTCCCGCTTCGAGTCCGGGTAGAGGATGGTCGCCTTGGGCCACGCGAAGCGGGTCTCCTCGGTCGGGTCCTGGCCGTCGATCCCCGAATGCGGGTTGACCAGGACGAGCATGTCCTCGCCGTCACGCATCTCGGGTGCTTCGGCGGTGTGCGCGGTGCGGCCGGGGACGTCGGGGTTCACCGGCCACCAGTGCCGTGTGAGCAGGCCCGCGCCGACGCCGATGCCGATGCCCACGCCGACGTCACTCGGCCAGTGGACGCCGGTGTGGACCCGGGAATAGGCCACGGCGGCGGCCAGCGGCACGAGGGCGGCGCCCGTCTTGGGCGATTCCATCGCGACGGCCGTGACGAAGGCGGCCGCGGACGCCGAGTGACCGGAGGGGAACGACGACGAGGTCGGCCGCCGGACGAGGCGCCGGTGCATCGGCACCTCCTCGGCCGCGGGGCGTCGGCGGGGGAACAGCGGCTTGCCGATCAGGTTCGCAGCGGCGCTCGCCCCGGCGATGGCCGCCACGCCGCGAAGCGCGCCTCGGCGTGTCGGGCCCTTCTTCGCCGCGAGCAGGACCGCGACACACCACCAGAGCTTGGATTTGTCCGCACTTTTCGAAAGCGAGGTGATCACGTCGTCGGCCCTGGTCCTCGGCAGCGCCGCGCTCTTGGCCATCAACCGCCGGTCGGTCCGGCCGACCTTGCGGAAAGGGCGCTTGAGCTGCTTTAACACGATTACACCGCTTCCGAGTCGGGACGTCATGTGCGTGATACCCGATCGGGACTCCCCGCACACCTTTCACCGAATGCAACGTACCGACCGCGTGTCGCCGCCCGAACGGCGCACCGTCAGTGGGTCCTCACCGCCTACTCTGGTGGGATGCAGCGGCGGATCTTTGGCATCGAGACCGAGTTCGGGGTCACGTGCACCTTTCACGGGCAACGCAGGCTCTCTCCGGACGAAGTGGCGCGTTACCTGTTTCGGCGTGTCGTGTCCTGGGGGCGTTCGTCGAACGTCTTCTTGTCGAACGGCTCGCGGCTCTACCTCGACGTGGGCTCCCACCCGGAATACGCCACGGCCGAATGCGACGACCTCGTCCAGCTGGTCACGCATGACAAGGCGGGGGAGCGGATCCTCGAGGATCTCCTGATCGACGCCGAGCGGCGGCTGGCGGACGAGGGCATCGGCGGCGACATCTTCCTGTTCAAGAACAACACCGATTCGGCGGGCAACTCCTACGGCTGTCACGAGAACTACCTGGTGACCCGTGCCGGGGAGTTCTCCCGGATCGCCGACGTACTGCTGCCGTTCCTGGTGACCCGGCAGCTGATCTGCGGCGCCGGCAAGGTCCTGCAGACGCCGCGCGGCGCGGTGTACTGCCTGTCCCAGCGAGCGGAACACATCTGGGAAGGCGTCTCCAGCGCTACCACGCGTTCGCGACCGATCATCAACACCCGCGACGAACCGCACGCCGACGCCGAGCGGTACCGGCGCCTGCACGTGATCGTCGGCGACTCGAACATGGCCGAACCGACCACGCTGCTCAAGGTCGGGTCGGCGAACCTGGTGCTGGAGATGATCGAGGCGGGCGTCCAGTTCCGCGACTTCACCCTGGACAACCCGATAAGGGCGATCCGCGAGATCAGCCACGACCTCACCGGCCGCCGCCAGGTGCGGCTCGCCGGTGGCCGCGAGGCGTCCGCGCTGGACATCCAGCGCGAGTACCACGCCCGCGCCGTCCAGCACGTCAAGGAGACCGGTTCGTCGCCCCAGTCCGAGCGCGTCGTCGAGTTGTGGGGCCGGGCGCTGGAGGCGGTGGAGCAGCAGGACTTCAGCAAGATCGACACCGAGATCGACTGGGCGATCAAGCACCGGCTGGTCGAGCGCTACCGCGCCAAGCACGACCTCGACCTGTCGAGCCCGCGGATCGCGCAGCTCGACCTGGCCTACCACGACATCCGGCGCGGCCGCGGCATCTTCGACCTGCTGCAGCGCAAGGGGCTCGTGCGCCGGGTCACCGACGACGGCGAGATCGAACTGGCCAAGGACACCCCTCCGCAGACCACGCGGGCGAAGCTGCGTGGTGACTTCATCGCCGCGGCGCAGGCCGCCGGACGTGACTTCACCGTGGACTGGGTGCACCTCAAGCTGAACGACCAGGCGCAGCGGACCGTGCTGTGCAAGGACCCGTTCCGTTCGGTGGACGAACGCGTCGAACGGCTCATCTCCTCGCTCTGAAAGTTGCTCCGTGAAGGCCATCCTGAGGGACTCCCGGTCCCCTAGGCTGGCCTTCACGGGTCTTCAGAAGAGAGGTGCGCCGATGCGTGCGCTACTGGTCCTGCTCGGAGCGGTCGGGCCGCTGGCGTTCACCGGAGTCGCGTATGCCGCGCCGGAGTGTCCCGACCCGGCGTGGGTGGAGACCCCGACCGGCACGGACGCGCAGCTGCGCGGGCTCTCCGCGGTGGACGCGAAGACGGCGTGGGTCAGCGGCAGCAAGGGCACCGTCCTGCGCACCACCGACCGCGGCCGCACCTGGAAGCCCGTCGCCCCTCCTGAGACGGCGGCTCTCGACTTCCGTGACATCGAGGCCTTCGACGCCGACCACGCGGTCGCCCTGTCCATCGGGCCGGGCGACGCGTCCCGGATCTACCGAACCGACAACGGCGGCAGGAGCTGGCGGCTGTCCTTCCGGAACGGTGACCCGGCCGCCTTCTACGACTGCCTCGCGTTCTTCGGCCACCGGCGCGGCCTCGCGATGAGCGATCCGGTGGACGGCAAGTTCCGGTTGCAGTCCACTTCGGACGGCGGTCGCACTTGGAAGCTCGTACCCGCCGAGGGCATGGTGCCCGCGCTCGACGGCGAGTTCGGGTTCGCCGCCAGCGGTCAGTGCCTCACCACGTCGGGCCCGCGTGACGCCTGGATCGCCACCGGCGGCGGCGCCCGCGCCCGCGTCCTGCACTCCGGTGACGGTGGACGGACGTGGGAAGCCGCCGACACCCCGTTGCCCAGCGGTGCCTCGGCCGGGGTCTTCTCGGTGACGTTCCGGGACCCGCGGCACGGCGTGGCCATCGGCGGCGACTACGCGGCGCCGAACGCACCCGGCCCCGCTGTAGCGCTGAGCGCAGACAAGGGACGAACCTGGCGAATGCCGTCGGAAGCTCCCGTCGGTTACCGCTCCGGCCTGGCATGGCTGGGGAACACGGTCATCGCCGTCGGCCCCGGTGGAAGCGATCTGAGTCCGGACGGCGGACGGCACTGGAAGTCGTTCGACACCGGTTCACTCGACTCCGTCGACTGCGCTCGCGGCGCGTGCTGGGCGAGCGGGGCGAAGGGCCGGGCCGCCCGGCTCGACGGGGTTTAAGCTCGAAGGACCATGACCGCACACGCCGAACCCCTCCAGGACACCGCCGAGCACCTGGTCGAGGTGCTCAAGGTGCTCGCCAACCCGGTCCGGCTCCAGGTGCTGGGGTGGCTGCGCGAGCCCGACCGGCATTTCCCGCCGGAGAAGGCGATCGCCGACCAGAACGAGGTCGGTGTCTGTGTGAGCCATCTCCAGGCGAAGCTGGGGCTCGCGCAATCCACGGTGTCGGCGTACATGGCGCTGCTGCAGCGCGCCGGGCTCGTGAAGTCCACGCGGGTGGGGAAGTGGACCCACTACCGCCGGGACGAGCAGCGGATCGCGCGGCTCGTAGACCTGCTCGGACACTCCATCTGAACCTCGCCGGGAATAACATATCGAAACTCTGCGATACTTCGATATGGAGAACTCGACGTGAGGAGCAGGCGGATGGAACTGGGGCGTTTCGGGATCTGGACGTTCGACTTCGAGGATCAGCCCGCGAGCATGCTGCGGGATTCGGTACGGGAACTGGAAGAACTCGGCTGGCCCGCGATCTGGATCCCGGAACGGGACGGCCGCGAAGCGCTGACCCACGCCGGATTCCTGCTCTCGGTCACCGATCGGATCACCGTGGTCAACGGGATCGCGCGGATCGGGTCCCGTGGGGCGCGCTGGGCCCACGGTGCGGCGCTTCTGCTGGCCGACGCCCATCCGGGCAGGCATGTACTGGGGCTCGGCTTCGGCGGCGCGCGTGCCGGGGTCAAGCCGCTGGAGGCGATGAGCGAATATCTCGACGAACTCGACACGGTCACCAGCGCCAACCCGCTGCCCGCGGCCCCGATCCGGCGCCTGCTGGCCGCGTACGGGCCGAAGATGCTCGGGCTCGCCCGTGACAGGTCCGAGGGCGCGCACACCTATCACGTGACGGTGCCGCATACCGCCGAGGCGAGGGAAGTGCTGGGGGACAAGGCCTTCCTCGGCGTCGAGCACGCGGTCCTGTTCGAGACCGACCCGGTCAAGGCGCGCGTGATCGCCCGTGAGCACCTGCACGCGTACCTCACGTCGGAGTACAACGTCGCCAAGTTCCTCCGGCTCGGCTACACCGAAGCCGACATCGACGGTGGCCGCGGCAGCGACAGGCTCGTCGACGATCTCGTGTTCTGGGGCGACCTCGACACCGTCGTCGCGAAGCTCCACGGACACCTCGACGCCGGTGCCGACCACGTCGGAATCCAGGTCATCGGTGTCGAACCCGGCGAATCGGCGATGCCGCACTGGCGGCGACTGGCCGAAGCGCTGCTGCCGCAGCCTGCCGCGACGCGCTAGCGGACCTGGCCGGTCGGGCGAACCACGATCTCGTTGACGTCGACCGAGGGCGGTTGCTCCAGCGCGTAGAGCACCGCCCTCGCGATGTCGTCGGGTTCCAGTTTCGGTTTGGACCGCGAATCCTCGGGGATCATCGAGGTGTCGACCAATCCGGGCTGCACCACGGTGACCCGGACGCCGGTGCCGATGGCCTCCTCGCGGATGGACCCGGCGAGCCCGGTCACCGCCCATTTCGTCGCCGAATAGAGGTTCCCCGGCCGGTGATAGCGGCCGGCGACCGAGCCGGTGAGCACGAGGTGTCCCTTCGATTCCGCCAGCGACGGCAGGGTCGCCCGCGCCGTGAGGGCGGTTCCGTAGACGTTGGTCAGCACCATGTCCCGCCATTGCTCGGGTTCCGCGCCGCCGTCGCCGAAGAAGGAGACGACGACGCTCTGGCCCGCGTTGGCGAACACCGCGTCCAGCCCGCCGAAGGTCTTCTTCACCGTCTCCACGGCGGACGACAGCGAGGTCCAGTCGGTGACGTCCACCGCGAGCGCGAGGGCGCGATCGTCGCCGAACTCGGCGACGAGGGGGAGCAGTGCCTCACGGTCGCGGGAGAGTAGCGCCAAGCGGAACCCGGCCGCCGCGGCCCGGCGTGCGGTGGCCTTGCCGAGGCCGCGGGAGGCTCCGGTGATCAGCAGTACTCGTTCGTTCATGCGTCCAAACTAGGCGGCGTGTACGTCTCCCACTCGGGCACCGGTTCACCGAGGAGGGCGGCGCCGAGCCGGTCGAGGTAGAAGTGCCAACCTTTCATGATGTCCGAGGTGTCCCACTCGGACTTGGGCATCAGGTGCACGAAATCGAGCACCGTTCCCGAGCCTTGCGGGGTCAAGGTCAGTACCACTCGCCAGGTCGGCTCGCCGGGGTTGATCAGATCCATGGCCAGCCGTTTCGGCGGATCGCATTCGCGGACGACGGCGGGGGCCGGTTCGGAATCCTTCTCCGCGGTCATCAAGAGCATGATCGTGTTGCCGACTCCGGCCTCACCCGTCCACGTGCCGATCCAGCGGGCAGTGCGGTCGGATTCGGTGAGCGCCGACCAGACGTCTTCGATCGGGTCCGGGTACTCACGCCGGAGTTCGAGCCGGGTCTTCTCGCTGTCCATCGACCGAATATAACTTGAGCCTTAATTAAGCGTCAACTTATTCGTTGGTGAGCGGGAGCCGTCCTCGTGATCCGCCTGCCGCCAGCCGCGCGTGTGCCTTCACCGTTTCGCCCGAGGGGAGGACGTCGCGCGGATCCAGACGTGCTCGACGTTGATGCCGCGCAAGGGCATCGGCGCCCGCTCCGGCCGCGAACGCCACGAACCGCCCTCGGCTCACCACGGCGTAAGGCTTCGAGTCCGGGCAGGGCCGTGTCTAGCGCCGCCGGGGATCTTCGCCCGCGCGCGGGGGCCAGGAAGTCTTCCCGGGATCTCGGTGAACTCCAGGACTTCCCGGGCCGCCGAACCGGCGGAGCACCACAGCACGCATTGCTCTCCAAGGGGCCGTTCGCGGTGAACGTATGGGGAGTTACTCTCCCAACGGGAAGTAGGCACTTCGAGGTGCCCGACCCACGCGGAGGTACGCGAACCGTGGTCACGCGCACGGCACAAGAACGCCGGAACGAGGAGAAGCAGGCCTACGACGCCTATCTCGCGGCGTGTCCGGCCCGGAAGCTGCTCGACGAGGTCTCGGGCAAATGGGTCAGTCTCGTCCTCGTCGCCCTCGGCGACGGGCCCGAGCGCTACAGCGACCTTTCCCGCCGGATCGCCGGCGTCAGCCAGAAGATGCTCACGCAGACACTGCGGACCCTGGAGCGGGACGGCTTGCTGACCCGCACCGTCACGCCGTGCGTCCCGGTCCGTGTGGACTACGAACTGACCGAACTCGGCCGGAGCCTCCTGCGGCTGGTGGCCGGGATCAAGGACTGGGCCGAGACACGGTTCGACGAGGTCGAGTCCGCCAGGGATCGTTACGACGCGCGATCGGCGGCTGTCACCATCGGGTCGGACGGCGCGGGCTAGGGTAGCCGGGTGTCCACCGCACGCGCCGAACGATTGGTCAACCTGGTTCTGGCCCTCCTGTCCACCCGGCAGTACCTCACCGCCGAGCGGATCCGCGGCATCGTGCCCGGGTACGCCGACGCGGCCAGCGACGAGGCCTACTTCCGCATGTTCGAGCGCGACAAGACGGAACTGCGTGAACTCGGCATCCCGTTGGAGACCGGGCGCAACTCCGCGTTCGACGGGATCGACGGTTACCGCATCGCGCGCCGCGACTACGAACTCGGAGAAATCGACCTCGCGCCCGACGAGGCGACCGCGGTCGGCCTCGCCGTCCGGCTGTGGGATTCGCCGGAACTGACCGGAGAAGCACAGGGCGCGCTGGTGAAGCTCCGCGCCGCCGGTGTCGAGGTCGACGACCACGCGCCGACCGTCGTCGAGCCCCGCGTCCGCGCCGAACCCGCGTTCGGCCCGCTTCTCGCCGCCGTACAGGCCGGGCAAGCGGTGCGCTTCGAGTACCGGCGCAGCGGTTCGGCCGAACGCAAGATCCGCACCCTCGAACCCTGGGGAGTGGTGTCCTGGCGAGGCCGTTGGTACGTCGTCGGGCATGACAGGGACCGTGGCGCGCCTCGCTGCTTCCGTCTCTCTCGCGTGACCGGGAAGGTTGACGCCTTCGGCGAATTCGGCGTCGTCGAACGCCCGGAAGGGGTCAACCTGTCGCGGATGGTCTCGGCCAGCAGCAGCGAGGACCCGTCCGCGCCGACCACCGCCAGCGTCTGGGTCGCCGACGGCCGGGCCGCCGGTGTCCGTCGCCGTGGCCGTGTCGTCGGCCGTAGCGACGCCGGGGGAGAAGAGGGCGACCTCGTGGAGATAGAGCTGTACTACCCCGAATCCGCCGCCGACTGGCTCACCGCCCACGGTCCGGACGTCCTCGTCCTCGAACCCGAGGTGCTCGCGAAGTCAGTCTTCAGTCGCCTCGAGGCCGTCGCGCACGCCGGTGGTGCCCGATGAGCGCCAGCGGACGCATGCCGCGCCTGCTCGCGCTCGTGCCGTATCTGCTCGCCCGGCCCGGCATCAAGATCACCGATGCCGCCAACGACTTCGACGTCACGCCCAAGCAGCTGCGCAAGGACCTCGAACTGCTCTGGATGTGTGGGCTGCCCGGCTACGGCCCCGGCGACCTGATCGACCTTTCCTTCGAGGGCGACACGATCGTCGTCACCCACGACGCCGGCATGAACCGCCCGCTGCGGCTCACCGGCGGCGAGGCGACCGCCATGCTCGTCGCGCTGCGAGCACTGGCCGAGACGCCAGGGGTGCTCGACGCCGACGCCGTTCGCCGCGCCATCGCGAAGATCGAAGCCGCCGCGGGGCGAGCCCAGCCGTCGGGCATCGTCGTCGGTGGGGGAGTCCGCGAAGGCAAGAAGACCGCCAGCACCCGCGAAGCCGTCCGGGCCGCGCTCACCGCGAAGCGCGCGTTGCGGATTCGGTACTACACCGCGTCCAAGGACGAGATCACCGAACGCACCGTCGACCCCATGCGGCTGCTCATCGTCCAGGCGGTCGGCTACCTCGAAGCGTGGTGCCGTCGCGCGGAAGACGTCCGGCTGTTCCGGCTCGACCGCATCGACGAACTCACCGTGCTCGACGAACCCGCCGTCCCGCCCGCGCACGCGCGGCCGACCGACATCTCCGACGGGGTGTTCCGCTCGCGTCCCGATCAGCAGGAAGCCGTTCTCGTCCTCGACCCCGACGCACGCTGGGTAGCCGAGTATTACCCGTGCGACGAGCTCGACGAGCTCGACGGCGGTCGCCTGCGGATCCGAATGCGGTACGCCGATGAATCGTGGATGGTCCGGTTGATCCTCGGTCAGGGTGGAGACGCGCAGGTGGAGAGCCCCGCCACACTCGAGGAGGCGGTTCGTCGACGGGCGGCCGACGCGCTGGCGCGGGCACGTCACCTTGCGTCAACCTACGAGCAGTAGGGTGACGCCGTGTCGTACCTGCCGAGCATCGCGCTCGCCGTCGCCGGGCTGATCGTTCTCTTCGTTCTACTCATCAAATTACGCGGAGTCTTGCGCGCGCTCACCCATACGATGAGCATGGTGGCTACGAACACCCGAAAACGGACAGGGCTCCTTCGTGCCCGGTCGGCCGCGCTCCGCGTGGCGATCGCGCGACGACGTGGGCTCGAAGACCGGTAACATCTCACCCAGAGACTCGAGAAGGAGGCCGCAAACAATGAACGCGCTGCAGCCGTGGCACATCATCATCCTGGTGCTCGTCGTTGTTCTGCTGTTCGGCGCCAAGAGGCTTCCGGACGCCGCGCGGTCCATCGGCAAGTCCATGAAGATCTTCAAGGCCGAGACCAAGGACATGGCCGGGGACAAGGACAAGGCCGCCGAGACCGAAGAGGTCGAGACCAAGCAGCTGCCGCAGGCCACCACGCCCGTGCCTGCCGCGTCGGCCGCGCAGGACAAGCAGGTCGCCGACCTCCAGCGCCAGCTCGACGAGCTCAAGAAGCAGCAGGCCACCACGCCCGTTCCGGCCGAGCAGGCGCAGAAGAACGCCAGCTGAGCGGTCTTGGCAAGCAGCTTCTAGCCAGCCCAGCGGAGCCTGTTCGCGGATGAGCGCGCCGAAGTCACGGTGCGCTCATGGTGGACCCAGACGAGAACGGACTGTTCAGTGGCGGATTCCGCCTCCGGTGAGGAGCGCCGCGGGTCGAAGCGGCGTAAGCGCAGCCGTCGGAGCAATCCCGACGGCACGATGACGCTCGTCGAGCACATCTACGAGTTTCGGCGCCGTCTGGGCTTCGCGCTGCTCGCTCTCGTGGCGGGAGGAATCCTCGGTTTCATCTGGTTCCAGACGACGATCGGTCCGATCCCGTCGCTGGGCAAGCTGCTGACCGACCCCTACTGCGCGGTGCCCGCCGATCGCCGGTTCGACGGCCCCACCGGTGGGTGCAAGCTGCTGCAGACCGTGCCCTTCGAAGCTTTCATGACGCAGTTGAAGGTCGGTCTCGCGGGCGGCGCGGTGCTGTTCTCGCCGCTGTGGCTGTACCAGATCTGGGCGTTCGTCGCCCCTGGTCTGTACTCCAAGGAGCGCAAGTACGCGCTCACCTTCGTCGCGTTCGCGTCGGGGCTCTTCGCCGCCGGTGCGGTGCTGGCCTACCTGCTCGTCCCGCACGCCCTCGAACTGCTGATGAACTTCGGTGGTGACCAGTTCATCACCGCGCTGACCGCGGACAAGTACGTCTCGTTCATCCTGTCGCTGCTGCTGATCTTCGGCGTCAGCTTCGAGCTCCCACTGCTCGTGGTGATGTTGAACCGTGTCGGCGTCCTGAAGTACCAGATGCTGAAGAGGTGGCGCCGTGGCCTGATCATGGCGCTGTTCGTCTTCGCCGCGTTCGCCACGCCCGGTTCGGACCCGTTCTCGATGCTCGGTCTGGCAGGCGCGCTGATCGTGCTGCTGGAGATTTCCATCCAGATCGCGCGCTTCCACGACCGCAAGCTCGACAAGGAACGCGGCACCGAGGGCTGGGACAAGCTCGACGACGACGAGGCCGCGCCGTTCGACTACACGCCGAGCACGGTCGACGACGAACCCTCGGCCACCACCGGTGGCAAGAGGACCAACACCGACGACGTCACCTGATCCCGGGATGCACGCGGCACTGGCCGTCCACCCCGCCTCCGGTAACGGAGCGGCGGGGCGGCTGATGGAGTCGGTCGCGGCGCGGCTGCGGCCCGTCGTGGACCGACTCGACGTCCTCGTCGCCAACACGGTCGAAGAATCCCGCGCGTTGATGACCGACTCGCGCGCGGCCGGGCTGGACGTCCTCGTCGTACTCGGCGGTGACGGGGCGGCGCACCAAGGCGTTCAGTTCTGCGCCGGATCCGGTGTCGCCCTCGGCCTCGTCCCCGCGGGTACCGGCAACGACTTCGCCAGAGCCCTCGGTATCCCGGAGAACCCACATGCCGCCGCCGACGCGGTCGCCCGGCGGTTGAGCGCCGGGAAACGGCGGAGGATCGACCTCGGCCGGGCCGGTGGCGAATGGTTCGCCACCGTTCTCTGCTCCGGCTTCGACGCTCTTGTCACCGAACGCGCCAACAGGCTGCGCCTGCCCCGGGGTCCGCGACGTTACGACATCGCGATCCTGGCCGAACTCGCCGCGTTCCGGCCCCGGCCGGTCGTGCTCCGCACCGACGTCGAGACCGTCGAACTCGACGCCACCATGATCGCGGTCGGCAACACCCCGTTCTACGGCGGCGGCATGCGGATCTGCCCGGGCGCCGACCCCGGAGACGGGTTGTTCGACGTCACCGTCGTGGGCGACGCGACCCGGCGTGACCTGCTCCGCATGCTGCCCGGTGTCCGCTCGGGCGGTCACATCGCGCATCCGGCGGTACGTTCCCTCAAAGCACGCCAGATCCACCTCGCGGGCAGCGACCTGCCCGTCTACGCCGACGGCGAACCGCTGGGCAGGCTGCCGATCGACATCACCTGCGTCCCCGGGGCGCTCACCGTCCTCGGATGAGCCCGGCGTAACCGCCGGCGCGCCATACCTGGCCCCGGAACGTCGCGGCCGACATCAGGTCGCCGCGCGGGAAGTAAACGCCGCCGCAGCGGTGGCAGAACCACGCCCGCCGCCAGTACGCGAGCGCGTCCGGGATGCCACGGCGGATCCGCGCGTTGCGCCACAGCCGGAGCACGAACAGCACGGCGAAGAGCGCGACCAGCGCGAACGCGCCGAACGGAAAGATCCACGCCCCGATCGCCGCCCCGACACGTCCGCCCGCGGTCGGCGCCTGGTTCTCGGCGAGGACGTCGTTGGCGAACGAGACGAACACGAACGCGGGGATCAGCAGGAGCAGCGCCAGCGTCAGGAAGCACCCACCGCCGCGGACCACCGGATACGGGTTGAGCGCCGCCGCGGTCGCGGTCACCGACACGCCACGGTGCGACGTCGCGGTGTAGACCACGCCGTCACCGGCGGGGACTGCCGTCATCGACCCCTGTACCCGGTAGGTGGTCTGTCCGCTCTGGAACACCGCCGGCACGCTCTGTACCTGGTCGACCTGCGCGCACTGCGGACAAGTGATCTCCATGGTGTCCCCTCTCGATCACGAATCGGCCCTTGGATGCGACAGGGGAGGACACCGTTCCCGCGATCGTCACACCGGGTGCGAACTGTCGGTGGGGTGTGGAACCCTGACGAAGTGGTCAATAGCCCTTCTCAGACCCCGGCCGAGGCCTACGTGGCCTCCCAGCGCCGTGCTCGGTACCCCCAGCTGACCCGGTTCGCCGCGGAATCGTCGTTCGAGTTCGACGACTTCCAGATTCGCGGCTGCGAGGCGCTCGAAGACGGCCACGGTGTGCTCGTCTGCGCGCCGACCGGTGCCGGGAAGACCGTGGTCGGCGAATTCGCGGTGCACCTAGCCCTCGCCGAGGGCCGCAAATGCTTCTACACGACACCCATCAAGGCGTTGTCGAACCAGAAGTTCGCCGACCTCGTCGGCCGCTACGGCGCCGACGCCGTCGGCCTGCTGACGGGTGACACCTCGATCAACGGCAACGCGCAGGTCGTGGTCATGACCACCGAGGTCCTGCGCAACATGCTGTACGCCGGGTCCTCGACCATCGCGGAGCTCGCGTACGTGGTGATGGACGAGGTCCACTACCTCGCCGACCGGTTCCGCGGCGCCGTCTGGGAAGAGGTCATCCTCCACCTGCCCGAGCACGTCCGGGTCGTCGGTCTGTCGGCGACGGTGAGCAACGCCGAGGAGTTCGGCGAATGGCTCGTGGAGGTCCGCGGCGACACCACCGTCGTCGTCGACGAGCATCGTCCCGTCCCGCTGTGGCAGCACATGCTGGTCGGCAACCGGCTGATGGACCTGTTCGCGGGCCAGGAGGAACACGCGCCCGGCGCCGAACTGCGGATCAACCCCAGCCTGCTGCGCCGCACCGAGGAGGTCGGCCGCGGTTTCGCCCCGGCCGGGATGCGCGGGCCGAGGGGCCGGCGAGGGGCGCCGTCACGGATGCCGCGGTTCCGGCCGCCGTCGCGCACCGACACGGTCGAGCGCCTGGACAACGCCGGTCTGCTCCCCGCCATCGTGTTCATCTTTTCCCGTGCCGGCTGCGACGCCGCCGTCGGCCAGTGCGTCCGGTCCGGCCTGCGGCTCAACAGTCCCGAAGAGGTCGAGAAGGTCCGCCGCATCGTCGCCGAACGCACCAAGGACCTGCCTGAAGGCGACCTCGGCGTCCTCGGCTACTGGGAATGGCGTGAGGCGCTCGAACGCGGCATCGCCGGGCACCACGCCGGGCTGCTCCCGGCGTTCAAGGAGACCGTCGAGGAACTGTTCGTCCAGGGTCTGGTGAAGGTCGTCTTCGCCACGGAGACGCTCGCCCTCGGCATCAACATGCCCGCGCGCACAGTCGTGCTGGAACGGCTGGTGAAGTACAACGGCGAGGCGCACGTCGACCTGACGCCGGGGGAGTACACGCAGCTCACCGGGCGAGCCGGGCGGCGCGGGATCGACGTCGAAGGCCACGCCGTCGTCGCCTGGCAGCCGGGGATCGACCCGAAGCAGGTCGGCGGTCTCGCCTCGACCCGGACGTACCCGCTGCGGTCGTCGTTCCGGCCCGGTTACAACATGGCGGTGAACCTGGTCGCGCAGGTCGGTGCCGAGGCGGCCCGCGATCTGCTGGAACAGTCGTTCGCGCAGTTCCAAGCCGACCGGTCGGTGGTCGGGACGGCGAGGCGGATCGAGCGGAACAAGGAGGCCCTGCGGGGTTACACCGCCGCCATCACCGGTGAGTTCGACGAGATGCTCGAGTACGTCGAGCTGCGCACGAAGATCTCGGCCAGGGAGAAGGCGCTCTCGCGGCAGAACACCTCCGCGCGCCGGGCCGGCACGGCCGAGTCGCTGGAGAAGCTCCGCAAGGGCGACGTCATCGCCGTGCCCGCGGGCAGGCGCGCGGGTCTCGCGGTCGTCGTAGACCCTGGCCTCGACCCGATCCGTGAACCGCGGCCCGTCGTGGTCACCGAGGACCGCTGGTCCGGTCCGCTCTCGGTCTCCGACTTCCCGGCGCCGGTGGAAGCGCTGGGGAACATCAAGCTCCCGAAGCACATCGAGCTGCGTTCACCCCAGACTCGTCGTGACATCGCCTCGAGCCTTCGCAACGCCGGAATCTCTTTGCCCGGCAGGCAAAAGCGCCGCGCCGGGGCCAATGAGGACGGTGAGCTGGCCGCGTTGCGGCGCGCGCAGCGCGCGCATCCGTGCCACGGTCTGGCCGAGCGCGAGGCGAACCTGCGCTGGGTCGAGCGGTACCAGCGTCTCTCGGCCGAGACCGAGCAACTGGAACGCAAGGTCGCCGCGACCACGCATTCGCTCGCGCGTGCGTTCGACCGCATCCTGCGGCTGCTCGGCGAACGCGGCTACCTCGGCCCCGAGTCCAAGGGCGACGGCGAGGACCGCGTCACCGAACACGGCAAGCGCCTCACCCGTCTCTACAGCGAGTCCGACCTGCTCGCCGCCGAATGCATCCGGCACGACGTCTGGAAGGGCCTGGCACCCGCCGAACTCGCGTCCGTCGTCTCGACGCTGGTCTTCGAGGCACGCCGTGACACCGCGGGGGAGCCGCGCCTGCCCGCGGGCAAGGTCCTCGACGCCTGGCAGGCGACCACGCGCCTGTGGATGGAACTCACCGAGGACGAGCGGCGGCACAAGCTGGACCGCACTCGCGAGCCCGACGCCGGCTTCGCCTGGCCCATCTACCGCTGGGCGCGCGGCGAATCGCTGGAGAAGGTCCTCACCGCCGCCGAGGCCAACGGGCAGGAGCTGTCCGCCGGTGACTTCGTGCGGTGGTCACGGCAGGTCATCGACCTGCTGGACCAGATCCGCGACGTCCTCGGCAGGGCGGATCCGGTGGGCGCGGCGGCTTCGGACGCGGTGAAGGCTTTGCGGCGAGGGGTTGTGGCGGCGGGCGGCGCGTAGCGGGTCTCGCGGGGGGTAAGGACGGGTTAGGCCAAGGGTGTCTCAGGTACCTGCTGCGGTGCGCGGGTGGCGGTGTCGCGTGACCAGCGGGACAACTCGCGTGACTGGATGGACGACACGTGTGTTCAGAAAGACGACTCGCCGCGCAGCCGGCCGCGCGCGTGTCGTCCGTCGGCTCACACGTGCCGTCCAACCAATCACGCGACACGACCGGGCAGGCGTGAGCGAGGGGGTGTCCGGCTGTCCTGAAGGCCACCGTCGAGACGTTGAGCGTCCTGAAGGTGGGCCTTCAGGACACCTGCGGCAGGGTCGCGACCCCGCCTCGCGAGTGGTGAGGACGGTTCTGACCGCCTGCAGCATTCACAAGCGGGCCCCTTGGCGGGTTTCCGCAAGTAGTCGTCTACTTGCGGCCGGGCAACGGCGAGGAAAGAGCGGGACGTGTCCCCAATGCCTCATTGGGGACACCCAGCACACCCTGCCGCAAGACCGGACTGACCACTCACGAGACCCAAGCACCTCCGAAGGGTCCCGCGACCAGCGCTGGGTCGTTGTTGATGAAGGAATTGGGACACTCAACGTCCCAATTCCTTCATCAACAACGACCGTGACCCGAGGCGAAAGGACGGTTAGAACCGTCCCTGCCATTCACGAGGCGTTGGGCTGACCGGCGGATTCGATGCCTCCACTGGTGTGAGCACGGTCGCGTCGAGTTGTACCGACACCACCCGGGAACAGTGGGCAGAGGCGCCGACCTGTGGTTGGATCGCCCACGACGGCCAGGTGATACCGGCCGGTGACGATGGCGGAGAAGGCGGAGGCGAAACGATGAGCACGCCGTATGGCGGCAACGACCCGCAGCAGCAGCCCCAATGGGGGCAGCAGCCGGGCTACGGGCAACAGCCGGGCGGCGCTCAACCGCCGAGCGGGCCGCAGCAGCAACCGCAATGGGGTCAGCAGCCGCAGTACGACCCGTCGCAGACGCAGCAGCAACAGCCCCAGTGGGGCCAGCAGCCCGCGCCCTACGACCCGTCCCAGCAGCAGCCGGGGTATCCACAGACCGGTCAGCAGCCCGGCTACGACCCCTCCCAGACGCAGCAGCAGTGGGGTCAACAGCAGCCGCAGTACGGCCAGCAGCCGGGTTACCCGCAGAGTGGACCTCAGCAGCAGCCCGGCTACCCACAGAGCGGACCTCAGCAGCAGCCGCAGTACGGGCAGCCGCAGCAGCAGGGCCAGTACGAGTACGGCCAGGGCCAGCTCCAGGGCACCCAGGGCGAGGCGCAGGACAAGCCGAAGCCCAAGAAGGGCCTGTTCATCGGGATCGGCGCGCTCGTGGTGATCATCGCCGCGGTCGGCATCCTCGGGTTTGTCACGCCGGGCTGGTTCAACACCCAGGTCTTCAACAACACGCAGATGCAGACCGACGTGCAGAAGCTGCTCACCGAGACCTACGGGATCAAGGAGATCAGCGCGGTCTCCTGCCCGTCGGGCCAGGAGGTCAAGGACGGCGTGAAGTTCACCTGCACCGCCACGATCGAGGGCAAGCCCCAGGAGGTGCCGATCACCGTGAAGGGTGACACCGGCAACTACGAGGTCTCACCTCCCGCCACCGCCAAGTAAACGACGGGCGCTCGGGGCGGTCGATCCTGCATGATCGTCCCATGAGCGACTTCTCAGTGCGGCCGCTCCGGTCCGATGAAGACCGGGCGGCGTTGGATCTGTTCAGGCGGGCCTTGCACGTCAAGGAGCTGACCGACGAGGAGTGGTCGGCCGCCGCGGTGTCGTCCCAGCCGGAACGTGGCTTGGGCGCGTTCGACCCGGAACTGATCGGCACCGTCCGGTCCTTCGATTCGGAAGTGACCCTGCCCGGCGGTGGCACCAGGCCGCTCGCCGCGGTCAGTCTCGTCGGTGTCCGCGCCGACCGCACTCGCCGTGGCGTGCTGACGGCGTTGATGCGCGCGCAGTTCGAGGATTTCGCCGCCCGCGGTTTCCCCGCAGCGATGCTGCACGCGTCCGAAGGCGCGATCTACGGCCGGTTCGGCTACGGCATCGCAGCGCGGGGCAAGTCGATCGAGGTCGACAGGCACCGGGCCCGGTTCCGCCCCGAGGTCCCGGCCGGTGGGCAGATCTCGTTGCTGGATCTGGAAGGCACCATCGAGCAGTGGCCGTCGCTCTTCGACGCCCTCCCGCGTACCCGCCCGGGCATGATCGCGCGGAGCCCGAATCTGTGGCCGGGCTACGTTCGTGAGGCGCGCCGGGCGACCACTCCGATCGCGACCGCTGTGCACCGTGGCCCGGACGGGGTCGACGGCTACGTCACCTACACCGTCGAGCGGGCCCATTCCGGCGCCCCGACGCAGATGAAGATCCAGTCCTTCCATCACACGAGTCCCGACGCGTTCGCCGGGCTGTGGCGATACCTGCTTTCCGTGGATCTGGTCGACCGCATCACCGCCGAGAAACGGCCGCTCGACGAACCGGTCGAGTTGCTGTTCACCGACCCGCGCCACGCGACGGTGCAGAAGACCCAGGACGAAGGCTGGCTCCGGCTGGTCGACGTGGCCAAGATGCTCGGCGCCCGGACCTACCGCGGTGAACCGGTCGTCATCGAGGTGAACGATCCCTTCCTGGAGCACAACTCCGGCCGCTACCGCCTCTCCGAGGACGGCGTCGCCCGCACCACGGACCCGGCGGACCTCGGACTGGACGCCGATACCCTGTCGATGCTTTACCTTGGCGGCTGGCGCGCGTCGGATCTCGCGACCGCAGGACGCGTCCGCGCGACCGGCGAGTCCGCGCTGGAGCGTGCGGACCTGCTGTTCAGCACGCGAGCGAACCCCTGGTGCGGTACCTTCTTCTGACGCTGGAAGATCACGTTCGGTGGGGGTGGAGAAGCTTGAGCAGGCGAGCCGTCGCGACGGTCGTTCTGTGCTGTGCCGCTTCCGCGGTGCTGTCGGCGTGTTCGGACACTCCGGCACCCGCACCCGCACCCGCGCCGGCGACGAAGACCGTCACGGTCCCGCCGACGACGAGCACGCCGGTCACGAGCAGCACGTCGGGCGGTTCGTCCTCCTCCAGCGCTCCGGGCAGAGTCTTCGACCCCAGGACCATGCAGGCGGACGTGAAAAAGGTCCTCACCGAGACTTACCAGATCCGCGACGTCGGTGAGGTGCTCTGCCCGTCGAACCAGACGGTCAAGGACGGCAGCACGTTCAGCTGCACCGTCCAGGTCGGCGGGGAGGGCAAGACCGTCACGATCACCGTCACCGGTGAGGACGGCCGCTACGAAGTCGGCGCACCCGGCTGAAAACCGGTTGGGATTCGCCGGTTCCGGGCGGCAGGATCCCTGCCATGAGCGAATTCCACGTACGTGCCGTGGCCGAAGGTGAACAACGCGCCTGTCTCGAACTGCTCGAACAGGCCTTGCACGCCAAGCCGATTTCGGACGAAGCCTGGGCCAAGATGGCTCCGACCTGGCCCGCGGCCGGGAAATTCGCCGCATTCGACGCTCACGGCACCCCGGTGGGGATCGCCAGTTCCTTCCACACCGAGCTCACCGTCCCAGGTGGACGGAAGCTCGCGACCGCCGCCGTCGACGGGATCGCCGTCCGCGCCGACTGGACCCGCCGCGGCATCCTCACCGCGATGATGGCCACCCAGCTAAAAGACATCGCCGCGCGTGGTGTCCCGCTCGCCGCGTTGCATGCTTCGGAAGGCGTCATCTACGGCCGCTTCGGCTACAGCGCGGCCACCTACGGGAAGGGTGTTCTCGTCGAGCGCCCCCGGGCCGAACTCCGTGACGGTGTGGGGCGCGACGGCGTGGTCCGTTTCCTCACCCCTGCCGAGGCGGTCGAGCGCGTTCCCGCTCTGTACGGCCGGTTCGCGGGCGAACGGCCGGGTTTCGCCGCCCGTCCCGAGATGTGGTGGCCTGGTTTCTTCGGCCGGATCGTCACCGGGGACGGCGGCTACCGTGCGGCCGTCCACAGTGGACCGGACGGCGAGGACGGCTTCGTCGTCTACCAGACCGTCGACATGCGCGATCGGCAGGCGCCGGAGCGCGGTGCGCTGCTCGACATCCGTGAACTGCACGCCGCGACACCGCGGGCTTGGGCGGGACTGTGGCGTTTCCTGCTGTCGATCGACCTGGTCTCGGCCGTCGCCGGACGAGGCCGACCGGTGGACGAGCCGATCGCCGGACTGCTCACCGATCCACGTGCGGTGAACACCACCGAGGTCACCGACGACCTGTGGGTGCGGCTCGTCGACGTGCTCGCCGCGCTGCAGGCGCGCACCTACGGAACCGCCGAAGCCGTGGTGCTGGAAGTGCTCGACAGGCAGCTACCGGACAACAACGGCCGCTACGCCGTCGGCCCGAGCGGCGTGGATCGCACCACCGCCGAAGCGGACCTGAGGTTGGACGTCGACACCTTGGCGTCGCTGTACCTCGGCCACGGCCTCGTCAGCGACCTGGTGACGACTGGCCGTGTCGAGGTGCTGGACGAGGCGGCGGTCACCCGTGCCGACGCGCTGTTCCACACCGTGCGTGCTCCGTGGTGCGGGACGTTCTTCTAAGCCGGGTCGCGACGGGGTTTGATCCGCACCCGCGGCAGCGTGGGTGCGGGCAACCACGCCATGGTGCCCTCATAGCCCTCCACCCGGCCGAACCGATCCGCCTGCGCCTGCCACGCCTCGCGGTACTCGGCGATCTCCTCGTGGCTTCGGCCGACGAAGTTCCACCACATGAGGAGTTCCTCGGTGAACGGGGTCCCGCCGAGGAGGAGTACCCGGGCCGCTTCGCCGCCATGGTTGGCCAGTTCCAGTCGTCCAGGACCGGGGGCGAGGTAGGCGAGTTCCCCGGTGCCCAGCGCGGTTCCGGCGACGGTGACGGAGCCGATGTCCTGCAGGACACCGTGTTCGAAGGCCGGGTCGACGTCGAGGATCACGGCCGACCCGGGCTCCACGGTGAGTTCGGCGCCCAGCAGGGGAGTGAACGGCGGGACCGGTGACGTGGTCCCGGCGAGGCTGCCGAGGAAGACCCGCGCGGTGGCGCCGTCCAGCCGGCGCAGCGGCGGCGCGTAGTGCCGGAAATCCCGTGCGGTGTCGCGGTGTTCGTCCGGTAACGCGATCCACAGCTGGACGCCGTGCAGTGTCGAAGTGTCCGGTGTGGACACCTCCGAGTGCGCGATGCCGTGCCCCGCGGTCATCAGGTTGAGTTCACCTGGCCGGACCAAGGCACGCGTGCCGATGCTGTCGCGGTGCTCGATCTCGCCGCTGAACAGCCAGCTCGCGGTCTGCAGCCCGGTGTGCGGATGCGGCGCGACGTCCATCCCGCCCGATTCCGACACGTCCTGCGGTCCGTAGTGGTCGGCGAAACACCACGCGCCGATCAGGGACCGCCGCCGTTGCGGAAGTGTCCGGCGGACGCGGAGCGCGCGCGGCCCGCCGAGCGGGACCTCGCGCGGGGTCAGCACGGTGACGCCGTCGCCCGGCCGGCCCCGGCACAGCAGTTCGGCCGGGTCGGTCTCGGTGTTGCTCAAGACTTGGGGAGCGCGGCCAGCAGACGCTCCACCGAACGACCGAGGTTCCAGCGCTCCGCCAGTTCCGCGACCTTGTCCGGGTCGGCGGGCTCGGACGGCACGGTGTCCGGCCGGGACTGCTCGACCGGCGCGTCGGCGGCGACCCGGACGACGGTCGGCGCGACCGCGAGATAGTCGGCGGCGTCGGTCAGCCGCAGTCGCGTCTTGAGCGGCACGCGCGAGTCCCCGGCGTTGGACGCCTCGATGAGTTCCTGCAACGAACCGAACTGGGTGATCAGTTTCGCCGCGGTCTTCTCACCGATCCCGGCCACGCCGGGCAGCCCGTCCGACGGGTCCCCGCGCAGCGCGGCCATGTCGGCGTACCCGGGGCCCGCGTTCCCCGCCGGGATCCCGTACTTCTCGGCGAGCTCGTCCGGGCCGAGGATCTCGGCCTTGTTCCAGCCCTTGCCGACGTAGATGACGACCGCGGGCGTCGGTTCGTGGCGTACCAGCTGGAACAGGTCACGGTCACCGGTGATGACCTCGACCGGTGACCTCTTCTCGCGGATCGCGAGCGCGCCGATGACGTCGTCGGCCTCGTACCCGGCGGCCTCGGCCGTCGCGAGCCCGAAGGCCTCCAGCAGTTCCAAGATGATCGGCACCTGTGGCGTGAGTGTGTCCGGCACCTCTTCGACGTCGCCGCCCTCCGGGACCTCTTCGGCCACGCGGTGTGCCTTGTAGCTGGGCAGCAGGTCGGTGCGGAACTTCGGCCGCCAGTCCGCGTCCAGGCACGCCACGAGCCGGGCGGGCCGCCGGTCGACGAGGATCCGCGCGACGGTGTCGGTGAACCCGCGCACGGCGTTGACCGGCGTCCCGTCCGGGGCGGTCATCGACTCGGGCAGTGCGTAGAACGAGCGGAAGTAGAGGCTCGCGGAATCAAGGAGGGCGAGAGGTCCGGTCACGCGGACAGCCTGCCACGTTCCGGCCCGAATGTCCGTGAAGGACCCGACCCCCAGCCGAGTCCTCCACGGACACCGGTCAGGCGGCGTAGGGCCGGGCCTGACGTGCGTCGCGCAGAGCCTGCGCCCACCAGCTCAGCTGGTTCAGCTGTGTGGTGGCCGCGAGATCGGCGCCGTCGGCGTCCATATGTGCGCCGTCGGGCCCGAAGTTGTTCCAGGCGTAGGGGAAGCTCACGGTCTCGCGGATCGTCACGGCGTGGAGTTCGGCGAAGACCGGACGCAGGTGCTCGACCGCGCGCAGGCCGCCGGAGATCCCGCCGTAGGAAACGAAGGCGACCGGTTTGCCGTGCCATTCGCGGCTGGTGTTGTCGAGGGCGGTCTTGAACGGGCCGGGGTAGCTGTGGTTGTACTCGGGGACGATCACCACGACGGCGTCTGCGGCTGCGACGCCGGGCGAGAGGCCGTCGGGGGTTTCGGCGAGGTCGATGACGGACAGGTTGACGTCTTCGCGTTGTTTGGCGTGATCAAGGAACCACTTCGCGACTACGGGAGCGAAGCGTCCTTCGCGGACGCTGCTGATCACGACGGCGAGGTTGTAGGGCGCGGCAGTTGTCATGTCGCAGACCGTAAAACCTTAACCTTGCTAGAGGTCAAACTCCGGATTCGCCAAAACCTGAACGTGCAATTGCAGAGGCTCTTTGCAAAGGTTTCTCTGCGATTGTAGGGTCGGACCATGGGGAAGAGCGAGAGGTATCTCGCGCGGATCGACGGCCGCCTTCTGCGAGCGTTGTCGCATCCGCTGCGGGTCAGGATCCTGGAACTGCTGCGGGAGGACGGCCCGGCGACGGCATCCGGGCTGGCGAAGCGGGTGGGAGAGAGTTCGGGGACCACGAGCTGGCATCTGCGGCAGCTGGCCGAATGCGGCCTGATCACGGACGACGCCGAACGCGGCAGCAGACGCGACCGGTGGTGGAAGGCCGTCCATGAAGGCGATCGACTGCACGCCGAGGACTTCATCGACGACCCGGATCTCGCCGGCCCTCTCAACGCCTACGCGCACACGATGGTCGAGCGGCGCTACGCCGCCGAAGCGCACTTCGTCGCCGAGGTACGGGACTGGGCCGACGAGTGGATCGATAAGGTCAGTTTCCACGACTCGCCGCTCTCGCTGACGCCTGACGAGACCGCCGCGCTGAGCGACGAGATCCTCGAGGTCATCGACCGCTACCGACGTCCCGAGAAGGAGGGTGACACCCAGGTCCGCGTTCACTGGGGGGCCTTCCCGAGGCGATCGCGGCCGGAACACCCATGAGCAGGTTGCCGCTGGGGGCACTGGTCGCGGCTTCGGGGTTCTCCTCGGCCGGGGTGGTGATGACGCTGATCGCGATTCCCTGGTACGTCCTGCAGAGCACCGGCAGCGGCACGAAGACCGGCCTCGTCACCGCGGCCGAAGTGCTGGGGCTGATGGTCGCCGCGTTGCTGGGCGGGCCGATCGTGGACCGGGTCGGCACGCGCCGGGCCAGCGTCGGCGCGGACCTGCTGACCACCGTCACGGTGGTGCTGATCCCGCTCGCCCTGAACACGACAGGGCTCAGCCTGCCAGGACTGATCGCGCTGTCGTTCGTGATGGGTGTGTCCCGTGGGCCCGCCGACACCGCGAAACAGGTCTTGCTCGCGGGAGTCGCCAAAGCGGGCAGGGTCCGCACGAGCCGGGCCGCGAGCGCCGTCGAAGCCGCGATGCGGACCGGCCGGATGCTGGGCGGCCCCGCGGCGGGCGCGCTGATCGCGCTGATCGGGCCGATTCCGGTGCTGTTCGTCGACGCCGGCGCGCTCCTGCTGTCCGCGTCGCTGGTGTTCGCCCTGATTCCCGCGGCCGCCGGTCCGCCGAGACCGTCGTCGGGCGGATACCTCAAGGAATTGCGGGAAGGGCTCGGGTACGTGAAACGCGACGGCGTGCTGCGTGCGATCGTCGGCATGCTGATGCTCACCAACAGTCTCGATTTCGGACTGCTCGGAGTCCTGTATCCGGCGTACGGCGATCAGGTCCTGCACAGCACCGCCCTGATCGGCGCGATGATCACCGCGGTCGCGGTGGGCGCGCTGCTCGGTTCGGCGCTCTACGGCTGGATAGGTCATCGGTTCTCGCGACGTTCGGCGATCTTGGTCGCGGTCGCCATCGAGGGCGCGCCGAGGTTCGTCCTCCTGGCGCTGGAACCCACGCCGGTGCTCCTGCTCGTGGGCCTGGCGGTCGCCGGGACAGGGGCGGGCGCGCTCAACCCGATCCTGCTGCCGGTGGTCTACGAACGGGTGCCGGAAGCCGTCCGCGGCCGCGTGCTCAGTCTCCTCGTCGGCGGAGTGCTCGCCGCGATGCCACTCGGCTCGATGGCGGCGGGGCTGCTGCTGGACGGCGTCGGACTCGTCGGCGCGCTCGCGACGTTCGGTGGCCTGTACCTGATCGCCACCACCTTCCCGGCGATCTTCCCGGTCTGGCGGGGACTCGACGACCCCGCCCCGATCGGGGGTGACCGGCTGGTGAGCCAAGGGGCGCGGACCGACTAGGCTCGGCGTCATGTCGCGCCGTTCCCTGCACCACCCAGCCCCCGATGTCGCCGGCCTCCGCGCCCGCCTCGACCGGGCCCGTGCCGCGGCGGCCGCCGCGGACACCGACGCCCTGCTCATCGCGCCCGGCTCGGACCTGCGCTACCTGATCGGACAGGCCGGGGGCTCCTTCGAGCGGCTGACCACTCTCGTGATCCCGGCCGACGGCGCCCCGGCGCTGGTGCTGCCGAAGCTGGAGGCTCCCGGCTACGCCGATGTCCCGGCCGAGGAGCTCGGCATCGAGGTCATCACCTGGGTCGACGGGGACAACGCCTACGAACTGGTCGCCGACAGGCTTGGCAAGCCAGGCCGGGTCGCGGTCAGTGACTTCACCCCGGCGCTGCACGTGCTCGCCTTCCGCGGCGCGCTCGGCGACGCCGACCAGACGCTCGCCGGTCCGATCGTGCGCGAACTGCGGATGCGCAAGGACGCGGCCGAAATCCAGGCGCTGCGTGACGCGGGCGCGGCCATCGATCGCGTCCACGCCCGGGTCCACGAGTGGCTGCGGCCGGGCCGGACCGAGGCCGAGGTCGGCGCGGACATCACCGCCGCGATCGTCGAAGAGGGCCACACCCACGCGGACTTCGTGATCGTCGGCTCGGGCCCCAACGGCGCCAGCCCGCACCACGACGTTTCCGAGCGGGTCATCGAGCGCGGTGACGTCGTCGTGGTCGACATCGGCGGCCCGATCGCGGAGGGCTACAACTCCGACTCCACCCGCACCTACGCGGTCGGCGAGCCGCGCGACGCCGACGTCGCCGAGACGTACGCGGTCCTGCAGCGTGCCCAGCGCGCCGCGGTCGAGGCCGTCCGCCCGGGTGTCACCGCCGAGCAGATCGACGCCGCCGCGCGCGACATCATCGACGGCGCCGGCTACGGCGAGTTCTTCATCCACCGCACCGGCCACGGCATCGGCCTCGACGTGCACGAGGAGCCCTACATCATCAAGGGCAACGCGCTGCCGCTCGAGCCGGGTATGGCCTTCAGTGTCGAGCCCGGCATCTACCAGCCGGGCCGCTGGGGCGCCCGCATCGAGGACATCGTCGTGGTCACCGAGGACGGCGTCGAGTCGGTCAACCAGCGTCCGCACGACCTGATCGTGCTCGACGCATGACCGGTTCTCTTGAGCCGCTGGACCAGGCGATCGTGGGAGAACTGGCGGCCGACGGGCGACGCAGTTTCACCGATCTCGCCGAGCGGGTCGGACTCTCGGTGTCGGCGGTGCACCAGCGGGTGCGGCGGCTGGAGCAGCGCGGCGTGATCCTCGGATACACCGCGCGGCTCGACGGCGAGCAGATCGGCCTCCCGCTCACGGCGCTGATCTCGCTGACGCCGAACGATCCCGCCGCCCCGGACGACTACCCGCAGCGTCTCGAGCACATCAAGGAGATCGAGTCCTGCTACTCGGTCGCCGGGGACGAGTCGTACATCCTCCTGGTCCGGGTGGCTTCGCCGCTCGGCCTGGAGGATCTGCTCCGCCGGATCCGCGAGTCCGCCAAGGTCTCGACCCGGACCACGGTGGTGCTGTCGACACCGTTCGAAGGTCGCTCGCCGACGCTGTGACCGGGCCCTCCGGCAGTGCTTTCTCGAAGAGTGGGGTGGACTTGCGCGACGCTGGTACGATAAAAGGTATGGCAACACGTAAGGTCACTCTTTCACTCGACAGCGGTGCGCTCGAGTTCGCCGAGCGGGCCGCCAAGGCACACGGGATCTCGGTCTCGTCGTGGTTGTCCAAGGCAGCCCGCAGGGAAGCCGTCCGCACCGGGTACACCCCGCAGCGCGCTCCGGTCACACCGTCCGCCGAATCGGACGAGGCCGAGCTGACCGCCGCGGAGAAGGATCTGCGTGCACAGGGGTGAAGTCTGGACGTATCACCCCCCGACCGAACCGGCACGGCAGCGCACCGTCGTGCTGCTGTCCTCGGACGGGGTGAACGAATCCGAGCGGCCGTGGCTGCTCGGTACCGAACTGCTCGACCGTGATCCACAGGACATCCTCGGTGTCGCCGTCGACGCGCGCTATTGGGTCTCCACGCTGAACCTCACGCGCCTGTACCGGCCGTGGTTCGACGAGAGGATCGCGGAGATCGACCAAGAGGTCCAAGAGCGCATCGACATCGCGTTGCGCGCCGCACTCGACCTCTAGCGGGCGATCACTTCGGGCGCGGCGTGCAGTTTGCCGTCGGGCCCGGAGAGGCACGACGCGTTACCGCCGCGTGCGGCGAGGAACTCGTTGAGACAGTTCGCGACCTGGGCGTGCCCGTTCGCGTTGGGGTGGAAAGACTCCTGCAGCGCGTGGCTCGCACGGTCCACCTGGCCGAGGTCGCGCAGCTGCAGCGTCAGCCTGCTGAACCACTCGTTCGCCGGGTCGCTGCTGCATGCCTCGCGGCCCGCGCCCGCCCGTGAAAGGTCGAGGAACCGCGCACTGCTCGCCCTCGACGCCTGCTTGAGCCCGTCCGACAGGACGGAGACGCCGTCGCGCCGCATCCACTCCAGATCCTCGGTGCGGAACGGGCAGCCGTTGAGGCTGCGAAGTACCTCCGGGATCTGAGGTCCGACAGGCGAGGCGTACGACATCAGCACGAGCTGGTAGTCCGCCGGGACGTAGCCGGCCTGTGCCAGCACCTTCTTGACGTCGGCGACGGCGTTGGTCACCTTCGGCACCATCGCGTCCACTTTGGACTTCCAAGTGGTGCGGAGTGCTTCGCTGCACGGCGGATTCTGCGGCGAGAACCACGCCTTGAAGCACTCGCTGACTTGAGCGGAGAACTTCGGCTCGTCGTTCGCGCCGATCGCGATCACCACCGCCGCGACCCGATGGTCCTTGATCAGGTTCGCGAGCTGCTGAGCCTGCGAAGGCTCGGTCCACTGCTTCGCCTCGCCAAGGGCGATCTGCTCCGAAGGCGCCCCTGAACACGCGAGGTTCACGCGCGCGGTGACGTCGGGAATCTTGATCTGCTCGACGAAGGCGTTGGGGGAGCGGTGGCACCAGTTGCCACCCTGACCGTTGGTCGTGGGCGTGTAGTCGCCCGCGCCTTCGCCGGACACGGTGCTGTCGCCGATGGAGACGACCGTCAGCGGCCCCGTCCCCGGTGGACCCTGACGCGGGGACGGCTGCCCTGGGCGGCTTTCCGACCCGGTAAAGGCAATGAACCCGACGAGAACCACCACGAACGTGAGCGCCAGAGCACCCCACCACCACCGGAAACGTCGCATCGTCACCGGATTCTACGGACACCCGGTCCGACCGGGTGATCCTGGCGGTGTGACGGTGGCCCCAGGCCCGCCGTGTATGCCCGTCTTAAGTACACCAAGGCCCCTTCCTTGGGCCTAGCGCAAGGAAGGGGGCCTTCATGTACTGGGGAAAGCGCGGTTCGCAGGTGGGGTGGTGAGTGGCGTTGCGGGTCAGGTCGACCTCGCGCGGGGAACGGTGAACAGTTCGTCGCCGACGCGCGTACCGTCGCCGGGTCGCGCGCTCTCATCTCACGGCTGCGCGAGTTCGAGCACGAGATCGAGGCAGAGCTGGCCGATGAGCTGGAGAGTGACATCCGGTTCTCGGGCGACGGTGAACTGGTCGCCGCACTGATCGTCGCCGCGTACCGCACCGTCGCCGTGGCGACGACCCGGCGCCGCCTCGCCGGAGAGGAACTGGCGGATCTCGTCGCGGACCACCGTCAGTGGCTGGACTCCGCTTTCACCGTGCTTTCCGGCGCTTTTCCGGACTGACCCGGCGGGAACCCATCCTGGACGCGACGATCGCCGCGCCGGGCCCGGAGACCTCGCCGAGTGCCGCGTCCCGTCCGGCGATCGCCATCAGGAGCGCCTCGCCGGGGCCGTGGACCTCCGGTCCGGATCCGGCCGACCAGTCGAGGTCCGTCGCGACGAGCCGGAGCCCGCGTGCTCTCCAGCCTGCCTTGATCGGCGGGGCGAAGCGCGCGAACGCCAAAGCGTGGCGCAGTCGATCGGGCGGCACCTCGCGCGGAAGGCTCAGCGGGCGGCGGATGTCCTGCTGGTGGATGAGACCGTCGAGCAGCGCCACCCGGCCGCCGAAAGCGGCGGTCAGGCCGCGTGGTTCGAGGTGCTCTTCGATCCTTGAGATCAGCTCTTCCGGTGTCCGCTCTGGTTTCCGTTCGACAGCGAGCGCGTTCATCCGGTCGAGTCGCAGCCCGCCGCGTACGGCCTGGCGAAGCAGATCGCGGTAGCCCAATGCGTCGTAGTCGACGACGTGGGTGACCACTTCCCGGACCGTCCACTTCGAACACAACGTCGGCGCGTCCCAGCACACGGGCGGCAGAGTTCGCAGGAACGCGGCGAAATCCGCCCGTTCCTGCCCTGCCAGTCGCGCGACTTCGTTCACCGGGCGCCTCCCGGGCTCACTGGTAGTCGAGCCAACCACATACGTAGTAGTTCGTGTCCTCGTTCCGTTCGACGTACCAGGAGTAGACCACGTCGCCCGCCATCCTTCCGTTCCGCGCGCTCCGCTGGGTGACCTTGGCCTGCACGGTCACGAACTCCTGTCCGGTCTGGACGGAGTACGGCAGCATCTCCCAGCGCTCGACGTAATGCCCGTGGAGCTCGAACCCCAGCAGTGTCTCGCGCAGGCGCGGGCAGGTGCCGCTGCGCAACGCGGTCATGTCGTGATTGGCCAGCCCGTTCATGTAGACCTGGAACACCCGGTCGATCGCCGCGGGCTCGAGGCCGGGAGCGGCCGACGAGGTCGGCGCCGAGGGCGTCACGGTCAGTGTCTCGGTCTGGACCGAGGGGGCGGTGTACGACGTGGGCGTCGTGGGTGAAGAGTCGGCACGCGGAACCGAAAGGCCACCCCGGCACGCCGACAGTGCCGTACCAAGGCCGATCAGGAGCACGCCCGCCTGAACGCGCGAAGTCAGAGGTCTCACGCCGCCGACGTTAAGCGGCCTTCATGAAATTCGGATGAAGCGAGGCCCAGCGCCGGGCCCAGCGGTACTGCAACCGGATCCTTAGCGGATGCACGGCCCGGTCGAGGAACATCAGCTCGTCCAGACGGCAATCGCACGGGTTTCCTTCCCGTGTGTCCTGCGGGAAACTGCCGCCGATCTTGATACCCCGCGGGTCGGTCACGGACGCCAGGTCGGGTTCGGGCTCGCCGGCGACGGCCCAGGGATCACCCGGATCGACGTAGAACCCGTCGACGGATGTTCCGTTGCGGTACAACGCCATCGTGCCGTTGTCAGTTGGAGCCAACCGTGTTTTGGGTACGTTCCTGCCGGTGCGTGGATGGCGGTTTCGCGTGACTGGATGGACGACACCCGTGACTGGATGGACGACACGCGGCGAATTTCTGCCGGGCGCGTGTGTCCGTCCAGTCACGCGAAACCGGCCGTTCGGTCCACCCCGTCCTTACCACTCACGAGGTCGTCAGCAGTTCGCCAGGAAGTGCCGCAGTACGCGTGTGCCGAACCGCAGGCCCTCGACCGGGACGCGTTCGTCGACACCGTGCGCCATCGCGCGGTAGGGGAAGCCTTCCGGCAGCCACAGCGGCGCGAAGCCGTAACAGTCGATCCCGAGCGGGCTGAAGGCCTTCGCGTCCGTCCCGCCACCCATGCAATAGGGGACCACGACGGCTTCAGGGTCTTCCGATCGCAGCGCGTCCGCCATCGCGTCGAACCACGGCGAATCCACCGGGGCCTGAACCGGCGGCTGGTGCGCGACGAACTCGCGGGCGACGCCTTCGCCGAGCATCGCGTCGAGTTCGGCGAACAGGTCCGGCTCGGTACCGGGGAGGACGCGGATGTCCACCTGGGCCTCGGCCGAGCTCGGGATCACGTTCACCTTGTAGCCGGCGTCGAGCATGGTCGGCGTCGTGCTGTTGCGGACGGTCGGCACCACCAGAGCCCCGGCGGGGCCCAGCCGCGCGATCGTTCCGTCCACATCGGACAGATCGATCGGGACGCCGAGTGCCTCCCCGGTGCGTTCGAGAAAGGCCTGGACCGTCGGGGTCAGCTGGACCGGCCAGCGGTGCGCGGCGATCTTGCCGAGTGCGGTGACCAGCCGGGTGACCGCGTTCTCGTCGTTCGGCCGCGACCCGTGCCCCGCGCGGCCCTTGGCGGTCAACCGGAGGTGGGCGGTGCCGCGTTCGGCGGTCGCCACCGGATAGAGCCGCACGGTCCGGCCGTCGGCGGCGGGGACGTGGTAGCTGTAGGCGCCCGACTCGCTGATCGCGGCCGCGCACCCGTCGAACAGATGCCGGTGTGCCGCGGCGAGCCAGTGCGCGCCGTACTCGCCCTTGTCCTCCTCGTCGGCCACGAACGCCAGGACGATGTCCCGCCGCGGCCGGACGCCGGAGGCGAGGGCGGCGAGGACCATCGCGCAGAAGTCCTTCATGTCGACCGCGCCGCGGCCCCACAGGAACCCGTCGCGGACCTCGCCCGAGAACGGAGGCACCGACCAGTCGGCGGCGCCGGCCGGGACGACGTCGAGATGCCCTTGCACCAGCAGCGCGGGCAGGCTCGGGTCGGTGCCCGGGACACGCGCGATCACGTTCGCGCGCCGGTGTGCGGACTCGATGATCTTCGAGCCGATCCCGAGCCCGGACAGCAGCGACGCGACGTACTCGGCCGCATCGCGCTCGCCCTCGGAATCCCCGTTGCCCCGGTTCGTGGTGTCGAACCGGATCAACTGCGAACAAACGTCGACGACATCGAGTTCAGCCATAGATACCCTGCACCGCCCCAGCCGCGATCGCCGTGACGATCTTGAACGCCTTCATCGCTTCGGTCATGTCCGGCGCGTCGAAGCCGACCCGCCGTACACCGATCTGTTCCACCGTCGGGATCACCGCCGCGGCCTGCGCGAGATGACTCGCGTCGAACTCGACCTCGATCCGGTGCGGAGTGGTGAACCGCTCGCCCCGCCCCGCCCGGTTCATCGAGTCCGCCGCGGCCGAGGACAGCAGTTCGGCGGTCCTGGCAGGCGGCAGGCAGATCGCGGCGTAGCGGCTGACGCACTCCTTCACCGTGACCAGTTCGGCCTCCGGCGCGTAGTCCTGGGCGTCGTCACAGGCCTTGTCGTCACCGGAGACGACCAGCACCGGGACGCCGTATTCGGCGGCCATCGCGGCGTTGAGCCTGCCTTCACTGGCGGGGACGTCGTCGAGCCACACCCCGGTGATTTGGTTCTCCAGGTACGTGTGGGACAGGACGCCGTCGAACCCGGCGCCGGCGTGGTAACCGAGGAAGACGACCCCGTCGACGCCGGTATCGATGCCCTGCATCATCGAGAGTGGCTTGTGCCTGCCGGTGAGCATCCGCGCCCGGCCGTCGAGGTCTTCGAGCAGGAGGTTCCGCTGGGACGAATGCGCCTCGTTGACGAGTATGTCGGTAGCACCGGAGTCGAACAGACCGGCGATGGTGGCGTTGACGTCGCCGGTGAACAGGCGCCGGAATCGCTGCCACTGCTCGGTGCCGGGGATGACGTCTTCGGTCCAGGTGACGCCGGTGGCGCCTTCCATGTCCGCAGAGATCATGATGCGCATCCGGGCACCCTAACCGAGGCGCTTTGCCCTCGCCGCCGGAATCAGGGCCAAGAGCCGGAACGTGGGTACACCGCCCAAGCGCGCTCCCAGGCCGCGGCCCGGTGCCGGTCCAGCACCAGCCGGACGACCCGGTAGAGCAGGGCCAGCGCGGCGACCACCGCGAACCACAGCCAGAGGCCGACGAGCACGGAATCGAAGACGGCCGTGGACGCTGTCCTCGGGGCGGCGGTCGGCTCACCGCGCGCGTCCAGCCAGATCGGGACGGGAGATCCGGCGGGACTGCCGGGCGTCGCGAGGACACCGCCGGTGTGCCGGGCACCGCGTGAGTCGGTCCACGTCGCCTCGGTCGTGGAATCGTCGGTCCCGACGCTCTCGCTGTCGACGATGCGGATGGGCGCGGACTTCACCAGGTACGCGGTGGTGGCCTGACGTCCGGCCGCGTCGGCGGCGGCCGCGGCGACCTGCCTGCCGTGGTTGGCGGAGCCGGCTGCGGCCGCGACCGGGACGGCGAGGAGTGCGGCGAGGATGACGAGCTTCAGGAGGAGGGCTTCGAAGCGGTCCGAGCCGCGCGCGAGCGAGTTGTGTCCGGGAAAGAGCCGTCGGCGGAACCGGGCGATCGGACCGCTGGACCCGTGCACGGGGGACCCCATTCCCTCAGACCGCGAAAACCTCCGGCTGCGATTCTGGATCACCGGGGTACCACTGTCGCGGTATGGGGACACAGACCACTCTGTGAACCCGTACACAACCTTTAATTCGTTTTGCCCGTCCGCGTTCTCCCGCTACCGTCTTCGTCATGGGGATTTTCTACTTCTACCTGTGATTCTCGTCTTCGACGCGGCCCTGGCGTAGAGCCTTCGCTCCGCCGGGCCGCGTCCTTCCGCGTGCGCCCTTTTCCTTCGCCGTGCGCGGAACCTCCCTGCCCGATCGCGATCGGCCGCGCCGAGAATCAGGAGGACGCCTTTATGCGTACCCCGCATCAAAATCCCGGAACACAACTCGTGCTCTCCGGTGTCACCAGACGTTTCGACGACCACGTCGTACTCGACCAGGTCGGCTTCACCGTCAAACCGGGGGAGAGGGCCGGCGTCATCGGCGACAACGGCTCGGGCAAGTCCACCCTGCTGAGACTGATCGCCGGCCGCGAAGAGGCGGACAACGGCACGGTGACCGTCACCGCGCCCGGCGGCGTCGGCTATCTCCCGCAGACGCTGGAGCTGCCCGACGCCGCCACGGTCGGGGACGCGATCGACCTCGCGCTGGCCGACATCCGAGAACTGGAATCCCGGCTGCGGGCGGCCGAGGAGGCGCTCGAGACCGCTGGGGACCTGGCCGTCTACAGCGATCTCACGGCCGCCTACGAAGCGCGCGGTGGTTACGAGGCCGACGCCAGGGTGGAGGTCGCACTGCACGGGCTCGGGCAGCCGGGTCTCGACCGCGGACGCGCGCTGGGCAGTCTGTCCGGCGGTCAGCGGTCCCGGCTCGCCCTCGCCGCCACCTTGGCCGCGTCGCCGGAACTGCTGTTGCTGGACGAGCCGACCAACGATCTCGACGACGAAGCCGTCGCGTGGCTGGAGAACCACCTTCGCGGGCATCGCGGCAGGCTCGTCGCGATCACCCACGACCGGCTGTTCCTCAGCCGGGTCACCACCACGATCATCGAGGTCGACGCCGACCGCCGGACCGTGCACCGGCACGGCAACGGCTACGCGGGTTACCTCGCGGCGAAGGAGGCCGCGCGAGCCCGGTGGATCCGGGAATACGAGGAATGGAAACAGGAGAAGGCCCGGAACGAGGCACTGGCGGACGCCAACATCGACCGGTTCTCGGCGATCCCGCGCAAGGCCCCGGCGGCCTTCAGCGGGGCTGGTGCGTTCCGGGCCCGGTCCCGGGCACACGGGGCGATGAGCCGCATCCGGTCGGCCCGCGAGCGGATCCAGCGGCTGGAGGCCGACCCGGTTCCGCCGCCACCGCGGCCACTCCGGTTCTCGGCGCGGATCGCCGCCGGTGGCGCGGAAGCCGATCAGCACGTGGTGAAGGTGGACAACGTGTCGGTGGCCGGACGACTGCCGCCGACGTCGCTCAGCGTGCTGCCGGGGGAGCGAGTGCTCGTGACCGGTCCCAACGGGGCGGGCAAGACCACGCTCATGCGGGTGCTCGCGGGTGAACTCGTTCCGTCGACCGGCTCGGCGGACCGGGCGGGCCGGATCGGGTTCCTGCACCAGAACGGCGGCCTCGACGGCGACGCTCGAAGCGTCCTGGCGGTGTTCGCGGGGGAGGGTGACGAGGAGGAGGCCGCAGAGAGGCTGCTGTCGCTGGGCCTGTTTCGTGCCGCGGATCTGCGCAAACCGGTCCGGGAGTTGTCCGTCGGGCAGCGCCGCAGGCTCGAACTGGCCAGGCTGGTGACGGTCAGGACCGACCTGCTGCTGCTCGACGAGCCGACCAACCATCTCGCCCCCGATCTGGTGGAGGAGTTGGAGCAGGCGCTGTCGGAGTACCCCGGCGCGCTGGTGGTCGTCACCCACGACCGGCGGATGCGGCGGACGTTCGAGGGCAGGCGCCTCGAACTGGCGCCCGAGCCGATCGCGGTTTGAGCGTCACCTCATGGGCGCGAGCGGTCCGTCCACCTTCGCCGGGTTGAGGCAGCTGTTCAGCCCGTCCACGAGCGAGCAGAGACCCGGCCCGCGCTTGAGCCGGTAGCCCCGCGGCACGCCGCCCGCCGTGACCAGACCCTGGTAGGCGGGAACGGCGTCCGTGGGGCGCCGGGTCAGCGCGGGATCGGTGAAAGCATCCACTGTGTACAGTCCGAACCGGGCGCGATAGCTGCCCCATTCGTAGTTGTCGGTGAGGCTCCAATAGTTGTAGCCGATGAGATTCATCCCGTCGGCCTTCGCCCGCTGGAGTCAGTAGACGGTGTCGCGGACGTTGTCCCCGCGCGTGTAGTCCGCGTCGCGTGGCTCGCCGTTGTCGGTCGCCATGCCGTTCTCGACGATGTAGAGGGGCAGGCGCGGGAACCGGTTGTGGTAGCTGCGCAGGGCGTAGTAGATACCTTCGGGCTGGAGCTTCACATCCCAGAACTTGTCGGTCGCGGCGGCGAACACCGTCCAGTTGTCGATGCTGAGGCCGTAGTAGTAATCGATGCCGATGAAGTCGAGCTTGTCCTTGACCTGGTCGAGGAAGAACCAGTCGGCCATCCCGTTGACCCCGGTGAGGTAGGCCTGGTTGCTGGTGACCTTCGCGGCCGGATCGATCTCGTGGATCAGGTCGTAGGCCCGCCGATGCGCCTGGACGACGTTGGCCTGCGCCGCGAAGTACCGCGTGGGGGCGAGCGCGCCGACCTTCTGTTCGTTCTTGAGGAAGATGAGCGGCTCGTTGAACGTCACCCAGAGGACGTCCTGCCCGGCGTAGCGCTCGACGATCTTCCGGCTGAACTCCAGCCACGCGTCGGCTGTCCGTGTCTCGGCCCAGCCACCCTGATCGAGTGCCCAGCCCGGGTAGACCCAGTGGTTGAGGGTGATCATCGGGGTCATGCCCGCTACCCGGACCTGCCGGAGCACGTCGTCGTAGAAGGCCAGCTCGGTCTCGTCCCACCGGCCGGGCGAGGGTTCGACACGGGCCCACTCGACGCCTAAGCGGTAGGTGTTGACACCTAGCCCGGCGGCGAGGCGGATGTCGTCGGCGTAGCGGTGCCGGAAGTCCACGGAGTCCCGGTACTCGTCGACGCCGTCCTTTCCGGCGGAGCGGTCCACGAACCGCTTCCAGTTGCTGTCCGGGGCGCTGCCTTCGGACTGGTAACCCGACGACGCCACGCCCCAGTAGAAGTCACGGGACCAGCCGTCATCCTGCGATGCGGACGCGTTCACAGCGGAAAGTGTCGCGCATAGTGAGACGGCGACCACCAGAGCCGACGCCCGGCGTAACCTTCCCCGATGCTCCGGCCACTTCGCCGATCATTCACCGTTTCCCGCCATCTTCCGGACGCTAACGTGGGTGAACGGCGTGAACAAGCGGCCGTCCGGTGACTTCGACGATGACGTTGGGGAGATGATCGACTTGACCGGCAGCACGGTCCGCCACGCTGTCTATCTGCCGCCTTTCGGCCCGTTCGGTGAGCCCGCGGTGCTCGTCGACCTCGCCGTACGAGCCGAGGCGGCGGGCTGGGACGGCTTTTTCCTCTGGGACCACGTCGTCGCGGACACGATGCCCATCGCGGATCCGTGGACGACGCTCGGTGCCCTCGCGCACGCCACCAGCGGTCTGCTGTTCGGGCCGATGATCACGCCACCCGCCCGGCGCCGCCCATGGGTGGTCGCACGGCACGCGTCGACGGTCAGCAGGCTGTCCGGCGGGCGGCTGATCCTCGGCACCGGCCTCGGTTCGGACGAATCCGGCGACTTCAGCCGATTCGGTGAACAGACCGACCTGCTGACGCGGTCGGCGATGTTCGACGAAGGACTCGACGTCATCCGCGCGATCTGGTCCGGACGGCGGTTCGATCACGACGGTGCGCACTATCAGGTCGCGCTGGCCGAAGCACCGCCCGAGCCGTTCCGGATTCCGATCTGGGTGGCGAGCTCCACCGACAACCCGCGCGTGGTCCGGCGAGCGGCGTTGTGCGACGGGATCTTCCCGAATCCGGAAGACCACACGCCGACCGCCGAAGAAGTCGCCGACACCCACCGCGCGCTCGGTCTTGCCGGGCTGGAACCGGGACGCCCCTTCGACATCGCGGTCGCCGGGAACGCGAGCCCCGCGTGGGAGGAACCGATCAAGGTGGACCTGCCTGCGCTGGGGCAGGCCGGGATGACGTGGTGGATGGAGTCGCTGATGGTCCACGATCCGCTGGAGCTTTCGCGGAAGATCGTGGACGCGGGTCCGCCGCGGTGGTGAGGCTAGCGCCGAGTGTTCCGAGTCCGTGAAGGACTCCTTGAGGGACTCTGGGTCCCTCAAGGAGTCCTTCACGGACCGCAGCCCGCGCGGCCGTAGCCGCCGTTCCGGTCGTAGCTCAGAAGCACAGATGCCTTCTCTTCGCGCAGGATCGCCACGAGACACGCTGCGGCGTCGTCAGTGCTCGCGCGGACGACGCGGACCCAGTCCGGCGGGTCCGGGTAGAGGATCGCGCCATGGCCGCTGCCGGCGTATCCGAGGTGCACGACCCGCTCGACGCCCAGCATGTTCGCGCTCGCCTCGAACTCGGCCCGGCGTGCGGCGTCCGCGCCTCGCATGCCGATGGTGGCGACCACCAGGACGACGCGATGCCCGTCGGCTGCGGCGCGCGCGAGGGTGCCACCGGTCAGCAGCACTTCGTCATCGGGGTGCGCGTGGAAGGCCACGATGGTCGTCACGCTCCGAGCATGCCCGAGGTCGCCGAAACAGTCGGTGGTCAGGTCTTGACCGTCCGTGGAGCCCGTAGGTAATCTCTCCTTCACCCTCCAATAGTAAGGAAAGTTTCCTATTTAACTCCGCCGCCCTGACCGTCGGCCCACCAACGCCGGTGCCGCCGACGCGAGAGGAGAAGCCGAATGCGTTGGGACAAGTTCCGTCTCCGGATGACGGCCGCACTGGCCGCCGGACTGCTGGCCCCGATCGCCACCGCCAGCACCTCGACGGCGACCGAGACCGCGGCAGAACCCGCGACGCGGGCCGCCGCCGCCCTGCCGCCCGGCAGCCCGGCCGCGGTCAACGGACAGCTGAAGGTCTGCGGCCTCCAGCTCTGCAACTCCGCAGGCAAGCCGATCCAGCTCCGTGGCATGAGCACCCACGGAATCCAGTGGTACAGCCAATGCGTCAAGACCGCTTCGCTCGACGCGCTGGCCAACGACTGGAAGGCCGACGTCCTCCGGATCTCGATGTACATCCAGGAAGGCGGCTACGAGACCAACCCGCGCAAGTTCACCGACATGGTGCACGGGTACATCGAGGAAGCCACCAAACGCGGCCTGTACGCCCTGGTCGACTGGCATCAGCTCACCCCCGGCGACCCGAACGCGAACCTCAGCCGCGCCAAGACGTTCTTCACCGAGATCGCCCAGCGGCACAAGGACAAGACCAACGTCATCTACGACATCGCCAACGAGCCCAACAACGTCAGCTGGGACCGTGTCCGCAGCTACGCGGAGCAGATGATCCCGGTCATCCGCGCCCAGGACTCCGACGGCGTCGTGCTCGTGGGCACCCACGGATGGGGCTCGCTCGGCATCTCCGACGGCCGCAACGAGACCGACATCCTCAACAACCCGGTGCGCGCCACCAACTTCATGTACACGTTCCACTTCTACGCGGCGTCGCACAAAGCCGAGTACTTCAACGCCCTGACCCGGGCCGCGAGCAAGATCCCGCTGTTCGTGACCGAGTTCGGCACCCAGACCGCCAGCGGTGACGGCGGGAACGACTTCACCAACTCCCAGAAGTACCTGGACTTCCTGGCGTCGAAGAAGATCAGCTGGACCAACTGGAACTTCTCCGACGACAACCGGTCGGGCGCGGTGTTCAAACCGGGCACCTGCTCGGGCAGCTCCTTCACCGGCACGGCTCCGTTGAAGCCCGCCGGCGTCTGGATCCGGGACCGTATCCGCACCGCGGACAACTTCCCGACCTCCTGATCCCGGGAGCGCGCATGTCGTGAAAGGGGCTGTCCTGACAGGGTTCGTCAGGACAGCCCCTTTCACGACACTTGCTCAGCCCAGCGGTTCGAAGTCGAGCGCGGCGAGGCGGTCCGGGTCGGCGAGGATGTCGATCGCCGCGATCTTCCCGTCCACGACAGTGAAGGCGAAGACCGTCTGCGGCACGCCGTCCTTGGTGACGACCATCCCGGCCGCGCCGTTGACCAGCGCGGGCCGCAGCTCTCCGCCGGCGCCCGTCTGCCGGAACATGAGCGCCTGACCAGCGACCGTGGCCGCCCCGCGCACGGAGCGCGAGGTTCCCGCCGGAGCCGCGCCACCCTCGGCACGGAGTACCACGTCCGGGGCGAGCACCGACACCAGCGCGTCGAAGTCGCCGTCCCGCGCCGCGGCGAAGAACGCGTCGACGGCTTCCCGCTGACGGCCCAAGTCCGCGTCGGGCACTGTGGGTGACCCTTGAAGACGGCGGCGGGCGCGGCTGGCGAGTTGCCTGGTCGCGCCCGGCGTCCGGCCCACGATCGGCGCGATCTCGTCGAACGGCAGGGCGAACATGTCGTGCAATACGAACGCGAGCCGCTCGGCGGGGTCCAGTGTGTCGAGCACGACCAAGAGTGCGAGCCCGACCGAATCCGCCAGCAGGACCTGGTGTTCCGGGTCGATCCCGCCCGCTTGGCCGATGATCGGGTCGGCGAGTTGCGCCCCGACCGGGTCCTCGTGGCGTGACTTGCGCGAGCGCGGCATGTCGAGGCAGATCCGGCCGACGACGGTGGTCAGCCAGCCGCCGAGGTTGTCCACGTCTTCGGCGCCTGCCCGGTTGAGCCGCAGCCAGGACTCCTGCACGCGTCGTCAGCCTCGCTCAGCGAACCGAGCATCCGGTACGCCACCGCCCTCAGGTGCGTCCGGTGTCCCTCGAAGCGCCGCGCCAGCCAGTCGTGTTCGTCCACGGTCCCCATCCTTCATCACTGTCCGTCGTAACCCTGACGGATGGCTGACGGAAGATGTGACGGCGGAGGCTCAGTCGCGCGCCCACCGTGTCGAAGACCGGACCCGCCGTTCGACGCGTAGGCAGAACCGACCGAAGGAGCGAACCGATGTCCTCGACCGTGCTGTACATGTCGATGTCCCTCGACGGCTTTATCGCCGGCCCCGATGTCAGCCTCGAGCAGGGGCTCGGTGCGGGAGGGGAGCGGCTGCACGACTGGCTGTTCGCCGGAGAGGCCGGCAGGGTGAATCGCACGATCCGCGACGAGTTCATGGCGACCGGCGCGGTCGTCGCCGGACGCGGGACCTTCGAACCGGCCGAAGGCTGGGGCGGCGATCACCACGACGGCGTCCCGATCGAGATCCTCAGCAGGCACCCGGCGCCGGAATGGGCGGCGAACTGGCCGAAGGTGCGCTACTCAAACGATGTCGGGGCCGCGGTGCGCGCCGCCAAACTGGCCGCCGGTGACGAGGACGTCCTGGTGCACGGCGCGAGTACGGCCCAGCGGATGCTGCGCGCGGGGCTGCTCGACGAACTCGAGATCCACCTGGTCCCCGTGCTGCTGGGCGATGGGGTCCGGCTGTTCGAGCACCTCGGCATCGCGCACCGAGAACTCGAGCGGGTGCGGGTACTCGAAGGCGAGCACGGCGTCACTCACCTCCGTTACCGCGTTGTCGGGTAGCCGCCATCGACCTCCTTCACCGGCTTGTGGGGGTTTGGCGTTCGGTGAACTCGCGGTAGTTGTGCGTCGAGCAGGGCGAGAAAGTCGAACTCGCCGGTCTTCGAGATGGCCCCGATCGGGCAAGCCGCGACGCACAACTCGCGTCGACCAGGAGCGTCGCCAGGAGCACGAAGTTGCCGAACTTCGGATGGATCATCTTGCGGTGCAGCCCCACGGCGCCGAGCCCGGCCGGGATGGTTCTCCCGCTCCGACGAGGGTCCTGGTGCCGGGCAGCGCCCGCAGGACGTGCTCCCGCTCGCCGGTCAGATCCGGGTGATCGAGTGAGACGGCCGCCGCGTCGTCGGCACCTGGGGGGCGAGGCACATCTCCTCGAGCCAGGCGGCGTCGATCACCGGCGACGGCTTTTCGTGCGTTTGGCAAGCACCGCCTGTACCGGCGGATGGCTCGCCAGTTTCTTGGGGAGCGGGTCGGTCACAGCGCCTCCACGATGGTCGCGTTGGCCTGGCCGCCGCCCTCGCACATGGCCTGCAGCCCATAGCGAGCGCCGTGGTGGTGGAGCGCGTTGACCAGCGTGCCCATCAGCCGGGTGCCGCTCGCGCCGAGCGGATGCCCCAGCGCGATCGCGCCGCCGTGGACGTTGACCTTGGCCGGATCTGCCCCGGTTTCCTGCTGCCACGCCAGCACGACACTGGCGAAGGCCTCGTTGATCTCGAACAGGCCGATGTCCTCCAGCCGTAGTCCCGCGCGACGCAGCACCTTTTCCGTCGCCGGGATGACGCCGGTGAGCATGAGCAGCGGGTCGGATCCGGTGACGGCGAAACTGTGCAGGCGGGCGCGAGGCCGGAGACCCAGCCGGACCGCGGTCGCGCTGGAGGTGATGAGGACGGCGGAGGCCCCGTCGTTGATCGGGCTGCTGTTGCCCGCGGTCACCGACCAGTCGAGCTGGGGGAATCGCTCGGAGATCGCCGGATCCTGGAACGCCGGACGGAGCTTGGCGAGTGTCGCGAGGTTCGTGCCCTGGCGGACCGATTCGTCGGTGGACACCAGGCCGGACGGCGTCTCGATCGGCACGATCTGGCTCGCGAACCGCCCGAGTTCGTGCGCCCGCGCCGCCTTCCGGTGCGACGACACCGCGAACTCGTCCATCGCCTCGCGGCTGAGCGACCACTTCGCGGCGATGAGTTCGGCGCTGACCCCTTGCGGTACGAGGCCTTCCGGATAGCGCTCGGCGACGCCGGGACCGAGGGGATCGGTACCGGGCAGGACGTTCGACCACATCGGGACTCGGCTCATGGACTCGACACCACAGGCGATGACGACGTCGTACGCGCCGGCCAGCACGCCTTGCGCGGCGAAGTGCACGGCCTGCTGACTGCTCCCGCACTGCCGGTCGACGGTGGTCGCGGGCACGCTTTCCGGCAGCCCCGCCGCGAGTGCCGCCCAGCGTGTGACGTTCTGAGCCTGCTCGCCGACCTGGTCGACCGCGCCGCCGATGACGTCGTCGATCAGCGCCGGGTCGAGGCCGTTGCGTTCGACGAGCGACCGCAGGGTGTGGGCCAGCAACTGGACCGGGTGGATCTCGTGCAGGGCGCCACCGGGCTTTCCCCTGCCGATCGGAGTACGGACGGCGTCCACGATGACCGCGTCGAGCACGGCTGCCTCCAAGAGTGAGTTGGGATCTCCAACTCACTGTGGCATCGAGTCGGTTGGAAATCAAGACTCACTGGGTTTACGCTGGTCGCATGACCGAAGGACGGAGGGATTGCTCGATCGCCAACGCGTTGGAGGTGATCGGGGAGCGCTGGAGCCTGCTCGCGCTGCGTGAGGTGTTCTTCGGGGCGCGGCGATTCGATCAGATCGTCCGTAACACGGGGGCGAGCCGGGACATCCTGACCGCTCGGCTACGCAAACTCGTGGAGACGGGGATCCTCGAAAAGCGGCTTTACGAGGAGCATCCGCCTCGCTACGAGTACGTGCTCACCGAGGCGGGGCACGCGCTCAACCACGTGCTGCTGAATTTGATGGCATGGGGCGACAAGTATGTCACCGAGGGGCCGCCGCCGACGGTCTGGCGGCATTCCTGCGGGCAGGATCTGGCGCCGCGGACGGTGTGCGCGCACTGCCACGAGCCGGTGCGAGAGAAGGACATGACGTTGGTGCGGAGCACGCGCCGCGTGGTCGGCTCGTGAGTGGTGAGGACGGTTATTCGTCGCTGCGTGAGGCTGATGATGGAGGAATGGGAGGTGAGTGTCCCCATTCCCACATTGTCGCGGGGTCACACCGGTCGCGGAGCTTGATCAACAGAGGTTCTGGGGCATGCCCCCTCCGGCACACGCCCGAGTGGGGAAGATTTCGGACGTTCACCGTCTAAAATCTTCCCCACTGGGCCCTTGCAGGCGCTAGCGATGTCAAGTCCGGATTACCACCAGCAGCGCTGACCACTGGGACAACCGTGACGCCAACCTCGGACCGGTGGACCTGACACCCACCACGACACGTTTGCCCTTCCAGTCAATAGAACCGTCCTTGCCGCTCACGAGAACCCTCTCAGGAAGCGGCTTTCCATTTCCGCTCGATCAACCGCATCAGTGCCGGATAGACGAACAGGTACCGGAACGGCTTGATGAACCCCATGTACGCCCGCCCGAACCGGCCGTTGGGCCGGACCAGTACCGCCATCTGACCGCGATATCGGCCCGGCCCGTTCTCGACCCATGCGAGATGCAGGATCCCGTGCATGGTGCTGTTCGCCATCTCCGCGGCGAATTCGTCGTCCAGCCGGTAGATCGGCGTGAACGGCAGCCAGTCTTCGTCCGGGCCGGTGGGGGTGTCGCGGAGGTCGTCCGGCAGCCTGTCACGGATCGATTCGACCCGTGAATCGAGGCCGGAATCCCGTTCGTCCAGTCGGAACAGTGCGCCGAGTTTCCAGCGCAGCGCCCACAGCGCGCGGACGATCAGGGGCGCGCCCGCCGGGAAGTCGCCCGACGAGAACTGCTTCACCAGTCTGGCGAAGTCGTCTGGCCCGCCCGGTGTTTCCAGCGCCCAGACGTCTTCGATGTCGAAGTCGCCCGCGACCTCGTGGATCCGCCAGGACCGCGTGGTGTGCGCGGTGTCCGCGAGTTTCACGCCGACACCAGCTGGACGATCTCGCGAGGCCGGACTTCGCGGTCGTCGAAGGCGACGTCCACGTCCGCCGAGCCCAGCGCTCGCATCGAAGCGGCCTGTGCGGTTTCCGATTCCCAGCGCACGATCGAGACGACCGCGTCGCCTGTCGCGGTGACCCAGCATTCGGCGGCGAGGCAGCCCGGAGTGGCCCGCAAGGCGATGGCGACCCGCTGAACTCGCGAGACGAAGTCGTCGTGGTGTTCGGGGTGCGGATAATGCGTCGCCACGAATCCGACAGTCATGTCTGTTTCCTCCCAGTGAATTCCGCCATCTATACGGTAGCGTATATATCGACGTCGTGGTGGCGGGGTGACGCGGGATACGGTGATCGTCATGGCTGCGGAAATCCGGACCCCACCGAGCGCGTGGATCGACGCCGGGCTGCGCGCGCTGTCGACCGGCGGCCCCGACGCGGTCCGCGTCGAGGCGCTCGCGAAGACGTTGGGCGTCACCAAAGGCGGTTTCTACGGGCATTTCACCGACCGCGGCGCGCTGATCGAGGAAATGCTCGCCACCTGGGAGCGGAGGAGCACCGGGGAGTTGTTCGAGAACGTCGAGCGCGGAGGCGGGGACGCCAGGGCGAAGATCCGGCGTGCGGGCCTGCTCGCGGGCGACCGTCTCCTGCCGGTCGACCTCGCGATCCGCGACTGGTCGAGGCGAGACCCGGCGGTCGCCGAGCGGCTCCGGCGGGTGGACAACCAGCGGATGGACTACCTGCGCTCCCTCATGCGCGAGATCTTCACCGACGAGGACGAGGTCGAGGCCCGGTGCCTGCTCGCGTTCTCCCTGCTCGTCGGCAAGCACTTCATGGCCGCGGACCATGGCGGTCGCAGTCGCGACGAGGTCACCGAACTGGCCGGGAAACTGCTGCTCGCCGGTCAGGAGTCCCTTCCTGGTAAGTGATGGCCCCTTCATCGAGGGTCACGGGGACTTCCCGCATGTCATGCAGGGAAGGCGTCCTTCGCGCGGAGAGATTGGGTCGATCTGCTTCCCACGCCGGGCCGGCGACGCGGGGAAGGCCTCTCTCCCCGCTCTTGAGGTCAGGGTCCCGCCAAAGTCGAGGTTTTGCAGGTCAGGTCGGGCGGCTAGTCGTCGCTGCGTGGGGCTGACGATGGAGGAATGGAGACGTTGAGTGTCCCAATCCCTACATCGTCGCGGGCTCGCACCGGTTGCGGAGCTTGATCAACAGAGGTTCACGGACATATGCCCGGCACACGGTCGAGTGCAGGCGCTAGCGATATCAAGTCCGGATCACCGAGAGCAGCGCCGACCAGCAGCTCCGCGACTTTGCCGGGACCCTGATCCTCAAGGTAGGGAAGGAGGCCTTCACGGGCTCTGGACTAGAGCGTGTCTCCCGAACTGAGGTTGGCAGGTTGGGTGAGGACAGGCGCGCGCGTTTCTTGTCGGCCGGGGCCTCGGTTTTGCGGAGGTGGGCCGCTGATCTGGCTGAGTGGGTGACCAGCGGATGCCGCGGCCCGGCTGCGGAAATCCGAAAGCGCGCTTTGAGAGACACCGACTAGTCGTCGTCCTCTTCCGGCGTCGTCGGGACCTGCTTGCGCGCGACGTAGATGAGCAGCCCGATGATCACCACGGGCCCGACGAAGATGAGGATCTCGTCCCAGCCGCCCTGGTGCATCATCATCACCCGCGCCGCGAGGGTCATACGCCGGAGACCAGCGCGATCCCGAGTGCGGTGTAGGCGATCATCAGTGCCAGCATGGGGTATTGGCCCACCTTGACGTAGTTCGTGCGCAGCACGCCGACGGAACGATCATGGGCCGAGGTCACGGCCAGCACGTGCCCGGCGACGATTCCGGCGATCTGCACCAGCGCGATCACTCCGGTCGAGACGACCGTGTAGTCGATCGTGCGGCCGAAGCCCTGCTGCCCGGAGAACACGGCGAACGAAAAGTAATGCGCGACGGTGTAGCCGACCATGATCGGGATCAGCGAAGGCGCGAACGCGGGATACGGGTCGAACCCGCGGCGCAGGTACGGCCTGGTCAGGCTGATGGCGCCCGCGTAGGCGCCGTAGGTGAGCGCGATACAGGCCGCGAGCCCCGCGGTACCGCCGAGGACACCGGCGTCCAGCGACGTCCAGAACGGGAGCCGGGTCAGGCCGTCGAACGCCGTCGAGCCGAGCACCACCAGCACCAGCGCGGTCAGCCACGGCGCGGGGGAGATGGTGAGCAGCCCGTCGAGCGGATTCCGGACCACGAGACGCCCGTCGCCGCGCCTGCCGAAGGGGGAGAGGGCCGCGATCAAGCGCGCGTAGACCTCGAAAGCGTCACCGCGGTCGAACCAGCGCGGACCGAAGACCACACCGAAAGCAATGTGTATAACGGCATACACGGCGCTGAAGAGGGCGATCGCACGTGGCGAGTCCGAATGCGGGAAGACCAGTTCCAGCCAAAGAAACGTGAGGAGGCCGAGGATCGCGGGCAGGTAGCCCAGTCGGTCCGGGAGTTCGCGATGTCGTGCGGGGATCAGCGACGCTACCGTCCTCAGTGGATTCAGTCGCCGCCAGACGGGCCCGAACAGCAGTGAAAGCGGGACCAGGCCGACCCAGAACCAGGCGTAGAACCACGCCGGAGCCGGGTTGGCGGCCGAACTGGCGGGACCGGCCGTGGCCATCGCGAGGAACCCCGCGAACAACACCACGCCGAGCACGCGCAAAGCGATCCGGGTGAAGGCGCTGGCGACGATCCGTTGCAGTGCGAGTGGGAGTGCGCGGCCGGCTTCGGCGCCGCGGAGCTTCGGTTCTTTCCAGAAAATCGTGAGCGCGAAGAACGAGATCACGACGGCCGCCGCGCCTGCGTAGAGCGCGAGCCACAGCGGGACCGGCAGATCGGACCGGCCGCCGAGACCGTGCGCCAGGATCATCCGCTCACCCGGAGCTTGGTCACCGCCGCGCCGCTCTTGTGCAGTTCCACCTCGAAGATCCCGTCGATGTTCGCGGTGAAGGCGACGGTACCCGGGACCCCGGGAGCCAGTTGGGCGGCCTTGTCGTAGCCGTGGACGTGCAGTTCGTCCGCCTGGTCGGAGGTGACCTCCAGCGCGACGTTCTCGCCGGTGCGCACCGCGACCTCTTCCGGGCCCGCCGTGCGCTTGCCCTCGGTGATCGAGAACTTCACGGTCCGGGGACCGGTGCCCGGCGCCGGTTCGGAACCGGTCGATCCCGAACAGCCCGTCACAGCCAGCAGCGCGGCCACGGTGATCCCGCAGATCCCGCCGATCCTCCGCATCGAGGTCCCTCCAAGTCGTACGCCCCGGCTTGCCTGGCCGGGACCTTGCCCCTATCGTGTTACCCCAAGGTAACAGTTACTGAGGTTAGCAGGAAGGCGAACAACGGTGTTCTTGGCTCAGGAGAGCCCGCCTGCGGGCGGTGCGCAATTCGGGCAGATCGTCATCGCGGGCCTGATGTTCACCGCGGTCTTCCTGCCTTTGGCCGTATTCGTCCTCCGGGAGCGCGCGGGCAAGAAGACCGTCTTCGGTCGCGTGGCCGACTGGATGGGTGACTTCAGCGGTCTGCCGCGCTGGGCCGCGCTGCCGATGTTCGTCGCCTTTCTCTCCGGGATGTCGGCGCTGATCGGCGTCTACTGGGACGTGCCGATCCACATGGAACTCGGCCGCGACGAAGGCCCGCTCGCGAATCCGTCGCACTACCCGATCTACTTCGGACTGATGGGTATCTTCGCCAGCGGCGTGCTCAGCGCGACCCTGGCGACCGAGAACCTGCCCAAGCGCACGTTCAAGATCGGCCCGCACTGGCGGGCGCCGATGGGCTCCATCCAGATGATGGCCACCGGTCTGGTCGGCATCGCCGGCTTCCCGCTCGACGACGTCTGGCACCGGCTGTTCGGCCAGGACGTCACCGAATGGGGCCCGACGCACGTCCTGATGATCGGCGGCGGGGTGTGCGTCGTGCTCGGCTTGCAGCTGCTGCTCGGTGAAGCACGGCAGGTCGGCGCGACCGGACCGATCGTGCGTCTGCTCGGCCCGGTGCTCGCCGGTGCCTGGATGATGGGTGCTTCGGCGTTCCTCATGGAGTTCGACCTCGGCGTCCCGCAGTTCCCGATGCTGTCCCAGGTCGTGCTCGTCGGCCTGATCGGCGCCTGGACGCTGACTTATGGGCGGTTGTCCTGGGGCCCCGGCGGCGCGCTGATCGTCGTCGCGGTCTTCCTCGCCACCCGTGCTTCGTTCACCATCATTCCGCTGTTCGCGGACCTGCACGTCGCGTCGCTGCTGCCCTACGTCGCCGAAGCGGTGATCATCGAGGTCGTCGCCTTGGCGATGCGCAACCGACAGGGTTACTCGTTCGCCGCTGTCGCCGGTCTGCTCGTGGGGACGGCCGGGATGCTCGCCGAGGCGGCGCTCACCCACTGGTTGATGCCGAACCCCTGGCCCACGGCGCATCTGCCGTTGTTCATCCTGTTCGGGACCGGTGCGGCACTCGCGGGCGCGTTCATCGGCGTCTGGCAGTTCCAGCGGGTCGAGGAGACGGCGACGCTGGAACCCGCGGCCGGTCCCCGGCACCGGATCGGGCTCGTCGGTGCGCTGGGTGCGGTCGCCCTGATGTCGGCGGTCGCCGTCCCTCAGGATCCGGAAGCGGGGTTCACCGCCGACATCAGGCTGACCGAGGCCGCCACCGGGCTGCCGATCTCGAACCCGCACGGCGGCGGCACGCCCCGATGGGTCGACGCAACCGTCACGATCTCCCGGCCGGACCTGGCGGGCGACGCCGTGTGGCTGAACGGCTTCGCTTGGCAGGGCGGCGATTTCTTCACCGCGCCGCTGGAGAAGATCGGTGACGGCGTGTACCGCACGGCGCAGCCTCTGCCGGTGTTCGGGCAGTGGAAGACCGGGATCCGCGTGCACGTCCCGAACCGGATGATGGGGCTGGCCCCGATCTACGCGCCCGCAGACCCGGCAGCGAACGCACCGGCGATCGACGCGGCGTCGGGTTCGCGCGCGTTCATGTCCGAGATCGAGTTCCTGCAACGGGAGCGGAAGTCGGAAACGCCCGCCGTGCTGTGGACGATCGCGTACGCCACCGTCGGACTTATTTTCGCGGGTATGTGGGCCCTGTTCGCGTGGCTCTACGCGGCCGCCGCCACCGCGCGGCGCCGGGAGGTCTCCGTCGGCTGAGACGGGACGGTTACGCGGCGTCACTTTGCTCGCGCTTCGCCGCTACGTATCGATTGAGCATCATCGCGCGCAAGTCTTCTGCAAGCCCGGTTCCCTTGAATACCCAGGACAGTGCACGTGTGCCCAGCTCACGCGCCGGAGTGGTGACTCAACGCTACTGTTTTCGAACGTAAAGTAGCAGTCGACCACGCGACGACATCCGCCGTGCACGATCGGTATTGGCGAGTCATTGCGCGGTTACCGCGACATGTGGTTACTTTTCCGCTTCGGGGGTTGGGCACAGCGAGTTTTCGATGGGGTGGTCTTCGTGCGCACAGAGCGTTTTCCCAGGCGACGGCGCGGTATCCGCGTGGTCGCGGTCCTTGCCGCTTCGGCGGTCGCGGCGGTGCCTTTCGTGCCGGCCGCGGCGGCGCAGCAGCAGGGCAAGGTCCTCCGGGTGGCGCTCACGACCGGTATCGACCACCTGAACCCCTTCACCGCCCAGCTGGCGGCGTCGACGCAGGTCGGCCGGTTCAACTACGAGTTCCTCACCCTGCCTTCGGCCGAGGACACCCAGCCCACTGGTGGCATCGCCGAATCGTGGAAGACGTCGGACGACAAGCTCACCTGGACCTTCACCATCCGCCAGGGGATGAAGTGGTCCGACGGCAAGCCGATCACCGCGCAGGATCCCGCGTACACCTTCCAGCGGATGCTCGACGACGAGAACGCCCGCACCGCGAACGGCAGTTACGTCAGCAACTTCGCGTCGGTTTCAGCGCCGGACGACAAGACGCTCGTCATCAAGACCAAGGCCCCGCAGTCGAGCATGACCTCGCTCGACGTCCCGATCGTGCCCAAGCACATCTGGGAGCCGATCAAGGACCTCAACGCCCCCTCGACCGACGAGATGGCCGTGGTCGGCGTCGGCAGCGGCCCGTACCTGCTGACCGAGTACAGGAAGAACGAGTTCGTGAAGTTCAAGGCGAACAAGGACTACTGGCGTGGCGCGCCCAAGGTCGACGAACTGCAGCTGCTGCAGTTCAAGGACGCCGAGGCCGCGGTCAACGCGCTCAAACAGGGCGAGGTCGACGTCATCAACCGGCTCACGCCGACGCAGTTCGACGCGCTCAAGAGCGAGAAGAACATCACCACGAACAAGGCTCCCGGCCGCCGGTACAACGAGCTCATCATCAACTTCGGCGTCAAGAACGTCCTCGACCAGCCGATCGGTGACGGCAACCCGATCCTGAAGGACATCCGGGTCCGCAAGGCGATCGCGCAGGCGATCGACACGGAGACCATCGTCCAGAAGGTGATGAACGGCTACGGCCAGCCCGGCACCGGTGTCGTGCCCGCGATCTACAAGGCCTACACCTGGAGCCCGTCCGAGGCCGAGAAGGCCAAGTTCGACATCGCGGCCGCGAACGGCACCCTCGACCAGGCGGGCTACCCCAGGGGCGCGGACGGCATCCGCGTCGCCCCCGGCGGCGCGAAGCTGGAGTTCCGGCTCGCCGGCCACGCGAACCGGCCGTTCGACCAGCGCACCGCGCAGTTCGTGAGTGGCTGGCTCAAGGACATCGGCATCGCCGTCAAACAGGAACTCGTTTCCGACGACGAGGTGGACGACCGCACCACCGCGGGCAACTACGACCTCGCGATCTCCGGCTACGGCACCTCGCCGGACCCGGACTACGCCCTCAGCCTGAACACCTGTGCGGGCCGTCCGAACGCGGAGGGCAACGGCGGTACCTCGTCGACTTTCTTCTGCGATCCGCGCTACGAAGACCTGTACAAGAAGCAGCTGACCGAGTTCGACCCGGCCAAGCGCGCCGAGCTCGTCAAGCAGGCGCAGGCCGTGCTGGCAGGCGAGTACGTCGATGTCGTCCTGGACTACGACAACGTGCTCGAGGCCTACCGCTCGGACAAGTTCGCCTCGTTCGCCAAACAGCCGCAGCCCGACGGCGCGATCCTCGAGCAGTCCGGCTACTGGGGCGTCTACGGCGCCACCCCGGTGGACGCGGCCGCGGCGAACCCCGAGGAAAGCACCAACACCGGATTGTGGATCGGCATCGGCGCGGTCGTGCTCGTGGTGCTCGTCGGCGGCGGCGTGCTGCTCGTGCGGCGCGGCAAGTCGGCCGACGACCGGGAGTAAGGACCGCGTTGACCGAAGCACTCAGTTCCCTCGACCAGTCCCCGGCGCTCGTCGATCCCGACGAGCGCCGGGGCGGGACCGGCACCGCCCGGTTCGTGCTCTCCAAAATCGGCGGTGCGCTGGCGAGCCTCGCGCTCGTCGTCGTCCTGGGGTTCTTCCTGTTCCGGACGCTGCCCGGCGACCCCGTTCGGTTCATGGTCCGCGACCGGCCGACCGACCCGAAGATGATGGCCGAGCTCCGGGCGCAGATGGGCGTGGACAAGCCGCTGTTGCAGCAGTTCTGGGACTACATCGTCGGCCTGCTCCAGGGCGACATGGGGGTTTCGTACCTGCAGCGGCGCCCGGTCTTCGACATGGTCGGCGAGCGACTGTGGCCGACGATCCTGCTGGTCGGCAGTGCGACCGTGCTCGCGGTCGCGTTGGGACTGTGGCTCGGCATTCGCGCGGGGTGGCGCCGGGGGAGCAGGTTCGACAAGGTCCAGACCGGGATCGCGCTGACCCTGTGGTCGGTCCCGCAGTTCTGGCTCGGGCTCATGCTGCTGGTGGCGACCAACGGCCTCTTTCCCAGCCGCGGCATGCATTCGCCGGATGTCGAGCCGGGCTTCTTCAGCGAAGGGCTCGACGTCCTGCACCATCTGGTGCTGCCGTGCGTGACCCTGCTGGTGGTGTTCTACGCGCAGTACATGCTGGTCATGCGGTCGTCCCTGATCGGCGAGATGAACTCGGACTACCTCACCACCGCGCGGGCCAAGGGGCTGCGCGACGACCTCGTCCGCAAGCGGCACGCCGTGCCCAACGCCCTGCTGCCGACGGTGACGCTGGTCTTCATGCAGTTCGGGATGGTCGTCTCGGGCGCGGTCTCGGTCGAGGCCGTGTTCAGCTGGCCAGGGCTCGGGCAGCTGCTCTACGAAGCGCTCCGCGGCCCTGATCTGCCTGTCCTGCAAGGAGTCTTCGTCACCCTCGCCGGCGCGGTGGTGCTGATGAACCTGCTCGCGGAGTTGCTCTACCGCGTGCTCGACCCCAGGGTGCGGACGGCATGACCACAGCGGAGAAACCCGGTTCGATCGTCTGGCGGCGCCGTCGCGCGGCCGTGGCGAAGCATTGGCACGAGTTCACCACGAACAAGGCGGGCGTTTTCGGGCTCGCGTTCCTCGGGCTCATCACGGTGCTGGCCATCCTCGCGCCGGTGATCTCGGACGAGTCCGGGCTCGACGTCACCAAGGCACAGGGCGGTTCGCTGACCCCGCCCAGCGGTGAGTTCTGGCTGGGCACCGACATCGACGGCCGTTCGGTGCTGCTGATGACGTTCTGGGGTGCGCGGATCTCCCTGCTCGTCGGGTTCTCGGCGGCGTTCCTGTCGGTGCTGATCGGTACGATCATCGGGATCGCGGCCGCGCATTTCGGCGGCTGGCTGTCCGGGTTGTTGCTGCGGTTCACGGACTTTTTCCTGGTGCTGCCGTCGCTCGTGCTCGCGGTGGCACTGGCCTCGGTGCTGGAGCAGGGCGCCATGACGGTGATCGTCGCCATCGGCGTCACCGCGTGGCCGAGCACCGCGCGACTGGTCCGGGCGCAGACCCTGACGATCGAGGGCCGCCCGTACATCGAGCGAGCGAAGGCGCTCGGCGGCGGTCACCTGCACATCGTCGGCAAGCACGTCCTTCCCGGCGTCATGCCGCTCGTGCTGGCCAACACCACACTCGTCGTCGGCAACGCGGTCATCGCGGACGCGACACTGGCGTTCCTCGGCGTCGGAAACCCGAACACCATCTCCTGGGGAGCCATGCTGCAGACCGCCCTGAACAACGGCGCGATCAGCAAGGGAGCCTGGTGGAACCTGCTGCCTCCGGGTATCGCGATCGTCGTGGTCGTTCTCGCCTTCACCCTCGTCGGACGCGCGCTGGAGACCGTGCTGAACCCGCGCCTGAAGGGACAGCACTCATGAGCCCCTTGCTGGAACTGAAGAATCTCGGCGTCACCTACGCCACCGGAAGCGGTGAGGTCGCCGCCGTCCGCGGCGTCGACCTCGTGCTCGAACCCGGCGACACCCTCGGGGTGGCGGGGGAGTCGGGGTCGGGGAAGTCGACCGTCGCGATGAGCGTGCTGCGGCTGCTTCCACGTTCGGCGAAGGTCAGCGGAGAGATCCTGCTGGACGGCGAAGACGTCACGGCCATGAAGTGGGGACGGCTGCGCGCGGTGCGCTGGGCCGAGGCTTCGGTCGTGTTCCAGGGCGCGATGCACGCGCTTAACCCGGTCCGCCGGATCGGAGAGCAGATCGCCGAGCCGATCCGCCTGCACCCACCCGGCGGCAAGGCGCTCTCGGACGCCGGCGTCCAGGCCAAGGTGTCGGAACTGCTCGAACAGGTCGACCTGCCGCCCGGCCGCGCCGGGGCGTACCCGCACGAACTGTCCGGCGGCCAGAAGCAGCGCGTCATGATCGCGATGGCGCTGGCCTGTTCACCGCGGCTGATCATCGCGGATGAGCCGACCACCGCGCTCGACGTCGTCGTCCAGGCGCAGGTGCTCGACCTGCTGGGCAGGCTGGTCGCCGAACAGGGGATCGGCCTGATCATGATCAGCCACGACCTGTCGGTGCTCGCCGCGACCTGCCGCCGGATCGCGGTCATGTACGACGGCGAGATCGTCGAGGAGCGGCCGAGCGCGGAACTGATGAGCGCGCCGCACCACGAGCACAGCAAGGCGCTGGCGGCCGCGTTCCCGACCGTCGGTGATCCGGAGTCCCGGTTCGCGCCCGCGACCAGTACCCCGTTGCCGCCGGAGCCGGAACGCACCGGAGAGCAGCCCGCGCTGCTGGAGGCCGAAGACCTGCGTGTCAGCTTCCGTGACCGCACCGGCAAACGGATCGACGCCGTCGCCGGGGTGAGCCTCCAGGTGCGCAAGGACGAGATCGTCGCGCTCGTCGGCCAGTCCGGCTCCGGTAAGACGACATTGGCCAGGACGCTGCTCGGGCTGCAGAAACCCGACTCCGGCGCGGTGCGCTACGACGGCAGATCCGTTCCGCTCGGCGGCGCCGGGCTCAAGGCGTACCGGCGGCAGGTCCAGCTGGTCCTGCAGGACCCGACCAGCGCGCTGAACCCGAACCACACGGTGTACGAGGCCGTCGCGGAAGGTCCCCGCATCCACGGCATGAGCGCGAGCGAACACGAGATCGTCACCAAGGCGCTCGAAGCCGCCGAACTGAGGCCTGCCGAGAAGTTCCTCGACCGGCTCCCGCACGAGCTGTCCGGCGGGCAGCGGCAGCGGGTGGTCATCGCCGGTGCGCTCGCGCTGGACCCCAGTGTGATCGTGGCCGACGAACCGGTGGCGTCGCTCGACGCGTCGGTGCGGGGGGAGATCCTCGCGCTGCTGCTGCGACTGCGGCGTGAACTGGGTCTCGCCGGGCTGGTGATCACCCACGACCTCGGGCTGGCTTGGAACATCGCCGACCGCGTCGCGGTGATGTACCGCGGGAAGCTCGTCGAGGTCGGTACCGTGGAAGAGGTCCTGCTGGACCCGAAACACGAGTACACGAAATCGCTGCTCGCCGCGTTGCCCGGTGGCGTCGCCCAGCGTTCGGCGGTCGACCGCTGAGCGACGGAATTCCCGTGTCCGAAGCGGGAGACACCCATTGCCGCGCACTCGCACAGGCGCGGTGTGTAACCTCCAATCTCGAAATGGCGACCACGACAGACTCCCCGCAGACGCCCTCGGCCGGTTCGCTCGGCGAGCGGCTCCGGGTGCCATCCCGGTTCCCGTACCGCACGATCGCGATGGGAACCGTGGGCAGCACACTGCTGATGCTGGCCGCGCTCGGCGCGGGCGGCATCCTCATCCGTGACCCGATCCTCGGCCACGGACCGTTGTCGTGGATCCGCTACGGCCACGGCCGCGTCCTGGCCAACGTGATGCTTTACACCGGCTTCGCGTTGATCATCTGGGCGTGGGTGCGGCTGGGCCGCTACGCGCTCGCCGGCCGGATCGGCAGCCGTCCCATCGTGATCGCCGCGGCCTGCTGGATGGCACCGCTGCTGGTGTCGCCGCCGCTGTTCACTCGCGACGTCTTCTCCTACCTCGCGCAGGGCGCGCAGCTGCTGAACGGGCTGGACCCGTACGCCAACGGCCCGGCCGAGCTGGTCGTGCTGCCGGACGTCGTGCAGAACGTCCACCCGCTGTGGCAGACCACCCCCGCGCCGTACGGCCCGCTGTTCCTGCTGGTGGCGAAGGGGATCGTCGCGGTCACCGGCAACGACATGATCTCCGGAGTCATCGCGACCCGCCTGGTGCTGATGCTCGGCCTCGTCGGGATGCTGTGGTCGCTGCCGCGGCTGGTGAAGCACCTCGGCGGCAAGCTGCCGATCACACTGTGGCTCGCCATCGCCAGCCCGATGACGGTGATCCACCTCGTCGGCGGTCCGCACAACGACCTGCTGATGCTGGGCTTCCTCACCGTCGGCGTGCTCGCCGCGCTGGAGCGCAAGCACGTCTTGGCGATCGTCCTGGTCACCATCGGGATGCTGATCAAGCCCACCGCGGCCTGGGCGTTGCCGTTCCTGGTCTGGGTGTGGGCGAACCACCTGCCCGGCGACCGGAAAGGGGCCAACTTCTTCCGCGCGGGCGCCGCGTCGGTCGGGATCTTCCTGCCGGTGTTCGTCGCGGGCACCTGGCTCTCGCTCGGCTCGGTCAACCTCGGCTGGCTGACCGGCCTCAAGGCGCCGACGCTGATCGCGAACTGGATGAACTTCCCGACCGGGATCGGCGAGATCTTCTACTCGCTGGTGAACCTGGTGATCGACGTCGAGGTCTCGCCGTTCGTCACCGTGTTCCGGGCGATCGCGATGGTCGGCCTGTTCGTCTTCGCCGGCCGCCAGTGGTGGCTCGCCCGCGACGGTGGCAACCCGGCGATCCACCGGATGGCGATCGTCCTGCTGGCCGGTGCGATCGTGCCGCCACCCTCACTGCCGTGGTACCTGACCTGGGGTTTCGTGGTCCTGTCCGCCTTCGAATGGCGGCGCCGGAACCTCGCGGTCGTCGTCGCGGTCTCGGTGTTCGTGACGCTGGTGTACTACCCGACCGGCGAGCAGGCGCTGTACGACTGGTGGTTCATGGGCGGCGTCGTCGCTGTGAGCGTGTACGCGGCGGCTTCACTGCTGAGGCCGGACCCGTTGGGGATCGTCGCCGCTTGGCGGGGTAAGCCGGTGGAGCAGTTCCTGCCCGCCGAGGCTCCGCGCTCCTGAGGTTGGTTTTAGTACGTGAAGGGGTCCTTCACGTACTAAGGGGAGGGGGCTGGGTCCGAGAGTTGGGGTGAGTGGCGATTCGGGTTCCGGGGTGGGCCCTGTACTCGCTTACCCGCTGGCTTCGCTGATCCGGTCTGGCTCCGCAGCCTTGATGTCTCCAATGCCACCTTGGGGACATCAAGCCGAAGTTTTGAGACCGAAGCGCTAATCGCTACCTCTGGTCCGCGAAGTAGCGAAGGAGGCCTTCACGGTCGGGAAACGGCTGTGTAAGGGTCTTTGCGCGCTTCCGGTGTGAAGTTTGTGCTCCTGAGGCGATGCAAGGTCCGTGAAGGCCTCCTTAAGGAACCCAGAGTCCCTTAAGGAGGCCTTCACGGACTACCGCACCAAAACGTATAACGACCTATACGGTTCAGCGAAGGTGCTATGCCTTAAACGGCACAGCGTAAGAAAACGCTAGGAAGCCCGCCACTCACTCCAAGAGTGAACCAACGTACTGACCACGGCGTGCGGAGGCGGCTGCGTCTCGTACTGCGGATACTTCTCCCGCAGCAGCCGCACCGGCAGCGCCTGCTCTTCGGGATCGGTCAGCACCCGGGCGACCCCGTCCGCCCGTGCCCACCACAGTCTGGCCCAGTCCTCGTCGTAGTGGTCGGTCAGGAAGCTGACCGCGGGGTTCTCGGCGATGTTCTTCAGCCGCCGCAACGCCGTCGTGCTCTTCGGCTTGTGATCAATTGCGAACGCGACGGAATCGCCCTCGACGACGAACGTCACCGGCACCAGGTGGGGCAGACCGTCCGAACCCGTCGTCGCCAGTCTCGCGATCCGCTCTGCCGCGAACCGGGCGCGGGCTTCCGTCGGCGTCGACCGCATGTCCGCAACGGTACCTAGGCCGAGCGTCGCACGCGGAGCACGTTGTCCGAACGTGTTCCCTGCTGTCCCTCCGGCCCCGGGAAGTCGCGGGTGATCACCTCTTGCACCTCGACGGACCATTCGCTGTCGGCGAGCGCCAGTGTTTCGAGTACTTCCGCGGGGGTCGGGAAGTGGAAGTGCTCATGCGGCGGCTCTTCCAGCCAGGTCGGCCAGCCCGCGTGTCCGGCGACCACCAGGGTGCCGCCCGGCGCCACGGCTTCGGTGGCGCGACGGAGTGCCTTGTCCCGTTCGCCGTCCTCGGCGACGGGGGAGTGGAAGAACTGCGCGGAGACGAGGTCGAAGCGTCCCTCCGGGAATGACTTCGCCAGGTCGTGGCGCTCCCAGACGATGCCGTCGACACCGGCCGAGGCCGCGTGCCCGGCGGCACGCTCCAGTGCGGTGTCCGAGATGTCGACGGCGGTGACGCGCCAGCCTTGCTGTGCGAGCCAGATCGCGTCGCCGCCTTCGCCGCAGCCGAGATCGAGTGCCGTGCCCGGCGTCAGCGTGGCGACTTCGCGCACCAAGAGCGGGTTCGCCTTCCCGCTCCAGACCTGGTCCTTGTCCCGGTAGAAGTCTTCCCAGAACTGCTGTGTGGAATCCATGACCGAAAGATGCCTTCAGTCCGGCTGATTCCGCCAGTTTCGTTGCCGTTATGGCAAAAGCAGGAGTGTGCCCGAGTCGGCGTCGAGAGTGGCCCGCGCGCCGAGGGGGATGGTCGGCGACGCCGGGACGTGCCCGAAGCCGAAGTCCCACACCATCGGCACCCCGAGTGGTCCCAGCCGGTCGAGCATCAGGTCGCGGATCGCCTCGGGAGCACCGCATCCGCTCCACGAGCCCAGCACGATCCCCCGGACGCCGTCGAGCCAGCCCGAACGCAGCAGCTGGGTGATCATCCGGTCGATCCGGTACGGGCTCTCGGTGACGTCCTCCAGCAGCAGGATCGCCTCACGCGCCGAGCCCTGTTCCGGTGTGCCGAGACCGGAGGCCAGCAGGGCGAGGTTGCCGCCGATGAGTGTGCCGGTCGCGGTGCCCGGGACCAGCGGCGACGCCGTCGGCGAGGCGATCGTCCGGATTTCCTCCGGCTCGAACAGCGACAGCCGCAGGTGTTCGGCGGCCACCGCGTCGAACAGTGTGGTCACGGGCAAGGGGGAGAACAATGTCTCCAGTCCCATGTGGACGTTCACGGCCCGGTGCAGCGCGGTCACATCGCTCGACCCGGCGAACACCTTGGGCCCGGCCTCCCGCAACGCCGCCCAGTCGACAAGGTCGAGCATTCTCTGCGAGCCGTAGCCGCCACGGGCGGCGAGGACACAGGTCACCCCCGGATCCAGCCAGGCCCGCGTGAACTCGGCGGCCCGCGCCTCGTCAGGTGCCGACAGATAGCCCGTGGCGGCCGCGCGGACGCACTCGCCGACACTGATCTCGACACCCCAGTCATGCAGCACCGGCAGTATCTTCTCGAGAAGCTCCGCCGGAACCGGACTCGCCGGAGCGACCAGAGCGATCGTGTCGCCCGGGCGTACCTTCGGCGGCCTCACCGGCTCAGCCGCAGCTTCGGCACGCCGGGCGTCTCGAAGCCGAAGACCTGGCCATAGAACGAAAGTTCCGCTTCGAGCGCGGCCACGATCGTCTCGGCCTTCCGGAAACCGTGCTGCTCTCCCTCGAACCTCAGGTAGGCGTGGTCGATGCCCCGCCCCGCCAGCCCGGCCACGAACCGGTCCGCCTGCTCCGGCGGGCAGATTTCGTCCTCCAAGCCCTGCAGGAACAGCAGCGGGCCGGCGAGGGTGCCCGCGTTGTTGATCGGCGAGCGCTCCCGGTAGCGCTGCTCGCTCTCCGGCAGCGGCCCGATCAGCCCGTCGAGGTAGCGGGACTCGAAGTCGTGCGTCTCGCCGCCGTCGCCCGTCCACTGGGTGAGATCGAGGATCGGGTACATGACGGTGCCCGCGCGGTAGGTCGTCGTGGTGGTCAGCGAGGCGGCGGAGGTGTAGCCGCCCGCGCTGCCACCGCGGATCGCCAGCCGGTCGCCGTCGACGGTGCCTTCGACGGCGAGTGCCTCGGCGACGGCGACACAGTCCGCGACGTCGACGACGCCCCACTGTTCCCGCAGCCGTTCGCGGTAGGCGCGTCCGTAGCCGGTCGAGCCACCGTAGTTCACCGTGACGACGGCGATGCCACGGCTGGTGAAGTAGGCGATCTCGAAGTCGAGTACCGCGCTGTCCCGGCCGGTGGGCCCGCCGTGCGGGTACACGAACAGCGGCGGCAGTTCCCCGTCCGGCGCGGCGAAGTCGGCGTTCGCGGGCAGATAGAGGAAGGCCGGGACCTGGTCGCCGTCGTCGGTCTTGAAGATCCGCTCGACGGGTGTCGACAGGTACGCGGACGAAGGCGGTTCGGGCGTCGTCGCGAGATCGGTGACCGTCCCACTTTCGAGGTCGACCTTCACGACGGCGCCTTCGCGTTCCGGGCCCGCCGCGACGCCGACGACTCCACCTTCGTGGACGGCGAAACCGTTGGTGGACCACGCGGTCAGGTCGGCGGCGGTCGGCACCGGGGTCACTTCCCGGGCCGCTTCGTCGAGGATGGCGAGCCTGCCCGACGCGAGGACGGCGAACCGGCCGTCCCCGAGCGGCGTGAACCAGCGTGTGCCGAGTTTCCACTGCGCGCCGCCGATCTCCTGCTCCGTCGGCGCCAGGTTCGTGAGGCCGCCGTCGAGCCCGACGCGGTGCAGATTCCACCAGCCGTCCGGGTCGAGCAACGCCAGCAGGCTGGCCGCCGACTCCCATTCGACCTGGCAGACGGCGATGTCCGCCGCACCCGCGAGCACGCGGTGGGGTCCGAACGTCCCGTCTTCGCGGAGCTCGGCGACGCACAGTTCCGTGCCGTCCCAAGGCATCGCGGGGTGGTCCCAGCCGATCCACGCCGCTCGCGCGCCATCGGGCGACAGCTGGGGCGCGGTCAGGAAGTGGTGGCTGGCTGCCAGGACCCGTTCCGGGCCACCGTCGAGGGGAACCGCGATGAGGTCGCGGGCGATATCGACGCGCCTGGTGCCGGTGCTGCGTTCACGCACCAGCCACACTTCGCCGTCACGGCCGGGCCGGAGGTCGCTGTAGCGGATGCCGTGCCGAGTCGCCGGCTCCGGTGTCAGGGGTGTCGTTTCGCCGGTGGTCAGGTCACGGCGGTAGACGCGCTGATCCGTCCAGTGGGTGAAGACGAGGACGTCGCCGAGCACGAGCCAGGGACGGCCGCCGTACTCGTGGACGCGGTTCCGGACGTTCCAGGGGGCGGGAAGGACGTCTTCGACGGTGCCGTCGGCGCGTGACCTCACGAGGGTGACGCGGCCGCCTTCACCGGTTCTCGCTTCGGCCCACCAGACCTCGTCTCCCACCGTGTCGAGCCATTGCGCGCTGACTCCCGACGCCGCGACATCCGCGGCCGACAGGGGAGACGTCCAGGTGCCGTAAGGGGCGATCTCAACCACGGTTGAAGACTAGGATCGCCCCTTTGCTTGCGGTGGCCCGGGGCACACCTGGCCCCGGCCGAGTTTCGCCCTTGGCTGAACCGCGGGGCGGTGGATGCCGATCATGGGGCCGTGGCCTAGGGTCAACGGTGCCATGTCTCGCGTAATCCACGTCTTCCGCCAGCCCGACCGGTTCGTCGCAGGAACCGTCGGTGAGCCCGGCGACCGCACGTTCTACCTCCAGGCGTCCGAGGACGTCCGCACGATCAGTGTGACGATCGAAAAACAGCAGGTCGTGGTGTTGGCCGAAAGGCTCGGCTCGCTGCTGGAAGAGGTCGCCAACCGGTTCGGCGCGGACGTACCGGACGACGCGCCCGACGAGCTACTCGACGTCGACCCCTTGACCGTTCCGGTCGAGGAGGAGTTCCGCGTCGGCACGATGGGCCTCGGCTGGGACGCAGACAGCAGTGCCGTCGTCATCGAACTGCTCGCGATAACCGAGGGCGAGGTGGACGAAACGGTCGTTCTGGACGACACCGAGGAAGGGCCGGACGCCGTCCGTGTCTTCTTGACCCCTGGCGCGGCGCGCGCGTTCGCCGAACGCGCCGACAGGGTGGTCAACGCCGGTCGCAAGCCGTGTCCGCTGTGTGCCGAGCCGCTCGACCCGGCGGGGCACATCTGCCCGCGGCAGAACGGGTACCGGCGCGACGTCGACGTCCTCGAGGACTGACCGGGTGGCGGAGACTTCGCTGGAGCTGGTGGCGCGCGGCAAGATCGACGTCGAAGGCAGGCTCGTCGACGCCTCCAACGTCACCCTTTTCTGCGCGATCGAGCTCGACGGCGTGACCGGCAAGGTCGTGTACAAGCCGGTTTCGGGGGAGCGGCCGCTGTGGGACTTCCCGGACGGGACGCTCGCCGGCCGCGAGGTCGCGACGGCGATGGTCGCCGAAGCCTCCGGACTGGGCGCGATCCCGCCGACGGTGTTGCGCGACGGGCCGTTCGGGCCCGGCATGGTGCAGCTGTGGATCGAGACCACCGAAGAGGAACTGGTCGACGTCCGATCCCCGGAGAGCCTGCCGGACGGCTGGCGTGTCGTGCTGCACGCGCACGATCGTGACGGTGAGCCCGCGGTGCTCGCGCACGCGGATCGTCAGGGGATGCGGGAACTGGCCGTGCTCGACATCGTCGTCAACAACACCGACCGCAAGGGCGGGCATCTGCTCGACGGCGCCGACGGCCGGATCTACGGCGTGGACCACGGGATCTGCCTGCACACCGACCCGAAGCTGCGGACGGTGCTCTGGGGCTGGATCGGCGAGCGGCTCACCGAGGCCGAGGTCGGCAAGCTGCGCGGCTTGCGCGAACAGCTGGACGGCGAGTTCGGTGAGGCGCTGAGCGAGCACCTCACCGGGTTGGAGATCCGCGCGCTCGCCGAGCGCACCGATATCCTGCTGGCGGAGGGTGTCTTCCCAGCGCCGGGGGATGACTGGCGTGCCATCCCGTGGCCGCTGTTCTGACGAATTGATCGATCGCTGGGGGCGACGGTGACCGAGGTGATGGACGATCAGGCCCGTGAGCGCCTGATCAAGCGATTCGGTGAAGACGTCGCGAGCTGGTGCGACGCTCTGCCCGCACTCGTGGCGCGGCTGGCGAAGCAGTGGGGTCTCACCGTCGTCGACGCGAAACCGGGCAACACCGGCCGCACGCTGATCTGCGTCGGGGACGACGGTGCCAAGAAGGTTCTCAAGCTGACCCCGGAGCTCACGATCGCCGAGTCCGAGGCCGCCGCGCTGCGGGCGTGGGCCGGCTGCTCGCGGGTCGTGCGGGTCCTCGCGACCGAACTCGCCGACGGGGCGATCCTGCTGGAAGGCATCGATCCCGGCACGCAACTGCTGGAGGTGGGAGCGAACGTCCCGTGGGCCGAGGTCGGTGACCTGCTGACCCAAATCCACTCGGTGACCCCGCCCGCCGGCTTCTCGACACTCGAAGAACGCGTCGCTTTCATGTACGGGCTCGCGGAGCGGGAGCTGCGTGGCTCGGTGGCCGAAGCCACCCTGTCTCTGGAGACCCTCGAGCGTGCCCGGCTGCGGGCGCTCGACCTCGCGGCCAGCGGGGGAGGGAAGTCGATCGTGCACGGTGATCTGCATCCGGGCAACGTCCTCGACGGCGGACCCGGCAGGGGAGCGGTCGCCATCGATCCGCGCCCGAGCGTCGGTGACCCGTCGTTCGATCTGCCCGACTGGGTCACGCTGCCGATGACCGAGGGCGGCACGCTCGAAGACGGGCTCGACGCCATCGCGCCGCACCTGCCCGGGTTCGACGCCGAGCGTGTCCGGGCGTGGTGTGTCGCGCTTTCGCCGCTGTTCGTGATGCGTCCGCTCGAACGCGGCGAACGGACCCCGTTCGTCGAAGCGATGCTGCGGATGACAGCCTGACCGGCGTGGCGGGGAGACGCTGACCCCGGCCACCGCTAGCGTCGTCCGCCGTGCGCTCCCATTCGTACGACGACGTGCTGTCCGGCCCGCGCAAGCGGAAGATCCCCGAGGTGCCCGCCGAACCGGGGCTCGTGGTCGAAGACCCGGCCAGCGGGTACTGCGGTGCCGTGGTGAAGATCGAGTACGGCAACGTCGTGCTCGAAGACCGGCACGGCAAGCACCGGGTGTTCCCGCTGAACCCCGCGGGCTTCCTGCTCGAAGGTAAACCGGTCACGCTGGTGCCCGCGAAGGCGGCTCCCAAGGCGACTGCCCGGCGGATCTCCGCGTCCGGGTCAGTCCAGGTCCAGGGCCTCAAAGCCCGGGTCGCGCGCGATTCGCGGATCTGGGTGGAAGGCAAGCACGACGCCGAACTCGTCGAGCGGGTCTGGGGCCACGACCTACGGGTGGAAGGCGTGGTGGTCGAACCACTCGATGGGGTGGACGTACTGTCCGATCGCATCGGCGAGTTCGGTACTGGACCCGGCCGCCGCCTCGGGGTGCTGGTCGACCACCTGGTCGCGGGTAGCAAGGAGTCCCGGATCGTCGACGCGATCCACGACGAGAACGTGCTGATCACCGGGCATCCGTACATCGACATCTGGGAGGCCGTGAAGCCGTCGGTCGTCGGGATCCGAGCCTGGCCGAAGATCCCGCGTGGCACGGAGTGGAAGCAGGGCATCTGTGACACGCTCGGCTGGGGCGAGCCGTACGAGGGCTGGCAGCGGGTCCTCGCGGCGGTCGGCAGCTACCGGGACCTGGAAACGCCGCTGATCGGAGCGGTGGAACGGCTCATCGACTTCGTCTCCGACCCGGGCGATGAGTCCTGAATGTCTGCTTTGCGTGAGGTCACTCAAGGTCACGCGTCGGTCACGTCGGTTTCGCTTCTCCGGTATGAATCGGCGCGATCTGGGAGCATGAACGCATGACAGGCGCTCTCATCTGGCTGATCGCCGGCATCCTCTTGATCATCGCCGAGTTGCTCTCGGGTGACTTGTTCCTGCTCATGGTCGGCCTCGGAGCTTTGTTCGGGGCAGGCTCGGCCGCGCTGACCGGGAACCCGTTCATCGACGTCGCGGTGTTCGCCGTCGCCTCGGTCGGGATGCTCGCCCTCGTCCGCCCGGTCCTCAAGCGCCGGTTCCTTTCGGGGCCGGACATCAAGACCAACACCGACGCGCTGATCGGCGCGCGAGCGATAGTAGTGTCCACTGTGGACGTCGAAAGCGGCCAGGTGAAGCTGGCGGGCGACGTCTGGTCGGCACGATGCATGATCGACGGAGAACCGATCGCCCCGGGCACATCGGTGACGGTCGTCGAGATCTCGGGCGCCACCGCGGTTGTTTCGGCCGCGTGGTGAGCCGGGCGACCGTACCGCAACAGGTTTCTACGTAAGGGGAAAGGTAGTTGTCAGAGACAGTGGTATTCATCGTCGTCGGACTGCTCGCGTTGTTCGTGGTCGTCGTCGTGGTCAAGGCGATCATGGTGGTGCCACAGGCCCAATCCGCCGTGATCGAACGGCTGGGCCGGTTCCGGACGGTGGCTTCTCCCGGCCTGACGTTTCTGGTGCCTTTCCTGGACAAGGTGCGGGCGCGGATCGACCTTCGTGAACAGGTCGTCTCGTTCCCGCCCCAGCCGGTGATCACCGAGGACAACCTGACCGTGTCCATCGACACGGTCGTGTACTTCCAGGTCACCGACTCGCGGGCCGCGGTCTACGAGATCTCTAACTACATCGTCGGTGTCGAGCAGCTGACCACCACGACGCTGCGAAACGTCGTCGGTGGGATGAGCCTCGAGCAGACGCTGACCTCGCGTGACTCGATCAACAGTCAGCTGCGTGGCGTGCTCGACGAGGCCACCGGCCGCTGGGGCATCCGCGTCGCGCGAGTCGAGTTGAAGGCGATCGACCCGCCGCCCTCCATCCAGGACTCGATGGAGAAGCAGATGCGTGCCGACCGTGAGAAGCGCGCGATGATCCTGACCGCCGAAGGTCAGCGTGAGTCGGCGATCAAGACCGCGGAAGGTCAGAAGCAGAGCCAGATCCTCGCGGCCGAAGGTGCCAAGCAGGCCGCGATCCTGAGCGCCGAGGCCGAGCGGCAGTCGCGCATCCTACGGGCGCAGGGTGAACGAGCCGCCCGGTACCTGCAGGCGCAGGGTCAGGCGAAGGCGATCGAGAAGGTCTTCGCGGCGATCAAGGCGGGGCGCCCCACTCCCGAGGTCCTGGCGTACCAGTACCTGCAGACCCTGCCGCAGCTGGCACAGGGCGACGCGAACAAGGTCTGGATGATCCCGAGCGACTACGGCAAGGCACTGGAGGGCTTCGCCCGCGCGCTCGGTGCCCCCGGCGACGACGGTGTGTTCCGCTACGAGCCGCCGAAGGAAGACCCGGTCGAGAAGCCGGACCTGGAGGACGAAGAGGTCCAGGGCTGGTTCGACACCTCCAGTGACCCGAAGGTCGCCGAGGCTGTCGCGGCCGCGGAAGCCGTGGCACGCAAGGAGGTTCCGGCACTGGGTGTCGCGACGCCGCGGCAGGAGCCGCCGGCTCCGCGTCAGGTTCCCAAGGCCGCGCCTGCTCCCGAGCCGGAGGCCGCCCCGGAGCCGCCGCGGCAGCAGGCTCCGCCGCCCTCGCAGTTGCCGCAGCCCCAGCCGCCCGCCGGTCCGCAGGGAGGCCCGTATCAGGGGCCGCCGTCGCAGGGGCCGAGCAATGGGCCGTTCCCGCAGCAGGGTCCGTTCGGCGGGCCGCAGGGCGGGCCACCGCAGCGCTGATCCCAGAGCCGAAAAGAGGGCCGTCCCGTCCGGGGCGGCCCTCTTTCGTTCTACGGAGTCCACGTCGCGCCGCCGAGGTCTGACGGTTTCGCCGGTTGAGCGTCACCGCCGAACGCTTCGGCGGCGGCGTGGGCACGTAACTCTTCGATTTCGTCGATCTGCCGCCGGGCCCGCTCGAGCAGGTCGTCGAGTCGGCCGGCGTCGATGCGTGGGTCCCTGTCGGCGCGCACCCGCAGGGTTCGCCACCCGGCGGCCTTGCCTTCGACGCCCAGCCGTAACGCTTCGAACTCCACGACCCTGCTCAGCGGGGATCTGGACACGAGCCGCCCGTTCGGCTTGAACCGCGCCGCCTTCTCCGCCGCCCAGGCCGCGACCGCCTTGTAGCGGCGGACCGGGATGTCCAGCGCCGCCATCACCGTCAGCAACGCGGCACGGTCATCCGCGATCTCGTGGGCCAGTTTGCCGAGCACACCGCTGGGATCCCGGTCGCTTTCGGCGACGCGCTTGGCGAGTTCGGTTCCGGCGATCGCGCCCGCCAGATGGTCGTTGAGGTAGATGCCGAGCAGGGCCGAGTCGGGGGAAGAGGTGTGCATGACCGACGCGTACCCGATCCGCAGGTGTCGAAACCGGGCGTGGTTCGTGGCCGAGGAGCGCAGGCTCTGGTTCTACACTCCGGTGTCCGACGACCGGCCGACGCCGTTCCTCGACGCGGCTCGGGGCAACCTTGAGGTCGCTGTCATGGTCGCGACGTTCGACCCGCCCGATGACGTCCGCCAGGTGCGGATGATCGGGCCCGCGAGGCTGGAGACCAAGGACGTGGCGCGGGTCCGCCGCAGCTACGAGCGCTACCTCCCCGGCTGGTCCTCTGGCTGGGAGGAGCACGCGGCGTCGCCGGACGCGCTGCTGTGGTCGATGTCCCCGGACCGGGGGATGGCCGTGACCTACCCCGCCTTGGAGAACCGGCCGGTGTTCCGCTGGGCGAACGCGGCGGAAGGACCGTTCGACTCCTGAGGAGTCCGCGAGGCTATTCGGGAGATTCGTGGCGTTCGGCGGCGTTCCACAGGATGGCGATGGGTGCCTGGCCGGGCTTCTCGCGTCCGGCGAACTCGTCGATGAGCGCGTCGATCCTCCTGTTCAGCTCGGCCTGGTCGCCGGGATCCAGCCGCAGAACGGCCCGCCGGGTGTGCTGGGGGACCGAGGGGTCGTTTTCGCTGATCTCCGCGCGGTGTGCGTCGAGGATGGCGAGGTCGACTTGGGCCGTGAGGTGACGATCGTTCGGCGGCTCGAGGTTGAGCCGCCAGGTCTTCTTGGTCGCCCGGTAGGGATGTTCCCAGGCTCCTTTGTCTCCGCGCCGTGGGGTCTCGGCCACGAGAAATCCCGTCGAGGTCAGTGCTCGCAGCCTGCGCAGCAGCGTGGCCGGTGCGACGTCGAGGCGTTCGGCGAGTTGCTGGTTGGTCCAGGCAGTGTCGACACACAACCGCAGGATGCGCCAGCTCAACGGGTGGGAGAGCGCGCGCAACTCTTCAGGCGTCGCGGCTGGTTGCTCGGGCTGTCCGGCCATTGACAGGAGTGTAATCGATTCGCATACTCAAAATCAATTTCATGCAGTGAAATCGATGGGAGTCGGCGTGGACTCGGTCAAGGAATACGTGCATCGGCACCGGTTGCGGCATGAGCGGGAGCTCACCGACTGGGTCGCGGTACCCAGTGTGAGCGCCACAGGAGAGGGCATGGAACGTGCTACGCCGTACGCGCGGGAGTTGCTGGAACGCAGCGGGCTGAGCGCGCGGGTCGTGGACACCGGAGGCTGGCCGATGGTCGTCGGGCACGCGGCGGGTCCGGCGGGCAGCCCGCATGTGGTGATTTACGGGCACTACGACGTTCAGCCGGCGGGGCCGTTGGACGAGTGGCACAGTCCGCCGTTCGAGGCGAGCGTCCGCGACGGCCGGATGTACGGGCGTGGCACCGCCGACAACAAGGGGCAGCACCTCGCCCAGCTCCTCGCTCTCCGCGCACTGCGCGAGATTCACGGGGGACTGCCGTGCTCGGTGACCGTCGTGCTCGACGGCGAAGAGGAGATCGGCAGCCCTCATCTGACCGGCACACTCGCGGCGATGCGGGAGGAGCTGGGCGCCGATCTAGCGCTGTGGAGCGACGGGCCGGTGCATGACAGTTACGAGCCGACGGTCATGCTCGGAGTGCGCGGGGTGGTGGCCTTCGAGATCACCGTGCGCGGCGCGGACAGCGCGCTGCATTCCGGAAACTGGGGCAACGTCGCGCCGAACCCGGCCTGGGAGCTGACCTGGTTGCTGTCCACCATGCGCGCACCCGACGGCCAGGTCACCATCGACGGCTACGACGCGGGCGCGACGCCCTTGACCGACGCCGAAATCGATGCGGTCCGAGCACTGCCGATCGACACCGCCGCGATGCTGGCGGGAGCGGGACTGGACCGGATGGACGTCGGCAACGGACACGACGTCAACGAACGTCTCGCGATGCCGACGTTCACCATCAACTCGTTGACCTGCATGGACAACAACGAGCATCGGACGGTCATCCCGTCGGTCGCGGTGGCCCGGTGCGACATGCGGCTCGCCTGCGGGCAGCGGGCCGAGACGGTCATCGACGCGGTCGGCGCACACGTCCGCAAGCATCTACCGCACGCCGAGCTGCGGTTCGGGGCGGCCATGGAGGCGTCCCGCACCCTGCCGGACGCGCCGTATGCCGATCTCGTGCTGCGTGGAGTGACCGAGGCACACGGGAAGCCGGCTCTGGCCGTCCCGGCGCTGGGCGGCAGCCTGCCGATCGCGGCCCTCACCGACGGTCTGGCCCTGCCCTGCTACGGCATCGCGCTGGCGAACGTCGACGAGCGCAACCACGCGCCGAACGAGAACTTCGAACTCCATCGGTTCCACCAGGGCATCGCGACCGCGGCCAGTGTCCTGTCCAGCATCGGCCGCCGATGAACGCGACAGTACGGCTCGTCGCGGCCGCCTCGACCGGGAACATGCTGGAATGGCTGAGCTTCACCGCCTACGCACTGGTCGCCGACCTCATCGCGCGGCAGTACTTCCCCTCGGCCGACCCGATGACCTCGTTGATGTTGGCGCTGGGTACGGCCGTGGCCGCCTACCTGGTCCGGCCGCTCGGCGCGGTGGTGCTCGGTGTCTACGCCGACCGGGCCGGACGGCTGGCTGCCCTGACCATGGCCATCCGGCTGATGACCCTCGGTTCGTTCCTGATCGTGGTCCTGCCCGGCTACCAGGAGATCGGCGTGTTCGCGCCGATCGGGATGCTCCTCGCGCTGGTGATCCAAGGATTCTCCGCGGGCGGTGAGTTCGGCTCCGCCACCGCACTGCTCGTCGAAAGTCACGCCGGGCGGCGTGGCTTCATGGGCAGCTGGCAAACCGCCAGCCAGGCGTTCGCGGTCCTGCTCGCGACCGGACTGCTCGCGACCACGAGCAGTGCCCTGAGCCCGGCGCAGTTCGACGCGTGGGGCTGGCGGATACCGTTCGTGGTCGCCCTGCTCCTCGGCCCGGCCGGCTACTACATCCGCACCCGGCTTCGAGACTCGCCCGAGTTCACCACCGCGCGCGCCGCGCCCGCGTCCGGACCACCGCGCCCACTTGCCGACCTCCTGCGGAACGACAAGGCGCGGGTTCTGCTGGTCATGGGCATGATCGCGATCTCGACGGGATTCTCCTACCTGATCACCTACATGCCGACGTTCGCCATCCGGCAGCTCGGCATGTCACCGTCGACGAGTTTCACCGCGACGTTCGTGACCGGTGTCGTCCTCACCGTGCTCACCCCCGTCGCCGGACATCTCTCCGACACCGTGGGGAGAACCCGGATGCTCACCGCGGCCGCCGTCGTCATCGCGCTCATCAGCATTCCGTTGTTCCTGCTCATCCGTGCCGTACCGTCTTTGGTCGTCCTGGTATCGGCCTTGGCGCTGATGGGTCTGGTCAAAGCCTGGTACGCGGGACCCCTGCCCGCGTCGATGGCCGAAATGTTCCCGGTCGGCACCCGGGGCACCGGGCTGTCGATCAGCTACAACCTCGGCGTCATCCTCTTCGGCGGACTCACCCCGGTGGCCATCACCCTGCTGATCTCGGCCACCGGGTCCACGCTCGCGCCCAGCTATTGGATCACCGCGCTCGCGGTACTCAGCTGCGCCTGCGTGGTGCTCGCCCGTCGATACCGGCAGCCCGCTCCCGCCGCCGATGAACCCAGGGTCACCCCGGAAGTCAAGGCTCCCTTCGACTCCTGAGGAATTCGAGCGTCCGGTACTCGTCGACCACCGCGGCGAGTTCGGCGATACGGGCCTGCCCGGCCTCGATGAGCCGTTGCCCGGCGGCCGTCCACCGTTCGAGGTCGGGGGACATCGGCGGGATCTCGGCCAGGATCTCCGCGCTTTCGGCGAGACTGAGCCCGACCCGCCGGGCGGCGACCGCGAGCCGAATCCGGCAGATGGCGTCGACCGTGAACCGGCGCGCGTTGCCCGCAGTGCGCTCGGCGGTGATGACGCGGTAGCGCTCGTAGTACCGGACGGCGTTGGCCGAGACCCCCGCCTTGCTCGCGACCTCGCCGATGGTCAGCGTGGCGTCGATCCGCGTTGTCATACCGCACTCCGTACCGTGGTGGGTTCCGTCATCGGGACGGCCGGGGCGGGCCGGGTCCTCAGCCTGACCACCAGGGCGATCACCATGACCGCGAGGACTCCGGCGAGGGTCACACGGTACCCGGAGACGACCTCCGCGATGAGTGTCGTGCCCGCCCCCGGGTCGCTCAGCGCCGCGAGACCTCGCCCTCCGGTGGCCGCCGCGGTCAGCCCGGTGAACACCGCGCTCACCGCCGCGGTGCCGACCGCGGTCGCGATGGTGCTGGCCAGGGGGAGGATCGCGGAGCCGGACGCGAGATCCGGACCGTGCAGGTTCCGGCCGGCGCTGACGATGGTGGGCATCATGATCGCCCCGGTGCCCGCTCCTTGGAACACTCCCAAGATCGCCAGCACCGTGTACGGCGTTTCCGGCGTGAGGACGAGCATGGTCAGTCCGGTCGCGGCGATCGCCAGGCTCAGCCCGGTCCCGACGATGATCCGCGGGCCGAACCGTTCCAGGACACGGGCGGCGAACTGGATGCTGAGGCCCATCCCGATCGTGGCCGGCACCATCATCAGCGCGCTGACCAGGGTCGAGTCGCCACGCATGAGCTGGATGTAGGCGGGCATCAGCAGCATCGAGCCGAAGTACGGCGCGGCGTACAGGACGAGGACGACGGTGTTGCGCCCGAAGGTCCGGTCACGCAGCAGACGGATGTTCAGCAGTGGCGCGCGATGGTGCCACGACCGGCGCGCGAACACCGTCATGAGCGCCAGTCCGGCGGCGACGATCGCCACCCGGGCCACTACGCCGGTCGTCTCTTCGCTGAGGCCGTAGGTCACCGCGACGACACCGGGGACGAGCAGCAGGCCGCCCACGAAGTCCATCGGGGTCCGTTCGGCCGACGGCGTCCCGGCGGGCACCCAGCGCAGCACGCCCACGACGGCGAGCAGGGCGGGCGGAACGGTGATGAAGAACAGTGCCCGCCACGACAGGCTTTCCAGCAGGACGCCGCCGAGCAACGGGCCGAGGATCGGCCCGATCAGCAAGGGCAGCCCGGTGATCGTGGTCATCCGGCCCCGGCGTTCCGGGGCCACCGCGCCGAAACCGATGGTCATCCCCAGCGGATTGATCAGACCGCCGGCGAGGCCCTGGACCGCCCGCGCGGCGATCAGCCACCCGAGATCACCGGCGGCTCCAGCGGCCGCGGACGCCGCCGCGAACACCAGCAGCGCGATCAGGTACACCCGGCGCGCTCCCCAGCGTTGCGCGAAGGTCGCGGCGAGTGGCATCGCCGCGACCATGCCGAGCGCGTAGGCGGTCACGATCCACTGGATCGTCGTGAGCGACGCGGAGAAGGTCGTCATGAACTGCGGCACCGCGACGGCGACGATCGTGGTGTCGAGAACGGCCATCAATCCGCCGAGCGCGATCACCGCCGCGATGCGCAGTTCCTGTCCGGTCAGCCGGTTCATGCCGCACTCGCCTGTTCCGCGACGCGGCCGGCGCGCAGGGTGCGGGCCCACCAGTCCAGCTCGGTCATCGTCGCGGTCAGCGCGCCGCGCTCGCCTTCGGTGGCTTCGTACCCGTTCGGACCGAGACGGGTCCACGGGGCGTTCAACAGCACCGCGTCGCGGGTGGTGGTGGCCCTCAGCTCGGGGAAGATCAGCCGCAGCTGCTCGATCGCGCGGATGCCGCCCGAGCCGGCGCCGTAGCCGACGAACGCGACGGGTTTGTACGCCCATTCCTCGAAGTGCCAGTCGATCGCGTTCTTCAGCGCGGCCGGGAAGCTGTGGTTGTACTCCGGGGTGACGACCAGGTAGGCGTCCGCGGCGTGCAGCCTGCCGCTGATCGCCGTCTCGGTGCCGCCGGGCCGCGTTCCCCGCAGCGGGAGATCGACGTCGGCGAGATCGATCGGGTCGACCTCCAGGTTGTCGATCGCGGCGAGTTCGGTCAGTAGCCAGCCCGTGATGGCGTCGGCGAACCGCTCGTGCCGGACGCTGCCGATGATCACGGCGAGGCGAAGTGGGGACTGTGCGGTGGTTTCTGTGCTCATGTCGATGACGCTAAAAGCTCGTCCATAGGCGAGCTCAAGCCGTTGCGGCCCTGGTCACGATTCCTGGACCTCTACAAAGGTCGAAGTTGTAAGGGTTGACATGTAGGGAAATGCCTACGTACTGTGCCGGGTATGAACATCGACCGGATCCAGTTCCTCACCGTGCCCGTTTCCGATCAAGCCAAGGCGCGGGACTTCTACGTCGGCAAGCTCGGTTTTGATCTGCTCATCGAGGTCAGCGGGCCGTTCGTCCTGGCCGACCGGCCCGTGGGCGATCTCGACCACGACGCGTGCGTGCATCTCCAACCGACCACCACCGACGTCGATGTCGAGGAGATTCCTTGGGGGCGTGTGACGTCCCCGAAGGATCCGGACGGCAACGGGATCGGGCTGCTCGAAGCTTCGAGCTACAGGAACCGGCCGCGCTGATGCCGGTCAACGACGACGTCTTCGCCGCACTCGCCCATCCGGCCCGGCGCGAGGTGCTGGGCATCCTCCTCGAAGGCCCTCGGGCGGCGGGGGAGATCGCCGAACGCTTCGACATGCGGCGCCCGAGTCTGTCGGAACACCTTCGGGTGTTGCGGGAGGCAGGCCTCGTCCGAGAAGAGAGGCAGGGCCGCAATCGCGTCTACTCCCTGGAAGCCGCGCCGCTGCAAGAGGTTTCCGACTGGCTTTCGCCGTATGAGCGGTACTGGCGCGGCAAACCGGGGCAACCTGCGTGACCTGCCCGAACCGGACCTGCTCGAACGCCGGCTGCGGATGCCGAACGACATCGAACCGGTGGTGGGCCACCGGTTCGCACTGCTCGCGGATCCGGTGTCCGCCGCGGGTTTCGCGGGCGGCCCGATCGCTTGCGAAGTGCTGGCCGTCGAGCCGGAACGGCTGCTCGGCATCAGCTGAGTGAACCGACAGCTTCTTGCCTGCTCGGCGACACACTCACGCGTCCCCTGGTCCGCCTTCCGATGGGTGCGGCCGGGGTGACGGTCCGAGGACGCGCGACAAGTCCGTTGTGGTCGCTGGCCATGGCAAATCACGGTAAGTCCGGTGGCTGTCGTTCGGTCACGACCAAGTCCCGACCGATGCCGATGACGATCTCGCCTACCGGTCCGACGCACACCGCTCCGAATGCGTCGGCGTATTGGAGGACCGTGGTCTGTTGAGAAGCAGAAAGGTCCCACACACGCACTGTCCCGTCTTCGCGGTGGGCGTTACAGGACCTCGCCCGCCGACGCAGAGCGAGTTCGAGTTAGTTCGAAGCGACGCCGATCGGGCATTCAGGTGAGGCGACGAGCCCGGTGTACGGGTGCCGCTCGGCGGGCTGAGGGCGCTGACGAGATGAGACGAGGGAACGCGTGCTGGCCGACGCCCACGTCCACACGGCGAGCAGCCAACGCCCTGGGCAAGGGGGCCGACCAGGCCAAGCGCTTCCATCTGGGTAGCATCCGGGTATGTCATCACCGTTTAGGGGACCGATCTCGTGCTCCGTGCTACTAGCTACCGCTTAGTTTGTCTTGGCGATTCCTTCACCGAAGGGGTCGGCGACGACGATCCGTCGTTCCCCAACGGCGTCCGCGGCTGGGCCGACCGTGTCGCGGGCCAGCTCGCGGGCAACTACCGGGACTTCCGCTACGCCAACCTCGCGATCCGCGGCAAGCTCCTCGGGCAGGTCCTCACGGAGCAGCTCTCTCCCGCGCTCGCGCTGAGCCCGGACCTCGTGACGCTGTACGCCGGCGGCAACGACCTGATGCGACCCAAGGTCGACATCGACGCTCTCCTCGACGACTATGACGCCGCGGTCGGCACGATCGTCGCCACCGGAGCGCGCGTCGTCCTCTTCACCGGTGTCGACGGGGTCGAAGACGCGCTGTTCCGCAGGATCCGGGGCCGCGTCGCGATCTACAACGAGCATGTCCGGGGCATCGCCGCACGGCACGGGGCGCTGCTCGTGGACATGTGGGCGATGCGACAACTCCGGGACCGGCGTCTCTGGGCTCCCGACCGCCTGCACCTGAACTCGTCGGGGCACAACAAAATCGCCATCGCCGTCCTCGACGCGCTCGGCGAACCACACAAGCTGACATCCGCCGAGCTGGGGTCGCGGTTGCCGCTCAGCCCGCAGGCGCGGCGCACCGAGAACCTTCAGTGGGGCAAGGAACACGCCGTGCCATGGATCAAGCGCCGGCTACGCGGTGAGTCCTCGGGCGACGCGCTCGCGCCGAAGCGACCGACGATGGACCCCTACGCCTGACGCGGCCGGAGCCCGTCGAAGAGGATGCAGATCGTCCGGGTCCGTAACTCGGGCCCGGCGTGCTCAGCCGCCTTCGCCGTCCCGATGATCACCGGGATCAGTGCATCGACGCCGAGGTCCTTGCGGACGTCGCCGGTGTCCTGCGCGCGGCTGAGGAGTATGCCCAGCGCGTCCTTCAGGCGGACGCCAATAACCGATCCTGCCGACGGCACGCTGACTCCGGCCGCTGACAGAGCTTCGAAGTAGGCGTTCTTGGCGTCTGCCATCTTGATCCAGCCGGTCAGAAACCCGAAGAACGCCGCGCCCGGATCCGGCGATTCGGCGGCGACGGTTGCTTCCGCTTCGTCGGCGAAGCGGTGCAGACGCGCGTAGAGAACCGCCTCCAGCAGGGCTTCTTTCGTCGGGAAGTGCCGGAACACCGTGCCGACTCCGACACCTGCTTCGCGGGCGACTTCCTCGGTCGGCGCACTGGTGCCCTTGGCCGTGAAGACGCGCTCCGCGGCCTCCAGCACCCGTGTCCGGTTACGGCGGGCATCGGCTCGGAGCGGTTTCTCGTCCGTCACAGCGGGGACCTTAGACCTGAGGTCAACGGCCAGTCGGGCGGCTGGGTCATGAGTGATGAGTCGCGTTCGAGCGGACAGGTATTTCGCCTACATCGTCACGGGTTCGCACCGCTCCAGCTCGAGCGGCACCGGATGACCGCCGGCACGGAGTCGCGTTCGCGGGTACCACCGTCACAGCCCGGAACGGTCCTTTTTGGACAGTAAGGCCAGGCTTATCCCGGAAAGTCCAAAGAAACATGCGCTCCGGCGGTGTTCTGAAGAGTTCGGACGACATTGCCGAGGGGGCGGTGATGTGTCAGCATCGTCGACATGACGGTCAGGGATGCCAGAATGGCCACTTTTGTCTTCCTGAGGGATCGAATCCACGGACTGCTGGCGTCCACTGGCTGCGGCTTCGACGTCTACCCGCATGGGTCCTTCATGAAGGGTACTCAAATCGATCCGTACGGCGACGTCGACGTGGTGGTCGAACTTTGTCACCCGGTCGTGCCCGAATGGCGGGGCGGCTTCGAGCCGGCCCCCGGTACACGGTTCGGCAAACGGGTGAAAGGCCGAACGCCCACTCCGGAGTTCCTGTGGTTCAAGGAAACCATCGCGCAAGCGCTGAGCTACGACTTCGAGATGATGTCGCCGGGCCTCGGCGCGATGGTCGCCTGGGGCAAGGTTCAGCGGGTGCTCAAGGTGGCGCCGGTCTTCCCCGGCCACGTCAACGCCGATCTGCTGGTCTGCCAGCGGTTCCTGGAGACGCCGCCCGTGTCCCTGAACACCGCCGATCAGGGAGTCATTTTCTGGGACGGATACGGTGAACTGCAAGTGAGTCATCCGAGGAAGTACATCGCGAAAGTCAAGGAAAAGGACATGCGCACCGACGGCATGTTCACGCAACTCGTCCGGCACTTGAAAGCGAACCACGTCGGTCTCAAGCATCATGGCGGCGGAGGCGGGCGTTCGTCCATTCCGGGGCAGAACGTTCCCATGGACTCATCGCTGGGAGTTTCCTCGGCGACGCTGGAAATGCTGGCGTACGGAGTTCCTAACGACCTTTACTCTTCCCGGAGCCTGAACGCGACACGGAAAAAGGTGAGAGCCCATCTTCGCGGTGTCGCCGAGACCGAACGCTCGCGTGAGTCCTTCGTGCCCTGGGATCTCGTCAACGACACGACCTATTCGCACTGGATCGAGTTCATGCACGGAGGATTCAGGATGCTGCTCTCGAACGAGAAGATGTGGGCCTGACGATCAAGCTCGCGTCAGAACGAGGCCGGGAAGGGAAACGGTTCGTAAGAGTTGCTCGTCGCGTCGAAGGTGAACGCCGTCCACCGGCCGTGCTCCGGCGACGCCAGCCGGGCACCAAGTGCGACCGCGATCGCGACCGGCCCGCTGAGGAAGATCGCGTGCCCGCCGGTGCGAGCGCCGGACGGCAGCGGCGCCTCCCGCCAGGCGCGGCAGGTCTGCTCCACCGCGCCGGTGAAGGTCGCGGTGTCCTCGGTCAACCGTGACGACGAAGTCCGGAGCCGCAGGAGGTAGCCGAAGCCGTGGCGGCGGCAGGACACCATCACCTGGTCGAAGAATTGGTCGCCGCGGCCCTGCAGGTCCATCGCGAGGGCTACCTTGTCCGGGTCGCCGCCATCGAGGGCTTCCAGCCTGTCGACGTCCAGCGGTTCGACGCGTGACTCGATCGCGCGCAAGGATGTCGCGGGGAAGTACGCAGGCTCGCCGTCGGCCTGCCGGATGGCGTGCACCAGCACCTCGCGGGTGTGGGTGTGGCCCAGCCGGGAGCCGAACCAGAACGCGACGTGCAGCGGCATGGTCGGGATCAGGTTGAGCCGGACGGCGTCGGGAGTCAGGCGTTCGGCCATCGTGGTGGCGGACAACGTCTCGTCGGCGAGGGCGTCGACCAGTTCGCGGTCCCAGGCGCCGTCACCGGCCAGCTCGAGGCCGACCTTCAGCGTGATCGTGCACGTGCTCTGACTGAACTTCTCCGCCTGTTGCCCCAGTTGCCGGGCTCGTGCCTGCCCACGCCGTCCGTCCGACGCGGTGACCACGATGCCGACCCGCACTCGGCGACGGGCCCGGTTCCTCGACCAGAGGCCCAAGGCGACCATGGCGAGCCCGGCGGCGAACGCCAGGACGAACCACCAGCGCCCGGCGGGCTCGCCTGCCAGGAACGATTTCGCGGCCTCGACCCCGAAGCCGCCCGCCGCCATCCCGCCAACGGTGAGTTGCGCCGTGCCGTCGGTGACGGCTGTCCACCGTCCGGTGGAGCCGCCGGAAGTGCCGCCGGAGCCGACGACCGTCAGCCGGGGCGAAACCGGCCGTCCTGAACCTGTCACCACGACCATCCGTTCGGTGCCCGATCGAATAAGCGGATCGGACCACTCTATTCGGCCGGGTGGCGGATGCCGCTGACTGACTCGCCGTCGCGCCGAAAGTCGAGGTGGTTCTCCAGGCCGGCGTTTCATCGGAATTTCATCGACGGTCGATACCGTCGCCGAGATCTCGGTTCTCGTCCGCGTCGCCACTCTATCCCTTGTGTGACAACGATTGTCGCTCTTCGACGGGACCGCCTGCAGCTGAATTCATCGATCCAGAGGGGGTCGGGGGCATGTCTGCCTTCGCGTGGGCTCGTCGTCCGGTTCGTCATCGCCAGAAGGCCGTGGTGGTGGCGTTGATCTTGACGTTGGTGGCGATGGCGGTCCCTGGGGCGGCACCGCCGCCGTCGGTACGCGGGGCGGGGCAGGCCTCGGGCGCGGACGGAGCGGTGGCGGCTCCGGAACATCCCGAGGGGACGTCATTCGACCCGAATCGGATCAAGGACATCAAGGCGGCCGATCCGGGAGCCGGGGTGAACCTGATCGGGCCGCCGTCGGCGAACAACCTGGGTGACGCCCGGTTGTCGTACCCGCTGGAAGTGCCGAAGGGACGGGCGGGCCTGGAGCCGAAACTGGCGGTGGCCTACAACTCCTCGGGTGCGAACGGCTGGCTGGGGATGGGCTGGGACGTGTCCTTGCCGTCCATCACGGTGGACACCCGCTGGGGAGTCCCGCGATACGACCAGGGACTGGAGACCGAGACCTACCTTCTGAACGGTGAGCAGCTCACACCAATCGCCCACCGGGGCGAATTGCCGAAGCGGACGGCGGAGATGGTGTTCCACGCCCGGGTGGAAAGCCGGTTCGACCGGATCGTGCGACACGGGGACAACCCGGCCGGTTACTGGTGGGAGGTCACGGACAAGGCGGGTACCCGCACGCTGTTCGGCGGGGCGGCCGACACGATGTTGACCGACAAGGCGGGCCGCGTCGCCACCTGGGCGGTGCGTGAAGTCCGTGACACCAACGACAATGTCATGCGCTACCGCTATGCCAGGGTGGACGATGGCGGGACCGAGAAGTCGACCGTTCCGGGTAGCAACCTGTATCCGCGGGGGATCACCTACACCGGCCGCGGCGACGCCGAGGGCAAGTACTCGGTGACGTTCCTGCGCGACCGGGACCGGGGTGAGCCGCGTCGCGCGGACGTGCAGATCGACGCCAGAGGCGGGTTCAAGAAGGTGACCGCGGACCTGCTGCGGCGGGTCGAGGTCAAACTGGAAGACCGGCTGATCCGGGCCTATGAACTCGACTATCGGACCGGTGCGTTCGCCAAGACGCTGCTCGCGTCGGTCTCGCAGTTCGGTGCGGACAACCGCCTGTTCACCACGCACTCCATGGACTACTTCGACGATGTCCGTGACAAGGACGGCAACTACGACGGGTTCGCCGGGGCCGCGAAGTGGACGGTCGCCGATGACGATCTCGGGGTGAACGTGCGCGAAGGTGAGGCGTCGGCGTTGTCGGCGTCCACGTCGGTGGGGGCGGGCGGGCACCTGTACACGGGTTACAACCCGGCCTTGCCGATCAAGTCGGGTTCGGCCGGGGTGAAGATCGGTGCCAACGCCGGTGTGTCGGACGGGCTGCTGGCGCTGGCCGATGTCAACGGCGACAACCTGCCGGACAAGGTGTTCCGCAAGGACGGCGAGGTCTGGTACCGGCCGAACCTGGCCGCACCGGGCGGTCAGCCGAAGTTCGGTGACACCCCGATCAAGCTGACGGGGCTGCCCGCCATCTCCTCGGAGTCGACGCTGTCGGGCACGATCGGGGTGGAGGCCTACGCGGGGGTCGCGGCCCAGCTGGATCTGGTGTCCACGATCACCACGTCGGACCGCTACTTCTCCGACGTCAACGGCGACGGGATCACCGACCTGGTCAACAACGGCGGTGTACTCTTCGGATATCTGGACGCGAACGGGCAGCCCGCCTACAGCGAGGACAGCAAGCGGACGCCGGTCCCGGTGGGCGGCGGAGTGGCGTCGGGGAAGTTCGTCGGTGATCAGCGGGCGGCGTTCGACCGCGCGGTGGACACCTCGCCGCTGCTGGACAGCGTGCGCCGATGGGTCGCGCCGTTCGACGGGAAGGTCCGGGTGGACGGGCGGGTGCGGCTGGTGCCCGACACCAGCCCGGAACGGGCCGCCTATGACAAGGCCGACGGCGTGCGGGTCACGATCCAGCACAAGGACACCGAACTGTGGGCGCAGCGGATCGGCCCGGCCGACCACATGGAGTTCGCGCCCACCGGCGTCGACGCCGTCCAGGTGCGCAAGGGTGACGCGATCTACTTCCGCACCCAGTCCATTTTGGACGGTAAGTACGACACGGTGGCGTGGGACCCGACGATCACCTACGAAGGGAACGCCGGGGTCGACGTCAACGGGTTGAGTAACACGGTTTTCCAGGCGTCGAAAGACTTCACCATGGCCGGGCGGCAGTCCAACGTGACCGCGCCGCTGACCGGGACCCTGCGGCTGACCGGCGACGTGGTCAAGGACAAGGCGACCTCGGACGAGGTCACCGTGGTGATCAGCCACAAGGGCAAGGACGTCGTGTCCCAGAAGCTGCCCGCCGCTTCCACCGGGACCACGCCGATCGATCTGTCCGTGCCGGTGACCAAGGGGGACAGTCTGTCGTGGCGGTTGCGGGTGGATTCCTCGATCGACCCGACCGTGGTGAAGTGGGTTCCTCAGGCGCATTACACGCAGGCCGAGGGCGTGGAGTCGGTGGTGGACCACGCCGGGAAACCGACGATCGTGATCCACCCGCCGTTCGAACTGGACCTGTATCCGGTGTCGGACGGGACCAAGCCCCAGCAGTCGTGGAAGGCGACGAAGACCGGTCAGCTGACGGTGGCGCCGAAGATCGAAGCCGCCCTGACCAACAAGGACAAACACAAGGTCGCGGTCACGGTCAAGAAACGTGGCGGTCAACTGGTGGGCAAGACGGTGATCGAGGTCGACGGCTCGATCTTCCTGCCGACGCTGCCGCCGAGGTTCACCGTGCCGGTCACCGCGGGCGATGAGCTGTTCTTCGATTTCGCCACGCTGTATCCGATCGCGCCGACGGAGAAGTTGACGGTGTCGGCGACGGTCAGCGACAACGGGTGGCTGTTCACCCCGGTGCCGACGGCGTGGCACGCGACCGCGCCGCAGGGCGCGTTCGCCCAGCCCCATCGCGGCTGGGGCGTCATCGGCTACCAGGGGCAAGGGGACCGGGCGACCAAACCCATCGTCGAAACCGATCTGGTGCTCGACGAGAGTTTCAAGAACTCCCTTCCCAAAGCACCCAAGGAAGAAGACGTACCGGGCTTCAAGGCGAACCCGAAGGTGGACACGCCGCGTATCGCGGTGTTCGCGCCGCTGCCCGCGCAGGGGAGATGGGCGGGTGCCGACGAGGGCACCTTCGTCGGCGCGGACGCCGCGGCCAGTTCCCGCTACGGCAGTGACACCATCGACGTACTCGCCGATTCCGACGTGGCGGGGGCGAAGGGCGTGCCACGGCGGGGGATGAGCGTCCAGGTCTCCACCACGCTCGGCGTCGGGCCGGTCTCCGGCAGCCTCGCCGGTGGTATCACCGCCGGTGGTGTCGACTTCCTGGACCTCAACGGCGACCGGTTCCCCGACGTCGTCGGATCCGATGGGATCCAGTACTCCGACATGGCGGGCGGCCTCGGCGGGACCAGGGGTGAACTCGACGGGCCGGTGCGTGACTCGAACTCGATCGCGGTGTCCGTGGCGGCGAGCGCGGGCAGCCCCGCGCACACCAAGGGCACCGCACGGGGCACCGACGCCCCGACCGCCGAAATCGGCGCCGCCACCGCCAGAGCCGGACTCGAGATGCCCGCACTCGGACTGGGCGGCAGTATCGGCGGCGGCGAGTCGGCGGCCAGACTGGAACTGCTCGACGTCAACGGCGATGGTCTGCCCGACAAGGTCTACGCCGACGGCGATGTCGCGCTCAACCTCGGCTACTCCTTCGCCGAACGTGAAGCCTGGCCCACCGGTCCGGTCAACACCGGGCAAACCGCCAACGTCGGCGTCAATCTGGGATTCAACCTCGACAACTACGGCTTCGCCGGCGGGGTTTCGGCGACTCTGGGCACGTCGACGACCAAGGCGGGCCTGACCGACGTCAACGGGGACGGCCTCGCCGACCGCGTGTTCACCGGCGACGCCGGGCAGCCGATCTCCGTGGCGATCAACACCGGGAGCGGACTCGCGCCGCCCGTGCCGTTCCGCGGCGGGTTCAGTGAGGTCGCGGTCGACAAGAACGCCACCCTCGCCGGCGGTGCCTACTTCACCTTCGGCTTCCCCATGCCCTTCGGCGGCTTTCTGGTGTTCAACCCGGGTGCCGACGCCTCCACCGGCATCGGCCGCAGCGAGATCGGCCTGCGTGACGTCAACGGTGACGGGCTCGCAGACCACGTCAAGTCCACCCGCGACAACGAATTGCTTGTCTCGGCCAACCAGACCGGCCGCACCAACCTGCTCCGCGGCGTGACGCGGCCGATGGGCGGGCGGATCGACCTCGACTACACCCGCACCGGCAACACCCAGGCCATGCCCGAATCCCGGTGGGTCCTGTCCCGAACCGGGTTGTCCGACGGCCGACCCGGCGACGGCGCCGATACCCAGCTCACCACCTACCGCTACGAGCACGGCAAGTACGACCGGCTCGAACGTGAATTCCAGGGCTTCGGCAAGGTCGTCACCGAACAGCGCGACCCCGGCGCGGCCGACGCGCTCTATCGCTCGACCACTGACGAATACCGCACCGACAGCCCGTACACGCGTGGCTTGCTCACCCGCACTCTGGCCACCGACAACGCGGGACGGCCGCTCACCGAAACCGTCAACACCTACCAGCTCCGTGACACCGCCGACGGCGGCGGCACGGGGAAGCCGGCCAGTGTGTCCCCGCAGCTGACCAAGGTGGACAAGCACTTCTTCGAAGGCACTGCCACACCGGGAAAGTCCACCCGGGTCGAGATGTCCTACGACGCGTACGGGAACCTGATCCGGTCGTTCGACGCGGCCGACGACGGCGCCGCCGACGACGTGGAAACCAGCTACGGCTACAGCGCGTCCGACCAGGCCTGCCGGGACCGCAACATCGTCGGCACCGCCAACCTGGTCAAACAGCGCGGCAGCGCCGTCTCGCGGCATAGCGAATCCACAGTGGACTGCAAGACCGGAACGGTCCGGCAAGTCCGCCAGTACCTCACCGACACCGTCTCGGCGGACATCGACCTGGAGTACTTCCCGGACGGGAACCTCAAGTCGGTCACCAAACCGGCCAACCGGACCGGTCAGCGGTACCGGCTGGAGTACGGCTACGACACCGTCGTCGGCGTGCACATCGAGTCCATAGTGGACAGCTTCGGATTGCGGTCCAGCGCGACGCATGACCTCAACTACGGGCAGGTGGCCAGTACCACGGACCAGAACGGTCAACAGGTCCTGCACGGCTACGACAGTGTCGGACGCTTGGACACGGTGACCGGACCCTATGAGATCGGGTCCGGCAAGGCCACGATCGATTTCGACTATCACCCCGAAGCCGTCGTCCCGTATGCCACCACCCGGCACCTCGATCGCAACGCCGCCGGCGTGCGCGAGGACACCATCGACACCGTCACCTTCACCGACGGGCTCAAACGCGTCCTGCAGACCAAAAAGGACGCGACGGTCGCCGATCGGGCAGGGGACACCCCTGCTCCGGTCATGACCGTGTCCGGCCGCACGAAGTTCGACTTCCTCGGCCGGGTGGTGGAGCTGTATCACCCGGTCACCGAACCCAAGTCCGGCGACAACGCCACGTTCAACACCGCCTTCGACACGGTGAGACCGACGCGGATGTCGTTCGACGCGCGGGATCGGCTGGTGAAGACGGTCTCGCCGGATGAGGTCACCGGCACCGTCGCCTATGGATTCGGGCCGGACCGGGCCGGGGTGACCAGGTTCGAAAGGATCGTCACGGACGGGAACGGCAAGCAGAAGCGTGCCTACCAGGATGTCCGCGAGCTGACCACCGCGGTCAAGGAATTCAACCCGGCCGGCGGGCAACCGGTCATCTGGACCGGATACGACCACGACCCGTTCGGGCGGATCATCGCCGTGACGGACGACAAGGACAACGTCACTCGATCCGAGTACGACGCCCTCGGCCGCCGCACCGTCCTGGACAGCCCGGACGCCGGCCGCACCGAGACCCGCTACGACCTGGCGGGGAACCCGACGGCGAAGATCACCGCGAATCTGCGGCAGGGCGACAAGGCGATCGAGTACGACTACGACCAGAACCGCCTCAAAGCGGTCCGTTATCCGATCTTCCCGGCGCACGACGTCACCTACACCTACGGCACACCCGGTGCACCCGACAACGCGGCCGGCCGGATCACCGAGGTCCGCGACGCGGCGGGCACCGTGACCCGCGGCTACGGTCCGCTCGGGGAAACCACCCGCGAAACCCGCACCGTCAAAACCACCGGGCAGGCGGATCGCGCGTACACCACCAAGTGGCGCTTCGACGCGTTCAACCGAGTTCTGCAACTGACCTATCCGGACAGTGAAGTCCTCACCTACACCTACGACAGCGGTGGGCAGGTCGTTCGCGCCACCGGAACAAAGAACGACACCGACTACACCTATCTCAACCGGCTGGACTACGACAAGTTCGGCCAGAAAGTCCTGCAGGAGGCCGGGAACGGGGTACGTACCACCTACACCTACGACGAGGCCGACCGCAGGCTCGCCACTCTCAAGTCGAAGACGCCGGGGGACGCCGAGTTCCAGAATCTCGGCTACAGCTACGACAAGGTCGGCAACGTGACGAAGCTGACCAACGACCCGCAGCAGAACTCGGCGATCGGCGGTCCGAGCAGCCAGACCTACGGCTACGACGACCTCTACCGGCTCACCTCGGCCAGCGGCCGGTACACCACCGAAACCAACCAGGAGAACAAATACACCGTGGCCCTGAGCTACGACTCCATCCACAACACCACTACCAAGACCCAGCACCACGAGATCACCGAGGGCACGACCCCGCCTGCTCAGGACGAAGCGGACACGGCGTCACTGAACCGAGGCGGCGGGGCGGGCGCGGCGTCGTCCGGACCGTTGTGGTCCGGGCCGATCGAACCGGTCGAGGATCCGGCCAACCCGCCCGGCATCCAGGACAAGACCAGCTACGACTATCGATACGAGTACGGCGGCGGTAAACCGCACGCGCCGAGCAAGGTCGGGCCGATCACCCAGGCCTACGACGCGAACGGGAATCTCACCGACACGGTGAACACCACCGCGGACGACGGAAAACGGCGTCAGTACGTGTGGGACGAGGAAAACCGGCTCGTGTGCACCCAGGACACCGCTGCCGCGACGGTTTCGCAATCCCCGGCGGGTTGCCAGGGCGCCACCGTCAGCTTCACCTACGACGCGGCCGGTGAACGTGTGATCAAGAACGGCGACGGCAGATCCCTCTACCCCAACCGCGCCTACAGTGAACGTGACGGCACCGGCTACAAGCACGTCTTCGTCGGCGACAGCCGCCTCACCACCAAAACGGTCGCGGCCGACGGCGATGAGAACGACCAGTCCTTCTTCCACGCCGACCATCTCGGTTCTTCCGGCTACGTGACCGACAACCAGGGCAAGGTCACCGAGCATCTCGAGTACCTGCCGTTCGGGGAGACCTGGGTCGAAGAGAAGGCAGGCCAAAGCGGCACGCCATACAAGTTCACGGGCAAGGAACTCGACGCCGAAACCGGGCTCTACTACCACGGCGCCCGCTACTACAACCCCAGAACCCAGCTGTGGGCGAGCGCGGACCCCGCCTTGCCCGACTATCTGGATTCCGGCGTCGCGGGTGGCATCGGCGAACCCCGCAACCTCGCCGCCTACACCTACGTCCACAACAATCCCGTCAAACTCACCGACCCCACGGGGAAGTTCCCGGTGGTCGACGACCGGACCATGGCGGAAATGGAGGTCCAGTACAAAACGAGGACAACGGGCGCGGGCGCGAAGGTTCTGTTCTCGAAACTCGGCCAAGAAAAGATGGTCACCCCCGAGGAAAAAGCCATCTTCGATCGAACGAGTCTCCTCGACCTGAACTTGATGAACAACCTCGCCGAAGACGCGAAGGCCAATGCGGCCGGGCACTTCGGCGGTGCCCAGGGTAACGGCGAGGACGCGACGCGGGACGGGGATATCGGCAACGCGCACCAACACGCGTTGTGGAACGCTTTGCTGACGAAATACTTCGGCAGGGACAGGGCGAAGGAGCTCACCGACGCTCACGAGGCGACATCGGAGAACACGAACCGCCCAGCCGAGTTGATGGACCTGTACAACAACCGCGTCGGCCGGGACGTCTACAGCGAGCTCGCCGACAAACTCGGCCGCGAACCCAGCGACACGGAGGTCGCCGCCGCGGTCAAGGACGCGGTCATCAGTGGGAGAACGGTCATGATGGTCGACCCGGGTAACCCGCAGAGCAAGCTCCAGTGGACGGGGCCGAAACAGTGACGGCCGATTCGGAATGGAGTGAACGCGGCGTGGTGATGGCGCCAGGGTGAGGCTCGTGAGTGTGAAAGACGGCTGAAACCGTCGGTCCCTGTCGCGCGGTCGCCCACCCCCAGTACAGGAAAGCCCACTGGGGCGACCGGCCGAGTGTTCCGAGTCCGTGAAGGACTCCTTGAGGGACTCTGGGTCCCTCAAGGAGTCCTTCACGGACCGCGATCCTGATACTCACGACGCCGTCTGCCGTTCATGAGTGCGTGTCCGGCGATGGGTGGTGACTGAGGACCTTGGTCCGGACCCGTAGGCGTCGTCCGCAGGCCGCATCCCAGGCCGGTGAGCGGCAGATTTCGAGTGCGCAAGGTCGGCACGACGTCGGGTGGCGAAGCGGTCTCGTTGCCATGTGGATCAACGGTCCGTCAGTCCACGGAATGGTGTCGGCGTCGGCGTCGGCGTCGAGGTCAGGCCAGCGCCCGACCAGTTCACCGACGTAGTTCCCGAACGAAGTGGTCGGCGGGATGTTCCGGCCCCCCATAGGTTCGGCGTGGAGGGATACGAACGTCGCGCTTGCTGTCTCGTCGTCGGCAGGCATCGGGCCTTCCCAAACAGCGAGGTGGTTGCTCATGAACTCGGTCTTCCCCCGGTGCCCACGGTGCTGCCTCGCGGCCGCCCAGGCGTTCCGGCCGTCTGAGTAGTCACTGTCCGTAGATCACGACGACGTTGCCCCAGGGATCGCGTGCCACGGCGCGGACTTCGTGCGGGCCACGTTCCGGTTGCCGGATCACGTCTCCGCCGTGCTCCACGATGGCGGCCAGGGCCGCGGCCACGTCTGGAACCTTGAACGACGCCGCGGGCACACCACCGGTGACGTCCTCGGCGGGACCGGCGAGAGCGAGAGTGGTGCCGCCCGCGTCCAGGGCCGCGTAACGGTCACCGTCCACGAATTTCGTGGCCAGGCCCAGAGCCGCGGAGTAGAACCGCACGGCGGCGTCGACGTCGGCCACCGGGTGCAGCACGTTCCCGATCCTCGCGTTTTCGTTCATGGGACGACCGTAGCAAAACGCTGGCACGGCGAGGTTTCCATTGTCAGCCGGATGCCACCTTCGCCAGTGGGAGAGGCCTAAGCGGATGCTGTCGGCTCAGGCCGGCCGAGCGAGGGGAAGCGGTCTGGAAGCGGTGGCCATGGTGATCGTGGTGGCGGCATTGGCGAAAGCGGAGATGGGCGGGATCACCGGGTGGCAGCGGCGGTGACGATCGACGGCCGCGTCGCTGGTGGCGCCGCGATCGAACGCCGTGGCGACTCCGAAGACACTCGTCAGTGTCCTTCCGGGTCGGTGCCGATCCGGTAGTGCACGGGGCGGCCATCGGCGTCCCGCACCGGGACCGGTTTGCCGTCGGCGTCCACGATTTTGCCGTCGACGATCTTGTCGCCGTTCTCCAGCTGGGAGAAGGCTTTGAGGTCGGAGTAGTCGATCACCCGGGTCGCTGTCGCGAACACCGACGGGTCGGTGCCCGCCTTGCCCGGTTTCAGATGGTTGAACACCAGGTTCAACACGACGGCCATGAGCGCGGCGGAGCTGATCCCGGAGTGGAAGATCGTGCCGACCCATGTCGGGAAGTGGTGGTAGAAGTCCGGCGCGGCGATCGGGACCATGCCGAAACCGACGGAGGCCGCGACGATGACAAGGTTCAGGTTCCCGTTGTAGTCCACTTTGGACAGTGTCTTGATGCCGGCCGCCGCGACCGTGCCGAACAGCACGAGACCGGCGCCGCCCAGGACCGGGTACGGGATCGCGGCGACCACCCGGCCGAGTACCGGGAGCATCCCGAGGACCAGCAGCACCACTCCACCGGCGGTCACCACGAACCTGCTCCTGACCCCGGTGATCGCGACCAGTCCGACGTTCTGGGCGAACGCGCTCTGGGTGAACCCGTTGAAGATCGGAGCGATCGCCGAGGACGCCATGTCGGCACGCAGGCCGTCGCCGATCCGGCGCTTGCCGACCCGCGTTCCGACGATCTCTCCCACCGCGAGGATGTCGGCTGTGGTCTCGGTGAGGGTCACCAGCACGACGATGAACATCGACACGATCGCGGCGATGTCGAAGGTCGGTGCTCCGAAAGCGAACGGGGTCGGTATCGCGAAGATCGGGCCGTCCCCGACCTCGGAGAAATCGGCCTTGTCGAGGACGGCGGCCAGCACGGTGCCTGCCACGATCGACAGGAGGATCGAGAGCCGGGAGATCGCCGGGACGGCGACCTTGCTGAGCACCAGCACGATCGTCAGGGTCAGCGCGGCCAGTCCGATGTTGGACACCGAGCCGAAGTCCGCCGCCTTGGTGTTGTTGCCCATCGCCCACTGTGCCGCGACCGGCATCAGGCTGAGCCCGATCACCGTGATCACCGTCCCGGTGACGACCGGCGGGAAGTACTTCACCAGCCGCGAGAACACCGGCGTGATGAGCAGGCCGAGCAGCGTGGAGGCGATCACCGCTCCGAACACCGCGGGTAGTCCGCCATCGGCCACGATCGCTGTCATCGTCGCCACACCGGCGAAGGAAGTGCCCTGGACCAGCGGCAGCCGGGAGCCGAAGAAGGGTACGCCGTACGACTGCAGGATTGTCGCCAGTCCGCCGATGAACAGGCACGACGCGACGAGAAGCCCGATTTCGGCGGGCGAGACGCCTGCGACGCCGCCGATGATCAAGGGTGGCGCGATGATCCCGCCGTACATCGTCAGGACGTGCTGGATGCCGTAGGTGAAACTCTTGCCGATCCCAAGCCGTTCATCCTCGGGCCTGCCTGCCTCTTCGGCCCGTGTCCTCTTCACCATGGATCCGCCTCTCGGTAGAAGCGAGCGATTCCAGCTAATTTCAATCTGCGGAGATTAGCTTCCGCATGGCAGAAGTAGCAAGACCGAATGTGGAGTCGCGGTCCGGCTATCGGAAACACGGGGGACGTCTCGAAGAACGCGATGTGCTCGACCGTGATCATCATGCTGACGCAGATCAGGTGTGCAGCAGGCAACCTCGACTGCGCATGCCGAGAGGCGATCGCGACGACGATGCCCGCCGCCAAGTGGCCGACCGCGACGGGCACAGCGAAGCCGGCGGCCGGCACCGCATTGACCGAGGGGCGTGGGCCCGACCACCGGTCGTGATCCGTGGTAGGCGACGGCACCCACCGCGGGGCGTCGTCGGGACTGTCGCGTCAAGTGCGTTTTCGGCCGTTCTCCCCGCGAGAACAGTGGCCGAGCGGATGGCGGTGTCGTCGCCGCTTAAGGTTCGGCGTATGAGCCGGCAGATCCAATTCACCGACCCCAATTTCAAGCTCGCCGTCGTCCAAGAGCTGATGTACAGCCAGGACCTCCTGCCGAGCTTCAACCTGCGGGAGTACGCCGCCGAGCAGGGCTTCACCTACGACGACGGGAGCGTCGAGGCAGTACCTGAGGCCCTGGCCTATTTCGAGGCGCTCGAGGTCCCCGTCGAGCTTGCGGAGAAGGTCACCGAGATCGGGATGGACGGCGGCAACGAGATCTACCTCGAGATCGCGCCGAACTGGGACGGCGAGGACGGACTGTTCGACGTCGACGAATTCGCCGACGTGCGGCACTTTCCCAACCTGAAGTCGATGACACTGCTCTACACGGGCAACGAGGAGGCACTGGAGACGTTGCGTGCCCGCGGCATCGAGGCGGACTGGCTCTGACCTCGGCCGTGTTCGGACGGCGATCCGGGAGAATTTCCGCATGACGGGTTCTGGTCTGGCAACGCACGTGGGAAGCCTCGCGCCGCGGTCGACCTGAGCATCGAACTCGGCTCGTCCACCCGGACGTGCGTGGTGGCGGCGATGACCTCGGACTCGGGCGCGAACACGCCGGCACCACACCCTCGGGCACGGTGTACATCGCGCCCACGTAGTCGAACGCGGTATCCCAGCGACTCCAGCACGCGGCCCCGGTCGGGCCACGTGCCACCCATCTCCAGCCCGGCCCCGTCGAACCCGGCAGTGCCGAGATCGCGCGCACACGATCATGACATCGACTTCCGGAGAAACCATCGAACACCTGCCTTCTGTCAGCGTGCACGGGAACGTACGTGCGGCGGTTTGCCCCGGTCGATGGACACTGACGCCCGGCACGCCGCGTATTCGTGCCGGTGGGAGGGGCTGACCGGGCGCCTGGCACAGGGGCTGGCGGCGGACTTCGTGGTGCTGGACCGCGATCCGTGGGACTACGGTTCCTGGAATGAGCTGGTTGACCGAAACCCGGAACTCCTATGACGCCGACGCGGCCGGTTATGCCGATGAGACCCGCGACCTGCTCGACAGGAAGCTCCACGTTCGCGCGGGGGTCGTGCTGTTCGCCGACCTGGTCCGCGCGATCGGCGGCGGGCCGGTCGCCGATGTGGGTTGCGGGCCGGGGCACACCACCGCGTTGCTGCGGGAGCTGGGCGCGGACGCGTTCGGCATCGACCTGTCACCCGCGATGATCGAGATCGCCCGCCGCGAGCACGCCGGCGCGCGGTTCGAGGTCGGTTCGATGACCCATCTGGAGCTCGCCGACGGCTCCCTCGCGGGTGTGCTCGCGTGGTGGTCGCTGATCCACATCCCGGACGAGGCGGTGCCGGGTGTACTCGGACAGTTCCACCGGGTTTTGCGGCCGGGTGGGGTGCTGGCCGCGGGATTCCACGTCGGTGACGAACCGGAAAACCGGTCGACCGGGGACGGCGACCGGTCCGTGCACGCGTATGGGTACCTTCGCCGACCGTCCCGTGTGGCCGATTGGCTCCGTGGGGCGGGCTTCACCGTTGAGGCACAGCACCTCCTGAATCCGGACGAGCCGAAACCGGGCGCGATCCTGTTCGCCCGCCGGTCCGCGGCATCGCCGATCAAGACGGGGTGACCTCTATAGCAATGTGAGTTTTCTGGGATCGGGCCGCGGTCGTGCTCGCCGAAGTCCTGGCCGGCCGGCGCGACCAGGACGGGATCGCCGGCGCCCGCCTGAGACCGGCGGTCCTCGCCGACGACGGCGAACGGATCATCCGCTTCGGCGAATACCTCTCTTACGAGTCGTACGGCGAAAACTGAACGGCCCGGCAGGGTCAGGGGAGGACTTCGCCAAGCTTGTCCAGTCCCTCGCTGATCCCGTCCTCGACGCGCCGGTACGTGTCGGCGCTGGTGACCAGGCTGTCCGCGACGCCGCCGATCGTTTCCGCGCCCGCCGTCAGCCGGTCGCCCGCCGCGGAGATGTGCTTGGTCAGCGCGTCGCTGAAGGTGGCGGCGGCGGGAACCTCGCCGAGCAGATGTGACACCAGTTGCAGCCGTGACACCGTGCCCGCCGCGGCGCTCAACGTCGACGTCGCCCCGTCAAGGACACCTGCGGCACCGACCAGCGAGTCGGGATCGGTTTCATAACCGGCGTCCCCTGGGGAGAGCGCACCGTCCGGGTCCAGGCCCAGCTCGTCAAGGGAGATCCTGGTCAGCTCTGGCTCGTCCCACTTCTCGCCCGGGTTCTTCTGGTAGCCGTAGGCGCCGGATTCGTGAGCCAGCACGATTTCCCCGTCGATCTCGACGGCTTCCTCGACACCGTGTGAGTCGTAGCCGTCTTCGTTGCCCGGCTCACCGCCCTTCAGCTCGATTTCTTCGCGATCGTTGAAGTCGAACAGTTCCGGCGTCCGGTCCTGCCGGTAGAACTTGCCGCTGTGCCCATCGGACGAGGAGAAGATGAACTCGTCGTCACGCACCACGACACCCTGGACGTTGTTCGGCGTCTCGATCGGTTCCCCGGCCTTGTCCGGCTCGGGTGAGCCGTTCTTGCCGACGGGGACTTCGTAAAGCCGGTTGTTGGTGTAGTCGCCCACGAAGAGCTTGCCCTGGGCGTAGGTGACATAACTGTGGGCAGGTGTGGGGACCACGTCGACGGCGTCGACCGGTGTGCCGCTGTCCTGTGCGGCGTCCAGCTTGGCCTTGTCGTAGACGTACACGTAGCCGTTGGACGACACCCAGACGTGTTCGCCGTCCGTCGCGACGCCACCGGTGTGCGTGGGCGCGCCTACTTCGCCGTTACCGTTGAGATAGACGTTGCCCGCTTCGTTGCCGGTTTCGTAGTCGACGTAGGTCAGCCGGCTCGGCGTCAGCCCTGGACCGATCGGGCTGTCGCCGTCCCCGTCCCCGTCCCCGTCCCCGTCGTGGTACGAGCCCACGAGCAGGTTCTCGCCGTCGTAAGCCAAGCCCTGGGATGTCCACGGTTGTCCCGGATCGACACCGCTGATGTGTGCGTTGCCCTCGTCGTCCCAGCCGCCGCCGTCGTTCGTGGCCGCCATCGCGTTCAGCTTGCTTTCATAGGCGTGCTGGGCGACGGTCAGCGCCCGGACGGTCCGCATGGCGATTTCCGGTGCTTCGGCGAGGTCGTTCAGACCGAGCTTGCGCCACGGCGCGATGGCAGTGTCGGCCGATGTCCGCAGCGTCGAGTACGCCTTGGAAGCGCCTCTGACGGCCGATTCGGCGGCGTGGAGCTGTTCGTATACCTCTGCGAGGGCCCGCGAGGACTCTTTCGCCTTGCCGACGAACTCCGCCGCCGCCGTGCCGCGCCATGACCGGGCCGCTCGCAGGGCGCCACCGGAGATCTCGTTCGCGACGGTCTGCAAAGAGGCCCTCGCGTCGGCGATGGTGGCGCCGACCTCGGCGATGCCCGCCGCGTCGCCCGACGTGAGCTTGGCGTAGAGCGGTTCGGGATCAAGGAACGGCATCGGCTCCTCCTCGAGCGGCGGGCACGTGAAGCTACCTTTGGCCCTGTTCGGGGTGAGGTGGCGAAGGGTCGTGAGCGGTAGCTCGCGTTCTGACGCCGGCAGGCGAACAACGGTTCCCGCGACCCTTCGCCACCCTATGCCGGCGCCGGCCCCCTGTGGACGGTCAGAGTTTCAGTGCCATGCCGGCGGCGCCGAACTCCGCTTCGAGGATGCCGTCGAGCAGAGGGAAGGTCGCCCAGTCGTTGTTGGTGTGGACGGCCAGCGTGTGGGAGCCGTCGGGTTCGCCCATCACAAAGGTGCACGTGCCGTAGCTTTGCCCGGTGCCACCACGGAGTTTCCTGCCGTTGGACAGGGTCAGTTCGTACAATCCCAGGCCGTAGCGTGTATTCGCGAGCCAGTGCGCACCCTCGGTGGAGACGGTGGTCCACATCTTCTCGTGCTGTGCGGGCGGCAGCAGGCTTCCGTCGATCATCGAGGTGAAGAACACGAGCAGCTCGTCGAGGGTCGACACCACGTTGGCCGCGCCCCATCCGGCGGAGGTGTTGACCTCGGTGACGTCGAAGGGCGGCAGTGCGGGGTCCTCCAGCATCGAGGGCCAGTTCTCCGGGGTGACCTCGTCCGGACGGACTCCCTCCCTGAGGAAGACCTTCGAGTATGCCCGGGGATGGCGTCCCCGGTAGCCGGTTTCTTCGCGCGGACGTGCGAAAGTGTGCTTCAGTCCCAAGGGGCGTACCAGGGTTCGGTCCACTTCGGACTCGAAGGTGTTCCCGGTGGCCTTCTCGACGATCGCCGCGGCGAAGCCGAAACCGCCGTTCGAGTACCAGAAAGCTTCGCCTGGCTGGTATGCCGGCGGCTCCGACACGGCGAGCTCCAGCACGTCCCCGGGCTCGAAGACTTCGAAGCGGTGTTCGTCGAAGGCGGACCGGATGTTGTATCGGCGCTGCACCTCCTTCGCCATGCCGGTGGCGAACAGGCCGCTGGTGTTGGACAGCAGCTGCCGGATGGTGATCTTGGTGCCGTCGTAGTCACTTCCGTCCATCGCGCCCGGCAGCCAGTGTTCGACGGTGTCGTCGATGTCCAGCAGCCCTTCGGCCTCGAGCTGGAGCACGGTGGCCGCGGTGAACGCCTTGGAGATGCTGCCGGTGTGCAGGTGCTCGCCGGGCACTCGCCGGGCGCCGGTCGTCGTGTCGGCCTGTCCGATGGAGCCGTACCACGTGCCGTCGCCGTCCTGGATCTGGACGACGACGCTGGGCGCGCCCAGCTCGCTCACCGCGCGGTCCATGGCCTCGCGCACCTTCGGGCGTCCCGTGCTTTCGACGTCTGTCATGACGTTTCCTCTCAGCTGGTTGTCGTACGCCTCAACGGTGACCGTCGGTGATGACAACCGGCTTACAAAGCGCTGACAGGGGCTGAGTGCGCTGTCAGCCTGGCGACAGCGTCGGCCCGGGTGAGCCGCGCACCCCTCTGGAACGCGTCGTCGTAACCGTGTCCGCCGAGCCGCCGGGTGAGCTCGGCGACCAGGTCGCGCAGCTCCGGGTCACCGCGGTCGAAGACGCCGCGAACGGCCTGGCTCAGGCCGAGCGCCGTCGCCGCGCCGACCGGGTCGCCCTCGAGGAAGAGCAGCCTCGCCAGCTGCTGGGCTGCCGGCGCAGGGGTTGCGTTGGCCTGTGCGGCGGCGAGCGCGGCAGGCAGCAGTTCGCGGGCACGATCCGCGTTCCCGGTCGTGAGATGAAGTGCGATCCTGGCTGGTGCCAGGATGTTCTCCACGTCCGGCAGCCGCTGCCGTCGCGCCAGCGCGGCCAGCTCGTCGAGTTCCCGTGCCGACTGCTCGAAGTCGCCGGAGCGCCGGTGGATCTCGGCGCGGCCCAGTCGGATTTCGAACTCCATGTACCGCAGGCCGAGTGCCCACGTCAGATCCTCGGCCGCGTCGATGTCCTGCCCGGCGCCGTCGAGGTCACCGGCGCGCATCCGCACCGCGGCCAGCCCGACCAAGTAGGAGACCTCGTCCTGCGACCCGGCTCCGGCGGACAACCCGAGGGAGCGTTCCAGTGCGGCGATCGCCGCGTCGTGGTCGCCGCCGACGGTGTGGACCTCGGCCAGGAGGGCCGTCGATACCGCCGTCCAAAGCCGGTCACCGGTCTCGGCGAACTCCGTCGCCGCCCGTTCGCGTGCGGCGGCGAGCCCGGCCCAGTCGCCACGATCCCCGGCCGCGGTGGCTTCCAGCAAGGACACGCAGGCCCCGGCCCAGGTGTCGGACCCCTTCCTCACCCTGGCGAACTCGCCCATGACGAGGTCCTCGAGGCCCATCTGCTGCGCCAAGGGGAGTGTCACCATCAGCAGGAACGGATACCGCTCGAAGGCGCCGGTTTGCGAACATCCGGCGATCAGGGCGCGCACACGGTCCGGATCGGTGCACGGCGCGTTCTCGCCGATCAGGGCGTCGATCGCGGTGAAAGCGGCGCGGGCGTCGTGGGGGAGCGCGTCGCCCAGAGTGAGCGCCTCGGCGATCGACAACTCCGCCCGTGCGTCGTAACGCACCGCGTACCAGTACCAGTGCAACAGGCCGAGCAGCCGGACCACGGCGTCCGCGTCCCGGCCATCGAGGGCTGACCGCAACGCGAACACCAGGTTGTCGTACTCGGCGGCGATGACCGCCAGCGAGGCCGGTTGGTGGTGAGACCGCGCGAGGGCTTCGTGTCCGGTGGCGAGCGCGGCGAAGTGGCCGACGTATCGGCCTCGGATCGTGTCCCGTTCGCCTGCTCGGGAAAGTTCTTCGGCAGCGAAGGCGCGGATGCTCTCCAGCATCCGATAGCCGTCGTCGCCGTGCTCCACGAGCGACTTGCCGACGAGCGAGTCGAGCACGTAAAGGGCGTCCGAGCACACCGCTTCGATCGCGTCGAAGGTGGCGGTAGCGGGGAAGAAGGCCAATCGTCGTGCCACGATCCGTTCGCGGTCGCTCAGCAGGTCCCAGCTCCACTCGATCACCGCACGCAGAGTGCGCTGACGAGGCAGGGCCGCCCGGTTCCCGGTGGAGAGCAAGCGGAACCGGTCATCGAGATGCCGTGCGACCTGGCCGATGCTCATCGAGCGCAGCCGCGCCGCGGCCAGTTCCAGCGCGAGCGGCAAGCCGTCGAGGCGGCGTACCACGTCCACCACGGAGTCCACGGTGGACTCCGTGAGGGCGAAGCCCGGCCGGACGGCGGCCGCGCGGTCGGTGAACAGCCGCACCGCGGTCGATTCGCCGGGATCGGTGCGCTCGCCAGGGACGTCGAGCGGGCCGAGGCGGCAGAGCGCTTCGCCAAGGACGTCCAATGGCTCCCTGCTGGTGGCCAGGATGGTCAGCCGCGGCCGGGATTCGAGCAGATACTGGGCGATTCGCGCGGCTTCGGCGATGAGGTGCTCGCAGTTGTCCATGACCAGCATGGCGTCATCCCCGCCGAGCAGCGTGGCCACGCGATCCAGGGGCTCGGCGATGCCGGTGGCGAGGCGCTCGCCGCTGAGTGCGCCGAGGATCGCATCGGCGACCCCCTCTGGACTTTCGACGCCTGCCAGCGGGACCAGCCACAGCCTGCCGCTTTCGTACGCGTGGTGCCGGGACGCTGCTTCCAAGGCCAGCCGGGTCTTTCCGACGCCACCGGGGCCGACCACGGTGACCAGCCGGGACCTCCGCACCAGGTCCGCGAGCAACGCGGATTCACCGGTGCGGCCGACGAACGACGTCAACCGCGACGGCAGCCTGCCCGGCGCGGGCCCCGGGCGGACCGTTGTCCCCTCCATCTCTCCGCGCAGCACGGCGACGTGAGTGCGCCGCAGTACGGCGGAGGGATCGACACCGAGTTCGACGGCGAGCCTGCTCCGGATGTCCTCGTACGCGGCGAGCGCCTCGGACTGGCGGCCCGCCGCCGAAAGCGCGCGCATCCGCAACGCGGCCAGGCGTTCCCGCAAGGGTCGCGCGGCGCAGGCCGCCTCCAGATCGGGCAGCACTCCGAAATGCCGGCCCAGCCGCAGCTCCGCTTCGAAGCGGTCTTCACGGGCCGCCGCCCGCAACTCCTCAAGGCGCGCACCAGCGATTTCGGCGTACGGAGCGGCGAGCACGTCCGCGAACGCGTCACCGTGCCACAGCGCGAGCGCGTCCCCGAGCGTGGCGGTCGCACGCTCGGGTTCGCCCGCCAGGAGCTCACGGCGGCCCCGTGCGGCCAGGACTTCGAACCGGAGCGCGTCCACGCTGTCGGCGGGCAACGCGAGCCGATAGCCCGCGGCGGGCGACTCCACCACTCCCGGCTCCGGCAGCGCCCGTCGAAGACGGTGTACCAGCGCGTGCAAGGTGTTCGTGGTGGCCGCAGGGGATTCCGTTCCCCAGATGTCCTCGATGAGCGCGCCGGCTGACACCGCCTCGCCCGCCGCGAGCGCGAGCCTGCCTATCAACATCCGAGGCCTCGCACCACCGATATCGACCGGTTCGCCGTCATCGCCGAAGACCCGCACCGGCCCCAGCACCATCACCCTCAACCCCACGACGGGGAGCCTAATCTCGAGGCCGAGCAACGAGCTATGCGCCGTCGTTGCCATCACGCAGGGAATGGATCATGCTCTGCAGGCTCCGGAACGCGCCTGACTGCTCGGTCTCGGTCATGCCGGCCAGCATTCTGACCTCGACGGACCGGACCGCTAAGGTCGCCTTCTCGAGGTTTCGTCGGCCTCGAGGCGTGAGCCGTGTGGGAAGAACCTTTCCGACGGGTGCCGCGGCGGGCCTGGTCACGTGGCCCTCTCGGTCCAGTGTCTGGAGCAGCACGTTCACCGTCTGGCGTGTTACGAACGCGCCCCGTGCGAGTTCGGAGTTCGACAAGCCCGGTCGTTGAGCCAGCAGTTCGAGGCAGGAGTAGTGCATCCGTCGCCCAGCCTGGCATCGGTGCCGCGATCTGGCTCCACGCGACAGACGTCCAGGCCATTCACGATGCGCTCGTCACCGACGGCCACACCATCGTCTCCGCACCGATCGAAGGCCCCTTCGGTCGGACATTCACCTTCGCCGACCCCGACGGCTACCAGGTCACTCTCCATGACCGTGGCTGAGGCGGGCACCCTGGTCACCCGAAACGATCACCGCCGTCGGACGGAATCAAGTGTGTCTCGGTGGGCTCGCTTCCGCCGGGTTCCGCACTGCCGCCGTCGATCTGTCGGATTCGGACGGCGACCTGAATCGCCTTGCTCGGCACGAGTCGGTCATTGAGGCCGCGAAGAACGCGAACGCCCGACATGTCTACTACACCAGCGGAGTTCGAGCCGACGACGACCGATTCGAGAACAATGCGGACCACGTCGAGCCGGACGTGATCTACGACGGCGGCAACGAGTTGACCTCTACCAAGCTTGAGGTTCTACAGTGCTTTCCATGACGGTACAGCTGAATCACACCATCATCAACGCTACCGACCGGGCCGCCACGGCGGGCTTTCTGGTCTCGATCCTCGGGCTGCCAGAGCCCGCTGAATTCGGCCCGTTCCTGGTGGTCCAGACCGGCAACGGGGTCTCGCTCGATGTCATGCACAGCACCGAGGAGTTCTCCAGGCAGCATTACGCGTTCCTGGTCGAGGAGGATGAGTTCGACACGATCTTCGGGCGGATCCGTGAAGGGGGCCTGCCGTACTGGGCGGGGCCGGGGCACCGCGGCGCCGGCGAAATCAACACCAATGACGGCGGCCGGGGCGTGTACTTCGACGACCCCGACGGTCATGTGCTGGAGATCCTCACCCGTCCATACGGATCCGGCGTCTCCTAGAGGGAGGGGCGCGGTCGCCTCGGCTTGCTGAACGGGCGGAAGGGACGACGATGCCCGCTCGGCAGCACGTGCTCCGCTGGCGTTTCGCCCGGCGCAGGGCGACCACTGGTACGCCCAGGCAGCCGAGCGTGATCGTGGTCAGGATGACGATGTTCAAGCTCCCGCACGACCAGGCTTTTCCCGACCAGTTCCACGGCCTGGCCATGGGAACTTCGCGTGAAGTCCCCGCTTGGAGGCCGAGCCGCGTCACCTTGCTCGGAGACGCCATCCACGCGATGTTGCCCACCAGGGCCTCAGGGGCCAGCTCCGTCCTGCAGGACGCGCGCCGCCTCGCCGACGCGATCCTGTCCGTGCACGTCGGCGCCCAGACCTGGGAACCCGCGATCGGTGGCTACGAGGTCCTGCTCCGACACGACGGTTTCGAGGCGGTGCGGGCGTCGTTGAACGGTGTCCGTGAGTTCGACGAAGATCTCGCGACCGCCATGTCCGCCTCCTGGGGCTGGCCGTGGGCGCCGGGCTTCGCGCTGACGACGGCGCTCGTCTTCTACCTCGTGGGGGAGAGCAACGATCAGGCCGAACTGACCTGGGCGGGGCTGATCTCGTTCGGCGCCGCCGCACCCTTCGTCCGGGACTGGCGTGACGCGGCACTGCTCGTGTTGCTGGGCGGAATGGTGTTCTTCCTCGGCAATACGGTCCGTCAGCGCAGACTCGCCGAAGAGGAACGTGCGGCACAGCAGGAACGACGGCTCGCCGAGGAGACACGCGCGGCTCTGCTGGAGGAACGCGCGGGCATCGCACGGGAACTCCATGACGTGGTCGCGCACCACATGTCCGTGCTCGCGTTGCGAGCGGACTCGGCACGGTTCCGGTTCGCCGATACTGCCAAGGCCGACCGCGAAGCCGAGATCTGGCGGGAGTTCGCGGACCTCGCCGGAACCGCCCGGGAAGGACTGACCGAACTGCGCAGGCTGCTCGGAGTGCTCCGGTCCGAGGATCGCGCTCTCCTGGTCGCTCCGCAGCCGGGGCTGGCCAAGGTGGTCGAGCTCGTCGAAGGGGTCAAGGCCGCCGGCACCACGTGCGAACTCGAACTGCGCGGCGACCTCGACGCTGTTCCGGTGGGGGTCGCGTTGTCGTTGTTCCGGATCGTGCAGGAAGCACTCAGCAACGCGATCCAGCACGCGCCCGGGGCGTCGATCTCCGTCGAACTCGTGACCGGGCCGGGTTTTGTTCGCCTGGTCATCGAGAACGGTCCCGGGCCGGATCCGAAAAGGGCCGGACAGGCAGGCGGCGGGCACGGTTTGGTGGGGATGCGAGAGCGGGCGGCTATGCTCGCGGCGGATCTTGAGGCAGGGGAGAGGCCGGGCGGTGGTTTCCTGGTCGCCCTGACCGTTCCGCTCGATCGTGAAGGGCAGCCGCAACCGTGATCTCTCTGGTCATCGCCGACGACCAGACCATGGTCAGGCAGAGTTTCCGGGCGGTGCTCGACGCGCAGGCCGACATGCACGTGGTCGGGGAAGCCGCGGACGGCACCACCGCCGTCGCGTTGTGCGCCGAACTCGAACCGGACGTCGTGCTGATGGACGTGCGCATGCCCGAACTCGACGGTCTCGAGGCGACCCGGCGGATCGTGGCAGGGCGGCAAGAGGTCCGTGTGTTGATCTTGACCACCTTCGACATCGACGACTACGTGTTCGGTGGGCTGCGGGCGGGCGCCAGTGGCTTCCTGTTGAAGGACTCGCCGCTGGACGACCTGGTCACGGCGGTCAGGGTGGTGTCCGCGGGCAACGCGCTCTTCGCGCCGACGATCACCAGGCGGCTGATCGGCGAGTTCACCCGTACCCACGCGTCGGCACACGCGGGTCACGCGCTCGTGGCCGAGTTGACCGCGCGTGAAACCGACGTGCTCCGGCTGATCGCGCGTGGCCTCTCCAACACGGAGATCGCCGAAGCGCTGGTGATCGCGGAACAGACCGCGAAATCCCACGTCAGCAGGGTTTTCGCCAAGCTCGGTGTGCGAGATCGGGCGCAAGCGGTCATGGTCGCCTACGAAGCCGGGCTCGTCGTGCCGGGTGACACGGCTTATTGAGGGGTTAGGCAGAGGTGTCGGGTTCGAGCGCGGTTCCGCTGCCGGACCGCGTCCCTCACTGTGTGGATTTTGGGACTTCAGATGACCCCAAAATTTGCACAGTCCCGCACGAGGAGTCCCCATGACGACCGGATCCGAGGGGGTGTGTGGAAATAGGGACACTCAACCTCCCTATTTCCACACACCCCCTCAGACGGCTTACCCACGACCAGGCGAAAGTCCCGGGAGGCCGTCATCGGCAACGCGCATTTGATCGTTCCCCTCGTCGCTGGCCACTTGACTCCCCCGGTGTATAACGCCATATAAGTTCGGAGTGGGTGAGTAGTATTCTTCCGTGTCCGGCGCGTTCTCTCGCCCTTCCCGCGTATAAAGCAAAGAAACGCAGGATGCCCGAGATGACACAGACGAGGAACGCGAACAGGCAGGCGCGGGTCGCGGCCAACAAGATCCGATACACGGTGATCACGCTCCAGCAGCCACAGCACGCCGAACAGCAGGGTGGGCAACAGGTAGTAGAGGACGACCGGGACGAAGATCCGCAGCCGCTCATCGCCGCCCGGGCGGACAATCCGTTCCTGGAGAAGGCATACCGGTCGCTCGGGGGAGAGGTGCAGCGGTTCAGGTTCTTCGCGAAGCTCGGATCCGCCAGGGGAGCGCCCGGACTGGTGGCGGGGGAGCGGGACGAGACGGTGGCACGGATGCGTCGGCACATCAAAAACGCCAAGCAGCGCGTCCTGAAAGACCGGAAGTCGGTCACTGTCCTTTCTTCAAGTGTATAACCTCATATACATTGGTGCTGATTCTAAAACATTATTATTCATTGACAAAAACCAGCTACGACTCCGGTAACACATACACGCGCCGTCCGGCGTGCGCAACCCGCGATCTTGTCCGGTTGCTCCGGCTCGTAGTGCATCGGTCGTCGAGGATTTCGGCGGCTGCTGCGGATTGTTTCGGGTCCATCGCGGCGGGCAGGAACACCGCGTCGAACGGGCTGAATCAGCGCGCGATGAGCCATCAGAAGCCATGGAACATCCTGTCGCCACCGTGGAAGACCCGCTGCCCGTCAGCCTGCACCACCCCGGTTCAGCTGCGGGTCGCCCAGTCCGTCGGCCAAGGTGTGGTCGCGCTGACAGGAACAGTTGCGGGCGGACCGACCGCGGCGGTGGACAACGGCGAACTGCCAACCGGGTTCGACGTCGACCAGGCGCTGTTCGTGATCGTCGCCGCCGGGCCGGCACCGAACGCGGCCATGCAGCTCCAGCACGACTGGGCGGCGGTGGGCCGGTCCCGCCGCGCGATCGAACGGGCGTGTTGGCGCCTACCCCTCGGCGAGCAGGTTGAGGAAGAAGACGCGGATGTCCTCGGCGAGCAGGTCCGGCACCTCCATCGCGGCGAAATGCCCGCCGCGCTCGAGCTCCGACCAGTGCCTGATGTCGTACAGCCGCTCGGCCAGCGGTCGCACCGACTGCGTGATGTCGTACGGGAGCACCGCCACGCCGAGTGGAACCCGGCACGGTTCGATCCCGCCGCTCGGGATGGCGTCGTGGTGCAGCCGTGCCGAGGAGGCCGCTGTCGCGGTCAGCCAGTACAGCGAGATGTCGGTGAGCATCCGGTCGTCGCTGACCGGCGAGCGGGGATCCGTCCACTGTGCGAAGCGCTCGGCGATCCAGGCCAGCTGGCCGACCGGCGAGTCGGTGAGTGCGTAGCCGATGGTCTGTGGGGTCGCGACCTGCAGGGCCTGGTAGGGCGGGCGATTCGCCATCAGCTGCCGGATCCTGTCCAGCCGGGCTTCGTCCTTTTCGGACAGTTCGACGTCAGCGTCCGGATCCGGTCGGGTCGGCAAGTAGTTGACGTGTACACCGACGACCTGCTTGGGAGCCGTCGCGCCGAGTGCTGTCGAGATGCCCGAGCCGAAGTCGCCGCCCTGTGCGCCGTAGCGCTCGTAGCCGAGCCTGCGCATCAGCTCGGCCCAGGCTCGCGCGATTCGGACGATGTCCCAGCCGCGTTCGTGGGTCGGTCCGGAAAACCCGTAGCCCGGGATGGACGGGATCACCAGGTGGAAGTCGCGTGACAGTGGCTCGATCACGTCGAGGAACTCCAGGAACGAACCGGGCCAGCCGTGGGTGAGGATCAGCGCGAGCGCGTCCGGGTTCGCGGACCGGACGTGGACGAAGTGGATGTTCTGACCTTCTATCTCGGTGGTGAAGTGTGGAAGCTCGTTGAGCTCGGCTTCGTGTGTGCGCCAGTCGTAGCCGGTGCGCCAGTGCTCGGCCAGTTGCTTGAGGCGTGCCAGCGGGAAGCCGTAGTCCCAGCCCGCGTCGGTGACCTCGTTGGGCCAGCGGGTGCGGGACAAGCGGTCATGGAGATCGTCGAGGTCGGCCTGGGGGATGTCGATGCGGAAGGGCTTGATCACGGTCTTGACTCCCGGTGACTCATTCGGCACCTAAACGTTTAGGCGCCTAACGTTTTGTCTCCGAACGATACTCCAATCGTTCGGGCACCCAACGATTGGTTAGACTCGTCACATGGAGAACTCGGCCGAGGAGATGCCTGCCCGGTGGCAGGGCCTGCCCAGCTGGCTGCTCACGCAGACGGCGAACCACGCGCATCGCCTGGTGACCGACGGGTTCTCCGCCGTCAACGCCCGGGGTTACCACTACCGCGTGCTGGCGACGCTGGAGGAGTTCGGGCCCGCCAGCCAGGCGACACTCGGCCGCCGCAGCGGAATCCACGTCAGCGAGATGGTCGCGACGATCAACGAGCTCGCCGAACGTGAACTGGTCGAGCGTGCCCCGGATCCCGCCGATCGGCGGCGCAACGTCATCTCGCTGACCACCGCGGGCAAGCGGCAGCTGCGACGGCTGGAAAAGCAACTGGCCGAGCGCCAGGACGAACTGATGGAGCCGCTGTCGCCCGGCGAGCGGGAGCGGTTCACCGAGCTGCTGTCGAAGCTGCTGGATCACCACAACCGGCGAACCGGCGAGGACTGGCTCGACTAGGCCGGTCTCGCGGATCGGGCACGGCGCCGGATTGTGGCCTTCCCCACGTGGACTGAACTGCGAATATCCAAGATCGAACGACAAAACGACTTCGTATTGTAGACACTCTGAGCGTGCTCCGAGAAGTCGACGATCTTGCTCAACCCGCCGGTCCCGAGGCGGCACCCCACCAGGGGCGTCCGGCGCGTGCGTTCGAGAGAGTTCTCGACCGGCTGGCCTGGTCGCCGTATCCGAGGGCGATCCTGCTGTATCTCGTGATCCGCACGGCCAGTGTCCAGTTGCTCGACCTGCTGGCCGCCGGGCGCGGCGGGACGCTGACCGATCGCCTGACCGCCTGGGACGGGCAGTGGTATCTGCGGTTGGCGGTGCACGGGTACGCCGATCTGCCGGGGACGCTGGACGCGGCGAGGCAGCCGTATTCGGACGCGCCGATGGCGTTCTTCCCGCTGTATCCGAAGCTCGTCGAGGCGGTGATGTGGCTCGGGCTCGATGTCGTCACCGCGGCGCTGGCGGTGTCGGTGCTGGCCGGGATGGTGCTCGCGTGCGGCTTGATCCGGATCGGGCGGGCGGTGTCGGCGGAGCGGGGTGACCGGACCGGTCTGCTGCTGGTGGCGCTGTGGGCCGGGGCGCCGATGGCGATCGTGTTCTCGATGGCTTACACGGAAGCGGTGTTCTGCGCGTTGGCGGTGTGGGCGCTGGTGAGTGTGCTGGAGCGGCGCTGGCTGCCTGCCGGGTTGTTCGCGTTCGCGGCAGGGCTGTCGAGGTCGACGGCGGTGGTGCTGGTCGCGGTGGTCGTCTTCGCGGCGCTGATCGCGGCCATCCGGCGCCCCGGGGAGCGGGCGCCGACGCTGGCGGGTGCAGTGGTCGCGCCGCTGGGGGTGGCGGGGTACCTGGGGTTCGTGGCCTACCGGACGGGGAGCTGGACCGGTTGGCAGGACATCGAGCTGCGGGGCTGGAACACCGAGTTCGATTTCGGGGTGGAGACCTGGGAGTCGGTGCTGGCGCGGTTGACCGCGGACGACTCGGTGTTCAGCACGCTGACGGTGTTGATCCTGCTCGGGGCGGTGGCGCTGGTCGTGGTGGCGGTGTGCGCGCGGGTGCCGTGGCCGTTGACGCTGTACGGCATCGGGGTGCTGTTGCTGGCGATCGGTACGCGGGGGCTGCCTGACGCGAAGATCCGGTTCATCCTGCCCGCCTTCCCGGTGTTGGTCCCGATCGCGATCGGGCTGTCGAAGCGGCGGACGGCGACGGCGGTGGTGGCCGCGACGGCGTGGGTGGTCCTGGGTGCGTGGTTCTCGGCTCACGCGCTGACGGCGTGGCGGTACGCGATCTAGCCGGATTCCCTGCCGGAAGCGGCAGACACTGTATCGGCCTAGCCCGCCTGCCGGGTCCGATGGTCGGCGACGTGGACCCTGGTCGCGCAGCGGGTGGAGCAGAACCGGCGGCGTCCGTTGCGGGAGACATCGACGTAGACCGTTTCGCAGCCTTCGCGGGAGCAGACGCCGAAGCGGTCCGGAGCGTCGCAGACGAGGTGCGCGAGTCCGCCGGCGGTATAGGCGTGGACCCGGGCGACGGTGCCGGCGTGGGCGTCGACGTAGTGCAGGTGAGGCGCTTTGCCTTCGTGAGTGGAGATGTACGGCTTCGACGCGGAATCGAATAGCAGGGCGTTGACGAGGTCGACGCGCTCGGCGGGGTCCGCTTCGAAGACGCGGCGGAGTCGCCGGGTCCAGGCGACGATTTCGGTCGCTTCGCGCTTCTGGACGGCGGCGACCGTCATGCGGTCTTGGAAGATCGCGGTCAGCTCGACGGGCCCGGCGTCGTCACCGAGGTTCACCAGGTCGGCGGCGATCTGAGCCGCTGCCCCGCCGTAAGGGTTGAAGTGCATTAACTCATTACAGCACGATCGGGGCATGGAGTCGAAAGAGTGCCCGCGGTGCGGGTGGCCGCTGACCGAACTGCCCGCAAGCGCGACGAATTCACAACGGGTCTCCCGGGGGAGTCTCGAGTACATCCGGTGTCTGTGCGGGAGCTGGCTCGCACGCGTCGACGGTGTCGTGATCGGTGCGACGAAGTCCCAGCTGGGACAGGCTCAGCTCTGACGGTGGCGCGCGTCGGCGAGCAGTTGCGCGAGCGCGTGCACGGGAGAGGTCTCCAGTTTGTGCCGGTGGGCGTCATAGCGGTCGCGGGTGGTGCGGATGTCGGCGTGACCCAGCAGGTCCTGGACCTTCTGGACCGGGACGTCGTTGGCCAGCAACAAGGTGCCGGTGGTCCGCCGCGCGGTGTGCGGGGAAATGGTGTTCGCTTCGGCGAGTCCGGCAGCACGGGCCTGTGCCCGAAGAAGGAACCAGACGTCGCGCTGTGCCAACGGCTTTCCGCCGGGTTTGGTGCCGTCGTAGCGGTGGGGCATGGTCGCGAGCAGCGGGCCGGTCAGTTCGTCGGGGCGGACGCCGGTGCGGGTGGCACGCAGGTCGAGGTAGCGGCGTAGCGGGTGCTGGGCGGCGGGGACGAGCGGGACGAAGTCGCGGTGGCCGCCTTTGGCGGTGTAGCGCAAGATCGTGTGCCCGGCGTCGGTGTCGAGGTCGCGCACGGTCGCGGTGGTCAAGCCGGAGACACGCAACCCGGTGTAGAACAGGATCGCGACGACGGCGGCGTCACGCCACGACGGTTCAGTGTCGTTGGCACGGGCCCGGTTCTCCATGTGGTTCAGCAGTTTCGCCGTCGACTCGCCGCCGAGCGCCGGCAGCGGCGGGGTCTTGCCGGTCTTGGGCCGGTTGACCGCGGACACCGGGTTGCGGTCGGCGATGTCGTTGGACTGCAGGTACCGGTACCAGCTGGAGATGCCGGCGAGGGTGCGCGCGACGGTGGAATCGGCGGCCGGCCGGGGCACGCCGTCCCTGCCGGTGACGGTGAGGGTGTTCTTCCAGGCGTCGACGTCGGCGCGCCGGGCCGTCAGCGGGTCGAGCCCGGTGCGGGCGCACCAGCCGAGCCAGGCGGAGAGGTCGGCGTAGTACGCGCGGCGGGTGTGGTCGGTCTTGTCGGTTTCGAGCCAGAGCGCGGTGATGTGCCGGATCGCGTACCGGTCGAGCGGGTCGGCAGGCGGGAGCGCGGGCAGCAGCGCGACGGCTTCGGCGAGGACCTGCCGCCGGTTCTCGGCCCTGGTCTCCGGCAGCCCGGTCTTCGGTGGCTCCAGCGCGGCGGGAACGAGTTCGGCGGACATCGTGATCACCCTAACGCAAGGTGACCGCCACGAGTCGGTTCGCGTTTCGTGAACCAGGCGACGGCGAAAATCGAGCTGCTGGAGCAGATCCCGGTGACAGGGCCGATTCTGGCCCCGTCACCGGACTTCCGTTTCGCCGGGGCTCAGGTGTAGTAGCCCTCCACCGGAAGCCTGGCTTCGTCGAACAGCGCCGGACCCTCCAGCCGTACCGCTGGTGCGGTGGACGGCGGCTTGAGCGCGTTGACCTGCTCACCGGAGAGGGCGAACACGACCCGTCCCAGACCGGAGCGTTCGATGGCCCCCTGGCACATCCCGCACGGCTGGCAACTGGTGTACATCGTCGTCCCGGCCGCGACGGACGGCTCCAGTTCGCGCGCGGCCCAGACGGCGAGCTTCAGTTCCGGGTGCAGGCTGATGTCCGACTGCGACACCGTGGTGTTGTGTTCCTCGGCCAGAACCGAGCCGTCGGGGCCGACGAGAAGCGACCCGAAGGGCGGGTCGCCGTCCGTGCGGGACTTCGCGGCCAGCTCGATGGCGTGGCGGAGGAACTTCTCGTCTTCTTCGGTCATGATCGCTCCCGTTCCGGCCGGTATCGGCCCAGTTCCCAGTGTGCGGCCACGGTCGCCAGCGCCTGCCAGGCGGCTTCCGGGCGGAGGGTCTCTTCAGGGTCGCCGGAGAACGGGTCGAGCACGACCGTCTCGGCACCGAGGTGGCGAAGCCGGTCGAGGTCGTCGACGATCTGCTCGATCGTGCCTTCTCCGGCGAGGCGGTCCGGTCCGGTGACCGGACGGCCGGTGATGTTCAGCAGGATCCGCGGGGTGAACGCGGGGACGGGCCGGTCGTGGGCGTCGGCGATGGTCTTGACCCTGGTGAGCGCTTCGGTGAGCCAGGGGAGGGTGGCCCTCAGCGGATGCCAGGCGTCACCGACGCGGACGGCGCGGCGGATCCCCGCGTCGCTGTTGCCGCCGACCCAGATCGAGATGTCGCCGGCACGGTAGTCGGCGTCGTTCGCCCAGGCCTTCCGGACGGCGTCGAGATGGTCGTCGGTCAGCCGCCCCCGTTTCTCGAACGGGACATCGAGTGCTTCGAACTCCTGGCGAGCCCAGCCGGACGCGACGCCGAGCACGAGCCGTTCGCCGCTGAGCTGGTTCAGGTTCGCGGCCATCCGGGCGATCAGCAGCGGATGCCGGTACGGGACGATGAGCACGGTGGTGCCCAACCGGATCCGGCTCGTCACTCCGGCGAGCCACGACAGTGTCGTGAACGGTTCGTAGAACGGCGCCGGGTATTGCTCGGCGACGTCGGGGGTGATGGCGACGTGGTCGGACACCATGAGCAGGTCGTAGCCGAGGCCTTCGACCGTGGTGGCCCAGCCGCGGAGGATTCCGGGGTCGGTCCCCGGTCCGAAATTCGGGACATTGACACCTATTCGCACAGGTCAAGGCTATCCGTGCGGGGGAACGCCGGGAAGAGATCTTTCCCGGTGTAGCGGCGTTCGCGCCGTGGATCTGCCGGTATTCTGGCCTGATGACCGAGACTCTCGACGCGACGGACTGGGCGATCCTGGTCGAGCTCCAGAAGGACGGCCGTCTTCCGCTCACCGAACTGGGGAAGCGGGTCAGTCTGAGCGCGTCGGCGGCGACGGAGCGGGTCAAGCGACTGGAGTCGGCCGGGGTGATCACCGGCTATCGCGCCGACGTCGACCTCGAAAAGGCCGGGTACGTGGTGCTCGCGGTGGTACGGCTGAAGTACCCGGGCAGCAAGCACACGCCGTTGCACAAGCTCCTGGCGGAGCGCACCGAGATCCTCGAGTGCCTCCGCACGACCGGTGACGACTGCTATGCGCTGAAGATCGCGGCGCCGTCGATGGGGCGGCTGGAGGAGATCGTGAACGAGCTGGCGCTGTTCGGGAGCACGAACACCAACATCGTCTACAACCAGACGCTGCCCTACCGGGGGCCGCAGGGCCCGTAACCTCCCAGAGACCCATGACGTGCCATCTCGCCGACCGCCCTCGGAAGACCTCCCGGTAGAAGCCGCGTGCCCGCTCGCCGTCGTGGAACGGGATCTCGAAGTGCGCCACCCGTCCGATCGTGGTCATCGACCCCTGTCTTGGCAGAGGACTTCGGCCTCCCCGAACCACCGGCGCAGCGCTCCGAGCAGCTCCTGCTGGTCTTCGCCGGCCCATGCCACGTGACCGTCCGGCCGCAGCAGCACGGCGGGTACATCCAGCTCTTTGCCGACGTCGACGACGTGGTCGACCCGGTCTCCCCAGTCCCGCACCGAAAGCCTGCCGGTCCGGTCGAGCAGCAGGCCGCGGCCGCCGTGCATGAGGCCGTAGAGATGCCCCTGCTCGAGTTCGAGGTCCCGCATCCGGCGGCCGAGCAGTTCGTGCCCGTCACCGAAGTCGTAGTGGATTCCGGTCGCGATGATTTTCTCGGTCAGGTACCGGTTCACCTCCTCGAAGTCCATCAGCTCCGACAGCAGCCGCCGCACAGCCTGGGCGCCCGGATCGAGTGACATCAGCAGCATCTGCGCGCGGGTGTTGTTCAGTACGCCGTCGGCCACCGGATGGCGTTCGGAGTGGTAGGTGTCCAGCAGGTCATCCGGTGCCCAGCCGTCGACCGTGGCGGCCAGCTTCCAGCCGAGGTTGAAGGCGTCCTGGATGCCGAGGTTGAGTCCTTGCCCGCCGACGGGTGGGTGGACGTGCGCGGCGTCGCCCGCCAGGAACACGCGGCCGACCCGGTAGCGCTCGGCCAGCCGGGTCGCGTCGCCGAAGCGGGAGAGCCAGCGTGGGGAATGCGCGCCGAAGTCGGTCCCGGCGGTGGCGACGAGCTGACGTTTGACCTCGTCGAACGACGGCGGGACCCGGGGATCTTCGCTCACGCCGTCGGCGGGCACGACGACCCGGTACACCCCGTCCCCGATCGGACCTGCGCCGAAGCGCAACTGGGTCTTGCGGACTTCGGTCATCACCGCGACCACGGTTTCCGGGTCTGCGGTCAGTTCCATCTCACCGAGCAGTGTCTCGACAGTGGTCGGCTCGCCAGGGAAATCGACGCCGAGGAGTTTCCGCACCGTGCTGCGGCCGCCGTCGCAGCCGACGAGGTAACGCGAGCGCAGCCGTGTTCCGTCGGCCAGTTCGACCTCCACCCCGTCTTCGTCCTGGCTCAGCCCGGTCACTTCGCGAGCGCGCCGGATCTCGACACCGGCCTCGGCGGCGTGTTCGATCAGCAGCCGGTCGGTGATGGTCTGGGGGATACCGAGAACGTAGGCGTGAGCGCTGTCCAGCGACGAGGCCGGTTTGACGATGCCCGCGAAGTACCCCGTGATCGGAGCCTGCTTGCCGTGCTCCAGGAATCGCTCCAGCATGCCTCGCTGGTCCATCACCTCGATGCTGCGCGCGTGCAGGCCCAGCGAGCGGACGACCTTGGTCGGTTCCGGCTCCCTCTCCAGGACGACCACCCGCACACCGTGCAGTCGCAGTTCGGCGCCCAGCATCATGCCGGTCGGACCGCCACCGGCGATGATCACGTCGATCAAGAGTTCCCCCTGTGTTCTCGTGGCTACGGCGGGAGATTCTGCGGTACGACAGGGGTCTTGCCGCAAGCCCCATGATGCGCTATATGTTGGAGGTGGCGGGGAGAGTCGATCTCCCTGCCTTTGCCATGTCCGGATGGTGTGACCCGCGTCGAACATGTCGGAGATGGGGCTCTGTAGGTCGTTCTTGACGACGCACGTGTTCGCGGACGGGGAACCGGAGCGCCCGTTCGGGATCGGAGCGATGATCGGCGGCGGTGCCAACGCCACTGTGCCAACGCCACTGTGGCCGCCCTGGCCGTCCGGGCTGCCCGGCGGGCGTTCGGCCCGGCACCGCAGGCGTGGCCCGAGACCTCGCCGAATCTCGCGCTTCCGCCGCTGGATTCTCGTGATCAGCGCTCCTGACCGGCACCGTAACCGGCCGCTTCTCGCGCCTGCCCGACGTGGTATCCGGAGCGGCGAAATCGGCGTGGGCTGCTCGATCGCCTCCGGGCACAATGATCGGGATGTCCAGCAGTCCGCGCTCGGGTAGGCGCTGGTGAAGGGGGAATGGTGACGTCCTACCGGTAGGCGCGGCTCAACGGAATCGCGTCGTCGAGCCGGACGAGCTGGTGCTCAGACCGGTTCGTGCTGGGAGCGCCGGGCGTAGGCGCGGGCGGCGCGGGCCCGGTCACCACACCGGACCGAGCACCACTGGCGCCGTCCGTTGCGCAGGAAGAACCGGCTGCAGGGAGCCGACCCACAGGCTGCGATCCGCTCGGCGTCCGGCCCGGTGAGCAGGTCCGCGGCGTTGGCGGCGAGCGTCGCCAACGCGTGCTCGACGATCTGGGTGATCGGATGCGACGCGGCGCGGTACAGCCCTCGGATCGGGTCCCAATGCAGGAGTTCCGCCGTGGGGACTTTGCTCAGTGCATCGTTGACGGCGTTGAGGGCGCTCTGCGGAGCCGGTTGCGAGCAGGACCGCGAGGCGAGCAGTATCCGCACTTGCTCACGCAGTGAGCGGACCAGCGACGCGCACATCTCCCGCAGACCGGCGTCGATCGGCGCGAGTCCTTGGTCGACCAGCCAGTCCGTCACGGCGGCCGGGGTGCCGAGGAGATCGACGCACTGCCCGCCGGGCAGTGCGATCGCGGTGTTGGCGAGGGCGAGCGCGACGTACTGCTCCGCACCCGGCGCGGGCGGCAGGTCGGTACCGGCGGTGTCGTCCACGTCCTCATCGTAAGTGCCACTCAGTCCTCACGGAAACTATTGCACTTTTCCGTGAGGAAACGCTAGCGTCACTCACGGAAAGAATTAGGATTATCCGTGAGGTGGAAGATGAGCGAACAGTTCTCCGTCCAGGTCTTCGGCGGGCCGACCGCGCTGATCCACTACGGCGGCTTGCGGTTCCTGACCGATCCGACCTTCGACGAGCCCGGCTACTACGGGGAGCCTGACGGCAGGCCCGGCCTGACCAAGACGGCCCCGGCTTCGGCGAAGCCCACCGACCTCGGCCACGTCGACGCCGTCCTGCTGTCCCACGACGAGCACCCCGACAACCTCGATCACTCCGGCCGGGCACTGCTGGCCGACGTGCCATTGACACTCACCACGCCCAGTGGAGCGGGACGGCTGGGCGGCACCGCGAAAGGGCTGGAGACCTGGGAAGCGGTCGAACTGACCCGGCCGGACGGGGGAGCGGTGACCGTGACCGCCGCGCCCGCGCTCCACGGTCCGGAAGGGGCGGAGAAGGTCACCGGCGACGTCGTAGGCTTCGTGCTCACCGCACGGGATCTGCCGACCGTCTACGTCAGCGGCGACAACGCCTCGCTCGACGCCGTCCAGCAGGTCGCCGACCGGTTCGGCCCGGTTGACGCCACCGTGCTCTTCGCCGGGGCCCCGCGACTGAAGCCGGTTTTCGACGGCGCCCTGCTCGTCCTCGACAGTGCCCTGGCCGTGGAGGCGACGAAGATCCTCGGTGCCCGCACGGTCATTCCCGTGCACATCGACAGCTGGGACCACTTCACCGAAGGCCGTGACGACGTGGTGGCCGCGTTCACGGCCGCCGGTCTGGCGGATCGGCTGCAGTTCGGCTGACGCTGAAAGCCGCGGAGTTCGACATCCGCACCCCGCACTGGTTCGGCGCCACCGGCGCCGGTCCCGTCGAGTACCTGAGCCTCATCGGGCAGTAAGGCGAACGCGCGCACCTCCGCGTCGCGCCGTCCCGGTAGCAAGAAAGGAAGTACCGCCATTCCCACCGTGACACCGCAGATCCCCACCCCGGACGGTCAGGCCGACGCTTTCGCCGCCTTCCCCGACGGTGACGGGCCGTATCCGGGCGTTCTCCTCTACCCGGATGCCTTCGGGCCGCGCCCTGTCCTCCATGAGATGGCCACCGAACTCGCCGAGCACGGCTACTACGTCCTCGTCCCCAACGTCTTCTACCGGCACCGCCCGGCACCGGTGTTCGACCTTCCCGAGCACGTCACGGCCGAAAACCGGCCCGGGATCTTCGGCCAGATCATGCCCTTGATCGAGGCGCACACCACCGAACACGCCCTGCGCGACGCCGACGCCTACCTCCGATTCCTCACCACCCAGCCCGAGGTCCGCTCCGGTCCCGTCGCCGCGATCGGCTACTGCATGGGCGCCGTCCTCGCGATGCGCACCGCGACCGCCCACCCCGACCAGGTGGCAGCCGTCGCCGGATTCCACCCCGGCGCCCTGGTCACCGACGCGACCGACAGCCCACACCGACAGGTTCCGAAACTCACCGCCCAAGTCCACCTCGGACTCGCCGAGAACGACATGACAACCGGGGCCATCACCGAGATCAGCCAGGCGTTCGACACCGCCGGCGTCGGCTACACCTGCGAGATCTACCCCGGAACCGTCCACGGCTTCACCATGTCCGACACCGACGCCTTCGACCCCGAGGGATCCCGGCGCCACTGGGACCGGCTGCTCGACCTCCTCGGCCGCACCCTCACCTGGAGCCACTCGATCCAGACGTTGCGGAACCCCGGGTTCGCCCCGGGATCGCCGTGGTCCTGCAACCGGATCGGGGCAGGCGGCGGACTCTCCGGGCGACCGGCCCCGGTCTTGCCGTCGATCGCTACGTCGTCGTGCACCCGCTCCCCGTTCCACCACAGGCTCACCCGCGCGTCGGCGCCCTTGATGCCTTCGAGTCATAGCGCGCCGCGCGGAACCTGATGTCGTAGGTCTGCCACTTGCCCGGCGCGGTCGCCGCGTTCACGTCCGGCGCCTTCTTCGTGTAGCCGGTCGGGCCAGGACAGTCGGGGTTCGACTCCCCGGAACCGCACTCCCGACGCCCCTGTAGCCCAAACGCGCTTATAGAGGGGGAAGGTCACACGTGTCGTGCTCGTGGGCGGGGCTGGTGGTGGGGTGAAGGTTCGCTTCGCCGCGTCTGATGCGGCGAAGGAGCCTTCGGCTCTGAGGTCATGACCGGGCCGGTGACGTGGGGACTGTGCCGACATCGGAGGACGCCGGCGGTCCCGCGCCTCTGCGCGACACGTTTGGTCTTCCCCCCGAAGGACGCGTCCAGTCCAGGTTCAAATCCTGGGGGAGCAGCACGCCCGATCCCGGTGGGTGTAGCGGCAGCACGACGGACTTTGGACCCGTCGGTCCAGGTTCGAACCTGGACCGGGAGCCGACAGGTCGTGCCATACGCCTGCGAACTAGACCAGCCTCAACAACGCCCAGCGAACCTTCACACCTTGTTGCGCGATCCCGGCGAACCCGTCTTACTCGGGCACCAGCTTCTCCACCGCGGCGACGCTGAGTCCTGCGGCGTCACCGACCAGTTGACTGTCGTGACCACCCCGCCTCCGGTGCCCGAAGCGCAAGCCGCTGAGCGCCGAAATGCGACGACCGGGTGTCCTCTACCCCGGTGATTCTTGGTTCTCAACGAGCGCCTTCGCGAAACGACCTACCCACTTTTCGTGCCCAATCTGATCGAGCGCGACGGCCGAACGAGCCCCATCTATAGGTACTCCGTCGATGCTCAGTCATAAGGGGCATTATCACGGTATCTCGCCTCGCCCGAAGTTACGCGTTAAGCGGACGCGTTACTGGTTTAGCGTATCGCGTATCACCTCGAAAACCAGGTTCGCCAGGGAGCGCCGGATTTCGCCGGTGGCGATACCGGCGATCCGCAGGCGGTCGCCCCCCTACCGTGGCCGCATGAACTCACCGATCACGGGCACGGCTGCCGGAGTGCCGTTCACCGCGTTACCACCGGACGGCGACGAGAACACGCCGCTGATCGTCACCTGGCACATGCTGGACGCGCCGAGGTCTGACGCGGCGTTCGCCGCCGCGCTGCCGATGCACGGTCTGCCCGCGTGGCGGGTGCACCTCGGGATGCCGATGTGCGGGGCGCGGATGGTCGACGGCAGCATGGACGCCGGCCTGGCGCTGATGCGCGAGGACGTCCTGATGTCCTTACTGCACCCGTTCGTTCGGCAGGCGACCGAGGAGTTCCCGGCCGCGCTGGCCTCGCTCCGGGCACAGCTGCCGGTCGACGACGGCCCGATCGGAGTGCTCGGCGGCTCACTGGGCGGTGCTGTCGCGTTGCGGGTTCTCGCTGACACCGAGATCCCGGTCTTCGCCGGCGCCATCGTGAACGCCGCTGTCCGGATGCGGTCGGTCGTCGACCTGTTCCCCGGCGACTACCTCTATGACACTGAGTCCGAGAAGGCCGTCGACAGCCTGGACTTCGTTCCCAAGGCGGACGTCCTCGCCGAGCGGGCGCCGTTGCTAATCGTCAGCGGCGAGCGGGACCACCCGGATCTCCGCGCCGACGCGATCCGGCTCGCCGAGGCGATGGGGGACCGGTCCGAGCTGCTGTCGATTCCCGGGCTGGAACATCCGCTGGCCGAGGAGCCCGGCATCGAGCCCGCGCCGCAGCTGCCGTCGGCTCGCGAGGTGGACGCCGGGCTCACCGCCTGGTTCCGGCGCCACCTCGCGCGAACGGGCTAGCTCACCATGCCGCCGTCCACCCGCAGGACCGTGCCGGTCACGTAAGAGGAACGGTCACTCAGCAGCCACGCGGCCGCCTCCGCGACCTCCTCCGGCTCGGCCACTCGTCCCAACGGGGTCTGGGCGTTGAGCTGCTCCAGGATGCCAGGAGAGGCCTCGGCCCACTCGGTGAACATCTCGGTCATCGTCGTGCCGGGGGCGACGGCGTTGATGCGGATCCCTTCCGGGCCATAGGTGACGGCGGCCGAAGCGGTGAGGCTGTTGACGCCTCGCTTCATCGCGCCGTACGCGGGAAGGTCCGGGTTGGCCATCAGGCTGCCGACGCTGGTGTTGTTGACGATGGCGCCGGTTCCCGCGGTGGCCCGGATCGCGGCGATCTCGGCGAGCATCGCCAGCCACGGGCCTTTGAGGTTGACCGCGTAGATGTGGTCGAAATCGGCCTCGGTCACCTGGTCCATCGGGCCGGGCGGCACGTTCGTCGCGCCGTTGTTGAACGCGACGTCGAGCCTGCCGTGCAGTTCCACGGCACGGTCGACGGCCGCGCGCACGCTCGCCGCGTCACCCAAGTCGCACACCACGTGGTCCGCGATGCCGCCCGCCGCGCGGATCTCCTCGGCCACGGTCTTCAGCTGGAGCTCGGTACGGGCGGCGAGCACGACCTTGGCGCCTTCCCTGGCGAACAGCCGCGCCGCAGCGGCACCGATCCCTCGCCCGGCGCCGGTGATGAAAGCGACCTTGCCGTCCAGCAGGCCCGAAACAGTTGTGTTGGTCATGCCTCCGAGAGTTCACCGGCACCGAGGGTCTTATCCAGGCATCGCCGGTACCTGACTGCCGCGCCGCCATCGTCCACACTGGAGGGGTGGACAGACGACAACTGGGCGACTTCCTGCGCAGCAGGCGTGAGCGGATCACCCCCGCCGACGTGGGCCTGCCCGCCGGGCCGCGCCGCCGCACACCGGGACTGCGCCGCGAGGAGGTGGCGCAGCTGGCGTTCATCTCGACCGAGTACTACACGCGGCTGGAGCAGGCCCGCGGTCCTCAGCCTTCCCGCGAGGTCCTGGCGGGGCTGACCAGGGCGCTGCGACTGTCGGACGCGGAACGCGATCACCTGCATCACCTCGCGGGCGCCCCGCCCGGTCCGCCGCCGGGACCGTCCCGTGAGGTCCGCCCGAGCATTCTCGCGTTGTTGCGACGTCTTCCGCAGGCCGCGGCGATCGTGCTGTCCGCGACCTACGAGGTCATCGCCTGGAACGACCTCGCCGCGGCCCTGATGGAGGACTTCTCCGCGCTGCCACGCCGCGATCGCAACCTTGTCCGGCGCGCGTTCCTCGGAACATCGGAGCGACGGATGTACGGGGTGTCCGACGTCGACGAATTCTCCGCGAGCGCGGTCCGGAACCTGCGGGCCACCGCCGGCCGCTATCCCGACGATCCCGAAGTCACCGGACTGATCAGCGAACTCCTCGACGGTAGCGACGTGTTCGCCCGGCTCTGGGCCGCGCACGACGTGTGTGCCGCGCCCACCCTGTGCAAGACCTTCCAGCATCCGATGGTGGGCCCGGTGTCGGTGAACTCCGACGTCCTCGACATCAGCGACCGCGACCAGCAGGTCGTGATCTACACCGCCGAACCCGGCAGCCGGTCGGAAGAGGCGTTGCGGTTGCTATCGGTCGTCGGGACGCAGCGGATGGACGTCCCGCGCTGAACGTTTTGTAGGTTCCCTCGATACCAGTGGATCGACGCGCAGCGCGATCGCCAGCGCGAACCGGCCGGCCGGATCGTCGACCGTGCCACCGAACAGTGTCCGCAACTGCCGGATCCGGTATCGAACGGTCTGGACGTGGACGTGCAGTTCGCCGCCGATCGCCTGCGGCTGGTCAGGGCGCGCGAGCCACGCGGCGAGGGTGGCGGTGAGCCGTTGCCGCGCCGGTTCGGGCAGACCGGCCAGTGGCGCGAGGACGTCCTTCGCGAACTCGGCGGCGAGTTCGGGATCGGCGGTCAGCAACAGGTCGATGCGGTGATCTGTGGTGTGGACGAGGGCGCTGCCGCCGAGCGCGCCGGTGCGGGTCAGCCGCCACAGCGCACTCGCCCGGCGGGCGCTGAGCGCGGCCGAGCGAAGCGGCACCACCGGGCCGACCCCCGCCTGCTCGTGGCCGAGCAGGTCACGCAGCCTGGCGAGGTACCACTCGAACCGGTCGGCGGGCATGACGACGGCCGTGAGGTCGTGGTGGCGGCCGATCAGCACCCGTCCCGGCATCCGGTCGAGCAACTGCGGCGCGACATCGGCATTGGTGACGGCCACGACGAGACGGCCGGGCAACACCCACGCGGCCTGGCTCGCCGCGTCGTCGAGCACGTCGCGGGTGGGCGCCGGTTCGGTGAGCAGGAGGCCGAGGAGCCGGTCCCGCCGCGCTTGCCCGGCCCGCGCCGCCTGTGACCGCGCTTCGGCGTATCCGTCGGCGGCCGCGGCGGAAAGTTCCGCGATGAAGGCGAAAAGTGCCTCGCCGAGCTCGACGATCGCCTGGGTCGGCAGATCCACGGCGGGCGCCGCCGAGGTGAGCTGCCGCCAAACACCCAGCGCGGCCGACTGGTAGAAGCCGAGCATCTCCTCCAGGCTGCGGCCCGCGGTGTGCTGGGCCCTGCCTTGTGCGCGGTAGACCTCGCGGTCGGTGGTGATGTCGGGATGGCCGGTCTCGCTGAAGAAGGCGTCCAGTGCGACGTCGAGGGTGAGGTGGAGGTTCGCCGCGGTGCGATCGTCCAGCGGCGTCCGCAACCCGGCGCGGACCTGGTCCATCGCGGCGGACGCGATCGCGGCGGTGTCCGGCTCCAGCCGGGTCAGCACCGAGGCGTCCAGCCGTCGCCACGGTTGCGCCGACGGCGTAGTCATAGCGACAACATAGAGGTAACCTACAAAACTCCGGACAAGAACGCGCGGCTGGAATCTAGTGAGTCACCCACCATCCGGCGGACGCTGTTCGCGGCATTCGACGACGCATGCAGGAGGCGGCAGTGACACGTTCTCGCTGGAGAAGATTCGTTCGTAGCGCCGCGGTGGCGGGCACCGCGCTGACCCTCGTCGGAATCGGGACACCTGCCCTCGCGGCGGAACGCCAGGTGTACGTCGCCATGGGGGACTCGTTCTCCGCGGGCTCCGTCGTCCTGCCGCAGTCCGATCTGCTCACCTGCGCGCGGTCCGCGATCAACTACGCGGGCCTGCTGGCGAAGCAGCTCAAGGTCGACGAACTGCGTGACGTCACCTGCGGCGCCGCGACCACGGCGAACTTCCCCAACCCGCAGAAGGGCATCATCTCCGGCACCAACCCGCCGCAGTACGACGCGCTCTCGGCCGACACGACACTGGTGACCGTCGGCATCGGCGGCAACGACATCGGACTGGTCGGGCTCGCCACGTCGTGCGTGAACCTGCTTCCGGTGGGCGCGTCGTGCAAGGCGGCCAACACCGCGGGTGGCGTGGACAAGTACGCGAACAAGATCGACGCCTTCGCCGCGACCTACGGCACGGTCATCGAGACCATCCGTCAGCGCGCCCCGCAGGCGAAGATCGTCATGGTCGGCTACCCGACCGGGATCAAGCCCGGTGGCTGCTGGCCGGTCGTCCCGGTGCTGCCGCAGGACGCCGACTACATCCAGGCCAACATCGACCGGCTCAACGCGCGGATGGCCGAGCAGTCCGCGGCGCACGGCGCGAAGTACGTCGACATCCGGACGCCGAGCATCGGTCATGACGCCTGTCAGCCGATCGGCGTCAAATGGATCGAAGGACTGATCCCGTCGGTGGTGAACAACAGCTTCGCGCCGCTGCACCCGAACGCCGCCGGACTCGCGGCCGTGGTGCCGAGCATCCGCAAGGTGCTGTAGCCAACCGCTACTCGCCTACCCACGTGTGACATCGACGGCCCCGGCACGGCTGAGTGGGGAAGTTCCGGGACGTTCAACGTCCCGGAACTTCCCCACTCGGCCCATCCGGGGTTGACCAATCTGGGCGTGGATCGAAGCCAGCGGACAGGCCGATGCCGGTCCGCACCACTCACGAGCTGGTGATCAGGCGGTCGGCGCCCAGTACAGGAGCCGGTTCGGGGAACCGGAGCCCGGGTTGGTCACCTTGTTCGGGGTGGCCGCGTTGATCAGGGCGGTGGCCACCTGTGCGGGCGTGGCGGTCTTGTTGTTCTGCAGGAAACGGGCCGCGACGCCGACCACGTGCGGGGTCGCCATCGAGGTGCCGCTGATGGTGTTCGTCGCGGTGTCGCTGGTGTGCCACGACGACGTGATGCTCGTGCCCGGCGCGAAGATGTCCACCAGGCTGCCGTAGTTGGAGAAGCTGGACCGCGCGTCGGTGTTGGTGGTCGAGCCGACGGTGATCGCCTGGGTCACGCGGGCGGGGGAGAAGCCGGACGCGTTCGCGTTGGAATTCCCGGCGGCCACGCCGTAGGTGACGCCCGCGGCGATCGACCGGCGGACGGCGTCGTCGAGGGTGGTGGAGGCGCCGCCGCCGAGGCTCATGTTGGCCGCGGCGGGCTTGACGTGGTTCTTGGTGACCCAGTCGATGCCGCCGATGACACCGGCGGTGGTGCCGCTGCCGGAGTTGTTGAGCACGCGGACGCCGTAGATCGTGGCGCCCTTGGCGATGCCGTACTGCGAACCGGCGATGGTGCCGGCGACGTGGGTGCCGTGGCCGTTGCCGTCCTGGGCGACGGCGTCGTTGTCGACGAAGTCGTACCCGTTGCGGGCGCGGCCGCCGAAGGTCTGGTGGCTGATCCGCACGCCGGTGTCGATGACGTAGACGTTCACGCCCGCGCCGGTCGAGGTGTAGCTGTAGCGCTGGTCCAGCGGGAGGTTGCGCTGGTCGACGCGGTCGAGACCCCAGGACGGCGGGTTGACCTGCGTCGCGTCCGCGTGGACGACCTGGTTCTGTTCGACGGACACCACTGAGGGGTCGGCGGCGAGGCGCTTGGCCTGTCTCTCCGACAGGGTCGCGGAGAAGCCCTTGAGCGAGCTGCTGTAGACCTGCTCCACCTTCGCGCCGAAGCGACTGGCCAGCGCGCCCACGACGCCGGCATCCTTCAGCGTGACGATGTAGCTGTTCGGGATCGCTTCGGGGGCTCCCGCGGCGAGGATCTGTCCCTCAGCGGCCTGCGCGGGAGCGGCGGTCACGCTGATCGCCACTGCGACCGCGCTCGCCAATCCGGCACGGCACAGCCAACGCGCTTGTCTCATCTCTCGCATGTGTTCGTCCTGTCATTCGCAGGGGACCGGCCGGTCAAGACCACAGCGGCGGAAAGCGGTCCAGCTCGACCGCATGGGACGGCACCTGCCGAATCCCACGAAGATCGAGGTTATTGAGCGTTTGACATGGCCGATATCGACTGAATGGGGCAGGACCCGACCTTCGTCTGACGGCCATTGGCGGCGGGTGCCCTGCACGGAAAGTGCACGTCGCCCCCTCCGTACGCTGTGGACGGAACACCTGCCGAGCATCTGGAGTCCGAACCACCGTGCCTGTCACTTCGAGCCTGCGAGCCGACTGCGAGAACTGCTTCGGTCTGTGCTGTGTCGTCCCGGCCTTCGCGGCGTCAGCCGATTTCGCGATCACCAAACCGGCCGGACAGGCGTGCCCGAACCTGCGCGAGGACTCCCGGTGCGGCATCCACGACAAGCTCCGCAAGACGGGCTTCACCGGCTGCACGGTCTACGACTGCTTCGGCGCGGGCCAGAAGGTCTCCCAGATCACCTTCGACGGCGAGGACTGGCGGAAAGCGCCGAAGACGGCGAAGTCGATGTTCGCGGTCTTCCCGGTGATGCGGGACCTGCAGGAACTGCTCTACTACCTCACCGAAGCGGCCGCCCTGCCGACGTCCGCGACGATCCGCGACGACCTGGCGGCGCTCATCGACCAGACCGAGGCGATGACGCTGCAGCCGCCCGGCGTACTGCGGGAACTGGACGTCCACGCGCACCGGGGCGCGGTGAACGGCCTGCTGCTGCGGGCGAGCGAACTCGCCCGCGCCGATGTGCCGGGCAAGAAGAAGGACCGGCGTGGCGCCGACCTCATCGGCGCGAAGCTCAAGGGCTCGAATCTGCGCGGCGCGCTTCTTCGCGGGGCTTACCTGATCGGCGCGGACCTGCGTGGCGCCGATCTGCGACAGGCCGACGTCATCGGAGTGGACCTGCGCGACGCCGACCTCCGTGGCGCCGATTTCCGGGAGGCCCTCTTCCTCATCCAGTCGCAGTTGGACGCGGCGAAGGGTGACACGACGACGAAGCTGCCGGAGTCGCTCTCACACCCCGCTCACTGGTGATCCTTTGTGGACGATGTCCGCTGCGCGGAAAAGTGTGCATCGGATGAGCGGTTTGACTGCGAGACTGGGCCCATGCGTGCCGATCGCCTGGTGGCCACCCTCCTGCTGATGCAGGCTCGTGGCCGTGTCACGGCTTCCGAGCTGGCCGACGAACTCGAGATCTCGGTCGCCACGGCCCGGCGCGACCTCGAAGCGCTGTCGGCGGCGGGTGTGCCGGTCTACCCGCAGCCGGGACGAGGCGGTGGATGGTCGCTGATCGGCGGCGCTCGGACCGACCTCAGTGGACTGTCGGCGTCGGAAGCGCAGGCGTTGTTCCTGCTCGCCGGGCCGGCGGCGTCGATCTCGCCCGAGGTCAAATCCGCGCTGCGGAAGCTGGTCCGGGCCTTGCCGGATACCTTTCGCGCCGATGCACAGGCCGCCGCGGACGCGGTCGTCATCGACCCGTCGCGATGGGGCGAGCGGGAGAAGGAACGGCCCGAACTGCTCACCGTGCTGCAGGCGGGCATCGTCCGTCGTCGCAAAGTCCGCTTCGGTTACGCGAAGAGGGGCGCGGAACCGGTCGAGCGGGTCGTGGATCCGTGGGGACTCGTGGACAAGGACGACGTCTGGTACCTCATCGCGGGCACCGAGAAGGGTCAGCGCACCTTCCGGGTCGATCGCATCTCCGACGCCGAGGTGAGTGACCTGCCCGCCGGGCGGCCGGACGACTTCGAGTTGTCGCGGGCGTGGGAGCAGGTGGTCGACCAGGTCGAGCGACGCCGGTCGGGGCTGGACGCGACCGTGCTCATCGCCGAGCGGCACCTGCCGATTCTGCAGGACCACTTCGGGCGCCAGTCCATTGTGGAGGAGACGCTCGACGACGGGCGCGTGCGAGTGACGGTGTCGGCACCGGTGGCGTGGATGATCGCCCAGCAACTCGCGGGCTGGGGCTCGATGATCGAGGTGCTGGGCCCGCCGTCGGTGCAGGCAGAACTCGCGCGGATCGGCGCGGAACTGGTCGAGCGCTACGCGACAGCAGTGCGGTAACCCTGAGGGCTGATGCCGTGCTCGCGTTTGAACGCGGTGCTGAGCGCGAACGAACTGCCGTAGCCGACCTGCCGTGCGACCGCGCCGATCGTGACGTCGGGGTGCTGGCGCAGCAGATCCGCGGCGAGTGCGATGCGCCAGCCCGCGAGATAGGCCATCGGCGGTTCGCCAACCGCGGCGGTGAACCGCCGGGCGAACGCGGCACGGGAGACACCGGTGTCGGCCGCGAGAGACGCCACCGTCCACGGCTCGGAAGGTTTGTGCTGCAACAGTTTCAGTGCCCGCCCGACGACGGGGTCGCGGTGGGCGCGGTACCAGGTGGGCGCCGCGGCGCCGGGCCGGTCGAACCAGGTCCGCAGCGCGGCGACCAGGAGCAGGTCGAGCACCCGGTCCAGGACGGCTTCCTGGCCCGGCGTGTCCTTGACGATCTCCCCGGCGAGCAGCGGCACGAGCGGATTCTCCCACTCCTCGTCCCGCACGACGAGCAGCGACGGCAGCGCGTTGAGGAGCCGTTTGCTGATCTCGCCTTCGAGCGGGTACGTGCCGGTGAGCAGCACGACGGGGCCATCCGGGTCGCTGCCCCAGGTGCGGACGCCGAAGTCGGACAGTTCGGTGAGGTGCTGCCCGTCCGGGGTCAGACATTCCTGCCCCGGCAGGATCATCGCCTGCGGCGGTGTGGCCGGATCATCGGCGACGACATACGGATCCGGGCCACGGGCGATGGCGATGTCGCCGGTGCCGAGACGGACGGCGTCCCCGTGATCGGGCACGACCCAGGACTCGCCGCGAACCTGGGCCATCACCGTCAGCGGTGCCTCGTCTGCGACGCGCAGTGACCACGGCGGGGTCATGACCGACTTCAGCAGGAACGCGCCACGCGCACGGGGTCCGTCGAGTAGTCCAGCGAGAGGATCCATGCCGCGAAGTGTAGACGATGAAACATGGAAGAGAGCCTCTGAACTATGTTCCGTCTCATCTCGGGGCGCTTAACTAAGGCCATGACAAACACGAAGAACAACGAGACGGTGCTGGTCCTCGGAGCGACGGGCAAGACCGGGCGCCGCGTGGCGCAGCAACTGACCGACCGGGGGATCGAGGTCCGGAAGGCCTCGCGGCCCGCGTTCGACTGGGACGACCGATCGACCTGGACGGCCGCGGTCACCGGCATCAGCGCGGCCTACCTGACCTACTACCCCGACCTCGCCTTCCCCGGCGCCGCCGAGGCGATCCGCGACTTCTCGAAGCTGGCCGTGGAACACGGCGTCCGTCGGCTGGTGCTGCTGTCCGGCCGCGGCGAGGAGGAAGCCGTGGTCAGCGAACAGGGTGTGCGTGACTCCGGTGCCGAGTGGACGGTCGTGCGGGCCAGCTGGTTCGCCCAGAACTTCAGCGAGCACTTCCTGCTGGAACCGGTGCTCGCCGGCGAGATCGTGCTACCCGCCGGGCAGGTGACCGAACCCTTCATCGACGTCGAGGACATCGTCGACGTCGTGGTGACCGCACTGACCACCGACGGGCACGACGGCCAGGTGTACGAGCTGACGGGGCCCCGGTTGCTGGGTTTCGCGGACGCGGCGGCGGAAATCAGTAAGGCTGCGGGGCAGGATGTCCGGTACGTTCCGGTTTCCGCGGCGGAGTTCGCCGCGGGCGCGGCCGAGCAGGGCGTGCCGGAGGAAGAGATCGAAGGCCTGACCGACTTGTTCACGCGGGTGCTCGACGGCCGGAACGAATCACTCACCGGTGACGTCGAGAAGGTGCTGGGCAGGCCCGCGAGGGACTTCTCCGAGTACGCGGCGAAGGCCGCGGCCACTGGGGTCTGGAATCGATGAGACGAGCGGGGATCGGAAGGGAGGCGACAGGAATGTCGACGCTGAGCGGAATCGTCCTGATCGCGGCCGTCATCGCGGCGGGGTTGATCGCGGGCTTGTTCTACGCCTACACATGCTCGGTCATGCCGGGACTGGCACGGGCCGACGCCCGGACGTACGTGACGGGGATGCGGGAGATCAACATCGCGATCCTCAACGGCTGGTTCGCACTGAGCTTCGGCGGTGCGCCACTGCTCGCCGCGGCGGCGGCGGCGCTGCACTTCCGATCGGAGCTGCGGTCCGCGCTGCCGTGGCTCATCGCGGGGTTCGTGCTGCTGCTGGTGATGCTGATCGTGACCATGGCGATCAACGTGCCGCTGAACAACGCGCTCGAAGCGGGCTTCGACGGGAACAACACCGACTTCGAGGCGCTGCGGGCAAAGTTCGAGGGCGTCTGGGAACGGTGGAACCTGGTCCGGACCCTGGCCGCGATCGGCGGCTTCGGTGCTCTGGTGGGCGGGTTGATCGTGCACGTCCGCGCCTGATCCGCCACCGCGCGTGTGATGAACGGACCTTTCCTAACAAAAATGTGTCAGGAAAGGTCCGTTCATAGTCGGCGGCGAAACCGCCATGGTCACCGGGGAAGTAGGTTGGCTCACCCCGAGAAGACCGGCGGCCAGGACAGCGGCCTCGTGCACGAGCTGCGCGGCCGAGGTCTCCCCGACACCGACGACAATCCGCGTCCTCGACGCCTTCAGCGCTCGTAGTCCGGGGGTGAAACTCCCGATCGCCTTCATCAGATGCACGATGAAGAACTCGAAGTTCTTCGCCATCTCCGGCCGGGACACCGCCTTCCGGCCGCTCGAAACCGGCGGTTCCTCGCTCCCGCTGCCGAGCAGGCGCTGCGGGAGATCCCGCGCGGGTCGTAGGTGATCACCGTGTGGTGCTCGGCGAGCGGGGCGAACATGCCGGAATCGGCTGCACCGCCGGGAACGCACGGCAGCACCGGACCGCTGCCGGTAACGGTTTTCGGGACTTGTCGCCCACCCACGAACGGCGTCAGGAGATTTCGGCGAGTTTCCCCGACAGGTAGGCGCGCTCGGCGTCGGTGCCGGTGAGCGCGAGCGCCTCGCGGTAGGCCTCGGCGGCGTCGGCGAACCGGTCGAGACGCCGGAGGAAGTCCGCGCGGGTCGCGGGAAGCAGGTGATAGCCGGGGAGGTTGCCGTCCGCAGTGAGCTTGTCGACCAGTTCCAGCCCGGCCTCGGGACCTTCGGCCATGGCGACGGCGACCGCGCGGTTCAGTTCGACGACCGGCGAGGGCACGAAACGCAGCAACTCCCCGTAGAGGGCCGCGATCTGGGCCCAGTCGGTGTCGGAGGCGCGGGCCGCCGTCGCGTGACAGGCGGCGATGGCGGCTTGGATCTGGTACTGCCCCGGCACTCCGCGACGGAGCGCGGTCTCCAGCAGTTCGGCGCCCTCGCCGATCTCGGCGGCGTTCCAGCCGCCACGGTCCTGGTCTTCGAGCGAAACAAGGGTGCCCTCGCCGTCGACCCGGGTGGCCCGGCGGGCGTCGTGCAGGAGCAGCAGCGCCAGCAGCCCGAGGACTTCCGGTTCGCCGGACATGAGGTCGGCGAGGACCCTGGCCAGGCGGATGGCCTCCGCGGACAGGTCGGGCCGCAGCAGATCGGTGCCCGCACTGGCCGAGTAACCCTCGTTGAACAGCAGGTACAGCATTCCCAGCACGGCGGACGTGCGTTCGGGCAGCAGATTCGACGGCGGAACGCGGTACGGGATGCCCGCGGTGCGGATCTTCCGTTTCACCCGGACCAGGCGCTGCGACATCGTCGCCTCGGAGACTAGGAACGCGCGGGCGATCTCGGCGGTGGTGAGCCCGGCCAGGGTCCGCAGCGCGAGCGCGACCTGGCCTTCCATCGGCAGGGCGGGGTGGCAGCAGGTGAAGATCAGGCGGAGCCTGTCGTCGCGGACGCCGCTCTCGTCCCACTCCGGCTCGGCGGCCGCGGTCAGTTCGGCGGCTTCTCGCAGCTTCTCCGCGCCGACGGCCTCCCGCCGGATCCGGTCGGTGGCGCGATTGCGGGCGGTGGTGGTCAGCCAGGCACCGGGTTTCGCCGGGATGCCGTCGCGGGGCCAGGTGCGCAGCGCGAGCGCGAACGCCTCCTGGACACACTCCTCGGCCAGATCCCAGTCGCCGGTGACCCGGATCAGGGTGGCGATCACCTGCCCCGACTCCTCCCGGAACGCCTGGGTGATCGCGGCGTCGAGTTCGGCGGTCATCGGAGCAGCCCTTCGAGCAGCGGAACGGTCTTCTCCGGTGGTGGGTACGCGGCGACCTCATCCCGCAGTCGCCTGGCCGTCTCCCGGTAGGCCGGTTCCCGCAGTACGGAGGACACGGCGTCCCGGATGTCGCCCGGTGTCGCCTCGATGACGTCGAGGACCACGCCGAGCCCGAGTTCGGTGACGCGGTCGCCGTTGTGGGGCTGGTCGGCGCCCATCGGCAGCAGGACCATCGGCAGTCCGTGCGCGATCGCGCCGAGCAGGCTGCCCGAGCCGCCGTGGGTGAGGACCGCGTCGCAGTACGGGAGGACGTCGTCCTGCGGCAGGTACTTCGCGAGGTGGATGTGGTCCGGCTGAGGGCCGAACTCCGCCGGGTCGATGAGATTCCCGACGGTCACCACGCAGGTCGCGTCGACCTCCCGCAGGCCGGCCAGCACCCGGCCGAACAGATCGCCGGACTCGGTGTTGAAAATCGTGCCGAGGGTGAAATAGAGCGTCGGCCGTCCCTCGACGTGCCAGCCCGGCACCGGGCCGCGGCCGGGAACGGGTGCGTGGAAGGACTGCGCGGTCGGTGGCAACGGGAAGCGGGGATCGCGGAAGCTCGCGGGGAACGGGGAGAGCACGAGATGGCGGTAGGCCATCTCCAGGTTCCGTTGCGGGGGAAGCCCGTGGTCGGCACGGACCTCGTTGAGCGCGGCGTCGACCAGATCGGGGCGGATGAGGGCACCGGCGGCGGTGACCAGGACGGTCGCGTGGGGAAGACCGAGCTTCTCCGCGACGATCATCGAGCCGTGGTCGGCTTCGTCGCACACGAGCAGATCCGGTGCCCAGTCCTCGCAGAGTGTCGAGATGTCCTCCGCGCGCCGGGGCGCGGTGCGGCGGACGAAACCGTCGCGGAGGTCGGCGTCCTCACGCTCCCGGTCGACGGGGAGCAGCGGGTGCCGGTCGCCCTCGCCGCCGAGGTTGGGGCCCGACGGGAAGGCGGTGAATCCGGCCGCCTCGACGATGGGGACCATCAGCGGCTCGCCGGTGAACGCGATCGTGTGACCCGCGGCGGCGAGCGCGCGGGCGATCGGGAGAAGCGGCCGGAAGTGGCCGTTGCCGCCGGCGAAGCTGAACAGGATACGCACGTGGTCGACCCTATCGGCGGGACCTACGGTTCTTCCCGGCGTTGCCCGCTTCCCACCCCACGGGGCAGCGCTACCCTGCTGCGGTGATCGATACGGACGCCGACGAAGTCCGGCTGTGCGCGTTGGAAGGCTGCGAGAATCCCTTGCCCCCGCCCGCGGTGGACGCCGAGGGGAAACGCAAGGGCGGCCGGCCTTCGGCCTACTGCGGTAAGACGCACGCCGACGCCGCGTCGCGGGCCCGGCGGGCGGCCGCGGTGGCGAGTGTGGCCGATCCGCTGCTCGAGGTCCGCCGGATCGCCGACGAGTTCACCCCGGCGGCGGCGTCGCTCGTGGAGCTGCTGGACACGATGCGCGCCCGGTTCGACGACGCCGCCGGGGCGGCGCTGGGCCGGGTCACCGAAGCCGAGACCGAGGCGGCCACAGCACGGCGCGAGGCCGAGGACGCCCAGCAGGCTGCGGCGAAGGCCGACGCCGCCCGTGCGACGGCGCTGGCCGCGTCCCGGGACGACAAGATGGCCAAGGCCAAAGCGGAACGCACCGCCGAACAGGCCTTGAAGGACGCGGAGGAGACCCGCCAGCGTTCGTGGACCGAGGTCGCCGCCCACGAACGAGCCCGAGGCGCCGCGGAAGCCGCGACCGTCGCGGCCGAACGCGCCCGCGACGCGCTGGTCTCCGATCTCCGGACGCTGCGGGAGGACTTCGCGGCCGTCCGGGACGACAAAACGCGGCTGACCGCGGATCTGGGCGAACGGGACACGGCGCTGGCACGCGCGGTGGCCGAACTCGAAGCCTTGCTGGACCGGCTCGACGAGGCGAAAGCCCGGGTGACGGTGTCCGAAAAGGACTGCGCCGCCGCACGGGAGGAATCCGCCGGCCTCCGGGGCGAGCTGGATCGCGTCCGGGGCGAGCTGGCGCGGGAGCACACCGTCCGCAGCCTGGCCGAGGCGCGGGCGGCGGCGCTGGGTGAGGAACTGGAGCGCGCGCAGGCCCGTGCGGTCGCGGATCAAGCGCGGTACGACGACGTCGTGCGGCAGCTGGCCGAACTCGCCCGCCCGGCGGCCGTCGTGGAGGAAGCTCCTGTGGCCGAGGAGCCGCCGGCCTCGTAAGTGGCGATTCGGGTCAGAGCCAATCGTGTCTCGAATACCTGCCGTCGGGCGGCACGTGTGCTCGAAGGGACGACTCGCGGCGGGACCGGCTGCGTCCGCGTGTCGTCCGTCCAGTCACGCGTGTCGTCCGTCTGATCACACGTGTCGTCCCCTCAGTCACGCGAAACCACCAACTCGCTGCCCTCATGAGTGGCGATCCGGCCGGGAACCTGAATCGCCGCTCATGAGGGCAGCAGCTGCTCGACCCCGTCCAGGATCCGTGCCAGCCCGAACCGGAAGGTGTGCAGGGGCGCGCTCGCGGCACCGTGCGCCGCCCCGGCCGCCTGGCCGATCCGTGCCGCCAGCGGGAACAGTCCCGCGTCGGCCTCCGGGATCTCCGCGAGCACCGGGGCGCTGGCCGTCCACCACTCCAGGTCCGTCAGCCCGGACCGCCGCACGAGGCTCGCCGATTCGACCGATCCGCGTGCGATGCCCTGGACGAACCCGTTGACCATCGCCACCACGGCGTCCATCTCCAGATCGGTGAGCCCGATCGCGTCGACGGCGCCCAGTTCGCGTTCGTGTTTGGCGAAAGTGTTCGGGCCGAGGGGGAGGCGGCTGGTGGTGAGCTGGAGCAGCCACGGATGCCGGTGGTACATCTCCCAGGCGTCCTCGGCGAGGATCGTCACGGTGACCCGCCAGTCGTGGCTCGGCGGCGGGTCGGTCAGCTCGCCGTGTACCCGGTCCATCATCAGGTCGAGGAGTTCGGCACGGCTGGGGATGTAGGTGTAGATGGCCATGGGGGAGACCCCGAGCCGTTCCGCGCCGCGGCGCACCGACAGCGCGGCGATCCCCTCCGCGTCCGCGAGTTCGATCGCGGCGGTGACGATCCCCTCGACCGTGAGCTTCGGCTTGGGGCCGCGGCGAGGCTTTTCCCGCACACCCCAGAGCAGTTCGATGGTCCGCCGTGGATCGCCCGTCCCGGTGTGGTCCGCGTCGCTCATCCCGCTTCTCTCTACAGTGTACAGAATTGTGTTATCCTGAAATGTACACCGTACAGAGATTGGGGCTGAGTGACGTCTCACGACGGTTTCGACAGTGTCGTGTTCGAACCAAAGAATCCAGCGCGGACCAGCGGATTCGTCTTCTGGAACGCCGACGGGCACATACCGGCCGCCGAGGAGGTGACGGTCGCCCTGCCGGAGATCCGGACGGTGCCGTGCGTCCGGCTCCCGATGGCCGAGGCGCTCCCCGCGCTCCTGCGGCTGCGCACGAGTGACGACCCTTCCGCGTGCTTCTGGAGCACAGCGGCCACGGCGGCTTTGAAGCTCGCCGAGGCGGGCAGGCTGCTTCCCGGCATCACGGAGTCCGATGTGGACGCCTGGCGCGCGGGGCCCTTGGAGCCCGCCGATGCCTACTGGCTGCGCGAGCTGTCCGAGGCGATGCCACCCACGGCACGAGCGATCCCGGGCGAGGGAAATCTGTTGCCCGCACGGTATCCGCTGCTGCGCGCGTTCCTCGACGCCGTGGCCGACACCCTTCCCCGGACACCCGCGGCCGCGCAGGCGGCCGGCGTCAAGCCCTTCGCCGCCCCGCCCTCGCACCGCGTCCCGCAGCTGCGGGACTGGGCGGCCGAGGTCGCGGCCGGGCTGGACTCCGGCGTCCGGGTCTCAGTGCGGATCGAGGCACCCGGAGACGACTTCACCAGCGGCCGGTTCAGCGGGGTCGTCCAGGTGCACAGCCTCGCCGATCCGGGTGTCCTGATCGACGCCGCCGCGTTGTGGTCGGGTGACGACCGTTTCGGCCCGCGGGCGCGGATCGACGTGATGCTGGCTCTGCGCCGCGCCGCCCAGCTCTGGCCACCGCTGGAACCCCTGCTCGGCGCGGCTGTCCCCGACGAGGTCGGACTCCGCGACACCGACGTCACCGAACTGCTCACCACCGCCGCGCCGCTGCTGGCCACCGCGGGCATCGACGTCCATTGGCCCGCAGAGCTCGCCCGTGACCTGAGTGCGAAAGCCGTCATCGGCGGCGGTGCCGCGCCACCGGACAACCTCCCGGCGTTCTTCTCCGGCGGCAAACTGCTGCAGTTCGACTGGCAGCTGGCACTCGGCGGTGCACCGCTCACCGCCGCCGAGATGGATACCCTGGCCGAGGCTCACCGTCCCGTCGTGCGGTTGCGCGATCAGTGGGTACTCGTCGACCCCGCACTGGCGGCGAAGGCACGGGACCGTGCCCTGAAACCGCTGACACCGATCGACGCGCTCGGCGCCGCCCTGAGCGGGACGGCCGAGGTCGACGGCGAACGCGTCGACGTCCTCACCGACGGCTGGCTCACCGCACTACGGGAACGGCTGCTCGCGCCACCCGAACCGCAGGCGCCACCGCCGGGTCTGGCCGCGACCCTGCGTGACTACCAGATGCGTGGCCTGCAGTGGCTCACCGCGATGACGTCGATCGGGCTCGGCGGCTGCCTCGCCGACGACATGGGGCTTGGCAAGACGATCACGCTGATCTCGCTCCACCTGCATCGCGCCGAAGGCCCGACGCTGGTCGTCTGCCCCGCCTCCCTGCTGGGCAACTGGGAACGCGAGATCACCCGGTTCGCCCCCGGCGTCCCGGTCCGGCGGTTCCACGGCACCGAACGCTCGCTCGACGAACTCGGCGACGGCTTCGTCCTCACCACCTACGGCACCTTGCGCGTCGACCCGGAACCACTGGGAGGCATCCACTGGGGACTGCTGGTCGCCGACGAGGCCCAGCACGTCAAGAATCACCGCTCCGGCACGGCGAAGGCGTTGCGGACGCTGACGTCGTCGGCCCGGGTGGCGCTGACGGGCACACCGGTGGAGAACAACCTCGCCGAGCTGTGGGCGATCCTCGACTGGACCACCCCCGGACTCCTCGGCACGATGGCCGATTTCCGCCGGGTGTGGGCGAAACCGGTCGAGTCCGGAAAGGACCCCGACGCCGCGGAGCGCTTGTCCCGGCTGGTCCGCCCCTTCCTGTTGCGGCGGCGCAAGTCCGATCCGGGGATCGCGCCGGAACTGCCCGCCAAGACCGAGACGGACAGGCCGGTCACGCTCACCACCGAGCAGGCTGCCCTGTACGAGGCGACCGTGCGCGAACTGATGGCCGAGATCGCCGTCAGCGACGGCATCGCGCGCCGCGGCCGGATCGTCAAGCTGCTCACCGGGCTCAAACAGATCTGCAACCACCCGGCGCAGTACCTCAAGGAACCGTCGGAAGCGGTGCTGGACGGCCGGTCCGGCAAGCTCGAACTGCTCGACGAACTCCTGGGCACGATCCTCGCCGAAGACGGCGCGGTCCTGGTGTTCACGCAGTACGTCGCCATGGCGCGGCTGCTCGAACGCCATCTCGCGCAGCGCGGGATCACCACGCTGCTGCTGCACGGCGGCACCCCGGTGCCCAAGCGTGAGGACCTCGTGCGCCGGTTCCAGGCCGGTGAGGTGCCGGTGTTCCTGCTGTCGCTCAAGGCGGCGGGGACCGGGCTCAACCTGACCCGCGCCGATCACGTCGTGCACTACGACCGCTGGTGGAATCCCGCGGTGGAGGACCAGGCGACCGACCGCGCGTACCGGATCGGGCAGACCCGCCCGGTGCAGGTGCACCGGCTCATCGCCGAGGGCACGGTCGAGGACCGGATAGCGGCGATGCTGCGGGAGAAGCGCGCGCTCGCCGACGCGGTGCTCGCCGGTGGCGAGGCCGCCCTGACCGAACTGACCGACGCGGAACTGGCCGATCTGGTCGAGTTGAGGAGCCGCCGATGAGTACGCCCGACGATCGCGTCCGCGGCTTCCCCGCCTTCGGGGCCCAAGGCGCGCGAGGCCAGTTCGCTCGCTCGTGGTGGGGCCGCGCGTGGGTCAGCGCGATGGAGGACACCGCACTGGACCTGCGGCAGCTCAAACAGGGCCGTAAGTACGCCGCGGCGGGCCGGGTCGGCCCGATCACGGTCAGCCCCGGCCGTATCGCCGCCGTGGTCGACGACCAGGATGGCCAGTACCGCACCGAGGTCCGGCTCGCGGAGCTGACCGGTATCGAATGGGACCGTTTCCTCGACCGGGTCGCCTCCCGTGCCGGGCATCTCGCCGCCCTGCTGGACCGGGACATGCCGCACGACCTCGTCGAGGCCGCCGATGACGCCGGGGTGCACCTGCTGCCAGGGATCGGCGACCTGGACCCGGACTGCGACTGCCCCGGCTGGGAACTGCCGTGCCGCCACGCCGCGGCGCTGTCGTTCCAGGCATCGTGGCTGCTCGACGCGGATCCCTTCGTGCTGCTTCTGATGCGGGGCAAGGGAGAGCGGGAACTCCTCGACGAGTTGCAGCGGCGCAACGCGCCTCGGTTCGTGCGCACCGGTGACGACGACACCCCGGCCGAGCAGGCCTACGCCGACGAACCGGGCCCGTTGCCGGATCTCGCCGGGTTCGTACCCGCCGGGGGCCCGACCGTGCCGGACGCACCCGGTATCCCGGCGGAGACCTTCGCCCTGCTGGCCGCCAACGCGAGCCAGGCTGCCGAGGCACTCCTGACGTCGCAGCCGAAGCTCACCCGCAAGCAGGACGCCGTCCGTCTCGCCGCGACCCGGCCGGAGACCGCCGACAGGCTGCGCCCGGCGGAGAGCGGGGAGAACTTCGACCGCGCGGTACAGGCGTGGCGGCACGGCGGCCGAGCCGGTCTCGAGGTCCTGGAGACCGTGTGGACGCCGCCGTCGCAGGCGATGGGCCGGGCACGAGCCGCCTTCACCGAAGTGATGGACGATCCCGGCGAGGGCCTGGACGTCGAACGCAACCACTGCAGCGTCCACGGGACAGGCGTGCAGGTGCGGCTGGGCAAGGACGGGCTGTGGTACCCGTACCGGGATCAGTGGCCCGACGGCCCGCCCGAAGCCGATCCCGCCGCGCTGTTCGCCGCGCTGCTCGGCTGATCCCACTGCCGTCCTCGCCGCAGTTCAGACAGTTGCGGCGAGGACAGGTGGAGGATCCGGTACCGGATCTCGTCCGACTCCGGCGCCTCGTCACGCCACAGGCTGTAGCGCACTATTTCCCACCCACGTGGATCGACGGCCAGCGCACCGGAATGCGCGCCGTCCTGCCGCAGGTGCTCGCGAAGCCCGTCGAGCGCTTCGCCCAGGAAGGCGACAGGGTCGGTCTCGGCGGGGATCCGCTCGACGTGTTTTCCCGCCGCCACGGGGGGAGTGCCGAACGCCGGTCCCTCCTCGAATCCGAGCACGGTCCAGTGCTGCACCGCGGGACGCCCGAACGAGTCGATGATGCCGCTGAACGGCCCTCCGAACAGGAAGGCGTTCATCCCGTCCTGGTCGTGCCACAGGTAGAAGGGCGCGTACTGGTTCAGCGTCGAGCCGTCGACGCCGCGCTCACGGATCCCGTACACCTTCAGTCCCAGGCCGCCGAAGTCGTCGAGCAGATGCCCGCGCGTGGTGACGCGTTCGCGGATGATGCCCATGTCGTAGTCGGCGGGGAGGGTGATCTCGTACTGCATCGCATGCATGCCGTACATACTAGTAGGTACAGAACTGTCATTTCCTGCTGAGCCGGACGATTCCTTCCCCACCCTGCACCGCGACGACGACGATCACCTGCCGGTTGATCTGGTGCGCCATCCCCGGCGGACCGGACACCGCCCCGCCCATCCCACCGGACGCGGGGGCCAGACCCACCTTCCCCGCCTGGACCGTGACCGCCAGCGGCCCGGCCCCGCCGTCGTTGGGAATCTGCTCACCGGTCCGCACCAGCACCTCACACTCCCCGTCGGAGCAAGCTCTCAGATTCCGCCCGTCCGCCGCGACGAACGGCGCACCGGACGGGGCCGCGACCCCGTCCAACGGCCCGTTCTCCACCGGCGGGCTCGAACTCACCGCGGCGAAGATCGGCGTCGGCTGGGCCGTCGCACAACCGGCGGCGAACAGCGCCAGGGGAACCAGGGCCAGGCATCTTCGGCGATCGACCATGACCGACGAACGTAGCCGACGAACGCGTCGCTGGATGCACCCGAATTCCGCAATCCAGCGGCCGTTTGCACTGTTCAGCGGCCCGGCCGGAGCACCACGTGGTCAGCCGAGCACCGAGTGTCGAACTCAGACCTCCGCACGGGCGATGATTGCCCGCGTGTCCACACCGGACGGAAGCGTCCCGAACGCGACACCCCAGTCGCCGCCCAGCCGTGACGCGCAGAACGCGTCCGCCACCGCCGTCGTCCCGTGCCGCACCAACAACGAGCCCTGCAACACCAGCGCCATCGACTCGACCAGCCGCCGTGCCCGGTACTCGATGTCCGACAGATCGGACAACTCCTTGCGCAGCCTGCCCACCGCGTCGTCCAGCCGCGCGTCGGCACCGGACGCCTGCTCGACCTCCGTGAAGTACGCCGCCACCGTCTCCGGCTGCTTCGCCATCGCCCGCAACGCGTCCAGCGCCGCGACGTTGCCCGAACCCTCCCAGATCGACATCAGCGGAGCCTCACGGTAGAGCCGCGGCATCCCCGACTCCTCGACGTAACCGTTGCCACCCAGGCACTCCAGCGCCTCCACCGCGTGCGACGGACCACGCTTGCACACCCAGTACTTCGTCACCGCCAGCCCCAGCCGCCGGAACGCCTGCTCCTGCTCGTCACCCGGCTGGTCGGTCGCCGCCGCCAGCCGCATCCCGACCGTCGTCGCCGCCTCGGACTCCACGACCAGGTCCGCCAGCACGTTGCCCATCAGCGGCTGATCCACCAGGTTCGCCCCGAACGCCTGACGATGCCGCGCGTGGTGAATGGCCCGCACGGCGCCGTACCGCATCCCCGACGCACTCCCGACCGCACAGTCCAGCCGGGTGTTGTTCACCATCTCGATGATGGTGCGCACGCCGCGGCCCTCGTCGCCGACCAGCCAGCCGATCGCGTCGTCGTACTCGATCTCCGACGACGCGTTGGACCGGTTGCCCAGCTTGTCCTTCAGCCGCTGCAACCGGATCCCGTTACGCGAGCCGTCCGGCAGGACACGGGGGAGGAGGAAACACGACAGCCCACCCGGTGCCTGGGCCAACGTCAGGAACATGTCCGACATCGGCGCCGAGGTGAACCACTTGTGCCCGACGATCACATAGCTGCCGTCACCCAGCGGCCGCGCCGTCGTCGTGTTCGTCCGGACGTCCGACCCGCCCTGCTTCTCCGTCATCGACATCCCGGCGATCAGCCCGCGCTTCGTACTCGGCTCGCGCAACCCGAAGTCGTACTCCGTCGACGCCAGCAACGGCTCGTACCGCTCGGACAGCTCGGGATTCAACCGCAACGCCGGCACCGCCGCGTACGTCATCGAAATCGGGCAGGTGTGGCCTGCGTCGACCTGACCCCAGACGTACATCTTCGCCGCCCGCGCCGCGTGCGCACCCGGCCGGGAATCCCGCCACGGCGCCGCGTGCAGCCCATAGGACACCGCGACGTCCATCAGGTCGTGCCAGTGCGGGTGGTACTCGACCTCGTCGATCCGATTCCCGACCCGGTCGTGCGTCCGCAGCACCGGCTCGTTCTCGTTGACCAGCCTGCCCCAATCCTGAACGTGTTCACTCCCGGCCAGCCTGCCGAGGGCGTGCACCTCCGCCACCGCCCAGCCGGCGCCCGCCCGCTCCAGCCCCTCCAGCAGAGCCGGATCAGCGGCGACGTCGTACTCCGCCAACGGCGGCACCTGGTTGGTGACCTCATGAGTGACCGGCATCGGAACCTCCCAAAGAACGCAGGACGAAAGTGCGCAGCCCGGACACCTCGTCCGCACTGCCGGTGGTCAACGGGCCGATCAGCACCTCGGCCGCCGCCCCGACGAGCGCCGCCGCGGTGACCTCCGCGTCCTGAGCCGGGAGCACCCCGGCACGGACGCCATCAGCCACGTGCTGGGCCACCACATCGCGGAACGCGCGCCGGAACACCAGCCGCTCGGCCTCGATCGGCGCGTCGACAGGCTCGGCCAGCAACGCGTACGCCATCCGCGGGGTCTTCAGCGCACGGCTCGCGAAGGTGTCGAAGACCGCCACGACCCGCTCCGCCGGTGTGCCAGGCCGCTCCGACACCGCGCGTACCGCCTCGACCTCACGCGTGACGACCTTCCGGAACAACTCCACGACCAGTGCGGCCTTGGTGGGGAAGTGGCGGTACACACTCCCCACCGCCACCCCCGCCCGCTCCGCGACCGCCGACACCGAACACCCCGCGTAGCCACGCTCGGCCAACTGCTCCATGGCGGCGGCGAGGACGGCGTCGCGCTGGGCGTCCAGTCGCTCCTGGACCTTCGGGGTTCGGCGGTACGGCACTCAAGAAGTGAAGCATTGATTCACACCTTCAGTCAACGAGTCCGCACGAGGTCCTCCAGAGCACCGGCGATGCCCTTCCGGTCATAAGCGCCGGTGGGCATGGTCGCGGAGTGGGCGTGCCGGACCACTCCATCCCGGTCGACCAGCAGGCTGCCGGACTGCTGCAAGGAACCGAACACCTTCTTCGTCAACCCGACAGCCTCATGCGGGGAACCACTCCGACCTGTCACTACCTGCAGCGACAGCCCACGCTTCGCCCGCCAAGCCGCAGCTTCCACCCGGCCCTCGGGAACGGCGACCAGGACCCGCACACCAGCGAGCTTCGCGAGGTCCCTCACATGGCTGTTGCAGACAGGACACGTGGTCGAGCGCATGAAATACAGCAGCAGATTGTCCGTGCCGCGGTGATCCGAGAGACGCACGACCTGCCCGGCAGTGTCCTCCAGGGCAGGGACCGTGGAACCGATTTCGAACATGACGACTCCTCGAGAGATCAGGGAACGGGGTTGCCGAGAAGGTCACGGACCGCCGCCCGCGCCCGATGCAGCCGGGACTTCATCGCGGCCGTACTCAAGCCGAGCGCGTCGGCGACCGCCCGGCCCGAATACCCCTGGATGTCACGCATGATCAACACGCGACGCTGGTCAGCGGGCAACTCGGCGATCACCGCCGCCACCCGCCGCGCCTCCAGCCGCCGCAGGACGTCGTCCTCCGCCGAGACCACCGCGTCCGACCACCCCAAGTCGTCCCCACGCAACGCCCGCCTCGCCCGGCGCAGGCATTCGTTGCGCACGATCCGGAACATCCACGACGCCAGCGCACCGGAAGCCCGCAAGGTGCCGATCCTGCGATACAGGATGATCAGCGCCTCCTGCGCGGAATCCTCCGCGTCCTCCGGCGAGGCACAGAGCGAGCGCGCGAAACGCTGCACATGCGGATGAGACCCCGAGACCAAAGCAGCGATGGCGGCCTCGTCCCCGCCCTGCGCGGCCACGATCAAAGACTCCCTCGGCCACTCGGCCTGCACGGCGACCTCCTCAAGCACCGGGCTTGTCCCGACCCCTACAAGAGCAGCCATCCAGGCCAAAGGATTCAGCCGTACACACGTGACCCCGCTCACGCCCCCAACACGCGACTCACCACCAGCCCGACGCCACCCGATGGCATGATCGCCGCTATGACATGGACCGCCCCCGAGGTGACCCGCCCGTCCGGCGACACCGCCGCCGACGAGCGCATTCTCCTGCCATCGCTCCTGGCCTGGCACCGCAACACCTTCCTCGGCAAACTCGCCGGCCTCACCGGAGAACAACTCGCCCAGGCGTCGGTCCCGCCCTCGAACCTCACCCTCCTCGGCCTCATCCGCCACCTCGCCAAGGTCGAACGCACCTGGTTCCGCCTGCGCTACGCCGCACAGGACATCGAACCCCTCTACGACCCCTCCCTCGGCAAGGACCACGACTTCGAGGTCATCGACGCCACCAAAGCCGAAGAGGCCTACAACACCCTCCTCGAGGAAATCCGCCTCGCTGACGAAGCCGCCGCCAACGGATCCCTCGACGACACCCTCGACCTCGACGGAAACCCGTTCTCGCTCCGCATGCTCTACGTCCACATGATCGGCGAATACGCCCGCCACAACGGCCACGCCGACCTCATCCGCGAACGCATCGACGGCACCACCGGCGCCTAGGAAGTGACCATGGAATACGGATTCATCGGCGCGGGTGAGATCACCGCCGCCATCGTCGAAGGCCTCAGCAAGGACATCGCCGACCCGCCCTCGATCTACCTCTCGCCACGCAGCCGCAGCGTCGGACAAGAACTCTCGGCACGCTTCGCCAACGTCAAAGTCTGTGACAACAACCAAGCCGTCGTCGACAGCTCCACCACGATCATCCTCGCCGTCCGCGCGCCGATCGGCGAAGAAGTCCTCCGGGACCTCACCTTCCGGCCCGAGCACGTCCTGATCAGCGCACTCGCCGGCGTCCGTCTCGACCAGCTTCGCGACTGGGCCGCACCAGCAGGCGACGTCGTCCGCAGCATCCCACTGCCCCCGGCCGCCCGCCGCCAAAGCCTCACGGCCATATACCCCGACAACACCGAAGCCCGAGCCCTCTTCGACAGCATCGGCGGCAGCGTCGTCCCCGACGCGGAAAAAGACCTCGAGATCTTCAGCGCCGCCACGGCCACCTTCGCCGCCCACCTCGACTACCTCGGCACCATCGCCGCCTGGATGACCGACCAGGGCATCGAAGACACCACCGCGACCACCTTCACCAGCCACATCTTCGGACAACTCGGCCAATCCCTGCTCTCGCAGACCGGCTCCCTCGAAACCCTCACCGGCAAACACATGACCCCCGGCGGGCTCAACGAACACTTCCTCACCGACCTGCGCACCCACGGCGTCCCCGACACCGTCCGGAACGCCCTCGACGGGATCCTCACCAGACTGCGCGACAAATGACGATCGTCGACAGACTCCGCGCAGCCGGATGCGTCTTCGCCGAAGACGAAGCCCGGCTCCTCAGCACCGAAGCCCGCACACCCGCCGAACTCGACGCCATGGTCCAACGCCGCACCGACGGCGAACCCCTCGAAGTCATCCTTGGCTGGGCCGAATTCCACGGACTCCGCATCGCCGTCGAACCCGGCGTCTTCGTGCCACGCCAACGATCCGAACTCCTCGTCCGCCACGCCGTCACCCTCGCCGGCCCCGGAGCGGTCGTCCTCGACCTCTGCTGCGGCACCGGCGCACTCGGCGCCGCCATCGCCGCCGAACTCGGCGAAATCCGGCTCTACGCGGCTGACATCGAACCCGCCGCCGTCCGCTGCGCCCGCGCCAACGTCGCCAAAGCCAGGGGAGAGGTTTTCGAAGGCGACCTCTACGAACCCCTCCCCGCGTCGCTACGAGGCCACGTCGACCTCCTCGTCGTCAACGCCCCGTACGTCCCCACCGACGCCATCGCGATGATGCCGCCCGAAGCACGCGACCACGAACCCCGCATCGCACTCGACGGCGGGCAAGACGGCGTCGACGTCCATCGCCGTGTCGCCGCCGAAGCTCCACAATGGCTCGCACCGGGCGGGCACCTGCTGATCGAAACCGGGGAGAGCCAGGCCTCGAACACAGCGGAAGCCATGGCACACAACGGATTGACCCCCGAAGTGATCACCGACGACGAGCTGTACGCGACGATTGTTGTCGGTGCCGGGGGATAGGGTCCCCGCCATGACCGACTACGTCCACATGACCCGCACCGCCTACGACACGGTCGCGGCCGACTACGCCGAACTCCTCCGCGGCCACCTCGCCGGATCCATCTGGGACCGAGCCGTCCTCGGCGCGTACACGGAACTCGTCCAAACCGCGGGCGGCGGACGCGTCGCCGAGATCGGCTGTGGACCCGGCCGCATCACCGAACACCTCCACGGACTGGGGCTCGACATCCACGGCGTCGACCTCTCGCCGGAGATGATCGCCGTCGCCCGGAAGTCGTACCCCCACCTGGACTTCCAAGTCGGGGAGATGCCCGGTTTGTCCATCGAGGACGGTGCGCTGGCCGGCGTCGTCGCCTGGTACTCGATCATCCACACCCCACAAGAGCGGCTGCCGGAGATCTTCGCCGACTTCCACCGGATCCTCGCCCCGGGAGGCCATCTGATGCTGGCGTTCCAGGTCGGCGACGAGATCCGCCACATCGAGCACGCATACGGACACGACATCTCGTGCGACGCCTACCGGCTGGCACCGGACAAGATCGCCGGACAGCTGGGGGAGGCGGGGTTCACCATGATCTCCCAACTCGTCCGTGAACCATCCGAAGAGTTCGAAAGCACACCGCAGGCGTACCTCATCGCCCGCAAGCAGTAGGTCATGGACGCCGAGCCTCGACGAGCCAGGCCGCCGAGTCGTAAAAGACGCCTCGGCCGGTCTGGTGCTCGGCGAGATCGGCACGCAAGGCCTCGATAGCCTTCGCACGCGGGGCCTCGTCCAGATCGCTCAACCGCCCGCCGTGCTGCTCGATGACGAACTCGGCCGCGTCATCGACGTCCCGGCCGAAATACATCGGCTTGTTCACCGCGGTCGACCGGACATCGGTGTACCCGGCGGAGGTCAGCAGTTCTTCGGTTTCGAGCGGGTCGCTGAGCGCGAGATTCGAGGACGGCGGCACCTCACGACCGGCCGCGAAGATCGTCCGGAAAGTGGTGATCCATTCGTTGAGCCCCAACGGTTGCCAAATCAGCAGTACGAGACGGCCGCCAGGACGCGTCGAACGGGCCAGGTTGGCGAACGCGGCCAGGGGAGTACCGAAGAACATCGATCCATGCCTGCTGATCACCACATCGAAGCCCGCCTCAGGGAACGGATGGACCTGAGCGTCCAGCTGTTCGAAGGCGACGTTGGGAACACCTTCCTGATCGGCGAGCCGACGAGCGAGGCCCAGCATCTCGCTGGAGAGGTCCACACCGAGCGCCGAACCGGCAGAGGCTTGCCGCGCCACGTCCCGCGTCGTCTGCCCGGCGCCACAGCCGACGTCGAGAATCTTGTCGGTCGGCTGGATCCCAGCCGCGGCGAAGAAGGCGTCACGGTAAGCGGCGACGCCGTCGTTGATTCGCTGAGCGCGCTTCGCCCACAGCGCGCCGTCCTCACCGTCCCACGCCTTCAGCATCCGCTCGTTGGACGGATCGACGTACACAGACATTTCGGCTACCCCCAAGTTTGATCTCGGGGAAGACCCTAGCGCAGCCCGTCCTGACACTTACTTGACATAATGTACATTATCGGCACTTTGGTCGGCCTGGACAATGAGCCTCAAGAGGGGTCTCTGGCAGGGTGCTGAAGGGGCCTTTCGTCGCATGTCATGAGGGGAAAGCTCCCTTCGTCGCGTGACATGCGGGCATGGTTCCCTTCAGCTCTCCCTGGACCAGCGGCCCCTTAGCCTCCCGAAGCGGCCAGGACGCCCCCGGCGACCCGAAACAGATGGTCCGATCACCCAAGCTTATTATGTCACCGTGACGAATCAATCCAGGCGTTCTTGGTCGTTGATAATCAATGGAGGCTTTCAGCTGCAGTGTGCCTTGTTTGCTCGCCTGGTCAGACGGCCCACCTTAAGTCCGAGGTCTTCCGCTGGCCCGTGCGTTACGAAAGGGTCATTCAGGACAAACGTCAGAAGAACCCATTTCTGACACTTCGGGAACCTTCGAGCGGACCAGGATCCCCCGCGAGAAGCTTCCGGGCCCATCACTCCGTTTCATGCATAATCGCTATTATGCATGAAACAGGATATAACTTAGTGTAAGACTGTCGGTGCCATGCGGTACAAGATCCTTATGAGGGTTTCCGAGGCACAGCAAGCCTTTTTCGCCGCACGTCGTCCCCGTAAGGATTCTCCTCACACCACTGACGCCTACCGCCGCGACCTCGCCGGCATCACCAGTCTTCTGCTCCGCGAGTCGGGCCGCTCCCCCGACGACCTCACCGTCGAGATGCTCACGGCACAGTCGCTCCGGAACGCCTTCGGTGCCTTCGCGGACACTCACGCCAAGAGTTCGGTCCTGCGTGCGTGGTCGACCTGGAACCAGTTCCTCACCTTCTGTGTGTCCGACGGGCTGCTCGCGGGCAACCCGATGGGTGCGGTCGCCCGGCCTAAGGCACCGCCGCTGACGCCGAAACCGTTGCGGGGTGAGGAAACCCCGGAACAGTTGCTCGCGGCCGCCGCTGATGGTTCGCGCCGGACGCGGGATCCGTGGCCGGAGCGGGACGTACTGGTGATCGCGCTCGGCCTGGTCGCCGGACTGCGTGCCGCGGAGATGCGAGCGCTGACGGCGCGGTCGCTGGTCGGACGTCAGGGTGAGATGCGGTTGCACGTCCACGGCAAGGGAAGCCGCGATCGATCGATTCCGGTGCAGCCGATCATGGAGAAGATCATCGAGGAGTACTTGGCTTCCTGCCGCCGTCGCTTCCCACAGCAGCGGTTCGGGCCCTCCACTCCCCTCCTGCGGGATCGTGCCGGCGAGCCGATCGGCCGCGGTGCGCTGGAGTACCTCGTCAAGTCCTGCTATCGGTGGGCGGGTTTGCACGACCGCGTGCCGGTCGGGGCGAACCTCCACGCGTTGCGGCACACCTTCGCGACTCGGCTGGCCGAGGATGGCGCGACGGCGTCGGAGATCATGGCGCTGCTGGGGCACGCAAGCCTGGCGACCAGTCAGAACTACATCGAGGCGACGGGACGGGAGCAGCGGGCGGCCGCCGCGAGCAATCGGACGTATCGGGCGCTCGATGGGATCGTGTAGGTCAGCGGAGCTGTTCGAGGTCCTTGGCCGCTTGGGCGACTTCGTCGGCGAGGCCGCGGAGTTCGGCCAAGGACGCTCCATCGTCGGCCGCGGTGACGATGTCTTCGGCGGCGCAGCGGAGTTGGAAGAGCCGGTCCTGCAGGACGGCGATCTCGGTGTCGGAGAGGACGACGGCGTCTTCGGGGAGGCCGCTGCGCTGGAGTGCGGTGCGGCGTTCGTAGGCTCGCTGGCGACAGGATTGCCCACAGTAACGGCGGCGCCTGCCGACGTTACCGCCCTGTTCGAGCCGGCGGCCGCACCATCCGCAGTGTTTGGGTGCCCCCGCGCGGCGTAGCTCGGACACCTCTTCGGCGGACGTCTTCGGGTGCTCGGCCACTTCCCTCACGGTTCAGACCCTAGCTGGCCACTGGACGATCATGCCGGGGCCACGACCGAAGTGCACACTAGTGGGGTGCCGACACATTTTCCGTACCTCGCCGACCCACTACCGCGTGCCTTCGCCCATCGGGGCTGGCACCTCGGTGACCTGGAAGGACTGGAGAACTCTCTGCCGGCTTTCCAGCAGGCGGTGACGGAGGGTTATCGCTATCTGGAGACGGATGTGCACGCGACGTCGGACGGTGTGGTGGTCGTGCATCACGACGAGTCTTTGGACCGGGCGACTGACGGCGCGGGGTTGATCTCCCGGCAGACGTGGGCGCAGCTGCGGAACGTCAAGGTGGGCGGCCGTGCGCCGTTGTCGCGGTTGGAGGACGTCCTGGAGGCGCTGCCGGAGGCGCGGTTCAACATCGATGTGAAGTCGAACCAGGCGGTGGTGCCCTTCGTGCGGACGATCGAGCGGAGCGGGGCGCGCGATCGGGTCGCGGCGGCGTCGTTCTCCGATGCGCGGCTGGCGCGGATCCGGAAGCTGGCGGGTCCGAAGCTGGTGACGGCGATGGGGCCGCGTTCGGTGGCGGTGATGTGGGCGAACGGGTTTTTGCCGCTGGTGCCGTTGCGGGCGTTGGCGCGGGGTGCGATGGCGCAGGTGCCGGTGCGGCAGGGGCGATTGAAGGTGGTGGACCGGGCGTTCCTGCGGCAGGCGACGCGGGCGGGTTTCGAGGTGCACACGTGGACGGTGGACGATCCGGCGGAGATGCGGTTGCTGCTGGATCTGGGGGTGCACGGGATCGTGACGGATCGGCCGGATCTGCTGCGTGAGGTGCTTCAGGAGCGGGGCGCCTGGCCGTCCTGATCCCCGCGTTTAGTCCTCTAGTTGCGGTTTGACTCGCAACTTAGAGGACTAAACGCGATGGGTTGGACGGGCTACCGGGGTGGTTTGCCGTTCCAGGCGGCGTCCCAAGTCTTGGGTCCGAGGCGGCCGGAGTCGTTGATGCCGTTGGCCCGCTGGAGGGCGAGGACGGCTTCGCGGGTCTTGTCGTAGTAGCAGCCGGTGCCGGTGAAGCCGTAGCCGTAGGCGTTCATTCGCAGTTGGAACACCTTGAGTGGTGGCGCGCAGTCGCCGTAGGCGTAGACGACGCCGGGCCAGGCAGGCTTGGGGCCGCCGGGCGGTGCGGGCGTCGGCTTCGGTTTGGGCGGGGGTGGCGGGGCGGGCTGTCCTCCCCCGCCGATGTAGGCCGAGTCGTCGTAGGACGGGACGCGTTTGCTGCGGGCGTCGCCGTCGTTGCGGAAGCCGAGTTTGCCGGCGCATTCCCAGGGTTGCCAGCCGCGCATGCGGTAGAGGTAGAGGGCCCGGTAGTCCTGTTCGCGGGGGCTGGCCTGGTCGGGTCTCCCCTGGCCGCCGACGCTGCGCCAGGTGGGCAGGTCGAACTGGTAGGCGCCGTAGTAGCCGTTGCCGGTGTTGATGTTGTAGCGCCCGCTCGATTCACACATGCGGAGCTTGGCCCAGTGGGAGCCGTGGGGATCCGCGGCGGCGGATCCGGTGGTGGCGATCTGCAGGCCCGTCACGGCGAGGGCGAGCAGGAGCGTTCTCGCCACTACGCGGTGTGCTGTGCGAAGGCGATGGGTCCTCATGAGCGGAACAGTAAGTACCGGTCACTTGCTTCACAAGCGTCACAACTTGCCCACCAGCCTCACATGAAACACACGTGGTTCGTGTCAGCGACACGCCGACGAAGGTCTGGGAGGTTGCCGGGAAGGGTTCGTCTCGCGTCGAAACGAACACGGTCCGGACTCGTGCCGGACATGTGGCTGTGATCACCAGTAGTCTCCCGCTGACCTCGACGTTCTCGACTTCAGGAGCAGTGCATGACGGTGGCCGTGACCCGTGAACGCAGGCGGGTGTGGCGGGCTTGGTACCTCTACGACTGGGCCAATTCGCCGTTCTATTCGTCGGTCATCACGGTGTTCGGAGCGCTCTATTTGAGCGAGATCGCGTCCGCGGATGCCAAGGCAAATTTCACCCTTAATGGGGACAGAGCGTGCACCGATTCGAGTGGAGCTTCGAGCACTCTGCAGAACTGCGACGTCTCGTTGTTCGGGCTGCATTTCCCGGCGGGGTCGCTGTGGGGGTATCTGCTGTCCATCGCGACGGTGACGCAGGTGCTGGTGCTGCCGATCGCCGGCGCGATCGCGGACCGGAGCAGGCATAAGCGGCGGATCCTCGGCGGGTTCGCGTTCCTGGGCGCGGTGGCGTCGGCGCTGATGTTCTTCATCTCGGGGACGAACTGGGAGGTCGGGGTTTGGACGTTCATTCTGGCCAACATCGGTTACGGCGGTGCGCTGGTCGTCTACTACTCGTTCCTGGTGGACATCGCGGAGCCTGATGAGCGGGACGCGGTGTCGTCGAAGGGGTGGGCGTTCGGGTATCTCGGCGGTGGCCTGGCGCTGGCGCTGCAGCTGGGGTTCTTCATGGGCCACGAGACCTTCGGGGTGAGCGAGGGGCTGGCCATCCGTATCTGCTTCCTGACGTCGGGGATTTGGTGGGCGGTGTTCACGTTCCCGGCGGTGCGGGCCCTCCCCCGGACTCATGTGCCGAAGTCGGCGGAGCGGGGCCTGTCGGTACTGACGGCCGGGTTCAAGGAGTTGAAGCGGACGATCGGCGAGGCGAAGGCCTATCCGCTGACGCTGGCGTTCCTGGGGAGCTATCTGGTCTTCACCGACGGGATCACGACGGTGGTGGCGGTGTCGGCGCAGTACGGCAAGGACGAGTTGAAGTACAGCACTCAGGTGCTGATCGTCACGATCCTGGTGATCCAGTTCCTGGCGTACGCCGGGGCGATGATCCATGGGGCGATCGCGGCCCGGATCGGGGCGAAGAAGACGATCCTGGGCAGTTTGGTGGCCTGGGTGGTGGTGTTGTGCTTCGCGTTCTTCATCGAGGCGGGGCAGCCGTTGCAATTCTACGCGGTGGCGGTCGGGATCGGGCTGGTGCTCGGTGGAACGAACGCGTTGTCGCGGTCGTTGTTCGGGCAGATGATCCCCGAGGGGAAGGACGCGCAGTACTTCTCGTTGTACGTGGTCGGCGAGCGGGGGACGTCGTGGCTCGGCCCCCTGTTGTTCGCCGCGGTCGGGCAGATCACCGGTTCGTTCCGGTACGCGATCATCGCGCTGGTGATCTTCTTCGTGCTCGGTTTCGTGTTCGTGTGGCTGGTCCCGGTGCGCCGGGCGATCGAGGCGGCGGGCAACCGACCACCGGCGGTGCTGTGAGGCGGGAGCGTGCCGATAGGGTCGAGCGTCGTGACCGTACTGAAGGAGAGTGGCCCGGATCCCACGGACGCGTTGTCGTCGGTGCCGGTGGCGGGTTCACGGCGGGGTGTGCCGGTCGTCGGGAAGTTGAAGTTCTGTTACGGGCCGATGGACTGCGGGAAGTCGACGCTGGCGTTGCAGATCGACCACAACCATGCGCGGCAGGGTCGCCGCGGGATGGTGCTGGTGCGGCATGACCGGTCCGGTGAGCCGCAGATCACCAGCCGGATCGGGCTGACACGTAAGGCGACCGAGGTGGGAAGTGAGACCGATCTGCGGTTGCTGGTGCGTGAGCAGTGGGCGGCGGGGCGGCACGTGGACTACTTGATCGTCGACGAGGCGCAGTTCTTGTCGCCCGATCAGGTGGATCAGCTGGCTGAACTGGCCGATGACGTTCAGATCGACGTGTACTGCTTCGGGATCGCGACGGATTTCCGGAGCGTGTTGTTCCCGGGTGCGGCGCGGTTGTTCGAGCTGGCGGACGAGCTGCAGCCGGTCCAGGTCGAGGTGTTGTGCTGGTGCGGGCAGACGGGACGGTTCAACGCGAGGGTGTCCGACGGTGAGGTGTTGCGCGCCGGGGACACCGTTGTGGTGGCGGATACCGAGCAGTTGCTAGTTGAATCTTCACCAGTATCACGTTCCGAGGGTGAGATGAACACGGTCCGTTATCAGGTATTGTGCCGTCGACACTTCCGACTGGGTGACCTGGGGCCCACCTCGGCTCAACACGGTCAGTTACGGTTGACGTGACAGGCGTACTACTAGCCCATCTGGGGGATATCCGCACCAAGATGGCCGTATTGACGTCACGCCAGAGCGCGAAATCACTCCTACTAGGAGAAGCTGTTGCCACCGGGTGATGCAGCTCATCGTGAGCAAGGACATGGTGTCCAGGGAATCTCCTGGCCTCCTTCGTCGTTGCATAGGGTGAGCATCACCCTGGCTCCACCCGGAGCTGACTGAAAGGACCCCCATCATGGCCGACCGTGTTCTCCGTGGAAGCCGGCTGGGAGCGGTCAGCTACGAGACCGACCGCAACCACGACCTCGCGCCTCGGCGCACCGTGCGCTACGCCTGCCCCAAGAACCACGAGTTCGAGGTGCCTTTCTCCGACGACGCCGAGATCCCTTCGGTGTGGGAGTGCAGGCTGCACGGCAGCGAGTCCGAGATCGTGGACGGCGGACAGCCGGAGCAGAAAAAGGTCAAGCCCCCGAGGACGCACTGGGACATGCTCCTGGAGCGCCGCTCGATTCCGGAGCTCGAAGATCTGCTCAACGAACGTCTCGCCGAGCTGAAGGGACGCAGGACCACCCGGTCCGCCTGACGCACGGCCAAGTAGCTAGCCCCACCTCGAACACAGCGAAGCCCCCGCGACCTCCCTTCGCGGGGGCTTCGCTGTGTCCGGGGACCAGCCGGGCGGTGCCGGCGGAACTCCACGCTTGATCAGCTCGGGTACATGCTGGTCACGTTGACGAACGTGCCGGTGATCCCCATGGCGTCGTCGGAAGCGAAGAATGCCAGCGTGGAGGCGACCTCGGCGAGACGCGGTGAGCGTTTGGTCATCCGGGCCTCCGTGAGGCCGGCGAGAATGTTCCCCATCATCTCCGGGCTCGCCGGCAGCTGGTTGTTGACGGCGGCGAGCTTCTCGGGAGTGAAGGTCTCCGGGATATCCGCGACCCAGATGCCGAGCGCGCGGACGCCGTGCGGTCCGATCTCGACGGCGAGATTGCGGATGTAGGTGTCCAGCGCGGCGTCGATCGAGCCGGTCGCGCCCATCATCGGGCTGCCGTAGGCGGATCCACTGTCGAGGGCGAGGATGACGCCGGACCCTGGGGTGATCATGTGCCGGGCGGCCGCGCGGGCGGTGATGAAGTTGGTCGTGACACCGGTGGTGATCGGGCGGACGTAGTCCTCGACCGACATCTCCACGAGCGGGATGCCCTGGACGTCGCCGCGTGGAACGAGGTTGAGGGAGATGTCGAGGCTGCCGGCCTCGGCCACGACGGACGCCGCGTGCTTCTCGACCGCGGTCTCGTCCAAGCCGTCGACGACGGCGACTTCGGCCAGTCCCCCGGTCTCCTTGATCTCGTCGGCTAGCTTCGTCAGTGCGCTGGTGACCGAAGCGACGGTGGTTTCCAGCAGGTCGGCGGTCTCCTCGGCCCTTCAGCCGAGAACGTCGTTGAGGATCACCACGGCCCGCTGCTTCGGTGGGAGGTGCTGGATGGCGGCGAGGAAAACCAGCTCCATCGTTTCCTTGGTTTCCGCGATCTCGCCGGGTTCGGCCTCCGCCGAGGCGAGCTGGCTGTCCGGGAAGGGTTGCAGCCAGGGCATGAACTGGGGCGGTTCGCCGTGCTGGTCGACGCCGGGCAGCTGGTCGTAGGGGCGAGGGACCCGTTTGTTGCGCCGCAGGAAATCGAGACAGGTGTTGGTGGCGATCCGGTAGAGCCAGGCACGGAAACTCGACCGGCCCTCGAATTCTTCACGGCCACGCCAGGCCCGCAGGAAGGTCTCCTGAACCAGGTCTTCCGCGTCGTCGTAGGACCCGACCATGCGATAGCAGTGGACGCGCAGCTCTCGCTGGTGCTGCTCGATCTTTCCGGCGAAAGCGACCTCGTCCAGCGTTTCCGTCACGGAGTCCGTCGTGACGTTCTCCTCCCTCCCCCGCAGGGTGAGCTGGGCGATCCGCCGTAACCTGCCGACGTCCGAAGTGAGGGCGGTGAGGTCGGCGAAGAAGGTGTCCGGCGGCTGAGGTGCCAGGCGTTTCGCGACGCGGCCGACCTCGGCGATGAGGGCTTCCACGTCGGGGGCGGGGTCGTGCCGTGACCGGTAGGCCCGCTGGCGGCACGCGGCCGAGCAATAGACGGCCGCACGCCCGCGCGAACCCGCCTTCGATGGCAGCGGGCCTTCGCACATTCCGCAGACCTTCCCGGTCACGGCTCACCCTCCCCCGAAGACGTCACACTCGGCCGAGTTACGCATTATGCGGCTTGGTAGCCCGGGATGTCCTCGACGCGGTGATAGACGGCGAGTCCGCGGGACAGCGCGATCGCGACGTCCTGGTCGGCGCCGGTGGAGTCCCCCGGCAAGCGCAGGACGGCGTCGCAGTGGTGCAGGAGCCGGTCGGCCGTCGGGTACATGACCTCCTTGGCGACCGGGTCGGCCACGGTCTTCCCGCCCGCGCCGCGTAGCACCGGCAGCGCGACCCATTCGCCGATCATCGGCACGTGCCCGCTGCGGAAGATCGGCCAGGCGGCCTCTTCGAGCCGGGCGAGGTTGCGGGCGAGAAGTTCGGGGTCGTCGCCGGTGCCGGAGCGGAACGGGCCGGCGATGAGGATCATCAGAGGTTTGGTCATACGACGAAGCCTAGTGTGCAACAATCGGCAAGAACAAGGAGGATCGTGCAGATGTTGGCTGCGCAGCGTCGAGACCTGTTGCTTACCCGTTTGAAGACCGAAGGCCGGATCGTGGCCAAGGACCTCGCCGCCGAACTCGGCGTGTCAGAGGACAGTATCCGCCGTGACCTGCGAGACCTTGCGGAGTCCGGGCTCTGTCAGCGGGTCTACGGCGGAGCACTACCCATCTCCCCCGCCACTGCGGACTACGCGACCCGCATGGCGGTCAGCGTCGCGGGCAAGCAACGGATAGCGAAACGTGCAACAGCGTTGATCCGGCTGGGGTCGACCGTCATCCTCGACGGCGGCACGACCGCGCTCGCGCTGGCGAAGGCGCTTCCGGCCGACCTCGAAGCGACGATCGTCACCCACAGCCCCACGGTCGCGGCCGCACTCGTCACGCATCCGAAGGTCGAGGTCTTCCTGATCGGCGGCCGGCTCTTCAAGCACTCCGCCGTCACCTGCGGCGCGGCCGCGGCGGAGGCGGCGATGAGGATCAACGCCGATTTGTTCTTCCTCGGCGTCACCGGTGTGCACCCCGGGACCGGGCTCACCACCGGTGATTCGGACGAGGCCGCGATGAAACGCACCCTCGCCAAACGGGCCGCCGACACCTACGTGCTGGCCAGCTCGGAGAAGATCGGCGCGGCCTCGCCGTTCACCGTGCTCCCCCTTTCCGACGTCGCCGGCGTGATCACCGACGCGGCGCCGGACGAACCGACGGTGAAGGAACTGGGGAAGCTCGGGGTGAGTGTGCTGGGGGTCAGTCCTTCTTGACCAGCCCGCGAAGCTGCTGCCAGCGACGCTTGATCCCCCACATACCGACCATGACGATCGCCTCGCGTACGACCGAACCGCTCATCTTCGACTGGCCGATCTCACGTTCGGTGAAGGTGATCGGCACCTCGACCACCTCGAACCCGGCGAGCTTCGTCCGGAACGCCAGGTCGATCTGGAAGCAGTAGCCGCGCGAGGCGATCTCGTCGAGCGCGAGCTTCTCCAGCACCGTCCGCCGGTACGCGCGGAAGCCGGCGGTGATGTCGTTGATCTTCATGCCGAGCGCGACCTTCGCGTAGAAGTTCGCCACCCAGGACAGCGCCTTGCGCTGGAACGGCCAGTTCACCGTGCTGCCGCCGGGGACGTAGCGAGAGCCGATGGACAGGTCCGCGTCCTCGAGTGCCGCCAGCACGCGGGGCAGATCCTCCGGCGCGTGCGAGCCGTCCGCGTCCATCTCGACGATGGTGGCGTAGTCGCGGGCGAGACCCCAGCGGAACCCGGCGACGTACGCGGCGCCGAGGCCGGCCTTCTCGGTCCGGTGCATGACCTGGATCCGCGAGTCGACCTTCGCGAGTTCGTCGGCGATGTCGCCGGTCCCGTCCGGGCTGCCGTCGTCGACGACGAGGGCGTTCACGTCCGGGAGAGCCTTGAGCAGGCGTTCCAGGATCGGGCCGATGTTGTCCCGCTCGTTGTACGTCGGGACCACCACCAGCACCGGCTCGATTTCCTGGGCCCCCCGTGGCGCCTGCGCCATCCGCTTTCCTCCGTGTTCCGGCGGGTCAGCCCGCCGCTTCCCTCGTTGCCTTGGCGGCGCTCGCGCGCCGGGTGCGAAAACGGAGTATGTACCCACCGGTAACCCCGGCGACCGCCAGTGCCAGCAGTCCGTACTCCGTCGTTACACCGAGTAGATCCGACAGCGTAGTCTGCTGCCTCAGCGGCACGCGCCCCACCAGGGAATCTGCGGTGAAAAGGCTGGTGGAGGCCGTGATCGAACCGTCGGGCGCGACGATCGCGCTGACCCCGCTGGTAGCGGAAACGACCACGGCGCGGCCGTGCTCGACCGCCCGCAGCCGCGACATCGCCAGCTGCTGGTAGCTCATCTCCCCCGGTCCGTACCAGGCGTTGTTGGTCGGCACGACGAGCAGTTCCGCGCCGTCGGCGACCGATTCGCGGGCGGGGTAGTCGAACGCGGTTTCGTAACAGATGAAGACGCCGACCTTGGTTCCCGCGACCGACAGCGCGGCGTTGGCGCCGTCACCCGGTGTCATGTTCGCCACGCTGTCGACGAACGGCGTCACCAGCTTCGCGACCTCACGGGCGGGGACGTACTCGCCGAACGGGACGAGCTGCTGCTTGGCGTAGCGCTGACCCGGGCCGGTGACCGGATCCCAGGCGAGCGCGGAGTTCTGGGCCGAGCCGTCCGGCAGCCGGACCAGCGCGCCGATGATCGCCTGCGTGCCGTAGTCGCGGACCATCTGGTCGACACCCGCGTCACCGGTGCGCATCGCCATCGCGGTCTCGGGCCAGATCAGCAGATCGACCTTGATGTCGCCCGCCTTCAGCTTTTCGAGCAGCCGGGCGCTCTCGGCGAGGTGGTTGCCGCGGAGTTCGTCGCGGCGGCCTTCCAGCGCCAGGCCGATGTCGGGGGCGTTGCCCTGCACCGTGGCGACGGTGAGTTCGCCGTCCTGGGCCTCGGTGCCGATCGTCGGCCACACCGCGAGTCCCGCCACCACCGGCACCAACGTCAGCGCGGACGCGGCCACGACGGAACGCCGGGGATCGGAACCCTTGAACCGCAAGCAAAGGGCCGCGATACCGAACCCGGTCAGCACGACGGCGAGACCGACCAGCGGAGCACCGCCGATCGAAGCCAGCGAGACGAACGCGCCCTCGGGCTGGCTGAACGCCACACGACCCCACGGGAACCCGCCGAACGGGAACCAGGCACGCGGCGTTTCCAGCGCGATGACCACCAGCGCCGCCCACAGGGGCCCGAGCGGCAAGTTCCACACGACGGTGGCGAAAGCCCCGCCGAAACCGAGATACACCGACAGCGCCATCGCCAGCCCGAGCCACGGCCACGGCCCGAAGTCCGGTCCGAGGAAGTCCAGCAGCCAGGTCAGCAGTGGCAGGAAGAACCCCATCCCGAACACGAACGCGTAGCCGAACGCGCCACGGAACCGGCGTCCGTGCACCACCAGCGCGAAGCCGGTGAACGCCAGCGGCGCGAGCCACCACAGCGGACGCGGCGCGAAACTCAGGTACAGCGTGAAACCCGACGCCGCGGCGATGAGGAAACGCAGGAGCCAGGCGCGGAAGAAGCGCTTGCGCGGCGCCGCTTCGGGGTCCGGGCTGGTCACGGTCGAGGACACCCCTGAACCCTAGGTCGTCCGGGTGAACACATCGTGGATGACCTGCCCGTCGCGGACCGTGCGCAGGCAGCGGGGCAGCGTCGCCCCTTCTTCCAGGTTCGGCAGCGGCGGCACACCCGCCCGCGGGTCGGTCGACCAGCGCTGTACCCGCGAGTCCGGTGTGGCGACGACCAGATCCGTGGCGTCCCAGATCGCGTAGTGCGCGGGAGCGCCCGGGACGAGGCTGCCGGTGACGCCGTCGTTGACCCCGGCGGCGCGATGCCCCGCGCGGGTGTGGGCGGTGAAGGACGCGCGAGCGGACAGCCCCGCGCCCGGGGTGCGGTGGTAGGTGCCGGCGCGGACGGTGGCCCACGGATCGACAGGCGTGACCGGCGCGTCGGAACCGAAGGCGAGCAGGAGCCCTTCGGCGGCCATGGCGGCGAAGGGATTGAGCTTCGCCGCTCGCTCGGCGCCGAGGCGGTCGACGTACATCCCGTGCGCGCCACCCCATTCCGCGTCGAACTGCGGCTGGACCGACGCGACCACGCCCCAGCCCGCGAGAGCGCGGGCCTGCTCGACGTCGATCATCTCGACGTGTTCGAGCCGGTGGTACCTGGCGGCCAGCGCCCGACGGCCGACGGTCTTCTCCGCGAGCCGGAATCCTTCGGCGACCTCGGCGACCGCGGCGTCGCCGATCACGTGGAAACCGGCCTGCAGTCCCGCTTCGGTGCAGGCGGAGACGTGCGCACCGATGGCGGCGGCGTCGAGGTAGAGCGTCCCGGAGGTGCCGTGCGCGTCGGAGTACGGCTCGTGCAGGGCGGCGGTACGGGAGCCGAGGGCGCCGTCGACGAACAGGTCGCCCGCCACTCCCCTGGCACCCAGCGCGCGGGCCGTGTCGCCTCCGCCGCGTTCGCCCCAGTAGCCGACGACCTCCGGCAATCCCGGTTCGGTGGCGAGCGCGAGCAGATCGGTGAGGTCTTCGGCGCCGGAGATGTCCGGGCCGGCGCATTCGTGGACGCTGACGATCCCCCTCGCGGCGGCCTCGGCGAGGAACGCGCGCTGGGCCTCGCGTCGCTGACCGGGCGTGATCGCCTCGCGCATCGCGGCGCGGACACGGTGGTGCGCGTCGCGGGTCAGTGGCCCGTCGGCCGACCAGCCCGCCGCGTCCCGCACACCGGGTGCCAGGGCGACGAGGGCGCTGGAGACGAGGGCGGAGTGGACGTCGACCCGGCTCAGGTACACCGGAGTCCCGTTCGCGGCCTCGTCGAGTTCGGCGCGGCTGGGCAGCCTGCCGTCGGTCCACCGGGACTCGTCCCAGCCGTGCGCGACCAGCACCTGGCCGGGCCTGGCGGTGTCACGGACCGCGGCAAGCAGTTCTCCGGCGCCGCGGATGTTGGCGAGGTTCAACCCGGTGAGGTGCAGGCCGGTAGCGGTGGCGTGGACGTGCGCGTCGACGAACGCGGGGGCGACGAACGCGCCGTCGAGGTCGATCACCTCGGCGTCGGGATGCAATGCCTTGGCCGGGCCGTCCTGTCCCACCCAGACGACAGTGCCGTCCGTGATCGCCATGGCGGTGGCGTCGGGGGCCGAGGGGCTGTAGATGCGCCCGCCGAGCAGGAGCGTGGTTCGTGCGTTCGTCACCTCCCGAGTTTGCAGCTTGCGGATGAGCACGGCGTGGTCAGGGCCGATGAAATGAGCCGGGGAGCCGATCGCGCTGTCGTGCCCATGCTCGGCGCCGCGACGATGCCGCCGTGTTCGAGTACCTGCGCACCGGTCGAACGCGGAGTCAATGTCCGCCTGACACACCGCGCACGACAGGAATATTTACGTCATCGGAACGATGTGACAGGATATTTTCACGCGTTTCCGACGATGAGGAGTATAAGTGACTGCGATCCAGGAGCCGACCTCGCCGGTAGCCGCCTACGATCAGCCCTACGACTACACCCGAGTCGAGCTGATCGAACCCGACTGGCGCCGCTTCCCCGGCTGGCATGACGTGACCGAGGCAGAGTGGCGCGACGCGCAGTGGCAGCGAGTGCACTGCATCCGCAACGCCAAGCAGCTGCGTGCCCTGATGGGCGACCAGCTCGAGGAGCGCTTCTACGAGGACATGCTCGCCGACCAGCGCGAGATGGCCACGATGTCGATGCTGCTGCCGCCACAGATGATCAACACCATGGCGCCCAACGCGGGCACCGACCCGACGAAGGTGACCGAGGCCTGGTACACCGACCCCATCCGCCGCTACATGCTCCCGGTGCGCAGCGACCGCGACACCGAGTGGCCGAGCCACCCGCACTCCGAACGGGACTCACTGCACGAAGCCGAGATGTGGGTCGTGGAGGGGCTGACCCACCGCTATCCGACCAAGGTCCTCGCCGAGATGATCTCCACCTGCCCCCAGTACTGCGGGCACTGCACCCGGATGGACCTCGTCGGCAACTCCACCGAGCAGGTCGAGAAGCACAAGCTCTCGCTCAAACCGGTCGACCGCCAGGACGCGATGATCGAGTACCTGAAGAAGACCCCCGGCGTGCGCGACGTGGTGGTGTCGGGCGGCGACGTCGCCAACGTGCCGTGGCCGCAGCTGGAGTCGTTCCTCATGCGACTGATGGACATCGACACCGTCCGCGACATCCGGCTCGCGACCAAGGCGCTCGCCGCCCTGCCACAGCACTGGATCCAGCCGAAGGTCGTCGAAGGCCTCGAGCGCGTCGCCGTCACCGCACAGCGTCGCGGCGTCAACCTCGCGATCCACACCCACGTCAACCACGCACAGTCGGTCACCCCGCTGGTCGCCGAAGCCGCCCGGACCGCGCTCGACGTCGGCGTCCGCGACGTGCGCAACCAGGGCGTGCTGATGAAGGGCGTCAACGCGACCCCCGCCGAACTACTGGACCTGTGCTTCGCACTACAGGGCGAAGCGAACATCCTGCCCTATTACTTCTACATGTGCGACATGATCCCGAACGCCGAACATTGGCGGGTTTCCGTGCACGAGGCACAAGAATTGCAGCACGCGATCATGGGCTACCTGCCCGGCTACGCCACCCCGCGCATCGTCTGCGACGTTCCCTACGTAGGAAAGCGCTGGGTGCACCAGCTCGCCGAGTACGACCGCGAGTTGGGCATCTCGTACTGGACCAAGAACTACCTGACCAGCGTAGACAGGGAAAACGTCGCCAACGCCGACGAGGCCCTGCAGCAGCGCTACCCCTACTACGACCCGATCTCCACCCTCCCCGAAGCCGGCCAGCGCTGGTGGCGCGACCAGCCTCCGATGGCCTGACCGGCCGACCCGTCAGGCAGGTCGCCGAGGGGGCGTTGAGGCTCATGAGCGAGCTTCAAACGCCCCCTCCGTCGTACCGGCTGTTTGTGCTGGTCAGTACCGGTTGCTACCGGTTGCGACCGGACATCAAACGGCCCGGAAACGGCCCAGAAATTCCACAGTAGACAGTCAGGCGGCCCGGAGGTTGAAACAGAGTGAGTCACTCGACGGCATGCCGTCCAGGCATATCCGGACCCTTTCTCGTCGCGTTCTTCATGGAAGTCCACGAGGAAACATCGGGGGCTGTGATTTAACGCTGCGAATTCCTCTCATTATGGGACAAGTGTATGGTGTGAATGCAAGTCTCACTCCGATCAGCAATTCGCGGGTATCATCCACATTTTGTGGTGATCGAGAATCGGCGCTTCCATGCGTAGGTGTCCAGGTTCTCGCGTTCCGAGACGGAACTTCGCCCGTCGATGCTGCGTAGGTACTCCGACAAAACCATCAGCTACTACCGCGCTCGCCTCGCGCACTACCAGCACTGGTGCCACACCCGCGGCTACCAGACCGGCACGAACACGATCACGACCAAGACACCGACGACTACCCCAAATACCGGCCCGACACCATCCGCCAGACCATTAGCGCCCTGGTCTTCTGGGCCGAACGCAGCACCGGCCACGCACCCGACGACCGCGCCGCCAAACAAACTCTCCGCCGCTTCACCGACACCTCCAACCACACCCCACCCACCAGCCTGGCGGGTCGCCGGACGACGATCACCACGACCACAACGCCCCACCATCCCGCGTCCGCTCGACGACGGCCGCGAGCGGACACCTCCAACAGCCAGCCCCGTACACAGCCAACCCTCTCCTCCCGTCGGCCGTCCTCCTGCTTTCGACGGCGGTGGCGCACGCCGCCTGATGACCGGAAGCGGCTTCCGCGAGAAGTAATCACGGCCCCGCCCGTCGGGTAATACGATGGCCGGTGATGACACCACCGGATCGTCCAGAGTGGCGATCGCGTGCATGGCTGGCCGCCTCCGCGGTGCTGGTCGTAGCCGCGGTCGCGTTGCTGGCTGTCGGAGCGAATGGACCAAGCGCGGTTGTAGTGCCGATTCTCGTCGTGGCCACGGCCATCGGAGTGACGACGTGGACGCTGGTTCGCGCGCGCAAGCGGCGCCTCGACTACGAAGCACGCCTCACGGGTTGGGCGGCAGAGCACGCCACGCACCATGAGCGGCTCCGGATCGCCCGGGAACTCCACGACATCGTTTCCCACGGCCTCGGCGTGATCACCCTGCGAGCCAGTGCGGCGAGGCGGGTCCAAGGAGACGTGCGGGAAGCCGAACACGAGCAGGCGCTCGTCGACATCGAGCAGGCGAGCCGGGACGCGGTCACCGAACTCAGACGTATGCTGGCCGTGCTTCGCGACCCTGCCGAGTACGACGCACCGTTGCGGCCCGTGCGGAAGCTGTCGGATCTTCCGGCCATCGTCGAGGCCGCCCGCTCGCTGGGTCTGGCGCCGCGGCTGGACGTCGGCGAACTCGGGGACGTTTCCCCTGGGGTGCAGGCGACAGTCTGTGAGATCGTCCGCGAAGCCGTCGCGAACACCGCGCGATACGCCGGACCGACGATCGCTCACATCGGTCTACGGCGTGACGGCGACACGATCGTCGTGACCGTCGAGGACGACGGGCCGCGAGGCGACTGGTCCCCCAACCGCGGTGCAGGCCACGGCCTGGCGGGACTTCGAGAACGCGCCGAGGTGCTCGGCGGCGGCCTGCACGCGGCACCGGCCGGGACCGGCTTCCGGCTCACCGCACGGCTACCCGACGGAGCATGGTGACGAATCCCGAACAGCCACCGATCCGGGTCCTGCTCGCCGACGACCAACGGCTGCTGCGGCACAGCCTGGCGATCATCATCGGCACCTCCCCGGACATGGTCGTCGTCGGACAGGCCGAGAACGGACCGCAGGCGGTGGAGATGGCGCGGCGGCTGAGCCCGGACGTCGTGCTGATGGACATCCGCATGCCCGGCCAGGACGGCATCGTGGCCACCAAGGAGATCAGCGCCTGCCCCGACCTGGCCGGGACCAGAATCCTCGTGCTGAGCATGTTCGAACTGGACGAGTACGTCTACGGTGCGCTTCGCGCGGGGGCGAGCGGTTTTCTGCTCAAGGACACCGAACCCGACGAGCTCATCGCCGCCGTCCGCCGGACGCAAGCCGGCGAATCCCTGTTCGCGCCCGGCATCCTCACGCGGTTGATAGAGCATTACGTCGCGGCGCCGCCGCACCGGAGCCCGCGTCCGCCTGCCGGGCTGACCCAGCGTGAGATCGAGATCCTCACGTTCGTCGGTCGCGGGCTGTCCAACACCGAGATCGCCGAGACGCTGACCATCTCCATCAAGACGGTGAAGACGCACATCAGCCGGTTGTTGAGCAAGCTGTCGGCCCGGGACCGCGCTCAGCTGGTGATCACGGCGTACGACCAGGGACTGGTGGTTCCGCGAAGCTGAGGCACGCGGTCAAGCGTCCCGCCGATGGAACGTGGTCGCGGAGAACCCCACCGCGACGAGCACCCAGCCCAGCACGACGGTCGAACCGCCGAACGCGACGAGGTCGTGACTTGCGGCGTCCGGCAGGTATGCCGCGAACGTGACTCGATCCCGGAGAAGCGGGCCCACGATGAAGTAGTACCCGAGCAGCCCGGTCACCGCCGGAACACTCCACCGCAAGACCGTCGCGACGGCGGCGGACAGCGCAGTGGTCAGCGCGAGATAGGCACTCGCTCCCACCGCGGCGGACCATGGTCCGCCGGCCACCAGGAGGCCGACCAGCACGGTGAAGATGGCCGCGGGGACGCTCACGATCAGCAGGGCGGCCATTTTGGCCAGATGCTGGGCGATCCGGCGTGGCATGGCGATGAGAGTCAGGTGAATCTGGCCGTCGCTGTACTCCGACGTCGCGGCGATGACGCCGAGGACGATGAACCCGGCCTGCGTGTAGCCGACGGGTGAGACGCCCTGCCGCGAAAACGCGATCGCGAGGACTGCCGAAACGCCGATTGTGCCCAGCACGGTGCAGTACGTCGCCGGCAGGCTGAGCAGTTTGAGTGTCTCGGCGCGGATCGCCCGGCCGCCCGTCATGCGTCCCTCCCGCGGAAGACCAGGAAGCCCGCGGCGAGCAACGCCGCGACCCAGGCCGTCATCACCAGGCCGCCGGTGACCGGCGCGAGCTGGACGGGCAGATCCACTCGCTTGATGAACATACGGATCCCGGCCAGGTCAGGGAAGAACACGGCCAGCGGCGTGAGTTTCGCGAGCAGGTAGGTGACCGTGACCACCGACGTGTTCAGGATCAGCACGGTGAGCGGCAGGATTCCGTTGCGCGTCAGCAATGTCAGACCGGACGCGAGCAGTGCCGTCAGTACCCAGTAGAGGACGACTCCGGGCAGACGCCCAAGGCCGCTGACGCCGGCTCCCTCACCCAGCAGTGCTTCGACTGTCATCAGGGTGATGGCCGAGGAGACCGCCGCCAGAGTGGCGATCACGGTGATCACCGCCGTCAGCTTCGCGATCAGCAACCGCCGCCGCGACGGCACGGCCGTGAGGCTCGTGGTGATCTGGCGTCCGCCACCGGCGCTCCTCCCCTCTGTGGTGTATTCGCTGCTCACCGCGACGACGCCAAGGATCACCGCCCCCACCACGCCGAACGCGAGTTCCTGGAACCCGATGTCTACGTTGCCGCCGCGACCGGCCGCGACCGCCGACTTCGCGTTGAGGATCGTGAGGGTGGCCGGGACCAGCACGCCGACCGCGACCGCGGCCCAGACCGACGGCAGGAAGACGAGCTTGCGCAGTTCGCCCCGATAAGCCCTCATCGCACGGCCCCCGAGGTGAGCGCGAAGAAGGCGTTCTCCAGGCTCCGGTGCCCGCCGACGACTTCAGCGAGCGTTCCCTGCGCGACGATCCTGCCGCCGTCGATGACCACGACGTCGTCGACCGTCTCGGACAGTTCTCCCATGAGATGGCTCGACAGCAGGACGGTACGTCCGTCCCGGGCGCGTTCGCGGAGGAAGCCGCGGATCCAGCGGATTCCTTCCGGATCGAGGCCGTTGACCGGTTCGTCGAGGACCAGTACCTCAGGGTCACCGAGCAGCGCCGCCGCCAGGGCCAGCCGTCGCCCCATCCCGAGCGAGTAGCCGCCGACGCGTTTGCCCGCGGCCTCGGACAAGCCGACCTCCGCCAGGGCCTCGTCCACCCTGCTACGGGGGATGCCGCCCGCCGCGGCGATCCACCTCAGATGCGCCCGTCCGGTGCGCGCACGATGCGCCCCCGAGCTGTCCAGTACGGCGCCGACCTTGCGCAGGGGATCCCGCAGCTCGGCGAAGGGAACGCCGTCGACCAGCGCGGTTCCCGAGGTCGGCCGGTCGAGTCCGAGCAGGATCCGCAGGGTGGACGACTTCCCGGCGCCGTTGGGCCCGAGGAATCCGGTCACCCTGCCAGGGCATGCTTCGAAACTGACGTCGGAGAGGATCGTCGCCGCTCCTCGTCGCTTGGTGAGCTGGTCGAACTTGAGCATCAGGTCTTCTTCCCGTCGGGTGCGATCACGTTGCCCGCCAGTCAATTCCAGCGGGACACCCGCGCGCGTCGGACCGGGGACCGATCATGTCCGAAGTCTCTGGGCCCTGGGTCTTACAGCCGCGACCTTCGGGTCATCTGAAGATGTGCCCGTGTTCCTCCGCTGCCGGATACTTGGGCGCTGATCGTCGGGATCTGACCGGCGAGCGACATTGTGCGATGTGGACGGGTGCGGCAGCGAGATCGTCGACGATGCCGGGAAATATCGTGACGCACCACCGTTCGTTTGACAGCCCGGACTGGTGACCAGAAACCCCATCGGGGGGCGGGATTCGCTTGTTACCTATCGGGTTTCGCCGAAGGTCCGTCGGTAGGCGCCGGGTGTGGTGCCGAGGTGCGCCCGGAAGCGGCGGCGCAGGTTGACCGCCGAGGCGAGTCCGACCCGGGTGGCGATGGCTTCCACCGGGAGGTTGGTCTGTTCCAGCAGTACCCGTGTCGCGTCGAGGCGCTGGCTGAGCAGCCACTGTCCCGCGCTGGTGCCGAGCTGTTCGGTGAACCGCCGGGCGAGAGTTCGGCTCGACAGTCCGGCGCGTTCGGCGAGCCGGCCGACGGTCAGGGTGTCGAGCTGGGTGGTGGCCCACTCCAGCAGTGGCGCCAAGGACTCCTCCGTCCTGGCCGGGGCAGGCGGGGTGGCGTACTGGAGTTGGCTGCCCTCCCGATGTGGGGGCAGCACCATGTTCCTGGCGATCTGGGCGGCGTGGGCCGCGCCGTGGTCGGAACGTACGAGGTGCAGGCACAGGTCGATGCCCGCGCCGGTGCCGGCGCTGGTCGCCACGTCGCCGTGGTCCACGTAGAGCACGTCCGGGTCCACCTGCACCTCGGGGAAGGTGGCAGCGAGTTGGGCGGTGTGGCGCCAGTGGGTGGTGGCGCGGCGGTCGTCGAGCAGTCCGGCCTGAGCGAGGACGAACGCTCCCGTGCAGATGGCGACGATCCGCGCCCCGCGCTGGTGGGCAGCCTGCAACGCCTCGATGACGGTCGGCGGCGCCGGTGTCTCGGGCGGCTGCCAGCCGGGGATGACCACGGTGTCTGCCTCCTGCAGGCCGCCCAGTCCAGCGTCGACGAGCATCGTGTAGCCGACGGTGGTCCGCAGGGGGCCGGGGCGTTCGGCGCAGATCCGGAAGTCGTAGTGGACCGGCACGTCCGGCCGGACGGTGCCGAAGACCTCGGCGGCACAGGCGAGCTCGAAGGGTGACCGGGGTGGGTTGAGCAGAGCCACCACCCGATGACGGTCCATGGCACGAATGTACCCACGAATGTCTTTCTGGACTCTCGGCCAGGAGGTGAACCCCGGTCACAGTGGTCTTATGAGTGTGCTGAGGACCGCGGTCCAGGTCGACGGCGAAACGGCCAGCTACCTGACCACGGGACAGGACGGACCGGCCGTGTTGCTGCTGCACGGAACGTATTGGAGCCGGGTGTGGCTGCCGGTGCTGGGCCACCTCGCGGAGGTGGGGCTGAGGCCCATCGCGGTCGACTTCCCCGGGCTGGGGCACTCGGGAGGCGAGCTCACCCTGGAAACGGCCACGGTCCCGGCCCTTGCGGACTGGGTGGTGCGATTCGCGTCCGTGCTGAAGCTCTCCGGGCCGATCGCCGTGGCAGGTCATGACATCGGCGGCGCCGTCGCCCAGCATCTCCTCGCGCACGATCGGCTGGCGATGTCCAGGCTGGCCTTGGTCAATTCGGTCACCTACGACTCCTGGCCAGCGCCTCACGTGGCCCGGCTCCTGGACGCCGCGCCGACGACCACCGCGGATGAGTTTCTCGCCGCTCGCCAGCAGGCCGTGACAACGGATCTGGCTGGTGCCGCCACCGAGCAGCGGATCGCTGACTATCTGGAGCCGTGCACCGAGCCGCGGGTCCGCCGCTCCTGGCTGGCCATGGCGGGCGCGGCCGAAAGCCGCTACACCCTTGATCTCGTTCCGGCACTGCGGCGGTCCACAACGCCCAAGTTGCTGATCTGGGGCGAGGACGACAGCTTCGAAAAGCTGGAGTACGCCGAGAAGTTCGCCTTGGAGATCCCGCAGACCACGCTCATCCGTATCCCAGAAGCGAAACACATCCCCACCGAGAACTCCCCCGGCCAGATTGCCCGCGCCCTGATCGATTTCTTCACGGCGTAGAGGTCCCACTGTTCTGTACGAGCGATCTGCGCTGTGTCGTCGTATATCTGCACGGCGAGCCTCGGGATGAGTCACTCGAAGACGAACCGCCGCAGGTGCTGAGAGTGCGGCGACCGCGCTGGAGACGCCGCATAGTCGCCGTGTCCGATCTGTCCCTCGCGTTGGAGGGGTGCAGGCCAGGTCGTTTCACCCCGGCGATTGGTGCCGATGCCAACGTGGATAGAGCACGTCACGAACATGTCCGCTACGCTGATCATCAGGTCATAAGCGCCTTCGCACGAGTGCGGCCGGAAAGGTCCAAGATCTTCAGGAATGGGCGCACGAGGACCCTTCCTCGGCTCAGTGGGCCGTCCGCAACCCCATCCGCCGCGCCGACACCGCGGGCGGGGCGAGGTCGGCGAGACATTCACCCACGCCGGCCGCGAACCAGCGCATCGTCCCGGTCGCCTACAGCAAGGCCTACTACCGCGACCAGCCTCCACCGTTGATGGTCCTCGACCTGGCCGCTGAGGAGCGCGTCGACGTCGTCAAGCTCGAGCAAGAGCGTTCATGGCCTGGGCGGCGATCGAGGTGCTGCGCCACACGGGCGTCCGGGGTGAGGAACTGCTGGAGATCACCCACCTCGCGCTGCCACGAGGGCGAGAACTTGACGATAGCTTATCCGGGCCCCGGACGCCCTCGCGGACCGGACATCATGAAGGCCCGTCGAGGGGGCGTTCGGCTCATGTGGGAGCTTCGAACGCCCCCTTCGTTGTGACCACGGTCGTGCTGGTCAGAACCGGTTGCGACCGGACCTCGAACGGCCCGAAAACGGCACGGCATGCCGCCCAACCATATCCCGACCCTTTCTCGTCGCATTCTTCACGCGAAGCCATAAGACGACATCTTGAGTTTACCGCGATTCGACAAGCGAATTCCTTTCATGATCTATGAAGATAAAATGGATCTATTGCAAGCTGGGCCGGGTTGGTCGCATGCCTGGCGGCATTCCCGGGGATGGATGACAGGACCGGTTCCGGCGCGCCGGTTGAGCGATCAGGAGAACCGGCGTTGCGGGAAGATCGTGCGGGCTCGCCGATTCGCTTCGCAGACGGTGCGCAAGCAGCAGGCTTCAGGACTTGGCCTCCACCTTGATGGAGGTTGCATCGTAGCGTCCAGTAAGTCAGCCACGATGCGAGGAGCGAATCATGATTTTGGTGACTGGAGCCACCGGGCGAGTCGGCGGCAGTGTGGTGTCCCAGCTGCTGGATAAAGGTCTGTCGGTACGCGCGCTGGTCCGGGATCCGCAGCGAGCCCTGCTGCCCGACGGCGTGCACGTCGTGCGTGGCGACCTGGCTGATCCGGGCAGCCTCGGTCTCGCCCTGGAAGGGGTCGACTCGGTGTTTCTGGTCTGGCCCACCATGGAGGCGGACCATGCCGCGTCGCAGACCATCGCCGAGATCGCCAGACGGGTGCGGCACATTGTCTATCTGTCCAGCAACGGCGTATCCGAGGACACGACCGAGGGGATCCTGGGCTCCCACGCCAAGTTGGAGCGCTTGATCGAGGACTCCGGCGTGGAATGGACGTTCCTGCGTCCGGGCGGATTCGCCGCCAACACGCTGGCCTGGGCGGAACAGATCCAGGCGGAGGGTGTGGTGCGGTGGGTTCACGGCGCCGCCCGGCGGGCGTTGATCCACGAGCGAGACATCGCGGCGGTGGGAGTTGTGGCGCTCACCGAGGAGGGACTCAAGGGAGCCAGGCCCACGATCACCGGGCCGGAGGCGATCACACAGTTCGAGCAGGCTCAGGCGATCGGCGCGGCGATCGGGCGCCCGGTGCGGTTCGAGGAGGTAACCCCGGAGGATGCCAGGCAGGAACTGTTCGCCGGTCTTCCGCCGGCATTGGTTGACGGCATCCTGGCCGCACACGCGGCCATGGTGACCCAGCCCGAGATGGTCACCGATACGGTGGAACAACTTACCGGGACTTCGGCGCGCACCTTCGGCGAATGGGCGGCTGACCACGCCGCCGACTTCAAGTCGTGATGGAGCACGCAAGTTCGGCGAGCGGGCCATCGTGCCGGGCGCCGACGGAGTGATCGACACGGTGTGGCCGTCCGGGCTCGCCGGAGCAGGAGGGCAGTCGGCCGTCACACAACTCGGGCAAGGCAGAGGGAACAGTGGTCGAGCGCACGCCATGGGGGTGGTTGTGCCGGCACGTCACCGACCGTGGTCACACCCGGTGTCCGGACGAGACGATCGTCCTTGTCACGCTAAGCTGGCCGCCCGCGATCTGGAGGTGCCGCCGGTGAAGGGAACTCGGAGTGCCGCCGAATGCCGTACGCGGGCGGAAGAAGTCCAGGACCTCCACGCGATCAGCCACCTCGCGCCGGAGCCGATCGGGCCGAGCACCGGCTTTCCGGTGGTCGTCAAGGACAACATCCACGTCGCGGGCATGCCGAACACCGCGGGCACCCCGGCTTTGGCGCGCCATGTTCCGAGTGAGCACGCGGGCGTGGTCCGCCGCCTGCTCGACGCGGGCGCCACCGTCATCGGCAAGGCGACCATGCACGAACTCGCGTTCGGCATCACCTGCGACACGACTCCCCTGGGTCCGGTGCGTAACGCCCGTGACCCGTCCCGCTTCGCCGGGGGCAGCAGCGGCGGAACCGCGGTGGCCGTCGCGGCGGGCATCGTCCCGGCAGGTCTGGGCACCGACACCGGGGGTTCGGTGCGCGTGCCCGCCGCGCTGAACGGGGTCTGCGGTTTCCGGCCCACCACGGGCCGCTACCCGTCCGACGGCATCACGCCGTTGAGCAGCACCCGGGACACGGTGGGGCCGATCGCCCGCACGGTCACCGATCTCGCGTTCCTCGACGCCGTACTCGCGGCGGAGAAACCGGAACCCCTGTTCGGACTCGCGCCGATCCGGCTGGGCGTGCCGCACGGTTTCCTGACCGGCGACCTGGCCGACGACGTCGAAGAACTGTGGACGGCCGCGCTGATCCGTCTGCGCGCGGCCGGGGTCACTCTGGTGCCGGTCGACGACACACCCCTCGCCGAACTCGTCGCCGATCAGGGCATGCCGCTGGTGATCCACGAAGCCGGCACCGGGCTACGGGCGTACCTCGCCAAGTACGTGCCGGAGATTTCGTTCGAGCAACTCGTCGACGAAGTCGCCGCGGCCGATGTCCGGGCGATCTTCGCCGAGTCAGTCGTGCCCGGCATCGAGCCGGCCGTCTACGAGGCCGCCCTCGCCAACCGCTCGGCCTTACGCCACGCCTACGCGAGGATCTTCGACCAGACCGGCATCGACGCACTGGGATTCCCCACCACACCAGCGACAGCCCAGGACTTTTCCTCCATCGAAGAGTTCATCCACCGTGGGCGCGCGGTCCCGACCTTCCCGACCTTCATCCGAAACTGCCAGCCCGGCAGCATCGCGGGTGTTCCCGGCCTGACCCTCCCGATGGGACAAGGCCGCGGTGGCCTACCCGCCGGGCTGGCGCTCGACGGCGCCGTCGGCGGTGACCGGAAACTGTTGGCGGCCGGGGCGTTCGTCGAACGGGTCCTGACGGTCTAGCCGGGCTCACTTTCGTCCGAACTGGACGATACCTTCAAAGCGGCCGCCCCTTCGTGCCTGGATGTGACCGCGGGCCGGCCTCATCCAGCTGTCTTCCCCGCACCGCCTCGGGTTCGTTGATGAGCGCCGCGTGTCTTGTCACCGTCCGTCCTGCCGCCCGATGATCGGCGCGACCACCCTGTTCGACCTCGAGCCAACGCGTTCGACCGGTGGCCGAGGGACAACGCCAGCGCTACGCCCACGGCCCGGAAAGGCAGCAGCTGGACAATGACCGCCAACCCCGGTCTGGCGACGTCGCCGACGATCCAGAACCGATACCCGTCGAACGACTTCGGTTCCAGGAACGCGACTCTCTCGGCGCAGGCCACGAGCGCGGCGCCAACGGCGGTGCCCGCCAGTGCCAGTACCAGACCGGTCGCGCGCCGCACGTGAACGGCACCCGTTCGTCGTCGTGCAGACCCGGAGTTCATAAGCGCGGGACAACTAGTTCACAGCGACCGCGGCCTCAGCAGCGGTCGAGCATGCTCGACAACGCGTTCCGCTCCGGGACCGTGATCGTGAGTCCATACGCGCGTTTGACCACGATCCAGGCTGTCGCATAGGTGCACCAGTAGGTCACCAACGGCGGCTTCCACTGATCGGGGGCCTTGTCGCTCTTCTGCTTGTTGACGTTGTCGGTCACCACCCGCAGCTGCGGTCCGGTCAGGTCGTTGGCGAACTGCTCGCGCCTGGACTGTTCCCACGACTTCGCGCCACTGGCCCACGCCTGAGCCAGCGGCACCACGTGGTCCACGTCCACGTCGGCCGCCTTCCGCCACGTCTCACCGTCATAAGGGCTACGCCACGACCCGGACACGGCAGTGCATTCCGCGTTGACCTCGACGTTCACGCCGTCGCGTTTCAGCAACTCCTCACGGACATCGCACTTGCCGGACACGGTCTTCCAATGCGGAAACTTGGCCCGGTCATAGCCGTCCAGGCCGCCGCGAACCGCGACCGACAGCTCCCCGAGACGCTTCCGCGCCTCGGCCACCGAAACCACCGGTGCCTTGCTGGAAGCCGCGCCGCTGGTCTCCGAACTTTCCGGAGCACCAGTCGGAATCTGACACCCCGCCAGCAACGACACTCCGATTACTGCCCATGCTGTCGCCTCGCCACTACGCCGAATCCCACCGCGCACGGTGCCCGCCTCCTCGTCGACGACCATGTCGCACACGGTCCTGACCAGTAAACGGGAACAGCGACGGCCACCGTGACCGGCGAACAGCGCAACTCGCCTCTGTCGTTCCCGACAAGGGAAGCAGTCATGCGAACCCTCCGGCCTTTTGGTGGATTGCCCTTCCAGGCTCGTTCCTGATGTGCTGCGAGTTCGTCCAAGGGGGGAAGGAACGGCGTGATCGACGCTGACCATGCGCGAGATCGCCGGCCTGCTGCATCTGTCCCACCGCACGGTCGAACGGCACGTGTCGAGCCTGATCGCCAAGACAGGACTGCCGGGCCGCATCGAACTCGGACGGTTCGCGGCCACCGCGGGCATCCTCCGGATCACCCCAGCAACCGGCTCGAGTGCCGACAGCGCACGACGGTCGATCTTCCCGTTGACCGTCAGCGGCAGCGTCTCCCGGTGGACGCAACGCCGGGGCACCATATGCGGTGGGACCTGGGTGCGGCAGCCACCGGCGCACGGTGGACGCGCCCGGATCCGGACCGGTGTAGTACCCGGTCAGCTCGTTGTCGGCGCCGGAAGGTCGCCGAACTGCTGGAACTGACCACCGGCGACTTCCCAGGCCCGAGGCTACTTCCCCTGCTGGCCACGGAGAATCGCACCCGGTTGTCCGCAAGGACCCGTCAGTCGGTGGTACGGGATCAGGACTATCAGGTCGCTCTGCTCGACCACACCGCCGACCCGGCGCGGCCGCGAGTCGCGCTCAGCGCGGACGCCGTGGTCTCCGAACGCGACGGGCGCGTCCTCGTGCGGCTGCCCGACGGACAGGAGTTCGACGTCCTGGAGGTGTTCTCCCAGGGGCTGACGCGGCTGGTGATGGACGCCTTCCAACCCGTCCCCGAGCTACCCCACACCCCGCGGACCACAGTGAACCATCTGGTCGTGGCACGGGAGAACCGGTTGCCCCGCTTCGTCTTCGCCGTGTCGTCAGCCGAACCGAGGCCGCTCTACGTCGACTTCGACAGCCCGGTCTACGTTCAGATCCTGGCGAAAGCCATCCGGCGGCTGACCAGGAAGGACCCGGACGCGACCCTCACCCTCACCCTCACCGAAATGCTGCCCACTCCCGAACAGACGTGGCTGGCAGACGGCCACGGCGACACCTACACCGCCGAACTCCGCCTCGTCGCGGTGGATCAGCGACCCTGACCCCGCACCGCACCGCATCGAACGAAGCCGGTCACTGTCGGACAGCCGGGAACCCGTGCCGGGCGGCGATCGCCACGGCGCAGGCCAGCGCGGCCAATGCCACCGTGATCCACGGCAGCGGGGTCGCGGTTCCGGCCCGGTCGAGCACCGAACCACCCAGGTGCGCCCCGCCCGCGATCGCGAGGTTGAGGACCGGGAAGCGATCGATGCCTACCTGGAGCAGACTCGGCCACGTCCGCGCGGGCCGGAGGATCCGGCGGTGACGGCCTGAGCGACATGCACCAGGGCGGCGCGGTGCGGAAATCCAACGCGGTCGCTCCCATCCCTGCCTGTATTTGTCATGCTCGTCATCCCGCCTCTGCGGCACCCGCTCACCTCCGTCAAGGTCATCGGACGAGTTTTTCGCCGCCCAACAGGAAAAGGGGCTCTGGACCCTACAATCGCGGCCATGTCTGAAGTGGAGCGATCGGCGAGGCGAGTGGCTGATTCCGACCGCGAAAGGGTGGCTCAGCTGCTGTACGAGGCCATGGGGGCGGGCCAGATCACCACCGCCGAACTGGAGACGAGACTGGACGCCGTCTACTCGGCGAAGACCTTCGCGGACTTCGAACCCGTCGTCGCGGATCTCTCTCCGGTGAGCACCGACACCGAGGACGCACGAGGCGGACGGTCCTCCACCGCCGTTATGTCGGGCACTCGACGACGGTTCGACGGGCCGCTGCCACCGAAACATGTCAGCCGCGCCTTCTGGGGTGGCGTGCGACTCGATCTGCGGCACGCCGAAGTCGTCACCGATCCTTGCACGATCAGGGCCGTGGCGATCATGGGCGGCGTCAAGATCGTGGTCCCGGAGGACTTCGTCGTCGACGTCCGGGGAATCGGGCTCATGGGCGGATTCGGGACCGGCCGCGGTTCGGCGCCGCAGCGGCCGGCGGTCGGTGCGCCGGTGCTGCGCATCACCGGTTTCGCCTGGTGGGGTTCGGTGAAGGTGATCAGGAAGGCCCGCGAATCCCGGCGCAAGGTGATCATTCGCGGCCGGAGACGGTGAGCAGGTGACCACGCCGATCAGCGCGAGCGGGCGGGAACTGCCCGGCACCCACTTGGTCCTGACCGTCCTCGGCGGGCACGTGGTGTCCGAAGTGGACTGTGACCGCGTCCAGCGATCTTCGCCGAACTGAGGTCCGATATGGACCCGCAGCACGCTCTGGCTACCGCAGGCCACTCGCCAGTGTGAATCCGAGCTCCCTGCCCCGCGTCACGAGTTCTTCCCTGGCCGCCGGATGCGCGACGTGGTCGACTATCTGCTGCGCCTGCTCGCTCGCGTCGTTACCCCAGATGGTCGCGACGCCGTGTTCGCTGACCAGGAAACTGTGCTGGAACGACGTCACCGGCCCGGCCAGCCGGGGCACGACCGTCGAGACGTCGGCCTTCGGATGCCAGGACGGCAGCGCGATGATCGCCCGGCCACCGGGTGAATGCAAAGCCCCGACCACGAAGTCGGTCTGCCCGCCGAATCCCGAGTAGATCGCCCCTCGCACACGGCTCGCGTTGGCCTGCGCGAACAGGTCCACCTCGAGGGCGCTGTTCACCGAAACGAGACCTCGCTGCCGGGCGATCACGGCGGGGTCGTTCGTCTTTTCCGTGCGCAGCAAGCGGATCCGCGGATTGCGGTCGAGCCACCGATACAGCTCGACACTGCCGAACACGAACGACGCCGTCACCGGTTCCGCCGGATCGAGTGCCCCGGCGCGGTCGAGCGCGAGCACACCGTCGCTGAACATCTCCGACCAGATCGCGAGTCCGCGCCGTCCGGTCACCGCGGCCAGCGTCGCGTCCGGGATCCCGCCGATACCCAGTTGCAGGGTCGCGCCGTCCGCGACCAGCCCGGCCACCCGCTCACCGATGGTCCGCGCCGTGTCCCCCACCGGCCGCGGGACCGGCGACAGGAGCGGCTCGTCCGCATCGAGGGCGTAGTCGATCTCGCCGACCGGCAGAACGCCGTCGCCGTAGGTGAACGGCATGTTCGGGTTGAGCTGCGCGATCACCAGGCCCCCTCGGGCCCGCACCGCCTCGACGGCGGCGGGCAGAATGTTCACCTCCGTGCCCAGCGACACCACACCGTCCATCGGAACCGAGGTGTGCAGCAGGACGACGTCCGGCGGCAGCGCGTGCTTGAGCAGCTGCGGCACCAGCGACAGCCGGGACGGGAAGTACCGCAGCCCGGCGCGGCCACGCATCCCCGCACCCACGAACGGCGTCTCCAGCAGCACGCCCTCGCGGTCGGGCATCCCGGCCTGCGCGTTCAACGCGAACAACCGATACTCCGCCAGTGCCGCGTCCAGCACGTTCAGCGCCCGCATCGGGGTGGCGAAGTTCCCGCTCACCACCACCCGGGGCCGCGGTGCGGGGACGCCTGCCAGGACGGCACCGAGTTGACTCTCCGACAAGACGCGCATGAGCCGATCATGCCCGAGGAACCGTGCGGCGGCCCTGTACCGAGGCGGACGACACGCGTGACTGGATGCCGATCTCGCGTGCTTGGGCGCGGACAACACCACAGCCGGATTCCGCCACGAGTCACGTGTCCAGCCACGCGAGCAAGGAGGATTTCCGATGCTTGAGAACTTCAGCGGCCCGGTCGATCGCTGGGTCGACTCGGCGAGCGAGGTCAAATCGGTGATCGCGGCCCGGCCTCGCACCCAACCCCTCGTGCCGACGATCAACGCCACCACGATCGTGACAATCAGAGGCTGTCTCGCAGCGGCACGGTGATCTGCTTGAGCCAGGTGCCGGTGGTGAAGTCGCGAGCTTTGATCACGACGGCGCGGTGGGACACCTCGACCTGGAGGCCCTGGTTGAAGCTGCCGCCCAGGGACGCCTCACCGCCCTTGCCGTCGTCCACCCAGCCGGTCTGCACGGCGCCGGTGTTGACCACGGTGAAGCCTTCGAGGTTGCCGCTGCCCGGAACGACCCGGCGGGTCACCCAGTCCGACAGGGTGAGGTCCCAGTGGGTGTGCCCGGAGAACAGGAACACGTCCCGGTATCTGCCGAGCACCGCGAGCAGCCGGTCGGCCTGGAGGTAGTCGTTGAGGTAGAGCTTGTTGCGGGTGCCGGACACGGTGTTCGGCAGTGGGGTGATGGGTCAGCACCATCACCGGCTTGCGCCACCGGTCCCAGTACGCCAGCCGCTGTTCCAGCCAGGTGAACTGCCGGTCGCTGATCCACACCTCGTCCCACAGCTTGGGGTCGTGGTACTTGGCGTAGCGCTCGGTGCCAAGGCACAGCACCGGCACCCCGTCGAACGAGGTTTCCGAGTAGACCGTGTTGCGCCCGGCGAAGTTGTAGAAGCTGCGGAACAGCGAGTCTTCGGTGGTGCCGTTGGGCCAGGTCTCCTGCGCGAGAGTGTCCGGGTCCCGCCACTTCGGCACATAGAACTCGTGGTTGCCGATGGCCCACGCCACTTTTCTCGGATGCGGGTGCTTGTCCAGCGTCGACCGCACCTGGGCGTACTCGAAGTCGTAGCCGCGCGGGGTGATGTCTCCCGCCACGCCGAGCCCGGCGCTACGGGGGTTGATGGCGTTGATGTCGTCCAGGGCCTTGCCGAAATCGGCCAGGTCGCCCTGGATATCGCTGATGATGTTGAACCGGACGGCCATGCCGAACGGGTCCCGGCCGGGAGTGGCCTCCGCCGGGACGCCGAGTGCGGTGGTCGCGGCCACCGCACCACCCGTGGCCAGCATGAACGACCTGCGATCCATCAGACACCCACATTTCAGCTACCTCGACACCGACAGCGCAAAGGTAGGATGTCTGAGCTGATCATCGGTGTCGTCGCGCCAGCCGGGGCGTGTACGCGAAGATAACTTCGGGTTCCGCCCGAGTGCTTGCAATCTGCCACCACTCGGCGCTACCTTTCCGACAAGTGGTTGCACTTTGCAAGCGGAAGGGTCACGATGCTGAGACAGGTCGCGGAGGGCGTGCTGGTCCACCGGAGCGAGTTGCTCCAGAACAACACGGTTGTCGTGCAGGGCCAGGTCGGCGTGCTGGTCATCGACGCCGGGATACAAGACTCCGACATGGCTTGCCTCGCGAACGACCTTCGCGAGTTGGGCCAGCCCGTCGTGGCAGGCTTCTCGACGCATCCCGATTGGGATCACGTGCTCTGGCACGCCGAACTCGGCGAAGCACCCCGTTACGGCACGGCCCGCTGCGCGGCCCGTATGCGAAGCGTGCGGTCGAACACCGACTGGCGGACCCTCGTCGCCGAGGGACTACCCTCGGAAATCGCCGACGACATGTCACTCGACCTCTTCGGCCTCATTACCGATCTGCCTGCCGAAACCACGCACATTCCTTGGGATGGCCCTCAAATCCGGGTTATCGAGCATCCGGCTCACTCCCCGGGCCATGCGGCGCTGCTGATCGAAGAACGCGGGGTTCTCGTCGCGGGCGACATGCTCTCCGATGTCTTCATCCCGATGCTCGACGACTTCACCGACACCAATGACCCCATTGAGGAGTACCTCGTCGGGCTGCGACTGCTCGAGCCCGTGGTGAACGACGCTACTGTTCTCATCCCCGGCCACGGATCCGTCGGCAGGGCCGATCAGTTACGCGCACGGCTCGAACAAGATCGCGCGTACGTACATGCCTTGCGTGACGGCCAAGCACCCGATGACCCACGCATCGGCCCATCGGCGAAGCCCGGCTGGGAGTGGGTGAGTGACATCCACGAAGGGCAAGCTCAGAGCCTCGCCCGGAGGAACGAGCGCGACGGGACGCCCGGCTGACGCACGGTAGCGCTACCGTGCGTTCGTGACCCCAGCCGATGCCCGCGAAGCCCTCCAGTTCCACGCCTGCGTGCACCCCGACGTGGACGATCCGCGCTGGCAGAGGGGTTTTCTTGGCTCTCTGCGGCCCTTCACCGGCTTGCGCGAGGAGAACTTCCACGAGGTGATGTCGGCGTTGCGAGTCTTTGCCGAGCCACTACAGGCCGACATGGTGCCACGCGAGGTGATCTCCACCCTGGTCGGAATCTGTCACTTCGCGCGAGCCTGGGGCGTCGAGCCCGAGGGCATGCTCCGTCGAAACGATCTGATCGGCGACACGGACGTGGCTCGTCTCGACGAGTGGATCTCGACCATTTCCTACGCGCTGACCATGATCATGGACGGCGATGTCGCGGAGGCCTTCGACGAGTACGACCGTGCTCGTCGCCGACCCTGATCAAGGCACTTGCCCGAGTCACCACCGCAGAAGTTCCCCCGCTACAGGTACTGACTGAGGTCGTGGCCCTTCGGGTTCTTGATCCACTCGGTGCCGTCGGGTGTGGTGAACTTGCCACTGATGGTGTCGAACTTGGTGCCCAGCGGGGGCAGATCCGGCAGCGGGACGTCCATCTTGCTGTTCATCAGCCGTTGCGCGATGTCGGGGGTGATCCCGGTGTACTGGGTGTTGATCTCGACGTGGTCGCGGATCCCGCGTTCGAAGTCGTTCTCCGATTTGGGAAACTTCACCTCGTCACTGGGCTTGACCCGGAAGTCGATGCCGATGTCGGAGGCGTCCCGATTGGCGAGGGTGTTCTTCAGGTCGACGTAGGTTTGCAGACTCGATTCGAGTTTCTTGTAGTTCATGTTCGCGGTATGCGTCAGCGGGATCATGTTGTCGGCGGTGCCCGGCCCGCCCATGTCGCCGTTCTCGAGGTGCCCGCGGATCCACTTCTCATCGGCGCTCAGGAACTGGCTCTCCCCCGGCTTGGGATTCTTCTTCGGAGTGTTCTCCAGGGTCTCCACCAGCTTTTCACTCAGTTTGTTCTCCCCGTAGACGTCTCCGTTCTTGTCCACCTTGTTGCTGATGACCGAGTTCTTGTTCAGCGCGTCGACGTCGGTGACCTGCTTGGTGTCCGGCGTGTTGACGAAGTCCTTCCCCCTGGTGGAGTTCTTGTCGTAGGTGGCCCGGACTTCTTCGGTGGTGCCCGCCTGGTTCTTGCTGCGGCCACCGCGGTTGGCGTTGTCGTTCTCGGCACGCGGACGTTTCGAGCTGCCACCGGTGTTACCCGCGTTGTGCCCGGTGCCGGAGGTGTCCGGGCCGTCGACGAACTTGCGTTTCTTGTCGCACCACACCAGGCCCAGCGGATCCGAGCCCGCGGTCGGGTCGTGCGGGTAACCGGCCGGATCGGGCCCGGCGGGGAGTCCGAGCGGATCCTGGCTGAGGTAGCGCGCGGTGGCCGGGTCGAAATAGCGGTGCAGGTTGTAGTGCAGCCCGCTTTCCGCGTCCAGATACTGGCCGGGGAACCGCAGCGGCGTGCCCGGCGCACCGGCCAACGGCCTGCCCCACAGCGTCCAGCGGCCGGTCCAGCTCAGTACGCCCGCCGGGTCCAGCAGGTCGGTCGGCGTGCCGATGGAGTCGGTCACGAAAGCCCGGAACCGCATCTGCCCGGCGCCGTGCTCGGTCTGGGTGACCGGTTCCTCGGTGTCGGGCCGCCGGTCCCAGGTGGTGACGGCGACGCCCGCCGGACCGGTGTGCGTCTGTTCGATCAGTGAATTGCCGTCCCAGACGAAACGCACCTGTTCGAGTACCCGGCCGTCGGGGCCGAGCAGTTCCTTCGCCGTGCGCCTGCCGAGCGGATCGTAGCGATATCGCCAGCGGCGGCCGTCCGGCGTGGTGAGACCGGTCAGCCGGTTGCGCGCGTCCCAGTCGTAGCGCCAGATCCGGTCACCTTCATGCCGGGCGGTACGACGGCCGCTCGCGTCGTGCTCGTAACGGACCACTCCCGCGCTGGTGACCGTGTTGCGCTCGTACGCGCGCGGTCCGGTTTCGGGGTACGCGGTGTTCGTCGTCACCCATTGCACGACCTTGCCCGCCCGATCGTAGGCGATGTCCTCACGCACCCCGTCGACCAGGTGGGTGGTGATCCGTCCGGCCGCGTCGCGTCCGAACGACTCACCCCCGGCGGCGTCCCGAATCGCGGTCAGCTCACCGTCGTCTGACCTGGCGAACTCCCGGTGCCGCAGCACGGTGCCGGTCGCGTCGGTGAAAGTCTGGCCGACGATCCGGTCGTCGGCGTCGAACTGCTGCCGCAGCTGGGCGCCTCGGTCGACGCGCCGTCCGATCGGGCGGCCCTCGGCGTCGTAGGCGTAGTCGACGCTGTGGTCGGCGGTCGACAGCACGCTCGGCCGCTCTGCCTTGTCGAAGGACCACACGCTGGTCGCACCGGAGGGGGTACGCCTGCTGATGGTGCTCCGCGCGGGGTCGTACTCGAAGACCACTTCCTGCCCATCGGTGACGGTGCGGACCATCCGGCCGTTCTCGTCCCGATCGAATTCCACCACGGACTCGCCGTCGTCGGCACGGACCAGCTCGCCGACCGCGTCGTAGGCGTAGGTGGTCTCCGTGTCTTCGGTACGGATCCGGACCAGGTTGCCGATCAGGTCATAGTCGTAGTCCGTGGCCCGGCCGGCGGGGTCGACGGACCGGATCAGCTGGCCCGCCGCGTCGTAGGCATAGGTGTGCGCACGGCCGTCGAAGTCGGTCTGCCGGACGAGGCGGCCGGCCGGATCGTATTCGTAGGTCCAGGTCAGTCCGTTGGGATTGGTCACCACGGACGGTCGCAGCTCGGTGTCATAGGTGTACTGGGTCCGCCCGCCAGCCGGATCGATCTCCGCGGTCAGCATGTCGAACGGGCCGTACTCACGCCGAGTCGCGCGACCCGCCGGATCGACGTGTTCGACCTCGTTGCCCTCACTGTCGTAGCGCCAGCTCTGCCGCTCGCTCAGCGAGCCGACCCGCCAGGCCCGCAGCCCCTCCACGGTCCAGCCGATCCGGGCCCGTCCCCTGCCGTGCGGGACCGAGCGTGGCCGTCCGAACAGATCGTTGTCCTCGGCCTCGGTGTCGTCGGGATTCGAGCCGGTGTCGAGGTTGATCGAGGCGGACACGCCGACCGGGTCCTGCCGCGGATCCGGTCCCCGACCGTCCGGGTAGGCCCGGTAGCGGGTGTGGTCACCCTCGTCCGCCAGCAGCCCGTCGACCACGCCGTCCTCGGACCGGTTCACCAGCACCACGCTGCCGTCGGGCCGGGTGACCTTCGAGATCTCGCCTTCGGCGTTGTAGGTGAAACTCGTCGTCCGGCCGAGCGGGTCGGTCTTCGACCGCATCCGGTCCCGGTCGTCCCAAGCGAAAACGGTGGTCGCACCGAGTGGATCGGTTTCGCGCACCACGTGGTGCGCCGTGTCGAGCTCGAACACCGTGACGTTGCCAAGGGAATCGGTATAGCGGGTCCGCTTCGGCTCGTAGTCGAAAGTGCAGTCGAGGAACCCGCGATCGCCCACGGTGCGCACACAGCGCCCGGCCGCGTCGTAGACGTAGCGGTACCAAATCCCATTGCGGTCCTGCCAGCCCGCCAGACGGCCGTCCGGGTCGTAGTCGAACCGCAGGGCCCGGCCGGAGGAGTTGGTCACCTCGGTGAGGTTTCCCGCGTCGTCGTACCCGTAGCGCATGACGACCACGTTCTGGCCCTGCAACGGATCGGTCATCCGCAGCGCACGCACCCGGCCGCGGTCACGGTCGATCTCCAGTACCCGCCCGTCGGAGTGCCGCCAGCGCACCCCCGAACCCTCCCCGTCGTGGTCGACCTCGATTCTCGGCCCGTCCTCGCCGAGCTCGAACGCGGTCAGCGGCAGCACCCTGGCCGGGGCACCCGCGACCGGCGCGAAACACAGCGTGATCCCGGAGTCCCAGGTCAGCAGCCGGTAAACGCCCGTCTCGTCCACCATCAGCACTCGCGACGGCCCGGCGAGAGAGTCCATCGGCCGTCCCGGCTCCGGCAGCGGGAACGTCAGGACCGTGCCGTCGTCGGAGAAGAAGCGGGCGTGTTCGGCGGTGAACTCCAGCCGTAGGTCGGCGGTCGACGACCAGGATCGGCCGAAGCCGGTGCCCTCCCGGTAGCTCGACATATGCGTGCGGCGGATCCGGATGGGCAGCGGTCCGGCCAGCGAAAGGTCGTCCTGCACCATCACGACCTCTCCGGTGGCGATGTCGATCGGGTCGCCACAGAGGTTCAGTTCGTCCGGCGCGGAGTGCTTGGGCGGAGGCTCGGTACGGGCCGGGGGCGGGCTTCCCTTGGTTCCACCGCCGGAACCACCCTTTGCACCCGAAGGAGTGACGTTCTCGCCGGGCGGGTTGGGGTTGCCGTTCTTGTCCCCGCCGCCGGAGCCACCTTTGTCGCCGCCGGGGTTGCCCTTGTCCCCGGACGGGCCGGAATGGTCGCCGGAAGGACCGGTGTGATCTCCTGACGGACTGGTGCCGTCGTCCTTGGGGTCGGGTTTGGGGTCGGGCGCTTTGGTCTTGATGTCCTTGGGCTTGCCGGCGGGTTTGACCGTCCCGCCTTTGAGGTTCTTCAACGCCTTCCCAGCGTCGTCGAACAGATCCCCGGCCTTCTTCAACAGCGGGATCAGGCCTTTGAGCGCCTTCACCAGCTTCGTGGTGAGTCCGGCGATCTTCGACGCCGTCTTCGCCACCGCGGCCACCACCTGCGGCACCACCCACGTCAGCCCGATCCCGAGCGTGAACACCACCTGCAACGCCCACGAAATCAGGTGCCCGATGAGTTCGGCGATGATGTCGCGGACCAGCGTCCGGACCGCGGCTACGACCTCCCCCGCCGTCTTGACCCCGCTGGCCGCGCCTTCGGTCCCTTTCTGAGCGCTCTCCATCAGCGTCGACGTGTTCTTCGCCTGCTTCCGGTACGCGTCGGCCGCTTCCCCCGTCCAGCTACCGAGGTCCTTCTGGACCAGGTCCACCAGCTCGACCGCGACGTCCCCGATCTCCTTGGCGACGTTCGTCCACGTCTCCGCCTGCGCCGCGATCTCGTCCGCGTTGCCGGTGAGAGCGTCGAGAGCCTCCTTCAGCGGGCCGACGTGCTCGATCAGCCAGCCGACCCCGGCGGCGAAAACCGCCCCGATCGGGTCCATCACCGCGGTCAGCGCGTCCAGCGCGGTCCCCACCGCACCCAACGCGACCGAAGCCCAGTCGCCGCTCTCGATCGCCGACTTCAGGTCGAGGGCGCCCTCCAACAGCGGCACACCCGACACCGCCGTCGTCGAGTCCTTCACCGGCGCGACCAACGGATTGCTCATGACTCAAGATTCAAGCACGCCACGTTCGGCCGACTCCGAAGCGTAGCTAGGGTGTCAGCGAATTCCAGAGTTCGTCACAGTGGTGTTGACGAGAGATCTCGGTAGTGAGCTGGCTGTCCCCCGCGGCGTGGAGCGACATGACGACGGGATTGTCCTCGGTGTAGGGCTCCCAGCGTGGCGTGCCGTCCACGGTGGGGTTGCCGGTGCGGGCGAAACCTGTCCACTGCGCGACGAGCTGGTCGGACAGTACTTGCAGGTTGGGGTTGAGCTTGACGCCGTCCGGGAGCAACAGGAGCCACTCGGCGATGTGGTAGGCGCCGTTCGGTTTGGTGGGGTCGAGGAAGAACTGCGGCGGCACGTCCGTGGCGTCCATCTGGTAGGCGTAGACCGGGATGTGCCGCGCCAGCCGTTCGTTGTTCAGCATGGCGGGGCAAACCGAGTTGGAGTCGGCCACGATGGTCCGGAAGGCCAGGAACGGGGCGGGCGAGGGGAACCGCGTCAGCGGATACGTCCGCCGGACAGCGGGAGCGTGCTCGCCGTACTGCTCGCGCACCAGGCGGTCGTAGTCGGCCGGGGTCGACGCGGAAGGCAATTGGGTCTCGTCGCGTGCCACGCCGTGGATCAGGGCCACGTCGTTGACGTGCCCGGTGGCGAAGGCCTCTCCCGGCGACATCGGCAGTGTCGTGCCGTTCACGATCGGCGCGATCGTTCCGTTGTCGGGTTCCCTTCCGTGATCAGCTTGTTCGAGCAGGGCTGCGGCCGGTAGCCCGCGAAGGCATGCTCCGGCCTCGGCCGCGTTGCCGCAACCGAGGGCGGCAGCGAACCGCGCACCGGCACGCTGGGCCTGCTGTTCCGTTGGCAGTTTCGCGTTGCAGTCCTGCGCCTGCCACACGGTGTTCACGCCGAGCAGCGAGTTGTACTCCCCGCTTTCGCTGATACCGCGCTGGAACAGCCCCGCTGAGGCAGGTGAGGCGGTGTGGGCGCAGACGCTCGACCCGCCCGCGGAGGCGCCGTAGATCGTGACGTTGTGCGGGTCACCGCCGAACCGCGCGATGTTGCGCCGCACCCAGCGCAACGCGGCCTGCTGGTCCTGCAGCCCGTAGTTGCCGGCATGACGGCCGAACGCCTCGTGCGCGAGGAAACCGAAGATCCCGAGGCGGTAGTTGACCTCCACGCTGATGACCTGGCCCGTCGTCACCAGACGGCTCGCGTCCTGCGGCTTCCACAGCAGGAACCCGCCGCCGTGGATTTGCACCATCACCGCCAACGGACCAGGTCCCACCTTGGCGGGCACGCGGACAGTCAGGTTGAGGCAGTCCTCGTTGTCCGAACCCGGACCGGCACCGGATGGTTGCGGGCACTGGTTGCCCTCCGTCGTGGCGGCGAACGGCTCGGTCCACGGGGCGGGCCGCCGTGGCGGCTTCCAGCGCAGGTTCCCTGTCGGCGGTGCGCCGTAGCGGATCCCTTGCCATGAACGGACATCGGCTCCCGCGATACCGCACACCGGCCCGTCGTCGGTCACCACCGTGGTGCCCGCCGAGCAGGCCGGTGCGGCTCGCTGCCCCATCTTCAGATCGCCTGCCATGGACGCCGAAGCGGTCAGCGACAGCGCCATCAGCACGACGACGGCCACGGCGAGCTTTCGGTCGAGTCTCATCCGTCCTCCACGTACCGAACAAAGGTCTGCCGAATTGGACGCGATAACCTCCAGTCTGGCCATCGCCCAGCAGGGCACAACCTCCGTTCGGTGGCGCCGGAATTGTCAAATTCCGGGCCACCATGGGCTTTCGCGGAGATCCGGATTCAGCGATCAGTGCCCGAAGTACCCCTTGAACAGGATCTCGCTGATCCTGGTGGTGGTCTCCTTTCCGGTTTCGAAACCGTTCTGGATGACCTTCGTGTTGTTCATCAGGGCGAGGGTGTACCGCTCGTTCGGTCCGACGAAACCGACCGAGTTCATGATCCAGGAGCCGTCGTCGTTGTCGTCGGACCAGCCGTCCTTGTTCCCCGGCCGCGCGGCGGAACCGGCTCCCCAGACACCCCACTGCTGGTTGACGTCGACGGTCCTCATCTCGCGGACGATGTAGTCACGGTGCTGCCGGGGCAGCCGCGTCAGGACGTAGTTGACCAGCCGGTCCAAGTCGTTCGCGGTGGTCAGGATCCAGCCCCAGTGGTGCGGGTGCTGATCGGTGAACCGCATGTCGGTCATACCGTAGGCAGGGAACCGCTTGGCGAACTCGGCCTCCCCGCCGTACCGGGTCCACAGCGTGTGGGCGGCGGCGTCGTCACTGGAGTTGAGCATCCGGTGGATCAGGTCCCGGTCCTCGGCGGTCAACCGGACGGCCCCGGAGTCGTTGCGCAGCAACAGGTCGACGACCATCGCCAGCTTCGGCGTGGAACAGGCCCAGATCAGGGTCCCGGCGGCCGCGCTCCGGTAGACGGCACCGGTCCACCGGTCACGGAGGACGATCCCGGTCTCGCCGGGCCTGCTGTCGGCATAGGCCTGAGCACGCGTGATCCGCGCTTGGAGTTCCCGGTCGAAGCGGGTGGTCGCCCCGGCGGGCGCGGCGGAGGTCAACACCACAACGGCCAGCACCACGGCCAAAATGGCGGAAAGTCTCTTCTTCATGTGTTCCCCAGAGTTAGGCGGCGGTCTTTCCTGTGTTTTCAGGCGTTCGGGAGCCACTGAGGTTGCCACAAACTGAGCTATAGTGACGGCGGTCACTTCGCGGCCCGATGCGCTCGGCGGCGGGCGGATGCGGCCGTACCGGATCGAAGACGCCACCGTGTCGGAATCCCTGGCCCTTGCGCGTGCCATGACGGTGCAGGCCAAGCCGCCGGGCTGAACCTGAGTGGTGGCTGGAGCATCGTTTCAGAACGACTCCTGGCCCACAGACGGGTGATCACCGCGTTCGAGGGCGCTCGCCGCGGAGACCGGCACGCTTTGCGCGCCGGACTTCTGCGTGAACTCGGGTGGCGTGATCTTCCTTCGAAGCAGGTTCTCGGCCAGGAGATCGGGAACGTGATCACCGATCTCCTGGCGCGCACGGAAAGTCGCGGTATCACGACCACGCAGGTGCCCCATGACCTGGCAACAGACGCGGCTCGAGGCTACTTCTTGATCTCGTAGCGCAGCAGTGTCAGGCCATTTTCGAACAACGTGGCCTCGACCGGCTTCAGGTCCTGTCGATCCTGGAAGACGCGCGTCCCCTTGCCGCGTGACACCGGGCAGACCAGCAGCCGGATCTCGTCGACATGGCCGGCGTCCAGCAGCGAGTGCATGAGTTTCAAGCTCCCCCACAACCAGATGTCCTTGCCGTGCTGCTCCTGGAGCCCCTGGATGGTGGCGGCCGGGTCGCGCGTCACGGTCGCGGCGGGGAAGTCACCCCAGGGCGCGTCGTCCAGCTTCGACGAGGCGACGAACTTGGTGAGGTTGTTGAGCTTCTTGCCGTATTCGCCCTGGTCCTCGGCGTGCGGCCAGTAGTCCTTGGACTGAGCGTAGGTGTTCGCGCCGAGAATCAGCGTGTCGAGCGAGTCGATGAACCCCATCACGCTCGCCTTGAACGCGGGGTCGCTCTTCTCGGAAAAGGGCTCCACTGACACGAAGCCGAGCCCGCCGTCTTCCTCCGCGGCGATGTTGTCGACGGTGACCCACTGCTGGACTATGAGCTTGCGCATGGTTGCCCTTCCGGTCTGTGCGCGGCCACGTCGGCCGCTTCTGCCTCTGGGACGGAGCCGCCACGCCGGTCTCGACATCCCGGTCACGGCGGACGATGCCGAGTGAGCCGCCCCAGCGCTCGCAGGCGTTCGCGAGACCGGCGTCGGTGTACTCCACGACGATCACGTTGCCGCCGAACGCCGGGACGTACTCATCGCAACTGTCCTGCTCACCGCATTCCTCGGCGACGGCGAAGTCGAGTCCGTTGGCTGCCGGTTCCCGGCCTGCGTTTCCCTCTCGGCCAGCAGGCCCTTGGAACACGTGAAGCTGTCATAGTTGTCCGGCTCGATCGCCTGGTAGCCCTTGGCCGCGCAGTCGTCGGTCCACGCGTTCACCTTCGCCACCACCCGCCCGCGCTTGTCCTCGGTCCGCAGATCGAGCAGGGCTTCACCACAGGCGGCTATTCGTCGCAGGGGCACACCAGTTGCGGAGCTTGATGAACAAGGGTTCGGGGACTCCGACCTGATCGGAACGGCGCAGCAGATCCTCAAGGCGGCAGGGTCGCCGCAAGGCTCGACGGGGCGACCCGCAGGCCGCACGAATCCGTCAAGCCCGGGGAGGTCGCCCTTCGGCGCGTTGCAGCCGTTCGATGGTTTCGTCGATCCAGTCGACCCAGGTCTGCGCCATCATCTCGCCGGCGCGGCGGACCGAGTCCCAGATCAGGGGATCGAGTTCGTCACCATCGGCGAGGTCGGTGGCCGCGGCGATCTGCTGAGGAAGCTCCTCGGCGAGCCTGTCGCGATCCTTGACGTGGAGATCACGCATCACCCGGAGCTGGGTCACCGTGTCCTCGGTGGAGCGGGACCCGGAGAAGAAGAACCGGACCAGGAACGGCACCCGGATCGGGTCCCGTTCGGTGACCAGTTCGCCGAGCCAGGCGTCGAAGGCCTCTCGACCGGCGTCGGTGGCCGAATACACCCGCCGGTCGGGCCTGCTCTGCTGCGGCTCCACTTCGGACACCACCAGGCCGCCGTCCTCGAGCTGGCCCAGTGTCCGGTAGATCTGGCTGAGCTGGGCGGGCCACACGAAGTGGATGCTGGCGCGGATCGCGGTGGCCAGGTCGTAGCCCGTCATCGGTTGCCGCAGCAGGAAACCCAGTAGGGCGAATCTGAGCATGGGGCTCCTTCCGGCGGCGACCGGAAGAGTATCAACCGGATCAGGCCTGGTCCGCGTGCCGGGCGAACCACGTTTCGAGCAACTCGGTGACCTGCTGAGGTTCTTCGCGGTGTGGCCAGTGCCGCGTTTCGAGCCAGTGCAGTTCGGACTCCTCGCACCGGGCGGCGCTGGGTTCGGCGAGATGCTTGCCGAGCGCGCCGTCACGGCGTCCCCAGATGATCTGGGTCGGAACGCGGACCGACAGGTCGGGCTTGGGACCCGTGGTGCGGAGGGACGGCAGCATTGACCGGAACATCGCGCGGTACCAGAACAGTGGCCGCTGGATCGCGCCTGGATGACGCCAGACGACGCGGTGCCGGTCCACGTCGGCGTCGCTCAGAACGGCTCCGTGCTTGAGCATCGAAGCGACGACCGCGCCACCACGGGCGCCGAGGATCGCCTCGGCGAGACCGGGGATCTGGAACGCCACCATGTACCAGCTCCGCAGGAGCTGAGAAGGCCGTCGGGTCAGTGCTTCGGCGAAGACCTCCGGATGCGGGCAGTTGACGATGGTCAGGGATCGGACCAGATCCGGCCGTTCGATCGCCACCATCCAGGCGACCGCCCCGCCCCAGTCGTGCCCGACCAGATGGACCGGCGCGACCTCCTGCCGTTCGATGAGCAGCACGATGTCCTTGACCAGTTCGGGCATCCGGTAGTCGGCGACCGTCGCGGGCTTGGACGACAGGCCGTAGCCACGCTGATCCGGCGCGAGCACCCGATAGCCCCGCCCGGCCAGCGCGGTCATTTGTGGCTCGAAAGTGAACCAGAGATCGGGCCAGCCGTGAAGGAACAGTGCGGCGGGCCCGTTTTCGGGACCATCGGTCTCGACGTGGAGCAAGACGTCGTCGACATCCACGAACCGCGGCTGGAACATGGGGGCTCCTCGTTCGGGGAAAGGTTCAGGCGGCTCCGAGCACGGCGGCGACGGTCGCGGAGAGGGTGCCGGGATCGCGATCCCGCAAGGGGCGCAGCACCCGCCGGGCGATCCGCGGCGCGCCGAGCGACGAGACCGGCCGATGAAGATTGAGCACGTCGTTGAACGCCGCCGCCACTTCGGGGTCCAGCGCCGCCGCTCGTTCCAGCCGGTCACGGTAGCCCGCGCCGACCCTGGCCGTCCAGGGTGATCGGACCCCTTCGGCGCGGCAGCCGTAGCGGAGGTCTTCCCCCACGGCGAGGCGCCAGGCCTCGGCAGAGGTCGCGGCCACGGCGCGCGCGACGCGGCGCTCGAACCCCGGCCGCGATGCGCCGCCCTCGGCGATGAGCATCCGGCCGAGGGCGGTCGCGGAGAGTGCTGCGACGCTCATGCCCTGGCCGTAGATCGGGTTCGCCGCGCTGGCGGCGTCGCCGAGCACGACCACGCCGGACGGCATCTCGCGGCTTCGGTCGTAGTGGTGCCGGGTGTTGTCGCGGACGCGGAAGGTACGGATCGGGCCGACCGGCGTCGACCGGCGGAGCGCCTCGGCCACCACCGGCGCGGTCAGCCGGTCGGCGAAGTCACGCAGTTCCGCTATCTCGGTGGGCACCGGCGCGTTCCGGCCGATCGAGCCGAACGAGATGTGCAGCCTGCCGTGTTCGACGCGAAGCACCACACCGCCGACCGACGAACCGGATACCCCTTGGCCACCGAGGATGATCAGCCACTCGGGATCGAAGGACGGATCGGGTTCGGTGACCACGCTGGCATACCGGACGTCGGAGTGGACGATCGAGACCGGCGGGGGCCGGTAACCGATCCGTTCGAGCCACTCCGGCAGTCGCGAGCCGCGGCCGGACGCGTCGACGACCAGATCGGCGCCGAGACCGCCATCGGCGGTCCGGACCCCGGTGACCCGGCTGCGGGTCCGGTCGGTCAGCAGTCCGGCGGCGAGTACCCCGTCTCGGATCACGACGTTCGGCAACGCCCGCACGCGAGCCCGGATCGTGTGCTCGAGCAGGATCCGGCTGGCACCGAAGCCACCACTCCACCAGGCGGGTATCCGGATGGTGGCCCCGCCGCGGACCAGGAAGATCGACCGGTCCCCCATCGCGGGATCGCCGGAGCCCGGCGTCAGCGCGCCTGCCGCGTCCAATTCGGCGGACAGGCCGGGGAACAGGCCGGCCAGTACCCGGCGACCGGACCCCAGCAGGCCGTGCGCGTGATGCGACTGGGGAACGAATCGCCGATGGGCCGGCCCGTCCGGAAGCTCGTCACGCTCGACCACGACCACCTCGTCGTAGTGCTCGGACAGGACTCGCGCGGCCACGAGACCGGCCGTCCCCGCACCGAGTACCACCGCTCGACCTTGTCCGGCATATGGCATCATTCATATATAACTTGTTGAGTATTCCCCGTCAACTGTCCTAGCCGAGTTCCGCCGAGGACGGGACGACGACGGCATAGAGGTCACCGATCGTGGCGAGAGCGGCGCGATGCTGTTCCGCGGCGGCCTGCGCGGTGAACGTGACACAACTGTGAGTCATGAATCCGGCAGCGTCGACCAGTTCTCCCAGCCGAGTGCCGACGAACGAGTTCGGTGCGGTCTTCACCACACCACACCGCCCCGGTGGTCAAGCCCAGTTCATCGAATTCCCGGTACCGGCCCCGAATGGGGACCCACTCACCGAGGTGCTGAACTGGTCTCGGTCCCATTTGGACAGACCGCAGAACATCGACCGGCTCGCCGCGCAGGCGTACATGAGCCGGAGCACCTTCACCCGCGCGTTCCGCCCGAACCGGGACCACCGTCCACAACTGGCTTGTCACACAACGTCTCGCCCGGACCCGGTACCTTCTCGAAACGACCACCCTTACCATCGTCTTCGCGGCGCAGACCGGTTTCGATACAGCCGCGCCCCTCCGCGAGCACCTCGCCACCACACCGACCCGCTACCGAGTGATGAGTTATAGCCAGGGGTCAGGATCGCGGTCCGTGAAGGCCCCCTTGAGGGACTCTGGGTCCCTCAAGGGGGCCTTCACGGACCTGGAACGCCGCCAGTCTCCGTGAGTGAGCAAAAGCGCGACAGGACGACTACTGGACGGGACCACAATGCTCGATGGCGTCGAGCAGAATGGAGCCGGCGAGCTCGACCACCTCGGCGGTCACGGTGAGCGGGGGCATCAGCCGGATCACGCTGTCGTCGCGACCGCCGAGTTCGACGATCAGTCCTCGCCGCAGCGCGTACGCCTGGACGGCGCGGGCATAGCCGACGGCCGGTCGGCCGTCGTGGGGGTCGGCCAGCTCGATCCCCCACATCAGGCCGAGGCCACGGACCTCGCGGACCCACGGGTGGTCGCGCACGGAGCGGAGCCGCTCTTCGAGCTGGTGCCCGCGGTGCCGGACATTGCCCAGCACGTCGTCGCGCCGGACGACGTGGACGGCCGCGGTGCCTGCCGCGAACGCGGCCTGGTTGCCGCGGAACGTCCCCGAGTGCGCGCCGGGCGCCCAGCTGTCCAGTCGCTGGTCGTAGAAGATGACCGCCACCGGCAGGCCCATGCCGCTCAACGCCTTCGAAGCGACGATCACGTCGGGCTCGATGTCGTACTGCTCGAACGCGAACCACGTTCCGGTACGGCCGCAGCCGGTCTGTACCTCGTCGACCACGAGCGGGATGTCCAGCTCCGCCGTGAGCGCGCGGACACGCCGGACGAAGTCGCGGTCGGCCGGGATGACCCCGCCCTCGCCCTGCACGATCTCCAGGATCACCGCGGCGGGCAGGGGAATCCCGCCATTGGGGTCGCGCAGGGACCGCTCCAGCAAGCCCACGCAGTTGGTCGCGCAGGTGTCCCGGGAGAGCCCCACGGGGCAACGGGCGCAGTAGGAGTACGGGAAGAAGTGCACACCGGGCACGCCGTTGGCGATCGGCCGTTTCTGGGCGACGAGACCGGTCAACGCCATCGCGGCATGGCTGGAACCATGGAATCCGCCCTGGAAGGACACCAGCTCGCCACGTCCGGTCGCGGTTTTGCAGAGTTTGATCGCGGCGTCCACCGCGTTGGCCCCGCCAGGGCCGCAGAAGTGCATCCGCATCCGCGAGCGCAGACCGGGCGGCAGCATGGACAACTGGGCGTCGATGAACTCGCGTTTGGCCGGCGTCGGGAAATCCAGGCCGTGGGTGAGCACGTAGAGCTGTTCCGTGGCCGCGTGCACCACCTCGGGATGGTTGTGGCCCAAGGAAAGCACACCCGCCCCGGCGAGGAAGTCGATGAAGACGTTCCCGTCCACGTCCCACAGGTAGCTGCCCTCCCCGCCGGCTATCGCGATCGGCAGGTTGCGCGGGTAGGCCCGCGCGTTGGATTCCCAGCGTCGCTGGTGTTCGAGGTACTCGGCCGAGCGAGGCCCTGGCAGATCGCCGTCGACCCGCGGCGCCAGCTCGGGTTTCGCCGTGGGGGTGTAGGTCATGGCAGGCTCCTTGCCGCGGTGATCTCTTCCGCCGTGTCGAGTTCGACCGCCGGATTGGCGTGCCAGCGGGTCCGCGCCGGGACCGCGGTGCCCTTCATCAGGAACGCGTCCGCTTCGGCGATCGCCCCCTCTTCCATCGTCACTCCGTAGTGGACGAACGCGCCGGTGCCGATCGTGCACGCGGCGCCGATGACGATGTGGTCGGATTTGAACGTGCCGTCCTCCAGCGAATGCGCCTGCAGGACGGTGTGCAGGTTGAGCACGCAATCGTCGCCGATGCTCACCAGGGACTTTTCCGGGATGGCGGCGCCGTCGTCGAAGACGCGGCGCCCGATGCGGACCCCGAGGCAGCGCCAGAGGAGGGTCTTGAACGGCGTCCCGTCGAACAGGTTGAGGTAGCGGCCGGGGCTGAGCTTCCAGAACCGTTCGTGCCGCCAGAAGACGGGATCGTAGATCGAACAGAACCGCGGCCGCAAAGCGCGGAAACCCTGCACGCAGAGTTCGGCCAGTACGAGGAACGACACCGAGAACAGCAGCGTGGCCACGATCCCACCGCCGACCGCGAGGGCACCGAACCGATCGTGCAGGGCACCGGCGGTCGTCCCGATCAGCATCACGCCGAGCAGCTGAAGCCAGTGCACCAGCAGGTAGACGAACATGGTGCCGGTGTTGTGCCGGTTCTTCGCCCTCAGGCCACGGCGCAACGCGTCTCCTTTGCCGAGGTGCTCGAACCCGGTGTCACGGCGGACGGTCCTGGGGATCTCGAACGCGGGAGACCCGAGCAGGCCGACGTTCTCCCGGACCGGGCCGTCCAGGGGAACCAGGACCTTGGTGGCCAGCAGGCAGTTCCGGCCCACGCGCGCGTCGGGCGGATAGCCGATCTCGTTGCCCAGGAACGCCTGCGGCGGGACGGAGGTCCGGCGCAGGCGGAACGACGAAGCGGAGAAGTCCGCGTTGAACAGCGAAAGGCCGTCCGAGACCATCGTCCCGGTGCCCACCGTGCTGAGGAACGGCGTCTCGTGCCTGAGTTCGACCCCGAAGTTGGATCCGGTCTGCTCGACCTTCGACAGGTCGTACCCCAGCAGGCGCAGGTAATGCACGATGTAGCTGCTGTCACCGAACAAATAGGTGAACGAGCGCAGGTTGGTCAGCCGCGCGATCACCCGCTGGATAGCGAAGTGCCTGCCGTAGAGCGGGTAGACCCTGTCCGGCTCGAGGAACCGGTTGAGCAGGCGCGGGATCGTGAGGACGACCGCCAGCCCGGCGAGCAACGCCCCGAAGTACAGCAGGGCGGAATTGGCGAGCTGGCCGCGGTAGAACGCCCAGCTCGTGAAGTCCACCGCCGTCGTGAACCAGCGATCGGCAAGCAAGTCCGCACCACCCAAGGTCACGGGAAGCGTCAGCAGCAGCAGGACCAATAGGCTGGACACGCAGAAGGCGAACGGCCTGAGCCTGCCGCGGGCGACAGTTCCCAGCGCCCGGTAGTCCACTGTGGAGGGGCGGGCGGGCGATCCGTGCCAGCGTTCGCCGTCGGGCACGGTCTGCCCGGCGTTCAGTGACGACGAGTGGCCGAGCTGTGCGTCGTCGCCGATCGTGGTGCCGATGTCGAGCACGGTCATCTCACCGACGAACGCGTTCTCGCCGAGGGTGACCCTGCCGGTCTGGATCCGGCCCGCCCTGGCGCGGTAACACGGGAAGAACGCGTCCTTCCGGACGACCGCCCCGGCACCGACGCTGAGCAGATCGGTGCAGACCGGCGGGTTCCTGGACAGGATCACGGCGCCCTTGCCGATGTCCGCGCCGAGTGCCCGCAAGTAGAAGGAATACAACGGCGTGCCGATGAACAGCATCAGCGGACTGAACCTGATCAACGTCTTGACCGTCCAGAAGCGCAGATAGCCGGGACTCCAGAGCGGGATCTCCCCCGGTTTCCACCGTCCGACGAGCACCCACTTCGCCAGGATCGGCACCGTGGAGAGGACGGCGAAGACGATGAGCCCGAGCCCGACCGCGCGCGCATAGCCGTCGACGAGTCCGGTCGCCGCGGTGATCCAGGCGAAACCCCTGTCCAGGAGCCAGCCGGAGCCGGCGGCATAGGCGAGGAACGCCAGGAGCTGAACCAGTCCACAGAGGACATAAGACACGGTACCGGCGCGGTATGGCTCCTCGGCCCGTGCCGCCGTGGACTGGACCGAGGAAGGAAGCGACTCGGCGAGACCGCGAACAGTGGGATTGAGGTACACGTCCCTCGCCGACAACGGCGCGAGATCGCCGCGTTCCCGGACCAGCGCGCAGAACTTGGCCAACAGCAGCGAGTCGGCCCCGTAGTCGGCGAAAACGTCTCCCGTCACCGAGATCCGCTCGACGCCGAGGACACGGCCCAACGCGTCCGCGAGGTGCTGTTCGGTCTCGGTGGCCGGTGCCACGTAGTCGGTGAGGCCTGCCGCAGCTCGCGGGCTGCTCGGTGCCGGGAGGTGTTTGCGGTCGGCTTTGCCCGCCGGTGTCAGGGGGATGTGGTCGAGCTGTTCGAGATAGGCGGGCACCATGTAGCCGGGAAGCAACTCCCCCAGCCGTCGCCGCAGTTCACCGGCGTCGACGCTCGCTCTGTCGCGGCGCAGGCTGTAGTAGGCGACCAGTTCGGTTCTACCGGCTTCCGGATGGTGGGTGTCGACCACCGCCTGCGCGATTCCGGGGATCCGCAGCAGGACCGATTCGATCTCCGTGAGTTCGACGCGGTAACCGCGGATCTTCACCTGCGTATCGGCGCGGCCGTGGTACTCGATCTCCCCTTCCGGGGTGATCCGGCCCAGGTCACCGGTGCGGTAGATGCGGTGGGACGGGTTGTGCCCGATGCCGACGAAATCCGGGATGAACGCGCGCTCGGTCAGGTCGGGACGGTTCAGGTAGCCACCGGCGAGCCCGACCCCGGCGATACCGATTTCCCCCAGTTCGCCCGCGGCCAGCGCCCGCGGCTCGTCGGGATCGAGGATGACGACCGAGTAGGTGGGCAGCGGGACGCCGATGGTCACCGGCTGGTCCGGTCGCAGCACCGCCCAGGTCGCGGTGACCGTCGCCTCGGTCGGGCCGTAGACGTTGAGGAACCGCCGGTCCGGCCGATACCAGCGACGGACGAGGTCTTCGGGGCAGGCCTCACCGGAGACCAGGAGGAACCGCAGACGCGGCAGGTCCTCGTCGAGGCTGGCCAGCAGGGTCGGGACGCAGCACAACGCGGTTACGCCGTTGTCCCGCAGGAATTCGTGCAGTTCGTGGCCCACGAGACTCGTGCCACCGGGTTTCGGCACGAGGGTCGCGCCGGACAGCAGCGGGACCCAGATCTCCTCGACCGAGAAGTCGAACGCGATCGTCATCCCCTGGTAGACCCGATCGGTGCCGTGGATGCCGTAGACGTCGGCGGCGACCCGGACGAAGTTGCAGATCGAGGCGTGGTCGATCGTCACGCCTTTGGGCTGCCCGGTCGAACCGGACGTGTAGACGACATAGCAGAGTTCGTCTGCCGGGACGCCCTTCTCGGCCGCGCTGAGCCGGTCACCCGGCAAGGCGGCGATCCGGTCTTCGTCCTCGTCGAGACAGAGCAGAGCGACACTGCCCGGCTCGAAGCGGTCACGCAGCCCCGAGATCGTCACCACCAGCCGGACACCGGCGTCCCGGACGATGTAGCCCAGCCGCTCGTCCGGAAAACCCGTGTCCAGCGGCACATACGCCGCGTTGATCTTGAGGACGGCCAGCATCGCGACATAGGGATGCACCGGTTCGTCGAACAGCAACCCGATCCGGTCACCGGGCCGCACCCCGTGCCCTCGCAAATGACGGGCGAGGCGATTGGCCTGCTCGTCCAACCCGGCGAACGTGAGTTTCGTGCCCGCCGCGTCCACCGCGAGGCGATCACCGAGACCTTCTGCGCGCAAGCGATCGCAGAGCCCCTCGTACAACTGTTCCAGCCGCTGACCGCTGCTCCACCGGATCCGCTGTTCGTACCCGTCGCACGTCAGGACCAGGCTGTCGGTGGTGAACAGGCCGGCAGGCTGTCCGTACGGGCTCATGTCCGGTCCTCCGCCAAGCCGAACGAGTCGTGCAGCGCCCGGACGGTGGTGTCGACAGCCTCGACGGGAATCACGACGGTGAGCCGCGACTGCGAGGTCGTCATCGCCGGCACCGTGACGCGGTGGTCGGCGAGGACCCGCAGCAACTCGGGCAGGCAGCCGGGCGGATCCAGCAGCGCCGTACCGACCACGGAGACCGAGCCGAGGTCCTCGAGAACCGTGGAACGGGCGCCCAGCTTCATCGCGAGCTCGGCGATCGGTTCATTGAGCGGCTCCGAACCCCGCACGGTGAACCGCAGTTCGCCGGGATCGGGCCAGCTCAGGTTGTCCGGCTTCACCCCGCACCGGGCGAGAATCGTGAGTACGCGGGCGTAATGGTCCGCGTCGGAGGCCGAAACCTCGACCCTTACCAGCCGCACGTCGCGATCATGTGCGATGCCGATGACACGAGTGGCGTCCTCCAGGGACGATTCCGCCGCCGTGACGACGGTGGAAGGTCCAGGACTCGAAGAATGCTTCACGCGCACCGCCACCCCATGACGGCGGGCGAGCTCCACGGATCTGGGGTGCAGCACGCGGGCACCGAGACCGGCGAGCTCGACCATGGCGTCGTAGGAAATCGTCCTGACCGGCCGGGTGTCCGGCACTATCCGGGGGTCGGCGGTGCGGACACCGTGGACGTCGGTGCAGATCTCGCACTCGGAACCGCCGAGCGCGGCCGCGAGCGCCACCGCAGTGGTGTCGGAACCGCCTCTGCCCAGCGTCAGCAGCTCGCCGTTCGCGTCCCGTCCCTGGAACCCGGCGACCACGACGACCTGTTCGTCGCGCAGCCGCGCGATGATCCTCGCGGGGTCGACCCGCGCGATCGTTCCCGCTCCCGGTTCGCCGCTCACCTCGATCCCCGCCTGGTCACCGGTCAGTGACACGGCCTTGACGCCACGCTCGGCCAGTGCCAAGGCGAGCACCGCCGCGGAGACCTGTTCGCCCGTCGCCATCAACTGGTCGAGCTCTCGAGGAACCGGTGGCTCGCCGAATTCTCCGGCCAGCGCGATCAGCCGGTCGGTGGTATCGCCCATGGCCGACACGACCAGGATCACCCGGTTCCCCGCTTCGACGAGCGTGGCCACGTCGGCAGCCACCTCGCTCACCATTCGCGGCGTGGCCAGCGACGAGCCCCCATATTTTCGTATGACCAGTTTCTCGCTTCGCGTCGACCGAGAGGGTGGAACCAAACCGACATCGAGACCTTGGGTACGATTCACCATTTTCCTTAATAGATCGCCGACCTGGCCGGGTATGCGAAGCGACCACACTGCCACAGAAGTGCTTGCCTGCCAGAGCCTTCCCAAGCGTTGGACTCAGTCGCCGCGCGGCGGCGTCACAGCATTGAAAAGTAGTGCGAGAAACTTTTGGCGGGTACCTCCATCCGTACGAAAGACCGGAAGGCAGATCCCTCGGGGTCATAACCCGGCGGCATCACACAATGACATGCGCTTGAACAGCCCAGTTCGATGGAATTAGGTCATATGAATGACGAATTCCGATCCGCTTCGAAATTCGGGTGAACGGCCGAACGTCAATGCGAAATGGATTTCCATGCAGTGCCGAAATGTACGAGATCCTCTAGCGGGCCGAAATCCGTCAAAACGGCGATAGTTCGCTCGATGGCCGAAACCTCTCGTGCTCCGAGGTGCTCCGGGCCTGGTCCGACCGCCTTGCACTTGGACGTATACGTCTATGATTGAGCCGGTGCCCTTGGACGCTTCACAGAACAGCCTGGTGCTGCCGCTGCTCGGACTCCTCGTAGAGCAGCCCTCGCACGCTTACGAACTGACCTCGCGCCTGCGTGAGCGATACGGGCACCTGCCGGTCACCCGCAGCACCGTCACGTCCCTGCTGAAGGCGCTGACGCGGACCGGGATGGTCGCCTCCCGCGTCCCGGAGCGGGTGGGCAACCGGCCGCCGCGCACGGCCTTCGAATTGACCGAAGCAGGTATGGCGGATTTCCGCGGGAAGATCGAGGCGGGACTGCGTAAGAGCCAGGTCGCCTCCGTGGATTTCACCTTGGCCGTCGCCTACGCCGGGGCACTTCCCGCCGATCACGCGTTGTCCATTCTGGACGCTCGCGCTGACCGGCTCGACCAAGAACTCGTCACCCTGCAAGAAGAACCCGACGGCGTGGCCGAGGTGCACATGCTCGAGGTCGCTACTGGCGCACCATCATCGCCACCGAAACCGGTTGGATCAGGAAGCTGACTTCGCGGATCCGATCACACGACATCGACTGGTCGGGAACGCGACCCGACGGGCACAGGAGGACCGAAGGGTGAAGTTCGGCATCTACCCAGGCGGGCGCGCGGGTACCGTCTGCTCACACCCGCCCGACCTCTCCGCGATCCGGGACCTCGCCGAAGACCTCGCGGGCTACCAACCCTTCGTAATCCGGGAATACGTGCACTTCTTCGGCGACACGACACCACCGTCGCACCGACGGCGGCTCGACCGAATTACTCGATCGCGCCGCCGCCGACTTCCGCCAGGTCGTTGCCGAGCAGCCACGAACTCACGCCGGAGCCGGTCGCCTCGGGCGGCCACATTGGCTACAGCGTCGCGAACCCGTGGCGGGGCCAAGGGCACGGAACGCGGATCCTGACGGCTCGGGCCGCGCCGGGTCATCCTGGCCAACGGCGGCTTCCCGGATGGTCGAGTCAACGACGAGGACCGATTCTGGATAGCGAGATCCCCAGCGGGCGAGCACCCATAACCCGCCTGCGGATTTTGAACGAGGCGCGCGTGTCGGCCAGGGATCGGAGTTCTCGGCGACGTCTGTCCCGGCCGGTGCGCCCTACTTCGGTGGCTGGAAGCCGCCGATCTTCTGTTCGAGGAGTTCAGCCAGCCGCAGCGGGGTGCGGTCCTCGAACATCGGGCCGATGAGCTGCACTCCGACCGGCAGGCCTTCGGGGGACCGGCCCGCGGGTATGGCGGTGGCAGGCAGGCCGGGCATGGTGGCCAGACCTGCCCAGACGAGCTGGTCGAAGTACGGGTATTCGACGCCGTCGATGTCGATACGCCGTTCCAGCGGATTGGGATTGTGGTCATGCGGGAACGCGGGTGTCGGCGTGATCGGGCACACCACGGCGTCGAACTCGGTGAACAGCTGGCGCCAGCCGTGGCGGTGGAGTTCGCGGCGGTTGTTCGCCTCGATCCAGTCATGGTGGCTGAACACCATGGCGCGCAGCCGCACGGCGTCGAGACTCTGATCGTCCGAGTTCAGTCCGGCGGCGCGGATCCGCAGCTGCGCGTGCGATTCGATGGGGAAACGTGCGACGGAGCCCGAGATCAGCAACTGCGTGTAGAGCGTCGCGGCTTCGGCCAGGTCGGGCAGCAGCGGACTGTGCCGTTCGACGTGGGCGCCGCCGTCGGCGAGCGCGGCGGCCACCCGGTTCACGCCCGCCCGCACGGCGGACCCGGTCGGGAGGAGCGGATGCTCGTCGAGGACCAAGACCCGGAAATCGCGGAGCCGCTCGTGGCGCGCGGGTGGCAGCGTCACGTCGTAGGCGACGCCGAGCGTCAGCGGGTCCGGCCCGGCCATGACGTCGAGCAGGAGCGTGAGGTCGTGGGCGGTGCGTGCCATCGGACCGACGACGGCGAGGTCGAGTTCGACCGGCAACGCCGGCTCGGGTGGCGCGACCATGCCGCGGTTCGCCACCAGCCCGAGTGTCGGCTTGTGCGCGTATACGCCGCAGAAATGCGCGGGGGTGCGCAGTGAACCGGCGATGTCGGAGCCGATGGACAGCGCGCCGAACCCGGACGCCAGTGCCGCCGCCGACCCGCCGGAGGATCCACCCGCCGTGCGGCCGTGCTCCCACGGGTTGTTGGTGGTGCCGTAGATGTCGTTGAAGCTTTGGATATCCTGCAGCCCCAACGGCACATTGGTCTTACCGAGCACCACCGCGCCCGCGGCTTTGAGCCGCGACACCTGTACCGCGTCCTCGGCGGGCATGAAGTTCCGGTGCGGCGGCATGCCCCAGGTCGTCGGCAGTCCGGCGATGTTGTAACACTCTTTGACTGTCACCGGAATGCCGAGCAGCGGCCGGTCCTCACCACGCGCGCGTGCCTGATCGGCGCGGCGCGCGGCGGCCCGCGCTCGGTCGAAGTCCGGCACACAGATCGCGTTGATCGCCTTGTCGTCACGCTCGATACCGGAAATCACTTCGTCGGTCAGTTCCGTCGAGGTCACATCACCGGCACGCAACGCGGCAACGAGTTTCTCGGCCGTCTGAAAGTTCCACTCCATGAATTCGAAGCTATCGGCCCGCCCCCGAAGACACAAAATTACGGTTGGCGCAACGAGGAAACCGAACGGGTCACCATCACCCACGGATTCCACCACTGAAGATGACAAACCGCAGGTCACAGTGCCGAAGGCGACCCAACCTCACCCGTGCAGGCCATGAAACGCCGCATCCCGCAACAGGATCGATGTCTCAATTTTGCCCCGCTGACCATTGCACTTTCCGGCCGCCATGCGTCGACGGGCAATCATTGTCATTTCTTATCAACGACCACTCTTGCCGCTTACCGATCATTCTCGTGAACGCACGGATATACCAATGGGCGGACCAGTGCCGGTACGATCAGGGCGAGATAGTCGAAGATGGTCTGTTCGCGGATATCCTGATCTCATGGGCTCGCCAGAGATGTTCAGCCCGCGAGGGCCTGCGTGATTTGGCGGGTGGTCTGTGCGGCAACACGCGGGTTGATGGCGGCGTAGGAAATGTAAGCGTTCAAACCGGTGGCCAGGGCCCAGCCGCGACCACGGGTCCAGGTGGCATCGTCCACATCGAGCGCGGCGCGGAAGGTGGCTCGCGTGTCAGGCGACATGAGGGTGAAGGCAATGATCAGGTCGCGGGCCGGGTCGCCCGTTCCAAGCTCACCGAAGTCGATGACCGCGCTGAGGCGACCCTTGGTCATCAACAGGTTGCCGGTGTGGAAGTCGCCGTGGAACCAGACCGGTGGACGATCCCAACCGGGGGCAGCGAGCGCGGCGTCCCATAACTCGCCCATCACCGCGGTGTCGAACGAGTCTTCAACTTTCGTGATGGCGGATCGCGTCGCCTTGTCCCGTGTGGCCAGCGGCTGACCGGTGAGGTCCTCGGTCGTTTCGGAGTCCAACCGGTGAAGTGCGGTCAGGAACTCGGCCAGCGCGCCGGCGGCGTCGTGCGAGCCGGACAGGGCATCGACGGTCGCCACCTCACCGTCCAGCCAGCGCGACACCGCCCATGGCCACGGATAGCCGAAGTCCGGTTCTCCCACCTCCACCGGTTCGGGGACGGCCAGGGGCAGGTGCGGGGCGAGGCGAGGCAGCCACTTTGCTTCTTTTCTCGCCTGCGTGATCGCGCCGGCGTGGCGAGGGAGCCGAACGGACAGTTCCTCGCCCAGCCGGTAGATCACATGGTCCGAGCCTGCCGGGGCGAACTGAAGCAGCGGCAACTCGGCCCACTGAGGGAACTGTGTATCGACCAGACACCTCGCCAGTGCGGCGTCGATCGCAGGGGTTGTCTCGACGGTCAAGAACAGCTCCTGCAAGTAGGCCGTAGCAGTGCTTCCACGAGAATGCCCCTATCAGTTGTCGGTAGGGTGTCATGGCCTCGGAGTGTGTTCAACCAGGTTTGCCCGGGGACGCATCGCGGACCAAAGCGCCGCTCAGCGCCAAGCCGAGCGGTCGGGCCTCTCCGAGCAGCGTGTCCCCTGGTACTGACCTACAGCTCTGGCCTCGATGCCCGGACGGTTCGACGGGTGGCAGGTGGAAACGAGTTGTTCCAGCCATCGGGTCGTCTCGGCGTGGCCCGGTGCGGACCGCGATGACTCGGAATTGAGCCAGCACTGAGTCAGCAGCGGGAGAACTCACGGGCGAAACCGTCGAGGTTGGAAAGCAGGCCCCGCCGATAACGAACACAAGAAAGTCATCGTCGCGGCTGCTCATGATCCGAGCATGGCTCGACACTGAAGTCCGCTCACGCCGGTGAGCGATCGTCGGCCGACACCATTCCGCTTCGACCCGACGGATGAAGGTGTCGGCGTTCGAGGCACTGGCCTTCGGCGAGCCGTGCGGTGACCTTTGTCGCCGCCCATGCTGCGCTGGACGGCGGTCCGCCGACGGATGAATAGCAGGACCACGCTTTCGCTCCGCAGCGCCGCCTCGCGGTCAGCTACCGACCTCGTAGTCGGGTCGCTCGTTGAACGGCAACTTGTGGAGTCCCTCTTTCTCGATGCGCTTGCTCTGATTCGACTCTCCGGCGGCTGTGGACCGTCCGCTGTACCGGTAGAGGCCATCGCCCGCGTTGGCGATGAAGACGGTGCAGTCGTAACCGTCATCGACGAGCGGGTAGCCGTCGACATCACTGTTCCAGGATGTCAGCTTGCCGACGTACGCGTGGGGGTACTTGCGCCTATAGGCGTTGAGGTAGGTGTCTAGTTGGACGTAGGCCTTGCCAGGCGCATAATATTGATCGCCGTCGGATTTGATCTCACCAACATAAATCCACATTTCGCCGAGGCCGTCGTCTTCTCGCTCATCCTTGACCGCGACGAGATCCGCCCGAAGCATTCCACCGAGGGGGTTGTCCACCTCGGCCTCGATGACGAGTTCGTAGTTGTCCGCCAGGTGGCTTTCGAGAAACGCGCCCTGGACCAGCCGGGTAGATCGTTTCCGATATCGGTGGCGATCTTGCTATCGTTACGCACGCCGGAAACCGTTGCCACTTTGTTCCCTTCCGCCTGTGGAACCACCTTTAGAGCTGCGCCCCTGAAAATGATCAGGATTGATTCTGGCAGCGCGGATGTGTCCCGGCATACGCCCAAAGGAGCGAAGATTGATCGTTCCCACGTTCGCCGATGCCTTGGTGGCCGCAGGGTGCCATTTCCCCACACCGATCAGGTCATGCTCTCGGCCGGCTCACGCCACTGTTGCCAAGTGTCGAGCCGCTGCTGGTGGACGTTCTCGGCGATCGGGTGCGGGTCGACCAGTCCGAGAATGATCTCCGCGGTGTCCGATGGCCTGCCTGATCGGGGCCGCCAGGCCCACACCATCGCCGGAGCCGAGGATCAGGTGATCATCGGTTACCAGCCGGAGCCCGGCAGCGCTTCGGTCGACGCTCTGACCAGGCTGTTTTGGTCAGAGGGTGTACTGGCGAGACGACGGTGTCACCATCATGATCGGCGACACCGTCGCCCGCCAGTCCACTTTCAAGAGATCAGTACGGTGTCAAGGACCGACATTCTTCGCCGATCAGACCGGGATATCGCCTGGTGTCCCCCACTGGGTGGTGAACAGGCCGAGGCCGTACCAGTTCCCGTTCGCCGGACGCCAGACCACGAAGTCGGCCCGCGGGTCGCCACCGAAATTCCCTGCCAGGGGAACATCGCCCGCGGTACCCCACTGCTGGGTCGCGATGCCGAGTACGTACCAGTAGCCGGTGTTCGGCCGCCACACGGCGAAGTCGGCACGACCGTCCGCGTTGAAGTCACCGGCCACCGGAACGTCACCGGCAGTGCCCCATTGCTGGGTAGCGATGTCCCGCACGTACCAGTAGCCGGTGTTCGGTCGCCAGACGGTGAAGTCGGCACGACCGTCCGCGTTGAAATCGCCGGACACGGGAACGTCACCGGCAGTGCCCCACTGCACGGTGGCGATACCGAACACATACCAATAGCCGTTACTCGGTCGCCAAACGGTGAAGTCCGAGCGGCCGTCGCCGTTGAAGTCGCCGGTCAACGGGACGTCTCCGGGGGTACCCCACTGCCGGGTCACCACGGTGCCGGTGCTGCTCTGGATGATGTACCAAACACCGTTGCTCGGCCGCCACACGGCGAAATCGGCCCGGCGGTCGCCGTCGTAGTCCGCGGCCACCGGTACGTCACCTGAGACACCCCACTGCTGAGTCGCCACGCTGCCGTTGCTGCTGCGGATCACGTACCAGCCGCCATTACCGGGACGCCACACCGCCTTGTCGGCGAACCCGTCCCCGTCGAAGTCAGCGGCGGGCTTTTGCGAGGCGGGCGAACCGAGGATGCCGACGTCGGCGGCGTCCGCGCTCGCGACCGATGGCACGACGAGCAGACCCGCGAACAGACCCGCTATCGCCATCCCCGTCCGAATGGTTCTTCGCATTTTCCGGAACCCTTTCCACTCTATGGATGTACGCTTCCCAGTTCGCTCCCATTGACCGAAGATACGCACCGGAATGCCTACAGGCTGGCGCGGAAACGTGCCCCTGTCAGCAAAGGTTCCGTCCAGTGGACCACGTGAGGGGGATTTCGATGGAGACCGGAAAAAGACCCAGAAGCGTCCTCGGCGGCGCTTTCACCCTATTGGATGCCTTGGTACGACATAAAGGTGAAGCTGGATTGACCCAGCTGGCCAATTCCTGCTCGATGCCGAAATCCACCGCACACCGATTGCTCGAGCAATTGACCGCACTGGAGGTTGTCCAGCGCAGCGAAAACCGCTACCGCGTCGGCGCGCAGGCATTCCGGCTCGGCCAATCGTGGCAGCCCTATCCACGATTGCTGGAGCTCGCCCGCGGTCAGCTCCGGTGGCTGTTCGCGGCCACCCGAGCCAGCTCGGTGTTCGCCGTCCCGTGTGACGGCGACATCCTGATCGCCGCCAGCCTCACCCTGCCGGAGCACGACCTCCTCCTGCGGCCAGGGACGACCGTGCCGCAGCACACCGGCCACTTTTCGCCAGGCTGGCAAGCCAAACACGGTCTCGTTGTCGCCGAAGCACCCGTCAGGCTGCCGACCGGCGAGACACTTGGTTCGATCGCGGCCGCGATCGCCGTGCGGCAGCCTGCCCGAGCGGTGTCCGACGCTGTCGCCCGCACCGCCCGCACCCTCAGCGCGGCACTGGTGCACTGACACAAACTTCGATTGCCGCGATGAAACAGGAGAAGGTAGCTGCGGCGAAGAATGGCTGCCCGAAAGGCAGCGACTCCGGCGTCGCGAAAATACGGTTCTCAGTCGGCGCCACGGCGGAAGGCCGCACGATAGGCCCTTGGCCGTCGTCCTGTGTGCTTGGCGAAGAGCGCGGCGAAGGTCCCGGGGTCCCGGTAACCGACCGTGGAACAGATTCCGGCGACAGTGCGGTCCGTCGTTTCGAGGAGGTGACGGGCACGCCGGACGCGCGCGGAATGCAGGTATTCGAGCGGGCTCTGCTCGGCCTCCTCCGCGAAGCGCCTCAGCAATGTCCGCGTGCTGACATTGAAAGTGCGGGCCAAAGCGGCCAGATCGTATCGGGCGGCAAGGTTCTGATCGAGCCATCGCATGACCCGGCGGGAGAATTCGTTGCCAGGCCGCGGAAGGAGTCGCGCGTCGACGTAGGGAGTCTGGGACGACCGCGCGTCGTCGACCAGTGCCACCCGCGCCGTCGTCCGTGCCACGTCAGCACCGCTGTGTTCGCGAATCAGTTCGAGCGCGAAGTCGTACATGGCGCCGAAGGCCGCTGTCGTGGTCACTCCCTTGTCAGTGACGACGAGGTGCTCGGGCTGGACATCGGCCTCAGGGCAGCGTTGAGCGAGTTCGTCCGCGAAGAGCCATGACGTGGTGGCGCGGCGATGGTTGAGAAGTCCTGCCTCGGCGAGCAGAAACGCCCCGACACAGATCGAGACGACGGCTTTGCCCGCGGCGGCGTGCGAGCGGATCGCCGCGACTTCACCGGAGAGACCCGTGACTTTCGCGTCGATGTCAAGGCCCGGCACGAGCTCGAAACCCGGCACGAGGAGAACGTCGACTTCACGCAGCGGAAAGACGGTCAACGTCATACCGCCCGATGCGACGACTCGGCGGCGAGGCGAGACGACGGACACCTCGTATCCGGCGCGGTCCGGGCCCGCCACGTGCGCGGCCATCGTGAGGAGATCGGGGACGCCGAACACTTCGGATGCGAAGCAGCCTGGATAGGCCAGGACGCCGACTCTCAGCATGTGGCGAGATTACCCCTGAAGATGGCGATCTGGCCTATCACCGCCGATGGGCGCGTTGGTCCAGGCTGTCGGTGTGCAAGGACATCTCGACGACGCGATCACCGACTTCTCCCGCCGCACTCTGGAGGTGGACGGCGTGACGAAGACGGTCTACGTCGCGGGTTCCGGACCTGCCGTGGTGCTGATGCCCGAGATGCCCGGCATCAGCCCCGACGTACTTCGGTTCGCGCGATGGGTGCGGGGCGCGGGATTCACCGTCTTCGTTCCCTCGCTCTTCGGGACCGACGGCGCCTATCCCACCGCCGAGGCCGGCCAGCAGGTGGCCCGCCGCGCGTGCGTAAGTGCCGAGTTCCGGGCGTTCGCCGGCGGCGGCACCAGCCCCGTCTCGACGTGGCTGCGCGGGCTCGCACGGCTCGCCCACGCCGAATGCGGCGGTCCCGGGGTCGGCACGATCGGCCTGTGCTTCACCGGCAACTTCGCCCTCACCATGGCACTCGAGCCCGCCGTCATCGCGCCCGTGGTCAACCACCCGTCCCTGCCGCTGGACGACCCGGGCGGGCTGGAACTCGGCGACGAAGACGCGCTCGCGATCCGGGACCGCGTCCTGCGCGATGGCCTGACGGTTCTCGCCTACCGCTTTGAGGGCGACCGCTGGTGCACCGGCCAACGTTTCGCCGCTTACCAAGCCCTCCTCGGTGCCGCCTTCGACGGCCGTGTCCTGCCGAGCAGTGCCGCGAACACCGACCCGCCCCCGTTCTTCCGGGACGTGGTCGGCACCCCGCACAGCGTCGTCACCGCTCACTTCGTCGACGCCGAGGGGCATCCGACGGTGCGAGCCAGGGACGAGATCCTCGCCTACCTCAGCGACCGCCTGCGTCCTGTGCCGTGATGGAGGCGATCTCCCACAACCCCAGCGACTTGTCCGCGTAGGCGCCGTTCTCTTCCGTGCAGCCTTCAACCAGCACCGCCAGCGGCTCCGGGAACCCGAACGGTTCCCGGCACAGGTTCAGCGGCCGCCAGTCGCCCGTCGCGATGTCGATGTTGGTGCCCAGTTCGGTGAACGTCGTGGTGAGCAGGTACCGGGAGCCGCTCCGCCGAAGGTTGCGCAGCGCCCGCTCGATGTCGGCGAAGCTCAAGTGGACAAGGCAATCCCGGCACAGCACCAAATCGGCCTTCGGCAGCGGATCGCCGGTCAGATCGAGTACCCGGAACTCCCGCATCGGATCGTCCCGGAAGCGCTCGGCGTTCATTTCGACCAGCTCGGTGACGATGTCGGCCCCGATGTACCGCTTCAGATCGAGATCGACCGCACTGAGCCAGCCGAAGTCCCCGCACGGCAGGTCGAGCAGGGTGCGCACGCCGAAACGGTCGAGAACGTCCGGCAGCTGATCGCGCAGCTGCTGTGTCTGCACCGACTCGGACCCGGGCCCGGAAACCGACGAGGAACTCCACAACCGGGATCGGAAGATGTAGGTGAACCGATCCTGGTTCTCCATGCGTTCGAGCTCGTCGGCGACTCGTCGGAAGTTGCGCTGCGCGGTGGTGATCGGCCGTTCGTCCACGCTCCCATCGTAGGGCGACCCGACCGAGGTGCGCGACTGAGTCCACTGTGGACGGTGTGAACTCCGCCGTGCACTGGATCTCGACCCCGACGCGCGCGATCACCTGTTCCGGCTGGCCGGGGCGACACCGGACAGCACACCCGCCCCGTCGCCCCGGGCCGTGAGCCCCGAACTGCGGCAACTCATGGACGGCTACCCGCACACTCCCGCTTTCGTGCTGAACCGCGTCTTGGACGTATTGGCCACCAATGCCCTCGCCGACGCGCTGCTCTCGCCCTTCCGGGTCGCGGGCAACCTCGCCCGATGACGTTCCTCGACCCCGCTGGACGGCAGTTCTACGCACGGTGGGACTGGACCGCGCAGGCCACCGTGGCGAACCTGCGGATGGCCGCGGGCTTCGACCCGCACGACGCCGGCCTGCGAAGCCTGGTGGCGGAACTCAGCGAAAGCAGTGCGCACGTCCGCGACCTGTGGGAGACCCACCACGTGCGCGGCAAGACCCGCGAGCCCAAACACCTCGTGCACCCCGACGTCGGCCCGCTGGTCCTCACCTATCAGGCATTCGACGTGCGCAGCGCCCCGGCCAGCAACTGTTCATCTACCACGCCGAACCCGCCACTCCCACCGCTCACGCCCTCGCACTGTTGAGCAGTCTTCGTGCCCGCGAAAACATGTTCGGAGTGTGACCACCCGAACAGAGCAGTCACTCGCTGTTCGTGAGCCGAGCGGGGCGATAACGGGGGACGAACTGCCCGATCGAGTGAACTCAACGTGAGCGGGGATGCTCGAAGCTCGCCGATTTTGGCCGAAGTTGGCGGTAATCCGCACTTGCGATCAGCATCTTTCATACTCGCGAAGGCTCCGCACACGGTGTCCTCGATGAAGCTTCCGACCTGCGGAGATCAGTGCTTCGACGCACATCGTGGTGGCCTGGCACGATCCCGGAAACGCAAGCCGGTGGACTGTCGAGCCCGCCTGACGGTGCTCGTCCGTTCGGCGCCTCTGACTACTTTGGGTAGTCTTCGGTGTCACCCAGACCGTTGAGCGACGCGTGCATACCGTTCAGCGCGACACACGCAGTACTACTGAACGGTCACATTCTGCTTTCGCCAAGATGTTCTCAGCCGGACCGAGTGAAGAGCCGGTAACGCACGCGTGGCCCCCTGCTGTCACAGGAGGCCACGCGGATGTCCATTCGCCCGCTCGCTAGAACAAGGACAGGACAGTCGTGACCCTACAGCCTGATAATGCGAAGACACCAGACAACGGCCCGCCCCAACGGGTCAAAGTCGTCATCGAGCACATCGAAGAGCCGCCTCGCCGGGTCGCCACTTCCGCGGAAATGATCCGCGCGGCGCGGCCTCTGCTGAGGACCCCGGGCCGCCATCGCAAAGTGCAGACCCGCGACAGCTGGCTCTGCCTGGCGATGGCGGTTCTCGTCGGCTGGGCCCCGACCTTGCGGATGTGCCTGCTGCTGACGATCGGCGGCGGGATCATCGTCGGCGTCGTGAAGATCAGCACTCCGGAGTTCGGTGCGTCGGCCGGGACCTGCCTCGGTCTCCTGACCCTCTTCGGCGCCTGGATCGTCAAAGCCCGTCAAGGAAAACAGCGGCGGGAGCCGAGCCTGTAACCCGGACTTCGCCTCGCGCCGGCCGAGTCGCTGGCGCGGGGCAACCGATTTCGGCCGACCGAGGTCCGCAGGTCCGTGAAGGTCCCCTTGCACCTACTGTCCTACGTCGAAAGTTCGTGCGTCCAGCGGGAACCTGGATCAATCCCCGCACTCACGTGCTCAGAGCCGTATTTCGCGTGTTTGGAGACCGCACACGCGAGATCCGCCTCCAAGCACGCGAGTTACGTCTCTGATGTACTTCACGCGCGCGGGGACGCCAGTACAGATTTCAAGGGACGAAAAGGCTCTTTGTCGAAAACTCTTCACACTCACCAGGCGCTCTCCGGTTAACTGATCGCGAAGTCCCTGACATGTGAGGAGATCTCGTGCGGAGAGCTGGAAGACTGGGGGCCCTGGCCGTTTCGGTGCTGGCGGCGACCGCAGCACTGGGCAGCCCGGCGTTGGCCGAAACCGTGCGGTCGTTCCACACCGCGCTCGACCCCGCTTCGGTGCGGGAGTCGGTGCACTACCTGGTCCGGACCTACCAGGTGAACGAGCAGGAGGCGTTGCGCCGTCTGGAATTGCAGACCGACGGCATCAAGCTGGACGAGCTGCTGCGACGCGATCGCAGCGCCGAGTACGGCGGCATGTGGCTCGACCAGGTCAAGGGCCAGCTGGTTGTGGCCATGACCAAACCCGCGGCGGCGGAGCCGTATCTGAAGGCGATGCCCGTCCAGGCCGATGTCCGCACGCAACAGGTCCAACACTCGTTGCAGCAGCTCACGGCGGCGAAGGAACGCGTCGCGGCCAAGGTCGGCGCTGGGCCGGGAGCGGTCTACCTGCCGTCGGTGAGTGAGTCCGAAAACCGCGTCGTGCTGTGGGAACGTGACTGGGTGGCGCGGGAGAAGGTCTCCATGCGCGCCACCGGCGACGTCGTGACCGTCGAAGTGAACACCGCCCGCCAGGCCGCGGCGGCGGAACCGGGAATGGTCGTCTCCCGCGTCCTGAAGAACCCGAACGCGCTGTCCACGCCGAACGTGGATCTCGGTTTCTGTCATCCGCTCTACTGCACCAACTATGGTCCGATGCGCGGCGGCCTCCGGCTGGACATGAAGCGGGACGACGGCACCTGGGGCGGCTGCACCAGTGCCTTCAACCTGCGGTCCACCGGCGGCGGTTTCCCCGGCAAGGGCTGGGTCCTGACCGCTGGCCACTGCATGCGGACCAAGACCAACAACACGCCGACCCAGCACAACGGCAACGCGGTCGTGCAGCAGCACGGCATCGAGAAGAGTTCGTACCCGTACGACTACGCGGCCTTGCCGTATGTCGACGACGCTGCGGCCACGAAATGGCTCGAGGGCCAGGCCGGTCGCAACCGGGTGCTGAAGTACTGCCGCAACGGTGGCATGGACAGCAATGCCGACACCCCGTGCGGTACACAGGCCACCTCGGTGGACGAGTACATCACCGGCACCCGCAAGCTCGCCGATATCAAGGCGGGCTATGTCGTCTGCGCCAGCGGGACCGCGTCGAGCGCGGTGAACTACCCCGATTCCGTCGACAGTGGCGCGGGCGCCGGCTACCTCGTCGGGACCCGCTGTGGTCGTGTCTTGTCGACGGACGTCGGCATCAACACCGATCTGTGCGCTCGTCCGGGCGACAGCGGCGGACCGCTGTTCAGCCAGGCCGATCACGCCGCGCTGGGCATCCTGATCGGCAACCAGCAGTCCCGGTCGGGTCCCTGCCAGGCCGGTGAGCTGAACAACTACGCGCCGATCGAGACGATCACCACCGATCTCAGCGAGCGGATCGCCGGCAAGGGTTCGAAGTTCGCGGTCATCACGACTCCGAACGGCTGATCTCGAAGTACATGAAGGCCCCCTTCACTGCGTCCGGCGCCCCGGCAAAGTCGAGGTCTTGCAAGTCAGGCGGCTATTGATCAACAGAGGTTGAGGGACATGCCCCCCTCGGGTACACGCCGAGCGGGGAGGATTTCGGACGTTGAACGTCCCGAATCCTCCCCGCTCGGCCCCTTGCGGGCAGTAGCGATGCCAAGCCCGGATTACCACCAGCAGCTCTGCGACTTCGCCGAGCCCCTGACCCTCAAGGTAGGGAAGGAGGCCTTTACCGACTTACGCGAGCCCCCGAAGGCTTCGCGCGCACTGATGTTCAGGACATCGCCCGGTCAGGCACTCAGCAAAGGGCCCTCGTACCGCAACGCGTCGTCCTCGCCGTACACCCGGACCGTCAGCTCCGGTCGATCCCACGGCGCGAAAACCTCGTCGACCGTCTGAGGCGTCGGCCCCAGGTCGACATCGACGGCGAAGGTGTGGGCCACGATGTCGGCCGGGACGACGACACCGTCCGCGTCGGCCACCTCCAACCGGCGTACCCCGGCGTCGACCGCTCCGAGCACTCCAGGCCGCGAACTCCACACCGCGAACCCTCGCTCGGTGGTGTCGTTCCCATATCCACCGCTCATGATGTTGAACAGCGGACGCTCTCCCTCCCGGAAGACGCACTCCGCCTCGGCACCCGAATCGTTGTAGGCCAGCAGCCGCCCGCTCGCGGCGCTCGTCCCGAGCCGGGCCCCGGCGTGCCAGCCCGCGTGCGAGACGGCCTCCGTCGAACCCGCTGCCTCCGCCGCCCGGTAGAGCTCGGTGAAGGCCGTCAACTCCGCTGTCCACTGCGTGGTTTCTTCATCCCTTGGTGGAGCCACTACGCGTGTACTCTCCTCTCCGCACTGTCCACAATGGTCACTGCCGAGGTTGCCATACGCCGATGTCGATCGCATCGGGGTTTTCCCGGAGATCACTACTGGCCGCTGCACCGTTCCGTGCAACCCACGTCCGGCGACCACGGAACGTGGGTACTCGGATCCCAGGAGTACGGCAGGTTGCGCCGAGTAGAGCAATCTCGCGGGTTTCCCGTCATGGGGTTTCCCATCGCCCGTCGGAGTGTCACCGGGGCAAACCCGGTGACACTCCGACGTAAAGGGGTCAGGCTGATGACCGCGCAGAGCACGATCACGGACGAGATCGGCGAAATCGGTGTCTGGCTGATGGGCGAGTTCGGCGGCCGCGTGCCCGCGACCGTGATCAGCCGGGTGCTCAACGCGAGCAGGCGCGACCTCGAAGGTCGCATCGACCCCGAGGAACTGGGCGAAATGTTCCACACCCTCTGCCGGTTCCGGCTTCAGCGGATCACGGTCAAGATCCCTGACACTCGCGTTCCGTGAGCGGCACGGTGACGGTCTTGAGCCAGACGTATTGAGCGAGGCCGACGCCGCTGGCCTTGAATCCGCCGAAGGGGCCAGCGAATGACGACCAGCACCTGACCAACTGCGCCTCATATGGAGCGGCGATGTCACGCACGGTGTGCGAGGGTGGCCTTATGGCCGCTTCGCGCAGACGATTCCCCGTGTCCTGGACCACCGTGACACCGGTCCTCGCCATCGTCGTCCTGGCCCTGAGCTGGGGCCGTGATCTCGGCCCGGTGCCGGTGGCCATCGTCGCGCTCGCCCTCGGCGCGACCGTGCTGGCCGCGGTGCATCACGCCGAAGTGGTCGCGCATCGTGTCGGAGAACCCTTCGGCTCACTGGTGCTGGCGATCGCGGTCACCATCATCGAGGTCGCGCTGATCGTCACGATGATGTCCTCCGGCGGCCCCGAGGCAGGGACGCTGGCCCGCGACACGGTGTTCGCCGCCGTGATGATCACCATGAACGGCATCGCCGGCATCTCGCTGATGGTCGGTGCCCGTCGCTACGGCGAGACGCACTTCAACCCGGAAGGCAGCGGCGGCGCCCTCGCCACCGTGGCGACCCTCGCCACCGTCAGTCTCGTGCTGCCGACGTTCACCACCAGCACCCCCGGCCCGGCCTTCAACGGCACGCAACTCGCGTTCGCCGCGATCGCTTCCCTGCTGCTCTACGGCCTCTTCGTGCTCACCCAGACCGTGCGCCACCGCGACTTCTTCCTGCCGGTCGACACCGACGGCTCGGTCAAGGAGGAAGAACACGCCGAACCACCGACCAACAAAGACGCGCTGACCAGCCTGGGGCTTCTCCTCGTCGCGCTGGTCGCCGTGGTCGGCCTTGCCAAGGTGGAGTCACCCGCGATCGAAGCGGGGGTCAGCGCGGCAGGCTTCCCGCAGTCGTTCGTCGGTGTCGTGATCGCCCTGCTGGTCCTGCTGCCCGAAACCCTGGCCGCGACGCGGGCCGCCCGGCGCGACCGGATGCAGACCAGCCTCAACCTCGCCTACGGTTCGGCGATCGCGAGCATCGGACTCACCATCCCGACCATCGCGCTGGCGTCGATCTGGCTGGACGGGCCGCTGCTGCTGGGCCTTGGCGCGACCCACATCGTGCTACTCGCGTTGACGATCGCGGTCAGCGTGCTCACCGTGGTCCCCGGCCGGGCGACCCGGCTGCAGGGCGGCGTGCACCTGGTGCTGCTGGCCTCCTTCCTGGTGCTCGCCGTCAACCCGTGACCCGAGTCCTCTTCGGACGGTGTTCTGTCGGTGGTCACGGGTAATCTCTGCCTCGTGAACGCTCGGGATCGCATCCAGGAACTCGCCGATCAGATCGTCGTCCTTCGCGACGCCTACTACCGGGGCTCGCCGAAAGTGGCCGACGCCGACTACGACGCGATCGAAGACGAGTTGCGGGGGCTCGTCGAGGCCAACCCCGAGCTGACGCCGGACCCGAACCCGCTGGACCAGGTCGGCGCGCCCGCCGTGCTGCACGCGCCCATCCGGCACTCGCGTCCGATGCTCTCGCTGGAGAAGGCGACCAAACCCGAGCAGGTCGCGGCGTTCTTCACCCGCTTCCCAGGGCAGTCGGTGGTCGTCATGCCGAAGCTGGACGGCCTGTCGCTGGCACTGGTCTACGAGAACGGCAGGCTCGCCCGAGCGGTGACCCGTGGCGACGGGACCACCGGTGACGACGTGACCATGCTGGTGCGGGCGCTGACCGACGGCGTCCCGGAGAAGGTCGAGGCGCCCGGACGGGTCGAGGTGCGCGGCGAGGCGGTCATGCTGCGCTCCACCTTCGCCGCGTACAACAAGGTGCACTCGGACAAACCGCTGATCAACCCGCGCAACGCCGCCGCCGGCACCCTGCGGGCCAAGGACCCGGCCACCGTCGCCGAACGGCGCCTGCGGTTCTTCGCCTTCGACCTGTCCACCGAACCCGACAGCGCGGAAACCGATCTCGACGGCGCACTGCGGACGCTCGGGTTCACCGCCGCCGACATGCGCCACTGTGAAGACGCCGAAGCGGCGCAAGCCGTCATCACTACCATCGAGCAGCAACGCCACGACCTCGACTACGACCTCGATGGTGCCGTGCTGCGCCTGGCGGATCGAGATGCCTACGCCGCCGCCGGAACCCGGTCCAGTTCGCCCCGCGGCGCGCTGGCGTTCAAATTCGCCGCCGAAGAGAAGACCACCTTGCTTGCCGACGTGGTCTGGGATGTCGGCAAGACCGGCAAGATCGCACCCGTCGCCTGGCTGGAGCCAGTTTTCGTCGGCGGGACCACCGTCACCCGGGCGACGCTGGCCAACCAGGAGGTCATCCGCGCTCGCGGCATCAAGATCGGCGACACCGTGCTGGTACGCCGCGCCGGTGACGTGATCCCGTTCGTGGCGGGTGTCCTGGACGTCTCCAAGCGCACCGGCGAGGAGCGGGAGATCGTGCCGCCGTCGGTGTGCCCGTCGTGCGAAGAGCCCTTGACCGAACAGGGCAACAGCCGGGAACTGTTCTGCACCAACGTCGCCTGTCCCGCCCAGACCGTCCGGCGGCTGATCCATTGGGCCTCACGGGCGGCCGCGGACATCGACGCGATCGGCGGGGTCTGGATCGAGCGGCTCGCCGAGGCCGGGATCCTCGAACACCCGTCGGACTTCTACCGGCTCACCAAGGAAACGCTGCTGGAATTCGACCGCATCGGCGACGTCTCCGCCACTCGCATGATCGAGTCGATCGACGTGAGCCGCGCCGTCGGCCTGCGCCGGGCGCTGATCGGGCTGGCGATCCCGATGGCCTCCGAAGGCACCGCCGCACGGCTGTGCCGGGCGGGTTTCGGTTCGCTGGAGGACGTCGCCGACGCGGGCGAAGAGGGCCTCGTCGCCGTGGAGGACATCGGCCCGAAGGTCGCCGCGTCCCTGATCGAGCACCTCACCCGGCTGCGCCCCGAACTCGAGCGGCTGCGGGAGGTCGGTGTCTCGCTGGACGTGCGTGAAGAGGACCTCCCGCCGGTCGTCGTGGCCGGTGCGCCGTTGGAAGGAAAGACGGTCGTGGTCACCGGGTCGATCAGCGACCCCCGCTCCGGTGAGAAGGTCCCGCGCCCGACCTTCCAGCGGTTGTGCGAGAAGGCGGGCGCGACCACCGCGTCATCGGTCTCGGCGAACACCGACATGCTCATCACCGGCGCCGACGTCGGGGCAAGCAAGATCACCAAGGCCGAAAAGCTCGAAGTCGAGGTCGTGGACCAAGGGGTGATCTGGCAGCAGTTGATCGCGGCAGGCGTCGTCTAGCCTTCGCTGCGTTTCGTCCTCTAGTTGCGATACTTGCACGCGCAACCACCGCAACTAGAGGACTAATTGCGGGGCTTCGGCTTGTACCACGGACAAGGACGGCACTGGGTCCATCGCGACCATGCTTAGTGCGAGCTGCGGTGGCAGCTCCGCCGGGACCGCTCTGAGCGAGGTGTCGTCGGCGTAGCGATCGTCGGCCGCCCACCAGGCGGCGTTGAGCTTCGCCGAGATCAACAGGCGGTCAGGATCCTCGCAGTCCGGGTGCGCGAGCATGACAAGCCCGCCTTCCCGATCTGCTCGCACTCCTCTTCGGCGAACCCGCACTCCCCCGCCCACGCCCATCAGCCGCCGGTCGACCTCCTCACCGAGTAAATCTTTGATCCGTTCAGCCGGGTTCCTCCGCCACAGAGGAACCACGATGGAAGCGGGAGTGCGGGCAATGGTCCCTTGGGTGTTCCCTTTCCCTGGCATTCGATGGCGTTGCGGCGCGTCGAGAGGTCAGCGCGCGACCTCGACGTTCTCCAGAACGCCGAGCGCGTCGGGCACGAGCACGGCGGCCGAGTAGTACGCGCTGACCAGATAGGTGGCCACGGCCTGTTCGGTGATGCCGTCGAAGCGCACGTTCAGACCCGGCTCGTACTCGTCGGGCAGGCCGGTCTGGTGCAGCCCGATCACGCCGTTGTCCTCCATCCCGGTCCGCATGGCGAGGATCGAGGACGTTCCCGCTTCGGTGATCGGGATTTTGTCGCAGGGCAGTAGCGGCACCCCGCGCCACGCGGCGACCACCTTGCCGTCGACCGTGGTGCCCTCCGGGTACAACCTGCGCCGCGTGCATTCCCGGCCGAACGCGGCGATCGCGCGCGGATGGGCGAGGAAGAACTTCGTCTTGCGGCGGCGGCTGACGAGTTCGTCCATGTCATCGGGTGTCGGCGGGCCGGACCGGGTCTGGAACCGCGACTTGAGGTCCGCGTTGTGCAGCAGTCCGAATTCGCGGTTGTTGATCAGGTCGTGTTCCTGCCGCTCCCTCAGCGCCGCCACGGTCAGCCGGAGCTGCTCGTCGAACTGGTTCATCGGCCCGTTGTAGAGATCGGTCACCCGAGTGTGCACGCGTAACGCCGTCTGGGCGACGGCCAGGTCGTACTCACGCGGTGAGATCTCGTAGTCGACGAACGTGCCCGGCAGCGGCGGCTCGCCGTCGTGCCCGGACGACATCTCGATCTCCGCCTCACCCCTGGCGTTCTGGGGTTTCATCTCCCGCGCCAGCAGGTCCTGCACGTGCCGGCGCATGGCCTCGGACCGGCCGTTGAGGTCGGCGAAGTCGTCGGCGCGCAGGGTCAGCACGATCACCGGGGTGATCGCCTTGACGGTGAACGGCCAGTTCCGGTCGATCCCGGCGAGCATCTCGTCACCGAAGTGGTCGCCGTCGGCCATGCTGCCGACGACGGCCTCGTTGCCGTACGCGCCCGGCGCCACCTTGGCGACCTTGCCGTGGGCGACCAGCACGACCTCGTCGAGCGGGGAGCCGTGGCTGACGATGATTTCGCCGGGCTGGTACTCGTGCTGCACGAACCTGTCGGCGAGCGCGGTGAGCGTGTCCTCATCGTCGAAACCGCGCAGTAGTGCCAACTCCGCAAGTTCTTGCGGAACGACCCGAACGTCGGTGCCGACGTTGGTGAAGCTCACCCGCCCGTCGCCGACCGCGTACGTGAGCCGCCGGTTGACCCGGAACGTGCCACCGGTCGCCTCGACCCAGGGCAGCATCTTCAGCAGCCACCGCGGCGTGATGCTCTGCATCTGCGGTCGCGTCTTGGTGGTCGTGGCCAGATTCCGCGCGGCCGCGGGGCCGAGACTGAGCCGCCGGTCGGCATCCGGCGTCATGGCGGTCATCCTTCGCGACCGAGTTCGGCGGCTTCGAGCACGGCCAGCGCGTCGGGCACGAGCACGGCGGCGGAATAGTACGTGCTGACGAGGTAGGAGATGATGGCCTGTTCCGAGATTCCCATGAAGCGGACGTTCAGCCCGGGCTCGTACTCGTCGGGCAAGCCGATCTGACGCAGGCCGACCACGCCCTGGATCTTCTCGCCAGTGCGCATCAGGAGCACGGAACTGGTGCTGGTCTTGCTGACCGGGATCTTGTTGCAGGGCAGGATCGGGACTCCGCGCCAGGACGGTACCTTGTGCCCGCCGAGATCGACGCCGGTCGGGTAGATGCCCCGTTTGCTGCACTCGCGGCTGAACGCGGCGATCGTGCGCGGATGGGCGAGGAAGAAGCCAGGTTCCTTCCACACGAGGGAAAGCAGGTCGTCGAAGTCGTCAGGAGTCGGCGGCCCGGTGCGCGTCGCGATGCGCTGGGAGAAGTCAGCGTTGTGCAGCAGACCGAAATCGCTGTTGTTGATCATCTCGTGTTCTTGCCGCTCACGCAGTGCCTCGATGGTCAGGCGGAGCTGCTGCTCGGTCTGGTCCATCGGATGGTTGTAGAGGTCGGAGACGCGGCTGTGGATCCGCAGCACGGTCTGGGCGACGCTCAGCTCGTATTCGCGCGGCTCGGTCTCGTAGTCGACGAATGTTCCCGGCAGCAGCGGTTCGCCGTCATGCCCGGAGGAGATGTCGATCTCCGCCTCGCCGAAGTCGTTGGAGCGCCCGGTGTCCTGCGACGTCTGTTCGATCTGTGCCCGCAGTGATTCGGATTGGTCCAGCACCCGCTCGAAGGCCTGCCGGGACAGCGTCAGCACGGTGCAGGCCGTGGCCGCCTTCGCGGTGAACTCCCAGATGCCGTCGTCGCCGATGAGCGCCTGCGCGCCGAAGTAATCGCCGTCCTTGACCACGCCCAGCGCGGTCTCTTCGCCGTAGGGACCGGGGCCGCTCTTGGTGATCTTGCCATGCGCGATGAGGTAGACGCGGTCGGCCCGGTGCCCGAATTCGACGAGTACATCGCCTGCCGAGACTTCCTGCTGTTCGAAGCGGCGGGAAAGCTCTTCAAGGACCTCTTCGTCGTCGTAACCCTTGAGAGGCTTCAATTCACCCAGCTCCGCCGGGATCACGCTCACCTCGGTGCCGACCTTCGAGAACGTCACCCGTCCGTCGCCGACCGCATAGTTGAGCCGGCGGTTGACCCGGTAGGCGCCACCGTTGACCTGAACCCAGTCGAGCATCTTCAGCAGCCACCGGGACGAAATGCCCTGCATCTGCGGAACGGATTTGGTCGTGGTCGCCAGGTTGCGCGCGGCGGCCCGGCCCAAACTCAGCTGCGGATTTCCCGCCCCCTGGACACCTTCGGCGGAAGTGTCCGATTCGGTCACGGTCACAGCAAGGTCCACCCTTCGATAGTCACGTGAACAAACAAGGTCCACAAAGGAACCGCGGTGTGCCGGTTATTTCCCGAGGTGACGGCCCCGCAGGGATCAACATAGCAAGGTGTTTTGGCCGAACAAGCGCACTTTCGGGTACTGAGAGAAGGCCACCCGAATGCCGAATTCGCGTTCTCGGCCTAATCATTCGTTAGCGTGACCCGACCGTTGAGCAGCGCCACGCGCTTGGGCCAGCGAATGTTCTCAAGTGTTACGCGAGGCCGCCGCAGGACTCCTGGATGTGCCGACGATACGGCCGTTGGAGTGAGCCCGGCCGACACTTTCGGGTCGCCTGACCGCGCGGGTTCGAGGATGGCTTGACAGACAGCGACGAAACAGAGGGTCGCGCCCGGACACTCCGTCGTGTCAGTCGTCCCAGGTGACCAATCCGAACTTGTGCGCCTGGATCACCGCTTGCACCCGGGTGGAGACCCGGAGCTTGGCCAGGATCCGTTCCACATGGACCTTTACGGTGCCCGCGGCGATGCCGAACTCTTCGGCGATGTCGGCGTTGGCGAGGCCGCGCGGAACTTCGGTCTCGCGGAGGGAGAGAGAAGCGCCAGCTCCGGTAACGGCACAGTGCGCGGTGCCGACCGCCCCGGTGGAGTGGATCGATCGGGCGGGCCGGCCACCGGTATCGACGTGATGCGGGTCCCGGCGAAGGATCCGGCACGGTGGTGGCCTACCTCGTCAACCCTCAGACCGGTCCGCCCGAACCCGAGGTGCCACTCACTCAATATGTCAGCGTGTGCTGTACTGTTCTGCATGTGCTGACATCTGAGACCCAGGGCGCCGCGCTCGCCCGGCTGGGACGCGCGCTCGCCGACCCGAACCGGTGCAAGATCCTGGTCGGCCTGCTCGACGGTGTGAGCTATCCCGGCCAGTTGGCCGAAGAACTCGGCTTGAGTCGTTCCAACGTGTCCAACCACCTCGCTTGCCTGCGAGGCTGCGGCCTGGTCGTGGCCACCTACGAAGGCCGCCAGGTCCGCTACACCCTCGCCGACGCCCATCTCGCCCGAGCGCTGCGTGAACTGGTGCAGGTCGTGCTCGCCGTCGACACCGCGGAACCTTGTGTGGACGACGAATCCAGCCTTCGGGTACTCCCTTGAGCGACACCTGCGCGGACGACTGTTGCGCGGCGAAGTCCACAGTGGATCCATCGGACACAGTGGACTCGGATCGCCGAGCCGTGCTGTCGCGCCGCGTGCGGCTCCTGGTCGCCGCGACCATCGGCTACAACGTCATCGAAGCGGTCGTCGCCATTTCCGCGGGCACCATCGCCTCCTCGACCGCGTTGGTCGGCTTCGGCCTGGATTCGGTCATCGAAGTCGCCTCCGCCACAGCCGTCGCTTGGCAATTCTCCGGCAAGGACCCCGAAGCCCGCGAACGCACCGCGCTCAAGGTCATCGCGGTGTCGTTCTTCGCACTGGCCGCCTATGTCGCCGTCGAGTCCGTCCGCACCCTGTTCGGCGCCGAACCCGCCGAGCACTCCACGGTCGGCATCGTGCTGGCGGCGGTCTCGCTCCTCGTGATGCCGTTCCTGTCGCACGCCCAGCGTCGCGCGGGGCGCGAACTCGGCTCCGCGAGCGCCGTCGCCGACTCGAAACAGACCTTGCTCTGCACCTATCTTTCCGGTGTGCTGCTCGTCGGGTTGCTGCTCAACAGTCTCTTCGGCTGGTACTGGGCCGATCCGCTGGTCGCGCTCGTCATCGCCGCCCTCGCGGTCAAGGAAGGCCGCGAAGCCTGGCGCGGGAAGCACTGCTGTTGAAAGGAGCGTCATGACCCGGCCCGCGCGGTGGAACCGTTACTGGGACGGCAAATCCCGGAACTACGACCGGGAGATGCAGTTCCTTGATCGGAAGCTGTTCGGCGACTCCCGGGCGTGGGCCTGCGGGCAAGCGACCGGTGAAGTTCTCGAGGTCGCCGTCGGCACCGGCCTGAACCTGCCGCTCTACCCCGGCGGCGTCACGCTCACCGGTATCGACCTCAGTGACGGCATGCTCGACATCGCCCGCGGTCGCGCCGAAAGCCTCGGACATCCGGTGACCCTGCGCCGGGCCGACGCTCACGACCTGCCCTTCGACGCGGGTTCGTTCGACACCGTGGTCTGCACCCTCGGGCTCTGTGCCATCCCCGACCACGGCAAGGCGTTGCAGGAAATGGCCCGTGTTCTGCGGCCTGGTGGCCGCCTGGTCCTGCTCGACCACATCGCCAGTTCGTCGCGTGTCGTCCGCGGCCTGCAATGGCTCACCGAAAAGATCACCGTGCCGATGGCGGGCGAGCACTTCCTCCGGCGCCCGTTCGACGAGATCGGCGGCCTCGGCCTGACCGTCGAGCGCCGCGAGCGGTTCAAACTCGGGCTGGTGGAACGGCTCGTCGCCCGCAAATGAACCGTGTCATCGGAATTTCATCGCCGCCGCCGATCCTGGTGCGGTGACCTACCCTCAGCAGCCGCCGCCCATCTGGCCGCAGTACCCCGTCGCGCCGCCGAAGAAGTCCACGAAGACGGGGCTGATCGTCGGTCTCGCGGCCGCCGGACTGCTCGTCACGGGCGGAGCGATCGCGGTGACCGTGGCGATCGTCGGCGGTGGAAGCACCCCCGCGGTCGACCCCGACCCCTTCTCCGCGCAAGCCGGGGATTGCCTCTCGGCCGACGAAGACGCCGGGAGCAACGGTGAGTTCAGCGGCAGCGCCGTCCGGGTCCACTGTTCGGACAGCGCCGCCAACTACACGGTGATCGCCCAACTCGCTTCGGGTTCCGGCTCCGACTGCAACTCCGTCCACGGCTACGAGTACGGCAATCCCGTCGTCTACGCCTTCAAGACGGCACAGCCCAGGGAACTCTGCGTCATGCCGAAGGACTGAACCCTCAGGTCAGCGATCCCAGAACGGCCTGCGCCATCGCCGGCCGCGCAGAGTCACTGACGCGGTGGCTTTTGGACGCAGTCGGCGCCCTGGCGGAGCCCGATCCGGAGATCGTCGCACCCCGTGACCGCGCTACCGGCCGGAGTCCGGGCCGCCATCGGCCTCGTGGCCCCGTCCAACCTCATTCAGAACGACAGGTGACTTCCCAGGCCGCGTCGATCATCCGGAAGATCTCGTCCACCACGGCCTCCGGATCGGCCGCCTCGCGCCCCAGCGAATAGGCGTCGATCACGAACCTCGCGATCGTCCGGCAAGCCGTCTCGGTCTGAGACAGACCGGGATCGGCGGCGATGGCCGCCGCCAGCGACTCCGCGTGGCGCAGCCGCATCGAATCCTCGTACTCCCGCAGGGCGGGCGTCTCATCGATCATGCGCCAGATCGGCGCGACACCGTCCGCCGTGCAATGCCGCACCATCGTGTGGACCTCGCGACGCAGGGCGGGCATGAGCGGCTCGTGTGGAGCCCGGCCGGTGACCGCCTGCGTGAGGCCCTGTTCGAAGTTCGCGTCCTGCCCGAACACCAAGGCCTCTTTCGAGGCGAAGTGGGAGAAGAGCGTGGTGACGGCCACGTCGGCCTCCGCGGCCACTTCACGGATGCCCACCGCGTCGTACCCGCGTTCCAGGAAGAGCCGCAGGGCGGTGTCGACGATCTTCTGCCGGGTCGCGGCCTTCTTGCGCTCACGACGTCCGGGCGGCTCGGTCATGCTGCGACGCTATCAGATGCAAAACTGAAGTTGTTTCAAAAGGCTAACCGTTAGTGTTACGGTCGGGTCATGAAGAAAGTGATGTTCGCCGAGTTCGGCGGTCCGGATGTCCTGCAACTCATCGACGCCGAGGAGCCTCACGCGGGCCCTGGTCAGATACGCATCGCGGTGCGGGCGGCCGGGGTGAACCCGGTCGACTGGAGAGTCCGTGAAGGCCAGGTCCTGGGAGCACACCCGACCGTGCTGCCCTCGGGGGTCGGGCTGGATGCCTCGGGGACAGTGGACGAAGTCGGCGAGGGCGTCGAAGGTGTCGAGATCGGCGACTCGGTCTTCGGCGAAGGTTCGAGCACCTATGCCGAGTTCGCCGTGCTGTCGGTTTGGGGCAGGATGCCCGAGGGCCTGACGTTCGAAGAGGCGGCCGGATACCCCTCCGTGGTGGAGACCGCGCTGCGCCTCATCCGTGAAGTCGGTGTGCGACCCGGGCAGACCTTGCTGGTCAGCGGCGCGTCCGGCGGAGTCGGCTCGGCGGTACTGCAGATCGCCCGCGAACGCGGCATCACGGTGATCGGCACGGCCGGGGCCGCGAACCAGGAGTATCTGCGCGGCCTCGGTGCCATCGCCACAACCTACGGCGATGGCTGGGCCGAGCGGGTGCGGCAGCTCGGCAAGGTCGACGCGGCACTGGACCTGGCGGGCTCAGGCGTGCTCCGCGAGCTCGTCGACCTGACCGGGGATCCGCACAAGGTGCTCAGCATCGCCGATCTCGGCGCGCCGGAGTTCGGCGTCCGATTCTCGGGAGTGGCCGGGAGCGTGCCGGACGCGCTCGGCGAGGCCGCGCAGCTCATCTCGCAGGGAAAGCTCCACATCCCGGTCGAGAAGTCGTACACGCTCGCCGAAGCCGCGGCGGCGCACATCGACAGCCACGCCGGTCATACCCGTGGGCGCCGGGTCATCGTCGTCTGAGCGGGTTCAGGCGGTGATCGCGGGAAGGACCACGACACCGTCTTCGTCGGAGTAGAGCGTGTCGCCTGGGGTGAAGGTCACTCCCCCGAACCCGACCGGGACGTCGACAGCGCCGGCACCGGCCTTGTAGCTCTTGCGCGGGTTGGTGCCGAGCGCTTTCACGCCGAGTGGGAGTTCGGCCAGCTCGGCGCTGTCGCGGACGGCTCCGTTGACGACCACTCCGGCCCAGCCGTTGTCGGCGGCGGACTTCGCGATCATGTCGCCGGTGAGGGCGCTGTGCAGGGAACCACCGCCGTCGATCACCAGGACAGCGCCTTCGCCCGGAGTGGCCAGCAGCTTCTTGACCAGTCCGTTGTCCTCGTGGCAGGAGACCGTCCGGATCGGGCCGGAAAACTTCCGGTGCCCGCCGAACTGGTGGAACTGGGTGTCGCAGACGTGTAGCCGGTCGCCGTGTTCGTCGACGAGGTCGGCGGTGGTGAAGGAATCGATCACGGCGTCTGAGTGTAGGTGTTCGCCACATTCGCGGCGTCGGCGATCGCCCGAAGGTCCGGCACCGGAGGAGCCCACGCGCCTCGGAGTTCGTTCTTGCAACAGATACAGCTGCTTGGGATTCTCCCGCACATCGTCATCGGGGGTACGTCGGCCGAGTCCGTCACGTTGCGTCGGGCGGGAACACCGAGTCCAGCACGTGGGTGAGGATGGCGGCGGGGTCGGCCGCCGGGGCGACCGTCTGACGCAGGGCGAGCCCGATACCCAAGGCACCCAGCATCACGACGGCCTGGTGGAGCGGCATCGCGGGTTCGAGGCCCAACCGCTTCGAATGCTCGACGAGCAGCGCGACGACCTCATCGTCGTGACGCCGCTGAATGGCGGCGACGAGGTCGGCGGTTTCGGGCTGCTGCGCCGTCGCCGCGAGCACTTCCGCGGCCGCCGCGCTCCACTTCGCTGCGTCCTTGTCCGCGACATCGGCGGGGTGCAGCGCGGCGATCACCTCGTCGCGGGTGGTGGCGCGAGTAAGGGCTTCCCGCAGACCGTGGAGGTGGCCGTCCACACTGGCTTCGATGATCGCCAGCCACAGTCCTTCCTTGCCGCCGAAATGTTTGTAGACGGCGCCGCGGGTGTAGCCGGCGTCGGCGGCGATCTCCTCGACCGTCGCCGCCAGAAAGCCGCGCCGCAAGAACACCTGGCGCCCGGCCTCCAGTAGGTGTTCGTGGGTTCGTCGCTGCTGCTCGGCCCGTGTCAGCCTGGTCATCGCCCGCCAATTCAGTAACAGGACGTTTCTGGAAACACGACGCTACTGTATCGTCCGGTGCATGGAGTTCCTGGCACCCGTGGCCGCGTTTCTCAGCCTTCCGCTCTTCCTGGCCGGATTCGCTTGGTACGCCGCGCGTGCCCGCAGCCGCGGCGTCGGCGGTTCACTGCTGGCGCCGATCGAGGAGATCTGGGACCCGATCTCCCATAAGACGAACATCGAGATCCAGATCGAGGCCGAGCGAAGCCCGGAGACCCCCTCCCCAGGCGACCCGCCCCGCTTCTTCAATATCCGACGGTGAAATGCCGGTCCCGGCCCGGATTCTCGAGTTCGTCGACGATGGCGATCGCGAGATCCTCGGCCGAGATCCGGGACGAGCCGCCGGCCGCGGTGAGGATCGTGGTCGTCCCTCGCCGGTAGGCCCCGGTCCGGACGCCAGGCTCGAGGATCGCGGGAGGGCTGAGGTACACCCAGTCGCCCGCGTGCGCTTCGCAGGCCCGAAGCTGCGTGGTGCTGGCCGACGCGATGGTCCGCCACTCCGTTGGCACGAACGCCGGATCATCGATGACCAGTCCCCCGGACGGCGAGCGCAGTGGCCCGGCGCCGCCGACGACCAGGACGCGAGTGCCCGCCGCGGCGTCGAGCAGGCCCGTGACGAGAGCGGCGACGGTGCCTTCCGCGCCGGGCGCGGGTCTCGTCGCGCCCACGATGGCGTCGGCATCGGCGAACAGGCCGGTCATGTGGTCGACATCGGTCACGTCGGCGAGGACCACTTCGACGTCCGGGTACAGCGATTCCGTCGGGGTACCACGGAGGACGGCGGTGACCTGGTGTCCGCGGGCGACGGCTTCGGCGACGACGCGGGAGCCCACCATGCCCGATGCTCCGACAACGGCGATCTTCATCGGACGACGCCTTCCATCTTGGTCTTCGGGGTGATCTGGCCGGCGACGATCGAGGCCAGTGCGAGGGCGAAACCGGCGAGCTGGATCGGGCCGAGGCTCTGACCGAGCAGGACGGCGCCGAGGACCGCGGCGACCATCGGCGAGAGCAGGCCGAGGACGGCGACCGAGGTGACCGGCAGGGAGGTGATGCCGCGGAACCACAGGACGTACGCGAGCAGGCCGCCGATCAGGCCGAGCCAGAGGTATCCGAGAGCCGCGTTCAGGTCGATGGCGGGTGGCGCGCCTTCGAACAGGAAGGTCACCGGCACCAGGAACAGCCCGCCCGCGGTGAGCAGCCACGAGGCGAACGCCGTCGGCCCCACGTCCGCCGGGCGTCCCCACCGTTTGGTGAGGGTGACGCCCAGCGCCATGGTCGCGGCGCCGCCGAGGCCGGCGAGGACCCCGACGAGGTCGAAGCCCGCCGCAGGGCCGATCACGACCAACCCGACGCCCACGATCCCGACGATTCCCCAGGCGAACCGCCACGCGGACGGACTCTGCCGCAGAACGGCCACGGCGAGGATCGCGACGAGGAGCGGCTGGGCGGCGCCGAGGGTGGCGGCGACTCCGCCGGGCAGGCGTTCGGCGGCGAGGAACAACAGGGGGAAGAACATCCCGATGTTGAGGACGCCGAGCGCGGCCGCCTTCAGCCACCAGGTGCCGCGCGGGAGGGTGCGGGTGATGGCCAGCGCGATCAGACCCGCGGGCAGGGCACGGATGAGTCCGGCGAACAGCGGGTGCCCGGCCGGGAGGAGTTCGGTGGTGACCACGTAGGTCGTCCCCCAGACCAGGGGGGCGAAGGCGGTCAGCGCGGTGCCGGTGAGTCCGGCGGTGAGCGATGTGGTCGACAGCGTTTTCACGCTTCTCAGCTTCGGCGCTGACGATCAATGAGTCCAACACATGTTTGTCACATGATCCATCTTGATTCATGATAGATTCATGGAGCTTCAACAGATGCGCTACGTCGTGGCGGTGGCGGAGACGAACAGCTTCACGCGCGCGGCGGAACGGTGCCTCGTCGTGCAGTCGGCGCTGAGTCATCAGATCGCGCGGCTGGAGCGGGAACTCGGCGCACGCCTGTTCGAGCGCACGAGCCGCCGGGTGCGGCTCACCGCCGCGGGCGAGGCGTTCCTGCCCGCCGCGCGTCAATGTCTCGGCGCGGCCGAAAGGGCGGGCTCGGCGGTCGCCGCGGCCGTCGGCGAGATCCGCGGGCGGCTGACCGTCGGCGTCATCCCGACCGTCGCGGCGGTCGATGTCCCTGCCGCGTTGCAGACGTTCCACCGGCGGTATCCGCACGTTCGGATCGGGCTCCGGGTCGGCGCGAGCGAGCACCTGGTGGAACAGGTCAAGGACAACGCGATCGAAGTCGCGTTCCTCGGGCTCCCGATGTCGGCCCGGCCGGAAGGTGTCGGGAGCCGCGAACTGGCGCGTGACGATCTGGTCGCCGTGGTGGCGCCCGGTCATCCACTCGCCAATGAGTCCGAAGTGGACTTGAGCAGGCTTTCTTCGGAGGTGTTCGTGGACTTCCCGGCGGGGACCGCGGGACGCGCCCAGACGGACCAGGCGTTCGCCGCAGTGCGGGTGAGCAGGGAGGTCGCCTTCGAGGTGACGGCCGCCGACTTCATGGCGCGGCTCATCCACCAAGGGCTGGGGGTGGCGCTGCTGCCGTCGAAGTACGTGCCGAACCTGACCGGCGTGGTCACCGTGCCGGTGACGGACGCTCCCGCGCGGATCGAGCATCTCGTCTGGAACCGGTTCACGGTGACGCCTGCGGCGAATGCGTTCCTGGAGGTGCTGGGGGTCGTCGTCGACGATCGCAAGTAGTCCTCTAGTTGCGATCGTGGGTGGCCCTGGCGGTCTGGCGCGGGAAAGGGGCGAGTGGGGAGGATCTGTCCGCCCGGACCGCTCACCAGACCTGACTCAGGGGGCGCAAGGTCAGGATCCCGGCAAAGTCGAGGTTTGCAGGTCGGGCGGTACTCGTCGCTAGTGTCGCGTGATCCTGCTTGCTTGACGTTGGGTTTCGTTCCTCGGACGGCGATCTCGCGTGATCAGACGGCGGTTACGCGTGATCAGACGGCGATCTCCGGAGATCGCCGTCTGATCACGGGTAAGACCTGCAGGATCACGCGACACTAGGCGGAGCCGATGATGTAGGAATTGGGACGTTGAGTGTCCCAGTTCCTACATCGTCGCGGGGTCATACCGGTCGCGGAGCTTGATCAACAGGGGTTCAGGGACATGCCTCCCCGCTCGGCCCCTGGCAGGCACTAGCGATGCCAAGCCCGGATTACCAGCAGCAGCGCCGAACAGCAGTTCTGCGACTTTGAAGGCCCCTTTTCTTTGCGCTAGACGCAAGGAAAAGGGGCCTTCCTGTACTGCGGAGGATACCGCCGCGAACAGAGGACTACTTGCGGTCGTCCTTGATGACCTCGAAGAGGCTGGTCCACGAGCTACGCCCGTGCCCTGCGGCGATCGCCCGGTCGTAGTGCGATTTGATCGCCTCCGGCAGGACGACGTCGATCCCGGCGTCCCGGCTCGCCTGCACGATGTGGTCGGCGGTCGCTCCCATCATCGTCACGTCGGCCTCGTCGCCGGGATGATCACCCTTCTCGACCTGCTCCGCCGCGGCGTCCAGGTAGAAGCCCATCGTCGCGAAGTTGTCCTTGGCGTACGGGAGGAACTTCTCGACGGGTACCCCGGCCGAGCGAACGAGCGCGCTCGCGTGCAGGAACACCGAAAGCGAGTTCAGGAAGATGTCCAGCTGCGCCTGGTAGAACAGCTGCGCCAGCCGGACGTCCTCGCCGAGGAAGTCCGCCCGCCCGATCAGCGCCAGGACCTCGCGGTGCTTCTCGAACACCGCCGTGGGGCCGCTGTAGAAGACGTACGCCTCCTCCTTGCCCACCAACTGGGCCGGGACCATCAAGCCGCCCGCGATGAACTGCCCGCCGCGGGCCTTGACCCAGTCGGCTGCTTCGCGGGTCTTCTCCGGGGTGTCCGAGCTGAGGTTGACGATCACCTTGCCCGCCAACGTTTCCTCGGCCTTGCCGAGGATGTCGTACATCGCCGCGTAGTCGGTGAGGCTCAGCAGCACCAGCTCTGATGCCGACACCGCGTCCGCCGGCGTCTCGGCGCGCACGGCACCGGCCGCCACCACGTCGTCCGCCCTGGCGGCGGTGCGGTTCCAGACCGTGACTCCGTGGCCGTTCTCCAGGAGTACGCGGACCATGGCCTGTCCCATCGGGCCGAGCCCGATCAGTGTGATCATTGTGTTTCCCTTACTTCTTCAGAGTTTCGATTACGCCGATCAGGTCATCGGCGCCGTGCCCGGCCGCGACCCGTTTGTCCATCAAGGGCTGGAGCGGCGCGAGCAACTCGCCGCTGACGCCCTGTTCTTCCGCGGTCTTCACCAGGTTCGGGAAGGCCGCGGCCTGCATCGCGAGGTTCGACACGACGTCAGTCACGTAGTCGCCGTCGTCGATCTGCTCGGCCGCGCGCTCCAGGAAGCCGCTCATCGCGTCCATCCAGCCGCGAAGCAGCGGAGCGAACTCCCTCGCTTTGGCTCCGGCGGAGCCGACGAGGGCGAAGGCCTGGATGACGCCGATGAAGTGCCCGTACATCCCGCTGAGCAGCGCGATGTCGTAGAGCGGCGCCAGTCCGGGATCGGCCCCGAGGTAGTTGACACCGCCGAAGGTGTCGAGCGCGGTGCGGGCCTGGCCGAAGACGGTGCCCGAGCCGCTGTAGAAGATGAACGCCGCGGGCGAGCCGATCATCGGCGGGACGGCCATGATCCCGCCGTCCAGGTACGCCGCGTCCAGGCCCTCGGCCCAGGCGCTCATCTCGCGTGCCTGGCCAGGGGTGCCGTTGGTCAGGTTGATCAGCTGTCGTCCCGCGAGCCCGGTCGCGGCCGGGTCCAGGACTTCGTGCACCGAGTCGTAGTCGAGCAGGCAGGCGATCACGATCTTGTTCGCCGCGAGAGCCTCGGCCACGGTCGAAGCGACCGAAGCTCCCTTCGCCGCCACGCCCTCGGCGCGGCTCGCGGTCCGGTTCCACGCGGTGACCGGATGTCCCGCGGCCAGTAGTGCCTCTACGAGCGCGGTTCCCATCGCGCCCAGCCCCAGTACCGTCACCGGGGTCTTGCCGTGTTCGGTCATGGGACCACCGTGACGCGGCCCGCGCACGGATCGCTGCGGGTCCGCGCACGAGATTGTCGGTGGTTCGCGCTAACGTCGGTTTCGTGCGTTTCGGAGTGCTGGGCCCACTCGCCGTGTGGACGACCGCGGGCGAGCCCGTCGTCGTGCCCGAGGCGAAGGTCCGCCTGATGCTCGCTGGGCTGCTGAGCAGGGAAGGCCGGGCGGCGTCGGTGTCGTCGCTGACCGACGACCTGTGGGGCGAGCATCCGCCGGGCAATCCGGGTAACACCCTGCAGACCAAGGTCTCCCAGCTGCGCCGCACGCTCGAACGAGCCGAGCCGGGCGCCCGCGAAATCGTGACGCGCCAACCCGCCGGATACGCCCTCACCGTCGAGCCCGGCGACCTGGACGTCCACCGGTTCCGCACGCTCACCGCCCGCGCCCGCGACACCGTCGATCCACGTGCACGCGCCGCACTGTTGGCGGACGCGCTGGCGTTGTGGCGAGGGCCCGCGTACGCCGGGTTCGAGGACGAGCCGTTCGCCGTGGCCGCGGCGCAGCGGCTGGAAGAGGAACGGCTGCTCGCCGAGGAAGAGCGAGCCGAAGCCAGGCTGGCGCTCGGCGAACACGGCGTCCTCACCGGGGAGCTGGCGGGCTTGGTCTCGCGGCATCCGCTCCGGGAGCGGCTCCGCGGCCTGCTGATGCGGGCGTTCTACGCCGCCGGGCGGCACAGCGAGGCGCTCGAAACCTACGCCGAACTGCGGGCCCGGCTACGGGACGAGTCCGGCCTCGAACCGGGACCGGCCCTCGCGGCCCTGCACCAGGCGATCCTGACTCGCAGCCCGGATCTCGAACCCGTCCGTGCCGCCGGGCCGGTACGCGGGAACCTGCCCGAGGCGCTGACCGAACTGGTCGGCCGGACGACCGCGGTCAAGGAGGTCGGCTCGCTCGTCACCGACGCGCGGCTGGTCACTCTCACCGGGCCCGGCGGGGTGGGCAAGACCCGGCTGGCCGTCGAGGCCGCGTCGAAGCTCGCGATGGCCGACGGCACCTGGCTGGTCGAACTGGCGGGCCTGGACAACGTCGAATGCCCGACCTGCCCGCCGGAAGACCTGGTCGCCGTCGTTCTGACGGCCGCACTGGACCTCCGCGAGGAGGCCACCTCGGCGAAGTCACCGACCCAGTCGTTGGCCGATGCCTTGCGTGACAAGGAGATTCTGGTCGTCCTGGACAACTGTGAGCAGGTCGTCGAGCCGGTCGCGGCGCTGGTGGAGCGGCTGCTGTCGGCGGCGCCGCGCCTGCGTGTGCTCGCCACCAGCCAGGAGCCGCTCGGGCTGCCCGGCGAGACCGTCTGGGTGGTCCCGCCGCTCGACTTGCCCGAGCAGGCCGATTTCGCCGCCGTGCGGGAATCGAGTGCCGTCCGGCTGTTCGCCGCCCGGGCCGCGGCGGCCGCCCCGGGGTTCGCGCTCGACGCGGATACCGCGGCCGTGGTCGCCAGGATCTGCCGCACGCTCGACGGGATCCCGCTGGCGCTCGAACTCGCCGCCACCCGGGTCCGGACGCTCGGCGTGCGCGAACTCCTCGCCCGCCTCGACGACCGGTTCGGCCTGCTGTCCTCTGGCAGGCGGGGCGGGCCACGCCGTCAGCAGACCCTTCGAGCGATGATCGACTGGAGCTGGAGTCTGCTGAGCGAGGCCGAGCAGATCGTGCTGCGCAGGCTCGCCGTCCATGCCGAAGGCTGTGGGCTCGACGCCGCCGAGTCGGTCTGCGCAGGTGGCGAGATCGCTTCCGGTGACGTCCTGGACCTGTTGTCCCGGCTCGTCGACAGGTCTCTGGTGGTCAGCAGGCCAGGAGGGACAGGCGAACCGCGGTTCCGCCTGCTGGAGTCGGTTTCGGCGTACGCACTGGAACACGCCGGAGAAGCGGGTGAACTCGACGATCTGTACCTGCGGCACGCCCGATTCCACGTCGAGCTGGCCGAACGCGGCGACGCGGGGCTGCGTGGCAAGGAACAACGGCGCTGGCTCGACAGGCTCGACGCCGAAGGCGCCAACACCCGGCGTGCGCTGGAAACTCTGCTGAGGCAAGGCGAACACCGGCTCGCGTTGCGGCTGGTGAACGCGACGACCTGGTTCTGGTTCCTCCGCGGACGGCTCACCGAAGCCCGGCGCTGTCTGAACCTGGTGCTCGACACCGAGATCGACGACGGCGACGAGCGCGCACGGGCTCTCGGCTGGTGCACGGGCATCGCCGTGCTCGACGGCACCTGCACCGAGGGCGCGGCGGAGAAAACCGTGTGGGACATCGTCGATCCCGTCGCGCGGGCGCGGTCGCTGTGGTTCCTCGGCTACGCGTGGTCCACGATCGGCGACCTGTGCCGGGCGGAGAAACTCACGCTCGGCGCGCTCGAAGCCGCCCGTGACATCGGCGACGACTGGAGTGCCGCGGCCGCGCTGAGCGACCGCGCGAGCCACCTGATCTCCGGGGGTGACCTCACCGGCGGCGGCCGGATCGCCGCGCAGAGCGCCGGGATCTTCGACAGGCTTGGCGAACGCTGGGGCTGGCTGCAGGCGTCGTTCGTCATCGGCGTGCTGGCCTCGATCGCCGGGGACTACGACCACGCCGCCCGGGTCCACCGGGAAAGCCTTCGCCGTGCGGAGGAGCTGGAGCTGTGGCCGGAGGTCGCCTACAAACTGTCCTGGCTCGGCCGGACAGCGTTGCTCACCGGCGATTTCGACGGGGCGAAGGAGTTCCACGAGCGGGCCAAGTCGTTGGCCGTCGAGCACAGCTTCAAACCCGGCGAGATCTACGCCGAGACCGGACTCGCGCTCGGCGCGCGGCGTCAAGGGTTGTTCGACGAGGCCGAACGGCGGCTGTTGTCCATTCTGGACTGGCATCGCCGGGTGGAGTCCGAAGCGGGCAGCACCCTGATCCTCGCCGAGCTCGGATTCATCGCCGAGCAGCGCGGAGACGCGGTGAAGGCGAAGCGGCTCCAGCGGGACGGCCTCGCGATCGCTCGCCTCGGCGGGGATCCGCGCGCGATCGCGCTCGGCCTCGAGGGTCTGGCCGGGGCGGAATCCGCCGCCGGCTCGTATCGCCTTGCCGCGCGGTTGCTGGGCGCCGCGGCGGCCTCTCGGGAATCGGCGGGTGCTCCCCTGCCGAAGGCCGAACGCGAAGACGTCGACAGGATCACCGGCGTTCTCGTCGCGGCCCTCGGAGAAACCGTTTTCTCCGGGGAGGTCGCGACCGGCGCGACGACACCGATCGATCGCCTGGTGACAGACAGTCAATAGCAGGGCACCCGTGTCACCACAATGGACCATGCCCTTACTTCACGTCGGCAACAAACAGTGATTTCTTTCTGTCGCGCAGACGCCTTGACAGGTAGCGTGCGTATTCATGCGGGTGAGGTGGGGGGCTACCGGCGGGCCCAGGGTGACGATGCCGTGGCGAGCGGCTCCGCGGGCGGCTTTGAGCAGCCCGCTGACCTTGATCATCGCGGCGGTGACCGCGTTGCTGGCCTGTTTCCTCGGTACCGCCGCCATCCTGCAGGCTTCGGCCGCGGGGGGCGCGGCCGTCGCGTACCAGTCCGGTCTCGCGTGCCCGGATTACTACGGGCCCGTGTTCAGCAAGGACAACGTCCCCGTCGCGGTCGCTCCGCAGGTCGCCGACTCCGTCCGCCGTCATGCTCCGGCGCACGGTTTCGGCACGCCGGTCACCTCCCGCTACACGCCGTACCTCTTCGGCACCGAGTTCAACGGCGACCCCAATTACAAGGTCACCATCGCCCACCGGGACCAGGGGGTTCCCGGCCACCTCGAGCTGGCGGACGGATCAGTGGGCGCCGGGCTCTTGCTCGGCACCGTCGTGGCCAAGGCCGAAGGGATCAAAACCGGGGTCACGCCGAGCATCAATGGCACGCCGCTCCCTCCGGTGACCGGGCTGTACCGCGACCTCGCCGACCCGGCACCTCGCTGGTGGTGCTCCCAGCAGCGGAACGCCGTCGTGAGCAGGCTCGCCAACGACCCGCTCGACTCGGTCATGTTCGCCCCCGACGGGAAGACGTTCGACGACGCGGTCCGCGCCTCGGGCATCCCGGCGATCGCCACCCTGCACATGTCGTTCTACGAGGCTCCTCCCAAGACCGTGAGCGAGGCCGAGGACCTGCTGGAACGTTCGAAGGCGCTCATCGCCGACGTCAAGGCGGATCTGGGCAGCCACGGCCTCGGTGACGCGATCATCGGGTCGGAGCCGTTCGAGCGCTCGGTGGCGATCAGCAACCAGGCGGAGTCGAACGTCCTGATCTCGATCCTGCCGCTCGCGGCCATCAGCATTTTGGTCGGCTGCGCCGGTATCGGCACTGTCGCGTTGCAGTGGTATCAACGACGGCACCCGCAGCTGAGGCTGCTGTCCGCCCGCGGCAGCGCGCCGGGGGCGCTCGGGTCGCTCGCGGTCGCCGAACTCGGACTGCCCATCGTCGTCGGTGGCGCGGCGGGCGCGGTACTTGCGCGCCTGTTGCTCGGGGTCTACGGACCACCGGGTGAACTGGACGACGGGGCACTGCTGCAAGGGTCTCTCGCCGCGGCCGCGATCCTGCTCGTTTCGCTCGCCCTGCTGGCAGGCGTGATCGCCGTCCGCACACATCGGGAGTTCGAACTCGGCCGGGTCCGGTCCGGCCGAGCCAAGGGCGTGAAGCTCTTGGCGATCTTCCCGTGGGAACTGGCCACCGCCGGAGTGGCACTGCTCGGCTGGAACCGGCTCGTCGACTACGGCAAGGGGTCCAGGATCGGCAATCCGCTCCCCCAGGTCGACCCGATCGCCCTCACCTATCCGGTGTTCGTCGTGCTCACCGTCGGCCTGCTCGCCGCGCGTCTGGGCTGGCTCGCCCTGCACGCGTCGCATCGCGCGCGGCTGTGGTCACGGCCCGCGCTGCAAATGGCGATCCGGCGGCTGGCCAGCGCCCGCGCGCCGGTCACCGGCGTACTCGTGATCGGCACGTTGGCCGTCGGCACCCTGGCGACCGGCATCGGGATCGCGCGCGGACAAGAGGAGGCGCTGCACACGAAGTCGGCGATCTTCGTCGGCGCCGAGACCAGGGTCGACACCGAAAGCGTCATCGGCACCGGCAAGGTCCAGCTGCCGCCCCAGCTCGGCGGCAACACCACGATCGTCGGCGAGCTGACCGGTACCGGCAGTGTCGTGCTGGTCGTGGATCCGCGGACCTTCCGGCACGCCGCCACACTCGGCCCGCTCGACGGCGCCGAGGTCGACCGGCTCCTGGGACAGTTGTCGAGTTCCGGCACCGGTGTCCCGGCGATCCGGGTCGGGAACGACCCCGCCCAGAAACCCACGCTGGGCGCCGGTCTCGCGGACGCCAGGACGATCGGCGAAACGCCGATGTTCCCGATCATCGGCACCAAGGCCGGGTACGTGATCTCCCGAGAGTCGCTCAGCCCCGCGCAACTGCGCGTCGTGCCCAAGTGGAGTGTGCTGTCCAGCGCCCCGCTGACGCAGGTGACCGAGGCGCTGACCTCTGTGGGGGTGGCCACCGCGGTCAACCGCGTCACCCGTGAGTCCGCCCTCGACGCGCTCCCGTTCTACCTCGTGTCCTGGACGTTCTCGTTCATGGCCCTGCTCGGAGCGGTACTCGGTGCGGTGGCGGTGCTGTCGCTGCTGGTCGCGGTCGAGGTCCGCCGTCGCCAGAACGCACTGGCCGGGGCTCTGGTCCTGCGGATGGGGATGCGGCCGCGTGCCCTGCTCGCGAGCCACCTGATGGAACTGGGCACGCTCAGCGGACTCGCCGTGGTCATCGGTGTCGCCTGCGGGATCTCGGTCGCGGGCCTTTCGGTGCCGCGCTTCGATCCGGCGACCTTCCTCGCGCCGAGGTCGGCGCTGCCGAACCCGACCCCGTTCGCCCTGACCGTGCTGGCCGTCGGCGTGCTCGTCGTGGCGCTGGCAGGCTGGATCGCGATGCGCTCGGTGCGCACCGCCCGGACCGCGGAGCTGATCCGTGCCTGAGAAACCGATTTTCCGGCTCGACGGTATCGGCGTCGACTACCCGACGCCGGCGGGCACCGTCACCGGTGTCGACGACGTCACCATCGACATTCCCGCACGCGGGATCACCGTGCTGGCCGGGCCGTCCGGTTCCGGCAAGTCCACCCTGCTGCGGACGCTCGGCCTGTTCGAGCAGCCCGTGCGGGGCACGATTTCCTTCCAGGGAACCGAAACCGGCAAGCTGCGGCATCGCGAGCGACGGGTGTTGCGGCGAAACCACCTCGGTCTGGTGTTCCAGAACCCGACCGACAACCTGCTCGCGTACCTGAGCGTCGCCGACAATCTCCGCGCGGCGGCGGAGTCGGCGGGGACGGAATGCCTGGCGGACGACATCCTCGATCAGCTGGGGCTGGGCGGGACCGGTGGCTGGCGGATCTCCGCGCTGTCGGGCGGGCAGCAGCAACGGCTCGCGTTCGGCTGCACCCTCGCGCGCCGCTCGACCGTCGTCCTCGCCGACGAGCCGACGTCCCAATTGGACGAAGGGTCGGCCGACCTGGTGCTCGGCACGCTGAAATACCTGGCGGATCAGGATTTCGCCGTCATCGTCGCCTCGCACGACGACCGCCTCATCGAACTCGGCAGCCGCGTCGCGCGGATGCACAAAGGCAGCCTCGAAAGCATCGAAGAACGGGAGGTCGTGCCGTAATGGCGGAACCCGCCCTCGAGGCCGTCGGGTTGCGCCGCCGGTTCCCCCATCCCAACGGGGACGTCGAAGTCCTGCGCGGGCTCGAACTGCGTGTGGCCGCGGGTGAACTGGTCACCGTCTCCGGCCGATCCGGTTCCGGCAAAAGCGCGCTGCTGGCCCTGCTGTGCGGCTTCGACTCGCCGGATTCCGGCAGTGTCCTGTTGGACGGCATCCCGATAGCGGGCGCGCCGCCATGGCACACCTGCGCCGTCCTGCCCCAGGCACTCGGCCTCGCGAACGAACTGACGATCGCGGAGAATGTGGCGTTGCCCCTGCGACTCCGGTCCGACATCCCCAAGCCCCGTGCGAAGGACATCCACGCGCGGGTCGCGGAGCTGCTGGAGGAACTCGGGATCGGTGACCTCGGCGACCGCTATCCGCTCGAGGTCTCGTTCGGGCAGCAGCAGCGGGTCGCGCTCGCCAGGGCGGTCAGCGGGCGGCCTCGGGTCCTGCTCACCGACGAGCCGACAGCGCACCTGGACGCCGGGAGCACGCCGCGGGTGCTGCGGGTGCTGCGGCGCTGCGCGGAGGAGGGTGCCGCGGTCATCGTGGCGACGCACGACGACGACGTGCACCGGATCGCGGACCGGCGGGTCCGGCTACTGGACGGCGTTCTTTCTTAGGCGACATCTGCTCAAGTACGTGAAGGCCCCCTTCATCGCGCTAGACGCAAGGGCCCGGCAAGGTCGAGGTTCTGTAGGTCAGGCGGCTCTTCGTCGCGGTCACAACCGGTTGCGGAGTTTGATCAACAGGGGTTCTTGAGGGACATGCCTCCCTCAAGAACCCCGGCAATCGCAGTCACTAGTGTCGCGTGATCCTGCAGGTCTTACCCGTGATCAGACGGCGATCTCCGGAGATCGCCGTCCAATCACGCGTGACCGCCGTCTGATCACGCGAGATCGCCGTCCGACGAACGAAACCCAACATCAAGCAAGCACGATCACGCGACACTAGCGATGTTGAGCCGGATTACCAACAGCAGCGCTGACCAGCAGCTCTGCAACTTTGCCGGGCCCCTTGCGCTAGACGCAATGAAGGGGCCTTCACGTACTGACGTTGCTCACCTGGAACCGCGTGTCAGGGAGCGACCGGGCCGGCCTTCCTGTACAGGTCGTTCCCGGCCCAGTTCACGATGTCCTGCGAAGGCCGCGAAGGCGGAACAGGTACGAAGTTCGAGGCGTCGTCGACGCTTCCGGTGCCGTCGTACTTGGCCTGCAGCGGGTACGGGAACACCGGCCGCGTGCGGAAGACCTTGCCGTCGGCGTCACGGCCGGTGGCGATCGTCCGGTCCGGCGCGGTGCCGCGTTCGACCCAGGAAACCAGTTCCTTCAGCGGGTCGTACTCGGTCAGTTTGTCGCCGGTCGCGCAGTGGTAGAGCCCGGGCACCATGAACAGCCGGGCCCAGTTCTGCGTCGCGGCGAGGCCGCCGTTGGCGCGGGTGAGCCGCTGGTAGTAGTCGACGGTGCCCGCCGCGGGGATCGCCTGGTCCGCCCAGCCGTGCCAGATCACGAGTTTGCCGCCGGAGCGCCGGAATTCACGGAGATCCGGCGACATCGCGTTGTAGCGGACGCCTTCCGGGGTGAGCCGGTTGAAATCTCGGGCGGTGAAGGCGAACTCCTCGACCGACGAATGCGGTGTCTTGATCGGGTACGCCATGTACTTCAGGTAGTTGTCGGCGAGCCCGAACGCGACCGGGATGCCGCCGTATTCCGGCGCCGCGACGGTCCAGCCGTACCAGGACAGTTCGGAGCCGACGGTCTGGCCGCCGGGGTAGAGCTTGCGGCCGCGTTCGTCGGTCGGCGCCGCGTAGATCTTCTTGGTGGCCTCGACCTGTGCCGCGGTGAGGCAGCCGGCGTTGTCGGTGCCCGGCGGGCAGATGATCGTGGCCGGGTCGAAGCGGCAGGTGCGCGGGTCGTCGATGGCGCCGTCGGTGAGCCCGTCGGACCGGTCGCAAGAGGACACCGCGGCGGCATGCAACGCCGGGAGCTTCTCCGCGGTCAGGATCGGTTTGCCGTCGGCGCCGGTGTTCACCTTGGCGAGCCAGGTCTGGTAGACGCCGAGGAGCGGTCCCCAGTATCCGGCGGGCGCGCCGGCGATGATGCCGTCGAAGTCGTGCGGGTAGCGCTGAGCCAGCAGGAGTGCTTCGCGGCCGCCGTCGGAGCAGCCGCTGAAGTAGGACTTCGTGGGCGGAGTGCCGTAGAACGCCGTGATGAGGCGTTTGGACGCCTTCGACACGACGTGTGGCGCGCGGAAGGCGAAGTCGTCGCGCGCGGCCTGGTTGTTCTCGGCCCACTTGCCGTCGTCGAAGACGAGCGGGGTCTTGCCTACGTGACCGTCGTCGGTGGCCGCGACCGCGACGTCGCCGCCGTGCGGCAGTCCGCAGTCGGCGAACGGCGGGGTGGCGACGGCGCCGCAGAAACCGCCGCAGCCGAACTGCAGATAGCGGCCCGCGTACGTCTTGGTCGGCAGCCGCAGTTGGAACTGCACCGCCGGTTCGACGTAGCCGCGGACGTCGCAGTTCTCCGGTTCGGTCGCCGTCGCGGGCACCACGGTCGCCGTTTCGACGTGGGTGACCGCCCCGGAGACGTCGTAGGTCCGCACCAGATCGGCGCAGGTGCGCACCGGGCGGAAAGTCGTTTCGCCGGCGGTGGCCGCCGGTACCGTGAGTATCGAGCCTGCCGTGATGAGCGCTGCCACGCCGAGCATGGACAACCGCCGCATTTCCCCACCCCAGTTTCCCGGATCAGCTTGACATTGCTCCATGCACCCTGGCCCGGCCCCTGGAGGTTGTCCACCCCATTTCAGGGTAGAGAAGCGGGCATCCGGCTTGTCCAGTTCGAGTCAGGTTTGTCCGGGTGTCTTGACGTCGATGTCACACGCGAGTTCTTCTCTCTTGGCGCCACCGGTCCCCGCCCGCGCGGCGCACAGCATGCCCCCGCGAGAAAGCATTGGTGCAACGATGCCCCGAAGCGTCAGACCACTGGTCTGCAGCCTCCTGAGTGCCACGGTCGTGGCGTCCGGGCTGGCAGCCCTCCCGGCCACCGCCGCGGCCGAAGACGCTCCCCCGGACTTCTACTCCTCGTTCGAGGAAGGCGAACCGCAGCCGACGTGGAGCGACACCGTCGACGTCGACCCGTCCGGCAAGCCGAAGGCGTTCGGCGTCGACGGCGCGAACGCCACCACCATCCCCGGTGACATCCGCGGCAAGGTCACCGAGACGTCGGCCAACAGCGAGAACACCCCGAACGAGGGGGTGTCGAACCTGGTCGACGGCTCGACCGACACCAAGTGGCTCGCCTGGACCCCGACCGGCTGGGCGCAGGTCGCGCTGTCGGAGCCGACGTCGATCACGCGGTACGCGCTGTCCTCGGCGAACGACTTCGACAACCGCGACCCGCAGGACTGGACGCTGCAAGGCTCCGCCGACGGTCAGTCCTGGACCGATCTGGACAAGCAGACCGGGCAGAAGTTCTCCGGCCGGTTCCAGTCCAAGCAGTACCGGCTTCCCGCGGCGAGCGCGGCCTACAAGTTCTTCCGGCTCACCATCATCAAGAACAACGGCGGCGACATCATGCAGCTCTCGGAGCTGCTGCTGGCCAACGAGGACCCGGCCCCGCCTGCCCTGCCGAACATGCGCAGCTTCGCCGACAGCGGCCCGACCGGTGGCTACACCAACAAGAACCGCGTCGGCTTCACCGGCACACGCGCGTTCCGCTACTCCGGCAGCCACAAGGCGCAGGGGCACGGCTGGTCTTACAACAAGATCTTCGACGTCGACATCCCGGTGGCGGCGACCTCGGAGCTTTCCTACAAGGTGCAGCCGGAGTTCATCCGCGGTGACCTGAAGTACCCGAGCACCAACGTCGCGGTGGACCTGGCGTTCACCGACGGCACGTACCTGAGCCAGCTCGGCGCTGTCGACCAGTACGGTTTCGGACTCTCCCCGCAGGGCCAGGGCGCGAGCAAGGTGCTCTACACCAACCAGTGGAACCTGGTGCGCTCGCAGATCGGCCTGGTCGCGAAGGGCAAGACGGTCGACCGGATCCTGGTCGGCTACGACAACGCGAACGGCCCCGGTTCACTGCAGGGCTGGCTCGACGACATCAAGGTCTCCGCGACTCCGACACCGCCGGCGAGCCTGCGCCCGTCCGACAACGTGCTGACCACGCGCGGTTCGCTGTCGAACGGGTCGTTCTCGCGTGGCAACAACATGCCCGCGACCGCGGTTCCGCACGGGTTCAACTTCTGGATCCCAACAACCGACGCGGGCACGTTGAGCTGGATGTACTCCTACCACTCGCGCAACAACGAGCAGAACCTCCCGGCGCTGCAGGCGTTCTCCGCGAGTCACGCGCCGAGCCCGTGGATGGCCGACCGGCAGACCTTCCAGTTCCTGCCCTCGACCGCCACCGGCGTGCCGAACCCGGATCGTGAGGCGCGGAAGCTGCCGTTCAAACATTCCAACGAGACGGCGCGGGCGCACTACTACGGCGTCGACTTCGAGAACGGCATCAAGACGGAGGTCGCGCCGACCGATCACGCGGCGCTGTACCGGTTCAAGTTCCCCGGCGCGGACTCGAACCTGATCTTCGACAACGTCAACAACAACGGCGGGCTCACCCTCGACCCCGCGGGCCGGGCCATCACCGGGTACAGCGACGTGAAGAGCGGACTGTCCGCGGGCGCGTCGCGGATGTTCGTCTACGCGACCTTCGACAAGCCGGTGACCGCCGGTTCGAAGCTGTCGACCGGTTCCGGCGACCAGAAACGGGACAACGTCCTCGGCTACCTCAAGTTCGACGCGGGCGCCGACAAGACGGTGAACATGCGGATAGCGACCTCGCTGATCAGCGTCGAGCAGGCGAAGAAGAACCTGGCGCAGGAACTCGCCCCGGACGCGACCCTCGAATCGGTGAGCGAATCCGCGCAGAAGGCGTGGGACGAGAAGCTCAAGATCGTCGAGGTCGAGGGCGCGTCGAAGGATCAGCTGATCACGCTGTACTCCAACCTGTACCGGCTCTTCCTGTACCCGAACTCGGGCTTCGAGAACGTCGGCACGGCTGAGAAGCCGGTGAAGAAGTACGCGAGCCCGGTGTCGCCGAAGACGGGACAGGACACCCCGACGCAGACCGGCGCGAAACTGGTCGACGGCGAGTTTTACGTCAACAACGGGTTCTGGGACACCTATCGGACGGTCTGGTCGGCGTATTCGCTGCTCAGCCCGGACACGACCGGGAAGCTGGTCGACGGGTTCGTGCAGCAGTACCGCGACGGCGGCTGGATCTCGCGCTGGTCCTCCCCCGGTTACGCGGATCTGATGACCGGCACCAGTTCGGACGCCGCGTTCGCGGACGCCTATCTCAAGGGTGTCAAGGGATTCGACGTCCAGTCGGCCTATGACTCCGCGATCAAGAACGCCACGGTGACCCCACCCAACGGCGCGGTCGGGCGGAAGGGCATCGACGAGGGCACGTTCCTCGGGTACGCGCCGAACACCGCGGACCACGGGTTCTCCTGGGCGATCGAGGGCTACGTCAACGACAACGCCATCGCGAACATGTCGAAGAAGCTCTACGACGAGGCTCCGGCGAGCGACCCGCGCAAGCAGGAGTACCTGGACAACTACGGGTACTTCACCGAACGGGCCACGCAGTACGTGAACGTGTTCGACCCGAGTGTCGGTTTCTTCCAGGGCCGTGACGCGGCGGGCGAGTTCACCCGGAGCAAGGCGGACTTCGATCCCGAGGTGTGGGGTATCGACTACACCGAGACCAACGCGTACGGCATGCGGTTCTCGGTTCCGCAGGACGGCAAGGGCCTGGCGAACCTTTATGGGGGCAAGGCGGGGCTGGCGTCCAAATTGGACGAATTCTTCGCCACGCCGGAGACCGGCCTGAAGTACGGCAGCTACGGCGGGATCATCCATGAGATGACCGAGGCTCGGGACGTCCGGATGGGCATGTACGCGCATTCCAACCAGGCCGCGCATCACACGCTTTACATGTACGACTACGCGGGTCAGCCGTCGAAGACGCAGGCGAAGGTCCGCGAGGCGCTGGCCAGGTTGTACGTCGGCAGTGAGCTCGGACAGGGCTACGGCGGTGACGAGGACAACGGCGAGCAGTCGGCGTGGTGGTTGTTCGGCATGCTGGGCTTCTATCCGTTGCAGGTCGGTAGTTCGGACTACGCGATCGGCTCGCCGCTGTTCACCAAGGCGACCGTGAACCTGCCCGGTGGCAAGAAGATCGTGGTCAACGCGCCGAAGAACAGCGCGAAGAACGTCTACGTCCAGGGCCTGAAGGTGAACGGCAAGGCGCAAACCTCGACGTCGCTTGCGCATTCGGCGATCGCCGACGGCGGGACACTCGACTTCGACATGGGCCCGAATCCGTCTTCGTGGGGTACCGGCCCGGACGACGCGCCGAAGTCGATCACCAAGGGCGACGCGGCGCCGACTCCCGTGCACGACCTGACCAGGCCGGTCTCCGGCGGGGACGCGGCGTTCTTCGACAACACGTCGCGGACCGAGGCGAAGGTCAAGGCGCCGATCCAGTACCAGGTGCCCTCGACGAAGGAAGCGGGTTCGTTCTACACGCTGACTTCCGGCAAGGGCACGGGCGACGCGAAGAGCTGGGTGCTGAAGGGCTCCTACGACGGGAAGACGTGGGCGGTCGCGGATCAGCGGACCGACCAGAAGTTCCCGTGGCGGCAGCAGACCAAGGCGTTCAAGATCGCGAACCCGGCGCACTACGCCTACTACCGGCTCGAGGTCACCGCGACCACGGGCGGGGAGGCGTCGCTCTCGGAGTTCGAGGTGCTGGGCAAGCCCGACGCGGCGTGCACGCAGACCGTCACCGGCGAGCGGAAGGGCCCGCTGTCCGTTCGGGACGGCGTGACCTGTTTGGACGGTGCGACGGTGTCCGGTCCGGTGTCGGTGGCGGCGGGCGCGAGCCTGATCGTGCACGGCGGGTCGATTTCCGGGCCGCTGACGGCGACGGGCGCGGCGCAGATCGTGCTCGACCGGACGAAGGTGAACGGTCCGGTGGCGATCACCGGGGCGGCCGGGCCGGTGTCGATCGAACTGACCGAGATCGGCGGACCGGTGGCGTTGACGGGCAACAAGGGGCCGGTGCTGACTGCCAGCACGATCGGCGGCCCGCTGGCGTGCGCGGCCAACTCCCCCGCTCCGACGGACTACGACCTGCGGAACACCGTCCGCGGCCCGTCCGTCGGGCAGTGCGCGAAGCTGTAGTTCTCCGATAAGTGCGTGAAGGCCCCCTTCCTCGCGAAGGGGGCCTTCACGTCTATACGGGACGACGGCTGCGGAGGATGCCGAATCCCACGCGGACCGCGGACAACAGGGCGAGACCGGCGTAGGTGATCGCTTTCTGGAAGTCGGCCGCCTGCTGAGCCGCTGTCAGCGCGACGCCGATCCCGGTGGTGACCTCGCCGGCTGCATCTCGGGCGGTCGCAGGTCCGTGAAGGACTCCTTGAGGGACCCAGAGTCCCTCAAGGTTCCCCTCACCTCGCGCCGGAACCTCACCCCGGTCGCGGTAGCACCACCAGTTACAGCGGCGGCGCGTGAAGGCCCTCTTCCCTGCCTGAGAGTCAGGGTCCCGGCGAAGTCACGGAGCTGGTCTGCGCTGCTGTTGGTGATACCGGGCATGGCGTCGCTAGTGCCCGCAAGGGTCGAGTGGGGAGGATTTGGGACGTTGACCGTCCGAAATCTTCCCCGCTCGGGCGTGTGCCGGAAGCCGCGGGGAAAGCCTGTCCCTGAACCTCTGGTGATCAAGCTCCGCAACCGGTGTGACCCCGCGACGAAGAGCCGCCTGACCTGCAAGATCTCGACTTTGCCGACCCTGACCCTGAGAGCAGGAAACTCGACCTGCACACCTTCCCCAGTAAGTGAGGCAGGGCACCCCGCACCGCCGCACCCGGCCGTCGTGGGCTGCGGCGAGCAGGCCCTGTCCGGTCGTACCGATACAGTCACAGTGGACGTCGGCGCCGATCAAGTACGCCCATCCCGGTGAGCGGTATACCGACACGACGGTGTCCACAATGGACTGTGGTGGATTCGTAGGGGGAGATCGTGTCCGATGGGGATCGATCCGGGAGCGACCTGAAGATCGACGAGGCGCTGGTAGGCCGTCTGCTGGCGGCACAGTTCCCGGAGTGGGCGGACCTGCCGGTGAAGCCGGTCGCCAAGCCCGGGATGGACAACATGACCTTCCGGCTCGGCGACACGATGAGTGTCCGCCTGCCGAGGTACTCGCGTTGGGTGGGCCAGGTGGCGCGCGAGCAACGATGGCTTCCGTTCCTCGCGCCGCGGCTCCCGCTGCCTGTCCCGGTCCCGCTGGCGAAGGGTGAACCCTGCGAGGGGTATCCGTTCCCGTGGTCGGTGTACGCCTGGATCGACGGCGACGTCGCCCGCCCGGAGAACCTGCGGGACGAGGTCGAGGCGGCGACGGACCTGGCAGAGTTTCTAGCGGCCTTGCGGGAGATCGACCCGACGGGCGGGCCGGAACCGGAGTGGAGCAACGGCTTCCGCGGTGTCCCGGTCGGCGACGAACGCGACTCGGCGATCGTGGAGAGCCGCCTGCGTCCGAAGATCGCGGCCCTCGAAGGGCTCGTGGACACCGCGACGGCGACGGCCGTCTTCGATGCCGCACTCGCCGCGCCCGCGTGGCACGGGCGTCCGGTGTGGATCCACGGCGATCCGGCGGCGGGGAACCTGCTGTCGCGGGACGGCCGGGTGAGCGCGGTCATCGACTTCGGCACGGTCGCCGTCGGAGATCCCGCCACCGACCTGATCACCGCGTGGTCCTTTCTGTCCGGACCGGCGCGGGACACCTTCCGCACCTTGCTCGGAGTCGACGACGCGACGTGGGCCCGAGGCCGTGCGTGGGGACTCTCAGCCGTGCTCCCCTCTCCCGACGACGTGACCGAGGCGGAGCTGCTCCGGTTGGAGGAGCTCCTCGACGATTTCCGCCGCGAGGCCTGATGGATCGCGTCACGGAATTCGAGCAGCTGAGGCCCTCGATGTTCGGGCTCGCGTACCGTCTCCTCGGTTCGGCGGCGGAGGCGGAAGACGCCGTCCAGGACGCCTACCTGAAGTGGGCGGGCGCCGAACGCGAGTCGATCGAGTCACCGCGGGCGTGGCTGGCGAAGGTGGTCACCAATCTGTGCCTGAACCGGCTGACCTCGGCCAGGGCGCGGCGAGAGCGCTATGTCGGACCGTGGCTGCCCGAACCGGTCTTGACCTCGGACGAGATACTCGGTCCGCTGGAGACCGCGGAGCAGCGGGATTCGGTGTCGTTGGCGATGCTGATGCTGCTGGAACAACTCAGCCCGGTCGAGCGGGCGGTGTTCGTGCTGAAAGAGGCCTTCGCCTACAGCCATCGTGAGATCGCCGCGATCCTCGACCTCTCCGAGGTCAACTCGCGCCAGGTGCACAGCCGGGCCCGGCGGGCGCTGGACCGATCGGACGAGCGACGGGTTTCGAACCCGTCGCATCTGGAGAAGCTAGTCGAACGCTTCCTGTCGGCCGCACGGGACGGTGACTTGCCCGCACTGGAGAGCCTGCTCACCGCGGACGTCACGGCGTGGTCGGACGGTGGCGGGAAGGTCACCGCGGCGCGGCGACCGGTGCACGGCGCCGCGAGGGTCGCGCGCCTGTACGCCGGGATGTTCGCCGGTGCCACGGGGGTATCGATCGAGATCGGCGAGGTCAACGGTGGTCCCGCGGTGATCGCGACGGACGGTGGCGCGCTGTACGGCATCCTCGGGTTCGAGGTCGTGGACGGCCGGATCGCCGGGCTTTGCGCGGTCGCGAATCCGGACAAACTCGCGTTCGTCTCGCGGCAGCTGTCACGTTCCGGGTCGCCGTCCGGTCCTTGAGGGTGAAAACTCTCGTGAACGGAGGACCAAGGTGACGAAACCGATTCTGGTGACCGGCGGTACCGGCGATCTGGGCCGGGAGGTGGTGCGGCGACTGCGGGCCGGCGACCTGCCGGTCCGGATCATGAGCAGGCGGCCGCGCCCGTCGGACGAGCCCGGCGAGTGGGCGCGGTGCGATCTGCGGACCGGCACCGGGCTCGCCGAGGCAATCGCCGATGTGTCGGTGATCATCCATTGCGCGTCGACACTGGGCCGCGGGGACGAGCAGGTGACGCGGAATCTGGCCGAGGCGGCGCGGCGGGCGGGCAGCCCGCATCTGGTGTACATCTCGATCGTCGGCATCGACGTGATCCGGTTCTTCTACTACAAGGAGAAGCTGGCCTCGGAGAAAGTGATCGAGGAGTCCGGTCTGCCGTGGACGGTGCTGCGCGCGACACAGTTCCACGATCTCGTCACGCGGGCGTCGGCGGCGCAGCGGCGGCTGCCGGTGACGTTCATGCCGTCCGGATTCCGGTTCCAGCCGGTCAGCACCGGCGATGTGGCGGACCGGCTGGTCGCGTTGGCGTCCGGCGAGCCCTCGGGGCGGGTGCCGGATATGGGCGGCCCCGAGGTCCGGACCGCCCGTGACCTGGCGGAGGCCTACCAGCGATCGGTGGGGCGCCGGAAGCCGATCGTGTCACTGTGGCTGCCGGGCAAAGCGTCCCGGGCGTTTCGGGCGGGCGGCAACCTGACGCCGGAGAACGCGACCGGCGTGGGCACCTTCGAGGACTTCCTCACCTCCCGCTCGTGAGTGGTAAGGACGGTTGCCTGCCGGAAGTACAGGAAGGCCCCTCCCCTGCGCTAGGCGCCAGGGTCCCGGCAAAGTCGCGAAGCTGCTGGGGTAGTCCGGTTTGACATTTTTGGTGCCTGCCAGGGTCGAGTGGGGAGGTTTTGGGGACGTTGAACGTCCGAACTCCTCCCCGCTCGGGTGTGTACCGGGGTTCCTTGTCCCCATTCCTCATCGCCAGCCCCACAGCGACGAAGAGCCGCCTGACCTGCAAGACCTCGCCTGTGCCTGGACCCTGACGCTAGGCACAAGGAAGGGGCCTTCCTGCACTAGGGAGGGGCCCTCACGCGCGTCGTTGTCGCTGGTGCTGAGGCGGGTTCGCGGTCCGTGAAGGCCTCCTTAAGGGACCCAGAGTCCCTCAAGGAGGCCTTCACGGACCTGCGATCGACTGCACGCCTATCCGGTAGGTGCCTGAGCCACTGGACGGTTCGGTCACACCGAGCCGTGCTCACGCGCGCGAGTTACGGTGGCCTGGTGACGATCACCGGGTTCTTCTCCTCTTTCGAAACGGGTGATCCGCAGCCGGTGGATCCGGCCTTGCGCGTGGGCACCGGGCCACGGTCGTCGCCGACGGCGAAGCCGGGCGTCGGGTTCACCGGCACGCGCGCTCTCCGCTATGAGAACTCCCTGCGCGCGACGCTGTTCGAAGTGGATGTCGAGGTCACCGGCCACACCGAACTGTCCTATGTGGTCTTCCCCGAGGCCGAGATCGGCGCCGTCCCCAGTTACCGCAGCACGTTCGTGGCGCTGGATGTCGAGTTCGCCGACGGGACGTCCGCCGGGTTCAGCGCCGGGAAGCAAGGCCTGGACAAGACGCTGTACGTCGGCCAGTGGAATCCGGTGCGCCGCAGGCTGGGCGAGTTCGCCGGACGCCGGATCGCCCGGATCGTGCTGATCAGCGAGCCACCGGACGGCGAAAGCGCGGGCTGGCTGGACGACGTCCGGATCACCGAACGCGCGATCGAGGTGCGTGAGCCGGTCGACCACGTCCGCACCACTCGCGGCACGCACTCCAGTGACGAGTTCTCGCGGGGCAACAACTTCCCCGCGACGGCCGTCCCGCACGGCTTCAACTTCTGGACCCCGGTCACCGACGCGGGTGTCACCAACTGGCTCTACAGCTACCACCGGCGCAACGACGCCGCGAACCGCCCGGCACTGCAGGCGTTCGCGCTGTCGCATCAGCCGAGCCCGTGGATGGGCGACCGGCACACCTTCCAGGTGATGCCGGGGACCGGTCCGGTCGAAGCGGACCGGTCCCGCCGCGCGCTCGCGTTCTCCCACGACGACGAGACCGACCGGCCGCATCACTACGGTGTCCGGTTCGCCAACGGTGTCACCGCCGATATCGCGCCGTCGGATCACGCGGCGATCATGCGGTTCACCTTCCCGGGTGATCGGGGCTGGCTGCTGTTCGACAACGCCCGCAACCGAGGCGGTCTTCGGCTGGACGCGGCGAAAGGCTTGGTCACGGGGCACACGTGGGTCCGCAGCAGGTTGTCGGCGGGGGCTCGGCGGATGTTCGTCCACGCCGAGTTCGACGTCCCGGCCGAACGCGGCGGGAAGATCCGGCGTCCGGTGTGGCGCTCGGTGACCGGGTTCCTGGAGTTCGCCGCCCCCGAGGTGACGATGCGGATCGCGACGTCGCTGATCAGCCTCGCGCAGGCGAAACGGAACCTCGACCTGGAGATCCCCGCCACCACCACCTTCGAGCAAGTACGGGACAGCGCCCGCGACGCCTGGTCGGAGGTGCTGGGCCGGGTGGAGATCGAGGGTGCGACCGAGGACCAGCGCGACACGTTCTACTCCAACCTCTACCGCCTGTTCCTCTACCCGAACTCCGCGCATGAGGACACCCCGAAGGGCGTCCGCCACGCGAGCCCGGTCATCCGCCGTCTCCGGCCCAGCACCCGCACCCGGACCGGCGCGAAGATCGTGGACGGCGAGATGTACGTCAACAACGGCTTCTGGGACACCTACCGCACCACGTGGCCCGCGTACGCCCTGCTCAGCCCGGGCCGGTGCGGGCGGATGATCGACGGGTTCGTCCAGCAGTACCGCGAGAGCGGCTGGATCTCGCGCTGGTCCTCCCCCGGCTACGCCAACCTCATGACCGGCACCAGCTCCGACGTCGCTTTCGCCGACGCTTACCTCAAGGGCGTGCGGGGGTTCGACGTCGAGGCCGCCTACGAAGCGGCGCTGAAAAACGCGACGGTGGCGCCACCCGGGCAGCGCGTCGGCCGGAAGGGCCTGCACGAGTCGATCTTCCTCGGGTTCACGCCGACGTCCGTCCACGAGGGCCTGTCATGGGCGCTGGAGGGCTGTATCAACGATTTCGGCCTGGCCAACCTCGCCGGAGCACTAGGACGGCACGACGACGCCGCGTATTTCCGGCAGCGCTCACAGCAGTACGTGAACCACTTCGATCCCCGGATCGGGTTCTTCCAGGGCCGCAACCGCGACGGCAGCCGTCACTTCGCCGCCGAGGGGTACGACCCCGAGGCGTGGGGCGGCGATTTCACCGAGACGAACTCCTGGAACACCGTCTTCTCTGTCCCCCACGACGGCCCTGGGCTCGCCGCGCTGCACGGCGGCGCCGAAGCGCTGGAGTCCAAACTGGACACGTTCTTCGCGACGCCGGAGACCGGCCGCAAACCGGGCTCCTACGGTGGGCTGATCCACGAGATGACCGAGGCCCGCGATGTCCGGATGGGACAGTACGGGCATTCCAATCAGCCGTCGCACCACATTCCCTACATCTACGACTACGCCGGCGCGCCGTCGAAGACGCAGCGGATCGTGCGGGAGGTCCTGCGGCGGCTCTACGTCGGCGGCGACCTCGGCCAGGGCTATCCGGGCGACGAGGACAACGGCGAGATGTCCGCCTGGTACGTCTTCGGCGCGCTCGGGTTCTACCCGCTGGCCATGGGCAGCCCCGAGTACGCGATCGGCTCGCCGTTGTTCGCGAAGGCGACCGTCCACCTGGAGAACGGGAAGGACCTGGTCGTCAAGGCGCCCGGCAACACCGAGGACACCGTGTACGTCCACGGGCTGACGATCGACGGACGTCCGCACGAGAGCAGCACACTCCCGCATTCCGCGCTGGCCGACGGCGCGGTGCTGGAGTTCGCCATGGGCAGCGAGCCGTCGAACTGGGGCCGCTCCCCCGTCGAGCCGCGTGATCCGCGCCCGCTCACGGATATCACGGCAGGCGCCGGTGCCCTGTTCGACGACACGACCAGGACCGAGGTCACCTTCTCCGGCGGTGAGCCGGTCATCGACTTCCCGGTCGTGGACACCTCCCGTGATGTCGTGATGTACACGCTGACCTCGGGAAGCCGCCGGGGCGATCCGTGTTCGTGGGTGCTGGAGGGTTCGGACGACGGCGAGCGCTGGGCGCTGCTGGACCAGCGTGAGGGCGAGACGTTCCGCTGGCGTCGTCAGACGCGGCCGTTCGCCCTCGCGGAGCCGTCGAGGCACGCGAGATACCGTCTTCGCATCACCTCGTCCACCGCCCGGCGGGTCACCCTCGCCCAAGGAGAGCTGCTCGCCCGATGATCCCGCGCATCACCCAGGCCACGACCGACCGTCTGGTCGCCTCCGATCCCGGCCTGGTCCGGCTCCGGCTCGGCTTCTCGGCCGTACTCAGCATCGTCGTCGCGGTACTGGCCATCCTGCCGTTCCACCAGCCGCTCACGGTCACCCTCGTCGCCGCGATCGCCGCGATGACGTCCGCCTTCACCGTCAACGACGACACACCGGGCCAGCAGGCGCTGACGCTGGTACTGGCGCTGGTGCTGGGGGCCGCGTCGCTCACCGCGGCGAGTGCCGGTTCGGCCGCGCCGCCGCTGGACAGCATCGTGTTCGTCCTGCTGATCTTCGTGGCGGTCTACGCGCAGCGGTTCGGTTCGCGCGGGATCGCGCTGGGGTCGATCTCGTTCTTCCTGTTCTTCTTCGCGATGTTCCTGCAGACGCAGCTGAAGCAGGTCCCGGTTCTGCTGCTGGCGCTGACCATCGGGATCGCGGCCAACGCGGTGGTGCGGTTCGTCCTGCTGCGCAGGCATACGGACGCGGAGTTCCTTCGGATCCGGCGGGCGTTCCGGGCGAGGCTCGCCGCGGTGGTGCGGGCGGCCGAGGACTACCTGGCGGTCGGCGGCAGTGAACGCACCCGCAAACGGCTCCGGACGACGAACTCGCGGATGCACGAGTCGGTACTGCTCATCGAGGACACCGCGCCCGAGGTCACCGGCGCGGAATCGGCGAACCGGCTCCGCCGCCGCGCGATCGAGGTCGAACTCGCCGTGCAGTGGCTGACGATCACCGTGCAGCGCACCTGCGCCGAAGACCTCGACGAGGACGTCCGGGACGATCTGATCGCGCGGATGCGGCGGTTCCGGTCGCTGATCGAACGCGACCCGCGGGACCTTCCGCTGATCAGCGAGACCGAAGAGTTCAGCAAGATGCTGGTGGAAGGCAGCCGGATCGACGAGCACGCCGCGCCCGGCGACGGGGTCCGCCGGGCCATCGCCGAGCTCGCGCTGGCCGATGTGCGTGCGCAGCGGGTGGCTGAGCACGACGTCTCCGATGCCGCCGACGATCCCGAGGATCCGGAAGAGGAGAAGTCCGCGGCGTTCGCCTACGACAACCAGACGCGCAGCGCCATCCAGGCCGTGGTGGGCGGAGGGCTCGCCGTGCTCGGCGGGGAGCTGGTGTCGAGCCAGCGGTGGTACTGGGCGGTGCTGACGGTGTTCGTGGTGTTCATCGGCTCGTCGACCGCCGGGGCGACGTTCGTCAAGGGTGTCCGGCGGCTCGGCGGCACGCTGATCGGCATCGTGGGCGGGCTCGTGCTGACGCTGCTCGTGTCGGGCAGTGTGCCGGCGACGCTGGCGCTGATCCTGGTGTGCGTGTTCGGCATGGTCTACATGGCACGGGTGTCGCAGGTGATCATGGCGTTCTTCGTCACCAGCATGCTCGGCCTGCTCTACAGCCTGCTGGGGACGTTCAGCCTGGAGGTGCTGTGGATCCGGGTCGCGGAGACCGCGGTCGGCGCGGTGGCCGGGGTGCTGGCGGCGGTGGTGATCGTGCCGGTGCGTACCCGGGCGGTGATGCTGGACGACGCCGCGGCACTGCTGGACGATCTGGACGAGTTCGTCGACAAAGCCGCCGGCCTGTTGTCCGGCGCGGAGAACGTGAGCGTCATCGAGAAGTCACGTGACCTGGACCGGGCGGTGGACAAGGTCCGCAAGACGATCGAGCCGCTGACCCATCCGGTGAATCTCAGCAGCCGCCGCGACTACGGCTGGCACGTGCTCACGACGGTGGAGACGATCGCCTTCCGCGCCCGGCATGTCGCGGCGCGATCGCAGGCCGGGCTGCTGGTGACCGAGTCTGATCGGCTCCTGCTGTACACCGGGCGGATCCGGGAGAACATCGCAGTGCTGGGGAAGGCGATCGGTGATCCCGGCGGTTCGGGGCACGGGACGCTGGTGCGGGACGACGGAACGCCGGTGGCGGACCGGATCGACGATCCGCGAGCGCGTTCGGTGCTCACCAGTCTCGGCCATCTCGACGAGACGGTGATCGCGCTGGGCCGCGTGTTCGGGGTCGAGGCCACCGATCCGGCGCCGTCCGGGAAAGGGTGACGGCCTCCTTCGTCGTGGTTCGGAGGAGGCCGCCGCCTCAGGGATCAGTTCTTCGGTTTGGGACAGTTCTTCCAGGAGAAGTGATAGGTGGTCTTGATGGCACCGTCGGTCGAGTCCATGGTGACGAAGCTGGTGGTCTTCTTCGGATCGGAAGTGCCGACCGCGGCCCGTAATTCCGTGTTGATGTTGAAGTTCCGGTCCTCACCACAGGGCTTGTAGACGACGGCACCGACCTCGATCTCGTCGGTGAACTGCCAGTTGTCCTCGAACGGTCCTTTCAGGTTGTGGTTCACGTAGGATGTCGGGGAATTGCCCTGGAAGTAATAGTTGGCTCGTTCCAGTCCGGTGGCACCCGCGGCCAGGGACGCGAATCCGCGGTGATCGGTGCCCGCGATACCGTAGGTGAATCCCTGCGGAACGTGGACATAGAGGTTGAGCTGACAGTTCTTGCGCAGATCGGTCGGTTTCGCACCGACGCCGACTTGGGCGGTGTATTCACTGTAGGTCACCGTGAATGCGGTGTTGTCCGGCGACACGGAAACAGCCGCGGTGCCCGGCTTGCATCCGGTTCCGTTGACCGTCACGACATCGATGACTATTTTATCGGACGGCAACGGAGGCGGCACCCAGCCATTCGGCGTGACGACCGAGGGGAAAAGCGTTACGGCAGCAACCAGCGCGTTGAGCATGGGATCCTTCCCAAGACTTCCACCCGGCGGGGAACTGGGCGGATTCGACGTTGGCGAGACGATCGTTTCCGGGCCGCCCGCCGATCGGGCGAAAACGGTTTCGGCCACCGGAAATGGCGGTGACCGCCGAAAAAGGGGGTCGTCGAGAAGACCCGTCGCCGCCGGTTGGGGCGACGACGAGCCGTGAGGACCTCGTACAGGGCGGCCAAGGCCCTGACCAGGCATGGATGGGACGGCCTTCTTCCGGGCGGGGAAGCAGGCCGTCACCCTGGAGGGACAGTCAGGAGGTCGGGCAGGTCTTCCACGAGAAATGGTAGGTGGTCTTGAACGCGCCGTCGGTCGAGTCCATCGTGATGAAACTGGTGGTCTTCTTCGGATCCGAACTTCCGGCCCCGACCCGCAGTTCCGTGTTCACATTGAGGTTCCGGTCCTCACCGCACGGCTTGTAGATGATGACGCCGCCCTCAGCCTCATCGCGGAACTGCCAGTTGTCCGACAGTGGTCCGTTGACAGGGTGGCTCACCTGCGCGGTCGGCGAATTACCCTGGAAGTAGTAATTCGCTCGCTGCAACGCCTTGGAGCCCGATTCGAGCGAGGCGAATCCGCGGTAGTCGGCACTGGCGATACCGTAGGTGAATCCCTGCGGCACGTGGATGTTGAGGTTCAGCTGGCAGTTCTTCCGGAAATCGGTCGGCTTGGCGCCGACGCCGACCTGGGCGGTGTATTCGCTGTAGGTCACCGTGAAGGCACTGTTGTCCTTGGCGACGGCGACCGCCGACGAACCCGGCGGACAGCCGGAACCGTTGACGGTGATCACGTCGATGGTGACGCGGTCCGGCGGCGGTCCCGGCGGCGGCGACCAGCTATTCGGTGTTATTATCGAAGAGAAAAGCGATACGGCGACAACCACTGAATTGAGCATGGGGTCCTTCCCAAAACTTCCACACGGGGCGGGGAACTGGGCGGACTCATGTTAGCGAAACGATCTTCATGGTGCCGCCCGCCGATCGGACGAAAGTGTTCCGGCAATCGGTTCATGAAATTGAATTATGGTCTGTAACCGTTTTCCGGGACAGCTGAGAACACCATCGGCCCCGGAAAACACCACTCGGTTGGCACGATATGGAAAATATGTTCGCGGGTTCGGTGTTGACGATTCCGGGAAGACAACCGCGATCCTGCGGCGACGAGGCTCGCGGCTCGCCGAGCACCGCCACCAACGCCCCGTGACCCGAAGTCGCCACACCGGCCGGTGTGGCGACTTGTCACCCGGCGACGTGATCCGGACCACCGGCGGGTGCATGTCGTCGAACTCACCGACGAGGGTGAAACGGTTTTCCACCGGCTGGCGCCGCGAACGCGGCCATGGCGGCATCGATCAAGAAAACAGTGACTGGACGCACCCGAACGGCGACTCGGGACAGGACTAGCATCGCGGTACAAAGTCGATGTCGCCTCAAGCTGGAGAACCGCAATGACCCAAGCCCCTGTCAACGTCACCGTCACCGGTGCGGCCGGCCAGATCGGCTACGCGCTGCTCTTCCGCATCGCGTCCGGTCAGCTGCTCGGCCCGGACACCCCGGTGAAGCTGCGGCTCCTGGAGATCCCGCAGGCGGTCAAGGCGGCTGAGGGCACCGCGATGGAACTCGAAGACGGCGCGTTCCCGCTGCTGTCGGGCATCGACATCTTCGACGACCCGAAGCAGGCCTTCGAGGGCGTGAACGTCGCCCTGCTCGTCGGCGCCCGTCCCCGTGCCAAGGGCATGGAGCGCGGCGACCTGCTCGAGGCCAACGGTGGCATCTTCAAGCCGCAGGGCGAGGCCATCAACGCCGGCGCGGCGAGCGACATCAAGGTCCTCGTGGTCGGCAACCCGGCCAACACCAACGCCCTCATCGCGCAGGCGCACGCGCCGGACGTCCCGGCCGACCGCTTCACCGCGATGACCCGCCTCGACCACAACCGCGCGCTCGCGCAGCTGTCGAAGAAGCTGGGCGTTCCGGTGACGGAGCTGAAGAAGGTCGCGATCTGGGGCAACCACTCCGCGACCCAGTACCCGTCGATCGCGCACGCCGAGGTGTCCGGCAAGCCGGCGACCGAGGTCCTCACCGACCAGCAGTGGCTGGCCGACGACTTCATCCCGACCGTCGCCAAGCGCGGCGCGGCGATCATCGAGGCCCGCGGCCTGTCCTCCGCGGCGTCGGCCGCCTCCGCGGCGATCGACCACGTGTACACCTGGGTCAACGGCACCCCCGAGGGTGACTGGACCTCCGCGGCGGTCGTGTCCGACGGCTCCTACGCTGTCCCGGAAGGCCTGATCTCCTCGTTCCCGGTCACCGCCGCGAACGGCGAGTACAAGATCGTCCAGGGCCTCGAGATCGACGACTTCTCGCGTACCCGCATCGACGCTTCGGTCAACGAGCTCGCCGAAGAGCGCGACGCGGTGAAGAAGCTCGGCCTCATCTGAGCCTGATCCGTTTCACGAAGGCGGTCGTGTCCCCCGGACGCGGCCGCCTTTTCGTCGTCAGGCGAAGAAGTCCCGAGCCGGCACCACGCACAGCACCAGCAGGATCCCGTGGAACACCGCTCCAAACTCGATGGTGACCTCGGCGGACCGGACGACCTCCGCCTGCCCGAACCCCGAGTACCGCTGATGATGTGGGCGAACGAGAACGCGTTGCGCGAGCAGATCGATGGCGATCAGCAGCGCCCGTGCCAACCGGACCGCTCCCGGCACCGAAGCCCGCGTGACCGTCGTCATCAGCTCGCCCGCCGTTCCGCGCCGATGATCGTGTCGAGGTTGGCGCGGGTGGCCTCCAGCTCACCGATCGCCTCGTCGATCCGGTTCCTCTGTCGCAGCAGGCCGTCCACCAGCTCCGGGCAGTCGGGCGTCAACCAGCCGTCCTCGTCGACGATGCACGGCAGAATCTCCAGGATCTGCGCGGTGTTCAGCCCCGCCCCGAGCAGGATCCGGACCCGCCGCACCACCGCCACATCGGCGTCGGCGTACACGCGATACCCACTCGGCCGCCGCTGCGGCGTCAGCAGACCTTGTTCTTCGTAGTACCTCAGTGCGCGCTCGCTGACGCCGGTCCGCCGCGCGAGCTCCCCGATCCGCATCCGCACTCCAGCCTTGACTCTCACGTCGATGTCAAGGTTTAGCTTAGCCGCCATGACCACCGTGACCGTCCTCGGACTCGGCCCCATGGGACACGCCCTCGCCGCCGCGTTCACCGCCGCCCACCACCCCACCACCGTGTGGAATCGCACCCCAGGAAAGGAAACCGGCCTCGACGTCACCGTCGCCGCGACCGCCGCCGAAGCGATCGCGGCCAGCCCACTCGTCCTCGTCTGCGTGCGGGACTACGCGGTGGCACAGTCCATTCTCGACACCGACGCGCTCCAAGGCCGCACCCTGGTGAACGTCAGCGGCGGCTCCCCGCGGCAAGCCCGCGACCTGGCCTCCTGGGCGACCGGCCACGGCATCGACTACCTCGACGGCGTGATCGTCGCGACCACCGAAGCCATCGGAAGCGCGGATGCCGCCCTGTTCTACAGCGGACCGGCCGACGTCTACGAGACCCATCGAGCGACACTCTCGGCCTTGGGCGAGAACGCGAACCACCTCGGCGAAGACCCCGGCCGCGCCGCCGCCTTCGACGCGTCCCTGCAGGACATGCTCTGGACCTCGATGAGCGGTGTAGTCCACATGTTCACCCTCGCCAAGGCGGAGAACATCGCCGCCGCCGGCATCGCCGGACACGCGAAGGCGATGCTCGGCTTCTTCCCCGACATGATCGACCTGCTCGCCGGCCAGATCGCCTCAGAGCAGTACCCCGGCGACGCGGGCACACTCGATGCCACGGCGGCGACCATGGACCACATCCTCGAGGCCATCCGCGCGCAAGACCTCGACAACGGTGTCCTCGCCGCGGCACGGGCTCAAGTACAGCAAGCGATCGACGCCGGGCACGGCTCCGACGGGTTCGGCAGGCTCGCCGCGCTCTGACTCCGCACTGCGTGCTCAGACACGTATCTCGCATGCTTGAAGGCGTGACTCGCCTTCAAGCACGCGAGTGCGGCGACATCGTCGGCGACGGGCACTAAGTCGACCTCGTGCAGCTGAACGCGCTCCTCGCCGGCCGAGTTCAGGCAGCCACCCTCGCCGGAAACCCGCGGGACGATTCCGGGACAACGTCACGATGAGCCTCGCTCGGTCCAGCTCGATCACCCAGCTCGCGACCTCACTGCCCGGACGCGTGTAGACCGTCATCCTTCGGGCGAACCGGATCAGCGGCTCGACGACCCGCAGCCGGTGCAGCCCGGACGCCGGGATCGAGTCCGGACCTGACCGTGACGTCAGCCGAAGCCCGCGTCCGGGGACACCACTGCCCACGACTTGCCGACCGCAGCGGGAAGCCTCCGCAGGAAAGCCCGCGTTTCGAGCTTGTCCAGCTCCGCCTTCTCGACCGAGCCCGTCGTGACAGCGGCGACCTCGGCGAAGCCCGCCACCCAGCGATCCGGCAGCGGTACCAGCGACTCGTCGTTCTGCCCGTCGACAGTGCGGAGGCGGATTCCGTCCCCGCGAACGGTCAGGTGCAAGGGACCTCGCGCCACGACCCCGGCCAGGACGGTCCGCGTCGCTTCGGACAGGTCCACGTTCGCGCAGCCCTCGCCGAGACTTCCCACGTCCAGCAGATCCAGCCTCGCGTAGACACCGAAGCACGGGGAGAAGGCTTCCGCGCGCAACGGCGTCCGATCCGCGGTGAACACCGAATCGGATTCGACGATGAGCCGGTTCACCATCGACGGCGGCATCCAGAACCGGCCACCCTGACCAGCACGCCTGACACTCCTTGCCGGTTCGAGTGCTTCAGCTGACCGGCAGGCCTCGAGCAGTGCTCCAGAGGCCTGCCGGCCGCTCTCCCTCCCCCGGCTATCGGGCCGGTCTGTCCACGAGAAAGGTGTCCCGAGTGGGGTACTGATACTCCTGGACCAAACCGGGATGGGTGATGGTGAGTTCGCCGTCGAAGGATGTGCGTTCGTCCTGACGGCAGGTTCGTCCAGCCGCGAAGCCGATACCCAGGCCCACTGGCAGCAACACGAGTTCGGCGATCTGTACCCAGTTGGCGAACATCGGACTCCCTCTATTCCGCTGGTCCAAGGCGGTCGGCACCCCTACCCGCCTACCTCGATGCTATTCGGCAACTATGCTCGCTTGAAGCGGCTATTCGTGTATTATTCGCACTCTATTGCCGAGCAGGAGTAGCATGATCACCCACTGAACGACAGCTCCGCCGACCCTGCGAAAGAAGATCATGCCCACGTCACCACCCCGTCCTGGCCCGGACCGCGCCCGGCTCGCCACGAAACTCCGCGAGATTCGGGCCGCCACCGGACTGTCCGGCAACCAGTTCGCCAAAACCTTGGGCTGGCCGCAATCGCGGGTGTCCAAAATAGAAACCGCGGCACAGTTCCCGACCGGCGACGACGTCACGAGATGGCTCGCAGCGGCAGGCGCCGACGAAGAAGAACACATCGTCACCGAGCTGCTCAAGCGGGCCCGGGTGGAAACGGTGTCGCTTCGCGAAGAGTTCCGAAAGCCCGGCGGATCCGCCGCCAATCAACGATCGGTCCTCGAACTGGAGCAGCAGGCAACGCGGGTCGCCATGTTCCAGCCGGCGCTACTACCAGGACTCGTACAGACGCCCGGCTTCATGCGGAAGCTGCTCGCACTGCCCTCCGGCCCCGCACACACAGGCGGCGCCTCGGACATCGACATCGAGCATATGGTGGCCGTCCGGATCGAACGGCAAGCACAACTGTACGAACCGGGCAAAATCCTGCCGCTCGTCATCGGCGAGGCCGCATTGTGGATCCGGATCGGCGATCTCGAGACCCAACTCGGCCAGCTGGACAGACTCCACTCCCTCGCCGGCCTGCGTACCGTCGACCTGCGGATCGTGCCCTTCGGTACCGTCATGCCGATCGCACCCCTGCACGGCTTCAGGATCTTCGACGCCGACTTCGTCGTGGTGGAGACGTTCACCGACGATCACCTGATCATGGACCCGGACGAGATCGCCCTGTACGAGCACATGTTCAGCCGGCTACAGGCCGAAGCCGTGGGTGGCGACGAAGCGGCCCGGCTGATCCAGAGCGTGTCCCGACGCTTGGCAGACGAGTCCTGAAACCGATCACACCGCCGTGCGGCACGTCAGGCACTCCGCGTGCGACTCCGCCAAGCCGGTGACGAAACTGTGGTCCATGGTGGCGAGACTGAAGCCGTACTGACAGTTCAGCGCGAGCTTCGGCGCGTCCGTGATCAAGCACATCACCGCGTGCGCCACCAGATTCCCGGCCACTCCCGCCGTCACCGCGTTGGCCGCGTGCGCCGGGATGCTCGCCGCGGGTCGCCACGTCGCCAGCGGCGGCCGTCGAGCGTCCCGATCCTGCTCGGCCAGTCGCGCGCACTCGTAACACGGCCCCGCACCCGGCCGGTAGATGCCCAGATTGACCTGCGGACCGTGATATCCCCCGTACACCCAAGGCGTGCCGGTCGACGCGCACGCCTGGTTCGTCCAAGTCCGGATCACCGAGGGCTCATCGGCGGTCATGATCAAGACGTCGCAGTCGGCGGCCAGTCTCCGCAGCGACGCCACGTCCTCGATCCGCGTCGGCTCCCCGGTGACTTCGACATCCGAATTGGCCGCACGCAATCTGTCCACTGCCACGTCCACCTTCGGCAGACCGAGATGCTCCTCGGTGTAGAGAACCTGCCTGCTGAGGTTGGACAGCTCGACCACGTCCGATTCGACGCAGTGCAACCGCCCCACCCCCGACATGACAAGGCCCAGGGCGGCCGTGCAGCCGACACCTCCCACGCCGACCAGCACCACCCGCGCCTGGGCCAACAGGACCTGAAAGTCCCAGCTCGAACTCCTCCGCGTCAGATCGATCCACCGGTACAGCGACCGGCCTCTCGAGTGACGCTCGAGTTGTCGCGCTGTCAGCGTGGTACACGTCGGCTCGTCGGCGTTCTCGACATACCCGAGTTCGGTCAACGTCTCGACGGCCGCGACGACCTCCTCAGCGGACAAGGCGGGAGCCCGATGAGCCAGGTCCGCGACGACCTGGCTCATCGTCCGTGTTCCATCGAGCAGATCCAGCAACGCCCACACGACACCATCGGGATCCCTCAGTTCGGCGGCGATGCCGAACACCTCCCCGCCGATCCGGATCCAGCCGTCGCCGAATCGGACCGGCCGATGCTCGTTCTTGATCCGTGGACGCATCGGAACCCCTCCTCGATCAACCGTTGTCTCCGCTGTAAACGTGGCGAATCGCCTCATCGCGCGTCACCATCACGATCTCGATCATCACCGGCCACCCCCTTCCCCCGACAGAGTCCGTGCACCCATCGCGTCCGCCTCCCTCTCGTACCCACGGCTCGACAGCCGCCCCTGCCAGCGACGCCTCTCGATCGTGTCCCCCGTCGACTCGCCTACCCGGTTGCCGACGGATACACCTCTACTATGTAGACTGCGCACTTGTAGATGACTCAAATGTAGAGCTTCACATTGTGGCCGTCTATAGCACACCTTGGACTAAGCGGGTGATCCTGGGGTCGCCTTCCGTGACAAGACTCTGAGGAGGTGATTCCCTCGTGGGCTCGCTGAACCCCACGGCCGTCAAGCGCTGGATCGCGCTCGAGATGAAGCGCCTACGGGAGGCGGCCGGCCACGATCGGACAGCCGCGGCCGAGCGCATCGGCAAGGCGACGACGGTCATCGCGCATATCGAGACCTCGCGAAATCTGCCGGCGCCCGCCGACCTGGAAGTCCTGCTCGACTTTTACGGAGTACCCGAGCGAGCACAATTCTTCCGGGACCTGACGAAGCGAGCGAAACGCGGCCGGGACTGGTGGATCAAATTCGACCACGGGGTGTTCGATTGGTTCAATTTGTATCTGGGGTTGGAAACCGGCGCCGCCCGCATCAGGACCGTGGACCTGGTCGTACTGCCCGGCTTGTTCCAGACTCGTGATTACGCTCGCGCCGTAATGCGAGCAGGTCGACGTTGGAACAGCGAGAACGAACTCGACACCATGGTCGACCTGCGGATGGCAAGGCAGGAAATACTGGACCGTCCTGAAGACGCGCCCCAGATCTGGTCAGTACTGGACGAGGGCGTTCTGCGCCGCCGGACAGGCGGCCCGGAGGTCATGCGCGATCAGTTGAAACACCTGGTGGAACTGACCGAACGACCGAACATCGACATCCAGGTACTCCCCTTCGCAGCCGGAGCCCACGGCGCATCGGACGGTATGTTCGTACTCTTGGACTACCCACCTGAATTCGGCGGCGACCCCGGAACCGTATACGTCGAGAACCGGCGCGAAGGCCTCTACTACGAGGAAAAAGAAGACCTGGTCCGCTTTCGGAACACGTTCGAACGCCTGCAGGCGCAAGCAGAGAATCCTGGACGGACACGGGATTTCATTCAAAAATTGTCAAGGGAACTTTATGAACAGTGAGACGTCTCGACCCACTCTCGTCGGCCTTTCCGGCTGGTGGAAGTCGAGCTACAGCGCCGGCTCGGCCGGCTGCGTCGAGGTCAACGACTCCGTGCCCGGCTACGTGGGCGTGCGGGATTCAAAACTCGGCGAGACAAGCCCCGTCCTCGTTTTCGAACCGCAGGAGATACGAGCCTTCATCCTCGGCGCGAAGAACGGCGAATTCGACCATCTTCTACCGTGATCCAGCGAGAGGTGCTCTGGTCCGGACCAGAGCATCTCTCGTGGTCTTTGCGAGTTTCTATCTTGTATTGTGCATTTGATCTTGTTCGTTGCCCTACGGTATAGGGCGTTATACATTCAAGTTGAGGGATGCTCTGACTGGCGTCGACGATAAGCGCGCTGCTGACAGGCCCTTGAGCAGTAGTCCCGGGGTCTGCCTCGCCCTCCCCCGTCCAGCGGCTTGCCGCACATGACGCACTCCCCTCCCCCGATTTCATCACGCATTACCTCACTACCCTGGCTTTCGACGAGCATCTGAATGCCGTCGAGGGTGCGTTGCAGCCCGAATTCGAAGGGGTCGAGCGGCGCGTCCATTCCCCCGCTGTTCCACAACCTCTCCAGCGCCGGGTACGCGTCGAGGCGCTCGAACAGCGACTCTCGTTCGCTCCACCACTGTTCGTGGGAAACACCCGTGCTTCGCTGGAGTTCCGCGTTCTCGCCTGCCTGGCGCGCGACGGACTCGACGAATCCGCCGACCAGGTTCACCACGGCGATCACCTGCGCGGGCGCCAAACCACTGCGTGACGCGACGTCGAGGGCGTGGTCGTACCCAGCCATGATGTTCGGACCCGGCAGGCGACGGGTTCCGGCACTGTGGACCAGCCAGAGATGCAGTCGGTGCAGTTCCCATGCCCGCCGCGCCCAGCGTTCGAGGCCGTCCCGCCAGCCGAGCCCGTCCGAGGACTCCACGGGGAACTCGCCGTACACGGCGTCCCGCATGAGTTCCACCAGCTCCGCCTTGCCGGGAACGTACCGGTAGAGCGACATGGTGGTGGTGCCGAACCGCTCCGCGACCTTGCGCATCGACAGCGCACCGAGGCCTTCGGCGTCCGCGACCTCGATCGCCGCCGTGACGATCCGGCCGAGGTTCAACCCGGGCCGATCCGGCTCGGACGTTCCCCACAACAGCTCGATCGCACGCTCCGGATCCGGCTGTGCGTCGTCGTCCGCCACCACTTCTCCCTTGACGCTCATCGCTCGCGCGTGTTTAGCTGATAAACCTCAGTATATCCCATAAACACCACCCCGGAGCGCTTCAGCATGCCTGAAATCAGGTTGCACGTTTCCCCCGACGGCCAAGATGACTGGCCCGGGACCGCCGATCGTCCCTTCGCCACCCCGAGAACCGCGCAGCAAGCCGTCCGGGCCGCCACCGCGGGAATGACCGGGGACATCGTCGTCACCTTCACCAGCGGTGTCTACCACCTCGAAGAACCCCTCGCTTTCGACGACACCCTGGCGGATTCCGGCAGGAATGGTTTCCGCGTGGTCTACCAGGCGCACGGCTACGGAACGCCTGGTCAGGCGAAGGTCGAACTGAGCGGCGGCCGCGAGATCACCGGCTGGTCGGTCGGCGATGACGGCATCTGGGCCGCGTTGATCGGCGATCTGGAGCCACGACGGCTCACCGTGGACGGCCGTCCTGCCACGCGAGCGGCCCGGACGAGCGGCCTACCCGGAAACGTGACGAAAAACGAGCTGGGTTACGTAACGGACAGTGTGGAACCCCAGTCGTGGCCGGACCCGTCCGGACTGGAGTTCGTCTACCTCGGCGTCTACCCGTGGTCAGAAGCACGGCTCGCGGTCGCGTCGATTTCCGGCGACGACACCTCCACCACCATCACCATGGCCCAACCCGCTTTCGACAACGCCAAGTCCCTCTACGACTCGAAGTGGTACGGCGCCGGCGGAGACGGAACCTGGGATGGTCTCGCCGCGCCCTCCGTACTCGAAAACAACGTGGCCTTCTTGACCGAGCCGGGCACCTTCGCCGTCGACCGCACCGAACCGGGCGCCCACGTCCTGCGTTACCGCCCGCGCCCCGGTGAGGAGATCGGCAAGACCACCGTCGTCATCCCTGTGCTCGAAACGCTCGTCAGCGGACAGGGCGTACGCGACCTCGTGCTGCGCGGCTTCACCTTCGCCGACGCGGCCTGGTCCGGCCCCACCCGCACCGGCGGCTACCTGCACTATCACGGGAACGCCCGCTACGAGCAGGGCGAATTCCAGAAGATCGACCTGGGTGCGGACATGGGCTATGTCCATGTCCCGGCAAGCCCGGTCCAGCTGCCCGCCAACGTCAGCTTCGCCTCGGTTCGCGGGGTGACGCTGGAAGACAACCACTTCACCCGCCTGGGCGCGGGTGGGCTGCTGATCGAGGACAGCACCGAGGTCGCGATCCGGGCGAACGTCTTCGACGAGATCTCGGGCAGCGGGATCGCCGTCCATGACAGCACCCGGGTCTCGCTCGAGGACAACCTCGTCCACCACATCGGCACCGAGTACCGCGGCTCGTCCGCCGTCCTCGTGGTCGAGTCCGAAGAGACGACCGTGGCGCACAACGAGATTCACGACGTGCCGCACAACGGCATCGTCATCACCGGCGGCGAGCGGGCCAGGGGCACTCAGGTGATCGCGAACCTCGTCGAACGCAGCATGGGGAAACTGATGGACGGTGGCGGGATCTACCTTTCCGCGCCGCAGGGTTCGTCCTTCGCCGGCGGCGCGGTGGTCCGCGGCAACGTCATCCGGGACGTCCTCACCTCGTACAACTTCGGTCTCTACGCCGACTACGGCGCCTCGTGGATCACCGTCGTCGGCAACATCGTCCATGGCGCCGACACCCCGATCGTGCTCCAGGTCGGCCCACCGCTGGACAACGTCGCCTTCCTCGGCAACTTCTGGGACGTCCAGCCGGACGGCGAAGCGCCCGAGACGGTGACCTTGGCCGGGAACACCTTGCTGTCCAAGGAGAACTTCGACAAGGAAGTCCTGGCCGATCCGGCGGGGGCCGACATCCTCGCGCGGGCCGGACGCCGGGGTCTGGAACGATGATCAACGCTCCTGCCGGGCACGTGCCCGGCAGGAGCCGTTCCGGCCACGATCTCGAGGAGACCATCCGCCATGCCTGCCCTGTCCACGGAAGCCGCCGGGACACGCCACCGCCTCGCGAGGATCGCGACCGAGGTGCTCGCCCCGTGGGTCTGGGTACTCGGCCTGCCGCTGATCGTCGCCTGGAAGGTCACCGGCTACCACCTCGGCGAGACGGTGCTGTGGGGCCTCATTGTCGGCGTCACCGGCTCGCTGATCCCGATGGCCGTGATCGTGCGTGGCGCCCGGCAGGGTAAGTGGGACAGCCACCACGTGACCGATCGGGCCGGCAGGCTCGTCCCGTTCGCGGTCTGCATCGGCTCGCTGGCCGCCGGATTCGTCACCCTGATCGCCGGCGGCGCTCCGCATGAGATGATCGCGCTCGCCGCGGCCGAACTCGTCTGCCTGGTCGCCGCGCTCGCGATCACCTTCGGCTTCAAGTTCAAGATCTCCATGCACGCGATGGTGGCGGCGGGCGCGGGCGTCATGCTGATCCGCGTCTACGGCCCCTGGCTCGCCCTGGTCTTCCTCGGCGTCGGCTGGGTCTGCTGGTCCCGAGTCGAACTCGGCGACCACACAAGGGCCGAGGTCACGGCCGGGATGACCGCCGGTGTCGTCCTTGGCGGTGGTGTTTACCTACTGCTGGAAACTGTTTTGACGTGACCCCAGAAGTATAGGTCGTTATACACTTCTTCCACGGGTCCGTGAAGGCTTCCTTCCGTACCCTGAGAGCAGGGTCCCGGCAAAGTCGCAGAGCTGCTGGTGGTAGTCCGGACTCAACATCGCTAGTAACCTCGCGACGATGTAGGAATTGGGACACTCAACGTCCCAATTCCTACATCGTCAGCCTTACGCAGCGACGAACAACCGCCTGACCTGCAAGACCGCGACTTTGCCGACCCTTCCCTGAGAGTGGGAAACTCGACCTTCACACCTTCCCCAGTAAGAGAAGGCCCCTACAGCAACGAAGGGGCCTTCACCAACGTACGTCAGGCCCCGGCGAGACCACGGCGCTTCAGCAACGGCTCGATCTCCGGGTCGCGGCCGCGGAACGCGCGGAACGCGGCCATCGGGTCGACGCTGCCGCCCCGCCCGAGCAGTTCGCGGCGGAAGTGGTCACCGTTCTCCCTGGTGAGCCCACCGTTCTCGCGGAACCACTGAACGGTGTCGGCGTCGAGGACCTCACTCCAGATGTAGGAGTAGTACCCGGCGCTGTAGCCACCGCTGAAGATGTGCGCGAAGTAGGTGGTGCGGTAGCGCGGCGGAACGGCTTCCAGCGCCACACCGGCCTTGGTCAGCGCCTCAGTCTCGAACCGCTGGACGTCGTCGATCACGTCCTCGGTGCCGAGCGCGTGCCACGCCTGGTCGAGGAGGGTCGCCGCGAGGTACTCGGTGGTGGAGAACCCTTCGCCGTACTGCTGCGCGGCCAGGAGCTTGTCGATCTGCTCCTGCGGCAGCGGTTCGCCGGTCACGTGGTGCTTGGCGTAGTTGGTCAGCACCTCGGGCCAGAGCATCCACATCTCGTTGACCTGCGAGGGGTACTCGACGAAGTCACGCGGGACGTTGGTGCCGGAGAACATCGGGTACTGGACGTCCGAAAGCAGCGAGTGCAGCGCGTGCCCGAACTCGTGGAACGCGGTGATGACCTCGTCGAAGGTCAGCAGGGTCGGCTCCCCCGACGGCGGCTTGGCGACGTTAAGCACGTTCACCACGACCGTCTTGGTGCCCAGCAGCTTGGTCTGGTCGACGAAGTTGTTCATCCAGGCGCCGCCGCGCTTCGAGTCGCGGGCGTAGTAGTCGAGCAGGAACAGGCCGAGTTCGGCGCCGTCGGCGTCGAAGACCTCGAAGATCCGGACTTCGGGGTGATACTTCGGCAGGTCTTCCCGCTCGGTGAAGGTCAGCCCGTAGAGGTTGGTCGCGGCGAAGAAGACACCGTCGGTCAGGACGCGGTTCAGCTCGAAATACGGGCGCAGCGCCGCGGTGTCGACCTCGAACCGGTCCTTACGGACGCGCTCGGCGTAGAACGCCCAGTCCCACGGTCGCAAGATCGCGCCGGGAATATCGGCTTCCAGGTAGCGCCGCAGTTCTTCGGCCTCCGCCTTGGCGTTGGCGACCGCGACCGGCGCGAGGCGTTCGAGCAGCCCGACCGCGGCTTCGGCGGTCTTCGCGGTCTCGTCTTCGATGACGTACGAGGCGTGGTCGGGGAAGCCGAGCACGGCGGCCCGCTCTGCGCGCAGCCGGACAAGCTGGGCCACGATGTCGTTGTTGTCGAACCCATTGCCCCGGTTACCACGGGACACCGATGCGGTGAAGATCCGCTCACGCAGCGCGCGGTCCTCCAGCGATGCCAGCGCCGCCTGCGCTGTCGGCAGGGTCAGCTTGAGGACGTACTTGCCCGCTTCGCCGGCGGTCTCGGCGGCCGTGGCGATCTCGTCCTCGCTCAGTCCGGCGAGTTCCGCGACGTCGTCGACGACCACCGCGAGTTCGTTGGTGTCCTTCAGGAGGTTCTGCTGGAAGCGGGTCGACAGCGTCGAGAGCTGCTCGTTCAGCTCGCGCAGGCGCTTCTGGTCGGCTTCGGGAAGACCGGCGCCGGCGCGACGGACGTCGGTGTGGTGCCGCTCCAGCAGCCGCAGGGACTCGGTGTCGAGGCCGAGTTCGTCCTTGCGCTCGAACAGCGAGTTGATCCGGGCGAACAACGCCGGGTTCAGGTTGATGGCGTCGGCGTGCGCGGCCAGCCGCGGCGCCATCTCGGCCTGCACTCGCTGGATTTCGTCGTTCGCGTTCGATCCGGCCAGGTTGAAGAACACGCTGGAGACGCGGGACAGCAACCTGCCCGACTTTTCGAGCGCGACGATGGTGTTCTCGAACGTCGGCGGCTCGGCGGAACCGGCGATTTCGTCGATCTCCGCGACGTGCTCGGCCAGGCCCGCTTCGAAGGCGGGGAGGAAGTGCTCGTCGGCGATTCGGTCGAACGGCGGAAGGGCGTAGGGCAGCTCACTCGGCGCGGCGAACGGGTTGTCCTGCGGAATCATCGGTGTTGCTCCCGGGTCGTCGAATCTGCTGGTCTCGCCACCTTACGGGCAGCGAGGGCCGGTGGATGCCGTCCGTGGCGGTGACACCACCGACGGCGATGGTCACGCTCCGGTGGTACCGCCCACCACCGCGTCGGAGCTCTGCTTCCTCTTGCCGCGCTTCGCTTTGGCCTTGGGTTCCGGCGGGGCGATACCGGCCAGGTCTCCGCCGTTGTCGTTGACGCGCAGCACGAACGGACGAGTCTCGGTGTAGCGGACGACCGAAACCGACGCCGGGTCGACCACGATCCGCTGGAAGGCGTCGAGATGCTGGCCGAGCGCGTCGGCGAGGATCGACTTGATCACGTCGCCGTGGCTGCACAGGAGCCAGACCGCGTTCTCGCCGTACTTCGCGGTGATCCGCGCGTCGTGCGCGCGAACGGCCGCGACCGAACGCGCCTGCATCTCGGCCAGTCCTTCCCCACCGGGGAAGACCGCGGCCGAGGGATGCGCCTGCACGACCCGCCACAGCGGTTCCTTGAACAGATCCTTGAGTGCGCGACCGGTCCACTCGCCGTAGTCCACTTCGGACAAACCGGGCTCTTTGACCTTGTCGAGACCGCGTGCCTCGGCCAGCTTCGCGACCGTCTGGCGGCAACGGAGCATCGGCGAGACCACGATTTCGGCGAGCGGGACCGGCGCCAGGCGCTCGACGAGCGCGGCCGCCTGCGCGCGGCCGGTGTCGTCCAGGCCGACCTTGGGCGTGCGCCCGGCGAGGACGCCCGAACCGTTCGCCGTGGACTTGCCATGGCGCAGAAGGATCACAGTACTCACGTGGCCCACCCTACGTGCCGTGTTTTGCCAGGGGCACCAATCGCAACCAGAGGACGAAACGCGGGGTTACCCGTGCGGGCCCGCGCTGGGGTCGAGGACGCCGGTGAAGATCAGCACGAACAGCAGGACGCCGAGCACGAGCCGGTAGATCACGAACGGCACGAAGCTCTTGGTCTTGATGTAGGACATCAGCCAGGCGATGACGGCGTAGCCGACGCCGAACGCGACCAGCGTCGCCAGGATCGTCGGGCCCCACTGTGCCGGGGCGCCGTCCTTGCCGATGTCGGTCAGCTTGTACAACCCGGAACTGAACACGGCGGGCAGTGCCAGCAGGAACGAGTATTCGGCCGCCTCCGCGCGGGTGTACCCGAGCAGCAGTCCGGCACTGGTGGTGCCACCGGAACGAGAGACACCCGGGATCAGCGCCAGCGCCTGAGCGAACCCGAAGGTGAGACCGTGTGGCACGGTCAGGTGGTCGAGCGTGCGTTCCTGCTTGCCGATCCGGTCGGCCACCAAGAGGATCAGGCCGAACACGATCAGCATGGTCGCGGTGATCCGCAGGTCACGGAAGGTTTCGTCGATGGCGTCCTGCAGCAGCAGGCCCAAGATCCCGATCGGCAGCGAGCCGATGATGATCAGCCAGCCGAGCCGGGCGTCCGGGTCCTGCCGCCAGTCCTTCTTGTAGATCGAGAAGAACCAGGCGCGGAGGATCTGCCCGATCTTGGTCGAGAAGTACAGGATGACCGCGAGTTCGGTGCCGATCTGGGTGACCGCGGTGAACGCGGCGCCCGGGTCGTCCCAGCCGAAGAGAGCGGGGAAGACCCGCAGATGCGCGCTGGAAGAGATCGGCAGGAACTCGGTAAGGCCCTGGATGAGTCCCAGGACCAGTGCTTCGAACCATCCCATCAGGCGACACCGGCCAGTTCGATCGCTTCGGCGGCGACCTCGAGAGCGCGTGCGGAGCTGTCGGGGTCCGGCATGGACGGCGCGACGGTCAGCGTCGTGACGCCCGCCCCGGCGAAGGCCTGGATCCGGTCGGCGATCCGTTCCTTGGGGCCCAGCAGCGACGTCGCGTCGATGAACTCCAACGGTACGGCCGACATTGCGCCCTCGTAGTCCCGGTCAAGGTACTTCTGCTGGACGTCCGCCGCTTCGCGCTCGAAGCCCATCCGGCAGGCGAGCTGGTTGTAGAAGTTCTTCTCCCGGCTGCCCATCCCGCCGAGGTACAGCGCCGCGTACCCGCGGACGGCGTCGGCGCAGGCCTTCCAGTCGTCACCGGCCACGAGCGGGACGGTGGGAACGACGTCGAAGCCCTCCAACGAGCGCTCCGCCTTCTCCGCCCCCGCCTGGATCAGCTTCAGCTGCTCCCCGGCGTGCTCGGGTGAGAAGAACACCGGAAGCCAGCCGTTCGCGATCTCGCCGGTCAGTTCGAGGTTCTTCGGGCCGATGGCGGCCAGGTATACGGGGATTTCTTCGCGCACGGGGTGCACGGTCAGCGTCAACGCCTTGCCGGGTCCATCGGGCAGGGGCAGCTGGAAGTGGTCGCCGTCGTACTCGACCCGCTGGCGGGCCAGCGCCGTGCGGACGATCTCGACGTATTCGCGCGTGCGGCCGAGCGGCGACGCGAACTTCACGCCGTGCCAGCCTTCGGAGACCTGCGGGCCGGAAACGCCGAGGCCGAGGCGGAAGCGCCCGCCAGAGAGCGTGTCCAGTGTCGCGGCGGTCATCGCGGTCATCGCCGGGGTCCGCGCCGGGATCTGCAGCACCGCGCTGCCCACGTCGATCCGCGAGGTCTGCGCCGCCACCCACGCCAGCACCGTCGGCGCGTCCGAACCGTACGCCTCCGCGGCCCAGACGACCGCGTAGTCCAGTTCGTCCGCCTTCTTCGCCAATGCCAGGTTGGCCGCGTCGTTGCCCGCGCCCCAATAGCCCAAATTCAGTCCGAGTCGCACGGCGTGAATGTATCCATCGGAGTGTCACTCCTCCGTTCAGGGTGTTGACACCGCCTTGACCCGGCCGGTGGTACTCGATCACGACACGCTCACCTGCTCCGTGTCCCGCACTAGCCTTCCGGCTAGGCTCGCCCGTCGTGGAAAAGCGACAGCTCGGCCGGTCGGGACTGCGGGTCTCGCGGATGGCCCTCGGGACCATGACGTGGGGTGCCGACACCGACTCGGAGGAGGCGGCCAGCCAGCTGGTCGCGTTCGTCGACGCCGGGGGCACCCTGGTCGACACCGCCGACATCTACGGCGAGGGCGAGAGCGAACGCGTTCTCGGCGCCCTGCTCGGGGACCTCGTCCCCCGCGACGACATCGTGCTCGCCACCAAGGCCGTCGCCCGCCGCGCCGACGGCCCGTTCGGCGGCGGCGCCTCGCGCGGTGCCCTGCTCACCGCGCTCGACGGTTCGCTGCGCCGCCTCGGCACCGACCACATCGACCTCTGGCAGTTGCACGCGTGGGACACCACCGTGCCGGTCGACGAGACGCTCGCCGCCCTCGACTACGCCGTGACCACCGGCAAGGCGCGCTACGTCGGCGTCTCCAACTACTCAGGCTGGCAGCTGGCGACCGCCGCGGCCCGCAGTTCCGCCGTCGCTCCGCTGGTCTCGACGCAGGTCGAGTACTCGCTGCTGGAGCGCGGGATCGACCGCGAGGTGGTGCCGGCGGCCGAGCACCACGGCATCGGGATCCTGCCGTGGGCGCCGCTCGGCCGTGGCGTGCTCACCGGCAAGTACCGCACCGGGACGCCCGCCGATTCGCGCGGCGCTTCGAGTGTTTTCGCAGGCTATGTCGAACATCACCGGACCGATCGCGCGGCCAGGATCGTGCAGGCGGTCGCGACCGCCGCCGACGGCCTCGGGACCTCACCGCTGGCCGTCGCGCTGGCGTGGGTCCGCGACCGGCCGGGAGTGGTCGCGCCCGTGGTCGGAGCCCGTGACACCGGTCAGCTGACCGGGTCGCTCACGGCCGAGGAGATCACGCTCCCGCCCGCCATCCGCTCGGCGCTCGACGACGTCAGCGCGATCGAGGTCGGATATCCCGAACGCGGCCTTTGAGCCGTCCCGAGAACTGGTTCAGGTGACTGTTGGGTGACGCAGACGTGACGCGGTCGGGTTCCTGGGGGATGCTGGACAGGTCCGTTCGACGAGTAGCAGGTGGAGGCACCAAGGTGGGTCGGCTGTCCGCCGTTTCCCGGATCGCGATCCCGCTCGCCGGTGCCCTGGTGCTCTCGTCCTGCAGTGGGGACGACACTCCGAACGACACCTTGCAGGTCGTGCAGAACCCCGTCGCGGTGACAGCGGCGGTCTCGCCCGCCGTGTCGGTCAAACCCGCGGGCTCGGTGTTCGCCGGGCCGGGTGTGAAGGCGCTGGCCACCGACGAGGCGACCAAGACGCTCGTTGTCGCCGTCACGGAGCCGCCTTCCCTGCGCATCTACGATCTCGCGTCCCTCGACACCCCCAAGACGACCGTGGCCCTGCCCGGTCCGGCGGAGCGGCTCACGGTCTCCGGTTCGCAGGTGCTCGCCAGCGTTCCCGGCAAGAGCGTCCTGGCGAAGGTCTCCCTGCCGGGTGGCGCGCTGGAGACGGTTCCGGTCGCGGGGCAGCCATCGGCCGGGCTCGCCGACGGCGACGCGACACTGGTCTCGGTCCGCGACCGCAAGACCGTCGAGGTGCTTTCCGAAAACGCGGGCCCGAAGACCATCACGGGCCAGCTCTACAGCGCCGACGACGTCCTGAACACCGGTGACGGCGTGGTCGTCCTCGACAAGCTGCGCACGGCTCTGTTCTCAGTCGACCTCGCCGAGGGCAAGATCGGCGAAGGCCTGCGCGCGGGCGACGGCGCGGCCAACGCGGTCACCGACGACCTCGGGCGCGTCTTCGTCACCGACGCGCGAGCCGGCGCGCTGCTGGCCTTCTCCACGACACCTCTGTTGCTGCGCCAGCGCTACCCCGTGCCCGGCGGGGCGTACGGCATCGCCTACGACCGCACCCGTGGCCTCGCCTGGGTCACCCTCACCGAACGCAACGAGGTCGTCGGCTTCGACGTCCGCGGCGGGGAGCCGATCGAGAAGCACCGGTTCCCCACCCTGCGGCAGCCAGATTCGGTCACCGTCGACGAGCAGGGCGGCCGCGTGGTCGTCGGCTCGGCCATCGGAGAAGGGATCCAGGTGATCACGCCATGACAGTGGTGGACGAGGCGGTGGTCGAAGGGGATTGGGAGTACCGGCGGCTGCAGCTGCCTCCAGGTGTTTCGCGGCGGGCGGCGGCGACGCAACTGTCGATCCACGCCGAATTCGCCGGCTGGGAACTTTCGACCGTCCGGCTCTACTCGGATGGCACGCGAAGGGTGTGGTTGCGCCGCAAGCGCACCGCCACCCCCCTTCCCGGCCTGATCACCTGAACACGCGGGGGCTGAAGGGCGCTTTCCCCGCATGCGATGCGGGGAAAGCGCCCTTCACCGCGTGAGATGAGGGGAAAGTCCCCTTCAGCCCCTGAACACGCGGGCGAGCCAGTCCGCCCAGATCTTCTCCTGCTTTTCGGGGTCGACGTCGCCGAAAAGGTGATGCATCGCGACCACCGGCCCCCGAAACCCGCGGACGAACCGGAGGAACGCGTCCGGAGTCCGGATCCCGATCGTCTGCTCGTTCGCGAGGTAGACCTCTCCCTCCACAGTGGACATCGAGCCGGTCGACAGCCGGACCCGGTCCCCCGTTTCCGGCCTCCCCGCCAGGCCGAGTTCCCGGCCAAGCGTGAGCCACGCGCGATCCCAGTCTTCGACCATCGGGCCGAACACCGTCAGCGGCGCGGCCCGCCGCCCTGGGAACGTGTTCAGGTACTCGATCAGCGTGCGGAAGAACAGCTCGCCGCCCGCGGTCATCGCTTCGAACTCTTCTTCCCAGTCGTCCCCGGGAAGGAAGCCGCTCGTCACCGTCCGCAGCACGGTGCTGCCGCCGTCACGGCCCTCGATGAGGAACTCGTAGGCCACGAACCGCCCGTCCGGACCGGGCTCCTCGCCGTAGACGAGCCGCTCCAGCGGATCCCACGCGGTGATCGCGGACGCGGGTTCATAGGCGCCGAACGCGGTCTTGACGGTTCCGCCTACACCGCCGTCGACCTCGTTGCGGCCCATGAACCACGACGTGATGCCGGGTCCGGTGGCGATGGCGTCCCAGACCTGTTCCGGGGTCGCGTCGACCTCGGCGCGTTCGGTGACCTCGAATTCGTGGCCCATTCAGTGCTCCTCGGCCTCGGTTTTGACGCTCGGGTGGACGGCGACGACGATCCGGTGGTCGCGGCCTTGCTCGGCGCCTTCGTCGTGGTATCTGCTCACGAGGTTCGTGATCGCGACGGTGAGTTCCTCGGCGAACGCCGCCCTGTCCTCGGCGGAGGAGAACCGTATCTCGCCGTCGATCGCGAAGGTCGCGACTCGCTTGCGTGCCTTGGTCGAACCGGTGATCAGCACACCGACGTCGCGCACCAGCCTGCCCGCGACCGCGAGCAGCCAGCGCGCAGACAGCCGGTCCGGCGACTGGGCCGGGTCGGGCTGCACCGCGGACAGCGCGGTCGGCGAGATCACGTAGGACGACGCCGTCGCGCGCATCATGCGCTCGGTGACGTTGCCCTTGCGCCGCTCCTCTACGAGTTCGACCAGCCCGTGCTTCTCGAGCGCGCGCAGGTGGTAGTTCACCTTCTGTCTCGGCAGGTCCACTCGCCCGGCCAACATCGTGGCCGACGCCGGTTCGGCGAGTTCGGCGAGCAGCCGGGCCCGGACCGGGTCCAGCGAAACTTCGGCCGCTTCCGCGTCCTCGATCACCGCTACGGAGAACATGGCACGAAGGTGCCACCGAAAAGAGAAGTTGTCAAGGAAGCTAGGTTTGTCGGCGGGCCTGATTCGCCAGGGCGAGGAGGCGCGGCACCACCTGTGGCGCGGCCTCCAGCGGGACAACGTGCCCGACACCGGGCAGCACCACGGACGTCCCGTTCGCCACCGCGCCCGCCAGTTCCTCCACATCCGCGGTGGGCACGAGCTTGTCTCGCTCCCCCACGATCGCGGTCACCGGCACCGCGCCGACCTGTGACAACGCCGATTCCCGGGTGTAGGCGTCCAGTGCGGGCCGGAACGCGGACACCGTCTGCGGCCAGTTGCCGCGGATCATACGCACGGTCAGCTCGACGTCGCCGGGCACCGGGTCGTCCCCGAAGAGCCACCAACGCAGCCCGGCGGTCACCGCTTTGCTCGTATGCTCGCGCACCAGGCCGATCAGCTTCGTCCCGAAGACCATTTCCAGGTCACGGCCGAGCTTTCCGAGCGCGTTCGGCCAGATCGCGTCCGGCGTGACGCCGCCCGCCGACATGGCGAGCAGCCCGATTCCCGCCACCCTTGCCGCGAAGACGTCCGGGTGACGCTGGGCGAGCGACAGGATCGCGAGTCCGCCCATGTCGTGGCCGACCAGGACGACCCGGCCATCGGGAACCACCTTGTCGAGCACCTCGGCCAGGTCGTCGGCGAGGTGCCCCATGGTCGCCGACGACGGCCGGACGTCGCCGGATTCGCCGTGCCCGCGCTGGTCGTAGGCCAGTACCGCGACAGGCTCCTCCCCGGCTTCCGCCAGCACCGGCGCGATGGCGCGCCAGCTCCGTCTGTCGAGGGCGTACCCGTGAAGGAGAACCACGGTCACCGGCGCCGACGACGCACCCCAGCGCTCGAAGTGCAGGGGTGTCCCGTCGGCGACCAGCAGACCGGGCATCAGGCTGAGCGAAGGAATCGGTCGAGCACCCGCACGCCGAACTTCAACGCGTCGACCGGGACACGTTCGTCGACCCCGTGGAACAGCGCCGAAAAGTCGAGGTCCGCGGGCAGCCGCAACGGGGCGAACCCGAAGTTGCGGATCCCGAGGGACTGGAACGACTTCGCGTCCGTGCCACCGGAGAGCATGTACGGGAGCGTGCGGGCACCGGGGTCCTCGGCGAGGACCGCGTTGGTCATCGCGTCGACGAGGGCGCCGTCGAAAGTCGTCTCGACCGGCGGCAGCTCCATCCATTCCTTCTCGATGTCCGGGCCGAGGATCTCCTCCAGCTCGGCGTTGAAGGCTTCGAGACGGCCGGGGAGGATCCGGCAATCGACCGAAGCTTCCGCGACCGAGGGGATGACGTTGGACTTGTAGCCCGCCAGGAGCATCGTTGGGTTCGCCGTGTCGCGCAGGGTCGCGCCGATCATCCGGGAGATGTTGCCGAGCTTGGCGACGGAACCCTCGATGTCGTCCTCGGGGAAGTCCCAGCCGGTGATCTCGGTGACGCCGTCGAGGAACTCACGGACCGAGTCGGTCATGACCAGCGGGAAGCGGTGGTTGCCGAGCCTGGCGACGGCCTCGGACAACTTGGTGACGGCGTTGTCCCGGTGGATCATCGAGCCGTGCCCCGCGGTTCCGCGCACGCGCAACTTCATCCAGCGGATGCCCTTTTCCGCCGTCTCGATGAGGTACGCGCGGACATTGTCCTTCAGCGTGATCGAGAAGCCGCCGACCTCGCTGATCGCCTCGGTGACGCCCTCGAACAGCTCGGGGCGGTTCTCGACCAGCCACTGAGCGCCGTACTTGCCGCCCGCTTCTTCGTCGGCGAGGAACGCGAAGACGAGGTCACGCGGAGGCACGACGTTGTTGATCTTGTAGTGACGGGCGAGCGCGAGCGCCATCCCGCACATGTCCTTCATATCGACCGCGCCGCGGCCCCAGACGTAGTCGTCCTGGATCGCGCCGGAGAACGGGTGGACCGACCACTCCGAGGCGTCGGCGGGGACGGCGTCAAGGTGACCGTGGATCAGGAGCGCGCCCCGCGACGGGTCGGCACCCGGCAACCGGACGATCACGTTGTGTCGGTTCTTGCCGCCGGACTCGACATAGGTGATCTCGTAGCCCGCGTCGGTGAGCTTCTCGGCGACGTACTCCGCCGCGGCGCATTCACCGACGAGCGTGTCGGGATCCCCCGTGTTGGTCGTGTCGATGCGGATCAGTTCACTGGTGAGCGTGACTGCCTCTTCGGCGGCTGCTTCGATCAAATTCGGTTCGGTCACCAGGCATTCCTACCATTGGTGGAGCGTGCCGACCCGGCACGACCGCCGCGTGGACACGTGTGAAGACCCACTCCCGGCCGCACCACCGCAGGCGGGCAGCTCAGTCGGCGACCCGCGCTCGAGCACCTCCGTCAGTGCGCGACCAGGACCCTGGAGGCCGAGACCCCAGGGAGCTAGACCTCGCACGACAGCACTGACTCGAAACGGACAAATCGCACCACTGTTCGCCCAGCTACAGCAGACCGGTGTCGACCGGATGACGAGCCGTAAACTCTTCCTCCACCCGGGGCCGCCGCGCGGACGCCGGAGGAAAGCCTTCGTGGCGGGGCCCCGCCGCGGCCGCCCGTAGGCCGACGCGCGTTCGACCTGGTCAGACCCGGCCAGGACCGGTTGCGACCGGACGTCTCACGGCCCCCAGAGGGCCCAGCTCCCCGCGGGCAGCGCCCAGCTGAACAACCGAGGCCCGCTACACGCGCCTGCCAGGCGCCGATGCCCCGGAAAGGACGCTGCGGTCGCAGCTCAAGCCGAAGCACCATGCTCACCGACTGGACAACCGGACAACGCCGCTGGTGCGAGGCCTGCACACGCCACCTCGACTGGTGGACAACCTTCACAGCAGAACACGCCCTCGGCAAACCCGACATCGTGCCCCAGCCCTACGCGAACACTGGCGGTGCACTCGCCTGCCACTTTTCAGAAATCGACTGGCCCCAACTGTGGCACGAACTCGACCCCCGCTGGGAGCCGAGACCCGAACGGCACCAAACACAGAACGGCCCGCCAACACTGCGCGTCATCGCCAGCGAACCCACCCCACCACCGAAAGCCTCCCGAACCCGACAGCCATCGTCACGCCACGGCGCGCGCCTGGTCCTCGTCCCTCACCTCTCTGAGCCGTGACGAGCGCAGAGAGGTGAGGGACGAAGGCCCGGGGCCGCGTATCAGCGAGAGGCGGCCGCCGCTTCGACGGAGAACTGCTCGCGATCGTGTCGAGCCAGCCCCCAACGCGGCCACACCGGGCGATCGCCGAACTGCTCGCTCCGGACAGGGCAGGCCGCGCCGCGCCACCAACCCAGCGCGGCTGCCGCCCGCGACCGGCTCCGGTTCCGGCCACCCCTGGTCCAGCCTCGACCGATTGTCCGAAGCCGGCGCTGCCCAGGACCGGCACCCGCGCACTGGCGTTACCCGACCGGGTGAAAATTGGCCCTGGCCAGGTGCTCGCCTTCTCGAAGAGCGACTCGCCCCACGGAATTCCGTTACGAGGTGCGTGTTCCCCGGGCTTACAGTGCTTGCCCACAGATCTGCGAACGGCCGGAGGGATGATGTCATGGGCTATGACCACCCCGTGCTGAAGGCTCTCCAGGCGACGGAGGAACTGGCCAGCCTGATTGAAGCCGACTTCGACACCGACCGCGGCGGGTTCACCTGGTGGCACGACTACGGGCTGGACGACGTCACGATCACCGGGATCATGGACTACCTCTACGGTCTGGTCACTGCGGTCGAAGAGAACCTCCGTTCCGCGGCAGTCCACCTGGCCGACCTTCGCGAGAACCGCCACGGCGACGATCACGCGTTGATCAAGTGCCTGAAGGAGACCGGGCGGCTCCCCAACCTCCTCCAGCGCACCGACCTCGAAGCTCGGCGAGATGCCCGGATCCACGCACACGAAGCCGGCGTTCTCCACGCCACCGGGTCGATCCTCGACACCCTTGCCGGGGTCGTGATCGGCATCGACACACTGCTGCTCACGAGGACTCCCTGTCCACCCTCACCGGCGTCGTCGAATCGGTGAACTACGCAGTGGTCGGGACCTTCCTCGCCTGCTCAGAACTCTGGCGCAAACGCCGCGACCAACCGGACCTGATCACCCAACCGAGCGGCCAATGGACGCCTCGCGTCACCATCTTCAACGGCTACAACCCGAACACCATCGCCCCTCAAAGCAACTTGGCCGCACTGGTCAGCCCCAGCACCGGACGCCGACTCCAAGCCGCGAAAGTCATGAACCGGGAACACCCACCAACCGCCTGAAACCCGCGAGAGACCGAGCGGCAACGCCGCTGCAGCCCACCTTCACCAAGCTCCGCCCCCAGCGAGCCCAGACGTGGCACCCCACGTTCCCGTACTAGGTGTCCTCCTCCGCGGATCGAAGCGCGTGCTGCGAGGACGCCAACTTCCATCGGCCTCAAGAACATGCCCCCCCAACGGGCGCGGGTAGGGTCAGTCAGTCGGCCGTCCGGCCTTGTCGGCGCCGGATCCGCACATCGAGAGGTGCGGCGGGCCTCGGGATTCTGATCGCCCCAACCATGTCGGCGGGGGCGGCTGACCGGCGTTCTCCTCGGCGATTTCCGTGGCTCGCTCCCAGAATGAGGGATCGTCCAGAACTCGCACGGCGGCGGCGAGGATCGCGTCCGCGGTGTCCTCACCCGGCTGTACGGTCACTGCCGCGCCGAACGTACTGAGGCGCTGCGCGTAGTCGGTGACGTTCGGCAAGTACGGGATGAGCACCTGTGAAACGCCGTTGGCCAGCGCGGTGAGCATCGTGTTGCCAACGGTGTGATGGACCAGAAGGTCGAGGCTGTGCACGACGACGTCGAGCGGCAGCCACCCGGCGTGCACGTTGTCCGGCAATGGCCGCTGTTCTTCGGCGATGTCGTCCGGGGCCGCGACCAGCAGGCCGACGTCGAGCTGGGACACCTTCTCCACCTAGCCGGTGAGCACGTCGAAGTCACAGTCGCGGGTGACCCGGCTGCCCGCGGTGACCAGTACCCGCGGCCGTTCGCCGCGGCGGTACATCCAAGGCTTGACCTGACGCGGGCTGCTCACCGGGATGTAGCGCATGAACTGCTCCTCGGCGGCGTCGGAACGCTGCAGGCTCGGCGGACAGATATCGACGAAAAGATCGGGCGGGGGAAGCTCGTCCAGGCTGAGTGCCTCCAGCTCCGGACCCAGTTCGGCGGCCGCCGCCAGGTCGATGATCCGCGGCTCTCCCCTGCCGATGGCGTGTCTGACATGGGGCACGCCGAGTTTCCGCCGCCAGCATCGGGGCCGCGAAGGACAGCGCGCCACCCACCACCACGTCCGGCCGCCAGTGCGCGGACAGGTCGGTGAGGGCCGGCATGCTCTCCGCGGCGAACCGGCCGAATCCCCTGCCGTTGAAGATCAGGCGCTCGTGCGGGCCCTTCGGCAGGGTTAAGGGTGTTCCCCGCCGATCGGCGAACATGAAATCCATCATGTTCTTCTGTGACGACGCCACAGCCGGCAAACCGGTGCTCGTCACGGTCGGGACCGTGTTCTGTGGAGTGGCCACCAATACTTCGTGCCCCGCATAGCGCATCGCCAAGGCCAACGGGGTCACCGCGAAGATGACGCCCCCGCTGCCGCCTGCCACAAAGAGAACTCGCATGCCTTCACCCTGCGGGGCGCCGGTCCAGCATCACTCGACGCGGCCAAGACTCCCGGCGAAGTCCACTTGACCTCAATCATGCTTGAGGTTGCAGAGTCGTCCTCGCCTGGCTTCTTTCGTTCTCCAAGGGGGATTTATGACGTCTGCGGCTATCACTGCGAGACCGCGATGACCGGCACCGTGCGCGCCGCCCAGCCGGACACCGGCGGACGCGCCGTGGCCACCATCCTGACCGGGCTGATGCTCGGCATGTTCCTCGGCGCGCTGGACACCATGATCATGGCATCCGCGCTGCGTACGGTGGCCGACCAGCTGCAGGGCCTGACCCTGCAGGCATGGGTGAGCACGGCTTATCTGGTCACGCTGACGATCTCCGCGCCACTGTACGGAAAACTGTCCGACATCTACGGCCGCAAGCGGCTCTACCTCATCGCGATCGTGCTTTTCCTCGCCGGTTCTCCGGAAATACTGGGCATCGCGGGCTGGCGCTGGATCTTCTTCATCAATGTCCCGATCGGACTGGTGGCCGGCCTACTCGTGGTGCTGTTGCTGAAAGTGTCTGCCAAGGGCGCGCGGCAGCGCGTGGACTACGGCGGCGCGATCACCCTGGCCATCACGGTGCTGCCGCTGCTGGTCGTGGCCGAGAACGGCAGGCATTGGGGCTGGGGGGCGCCGCTCTCGATCGCGCTCTACGCGCTCGGCGGCGTCGGGCTGGTGGCCTTTCTCCTGGTGGAGCGCCGGGTCGGCGACAGCGCGCTGCTGCCGGCAAAGCTCTTCCGCAACCTGTCGTTCACCTTGGTCAACATGGTGAATTTCCTCGGTGGTCTAGGGGTCTTCGCCGGACTCGCCTTATTCCCGCTGTACTTGCAAATCGTCAAGGGGCTTTCGCCGGTCGCGGCCGGGTTGCTGCTGCTCCCACAGTCGCTGGCCACCACGCTCGGCGCACGCAATTCCAGCCCGCTGATGAACCGCTTCGGGTACAAGACGGTGCTGGCAGGCGGCATGACGCTGATGACCCTGGTGTACCTGCTGCTCGGCTGGGTCGGCGTGGCCACACCGGTGTTCGTGCTCGGCGTACTGGTGACCGTGCTCGGCTACGGCATGGGCGTGTTCTTCCAAGTCATCCTGATCGCCATCCAGGACAGCGTGCCTGCCTCGGACATCGGGCTGGCCAGCGGTCTGTACAGCTTCACCCGGCAGATCGGCGGGGTGGCCGGTACCGCGGTGTTCGTCTCGCTGCTCTTCGGCGTCGCCGATGATCGAGTCGGGGACAGCTTCCGCGCGGCGTCGGAGCAGGACCCGCTGAGCACCGCGCTACGAGACCCACAGGTACTCGCCGTCCCCGCCAACGCCAAGCTGGTCGGGGAAATCCAGGCCACGGGGACGGTCGGCCTCGACGACACCTCGTTCCTGGCGCAGGTCGACGGCAGGCTCGCCCAGCCGATCCTGGAGGGGCTGGCGTCCTCACTGAACCTGGTGTTCATCGTCGTTGGCGCCTTCCTGGCACTGTCCGTGATCCTCGCCCTCTCCGTCAAGGGCAAGGCGGGATCTGAGGAGGAGACCCCATGCTGACCGTGGAAATCTGGTCGGACGTGATGTGCCCGTGGTGCTACCTCGGCAAACTCAATTGGCGTGCGGCGCTGGCGCGGTGTGGTTTCGCGGATGATGTGCGCACGGTGTGGCGGTCGTTCGAACTCCGCCCGCACCTGCCGCCGGGCAAGGGCGACCGGCTGGCCGTGATCATGCGGCGGGACTGGCAGATGAGCGAGACCGAGATCGAGTCCGTGTTCACCGATATCCGCGCCAAGGCCACGGCGGCGAGCGTGCGCATGGCGCCGGAGAAGATCAGCCCGGTCAACAGCTTCGACGCGCACCGGCTGCTGCACTCGGCCGCCGAACGAGGCGTTGTAAGAGGCGCTGCTGGACCGGCTTTTCGCCGCCTATCACGCCGAAGCCGCCGACTTGTCCGACCACGCCGTGCTCCGAGAGCTCGCCGCCGGGGTGGGCCTGCCCGCCGAGGACGTCGACGACGTCCTCGGCAGCACGCGATACGCAGCCGAGGTCCGCGCCGACGAGCGGACGGCCAGGGAGGTAGGGGTGACGGCCGTGCCGTCCTACCGGCTCGGCGATCGGCGGGCGGTGTCCGGCGCGCTGGACGTCGACCGGCTGGTGACGTTGCTACGGGAAGCCAGGCAGCCGACCGCGGGATGACGAAGACCCCGGGTACCGCAACCGCGTGCTTCCGGTACCCGGGGCCGGTTCAGTTCTTCGCTGCCCCGGCGAGCACATCCACGGGCCGCAGCAGTGGCTGCGGGCCGCCGGAACCGGCGATGATGGACGGCACCATCCGCACTCCCGCTTCCGCCGCGCGGTGGAAGTCCGCGAGCACCTCGTCGGTGTACTCCATACTGTTCAGAACCCGCGCGACCTCCGCGCGGTCCAACCCGGTGTCGGCGCCCAGTTCGGCCAGCACGGCCGGATCGGAAATGACCCGGTGCTCGGTGAAATGCGCGCGGTACATCGCGTCCATCACCGCGTCCATCCGGCCGTGGTCGGCCGCCAGCTTCAGCAGCCGATGCGCGTCGAAACTCGTCACCTGGCGAGTCCCCGGCAGGTCGATGTCCAGTCCCAGCTCGGCACCGGTGGCGTGGATCACCGCGATCCGACCGGGTACCTGTTCGGGGGCAAGGTATGCCGCCATCGCCTCCGGCACGGTTCCCGCCGGTTCACGCCGCGCGCCCGGAATCAGGTTGAACGCTCGCCAGCGGAGCTTCGCAGGCCGACGGGCCAGTGCCTCGTCGAGCCGACGTTTGCCGACGTAGCACCACGGGCAGAGCACATCGTAGAAGACCTCGACCGGCACGACCGACACCCCACTCAGGCAGGGGCCAGCGCGGCCAGCGCCGGCCAGTCGATCGTCGGGGCGATGAGACCCCGGCGCTCGAGGTACTTACGCGTGCGGTCGCGGCCGTCCTCGATCCAGGCCTCCCACGAATCGTCGGTGTGCCCACCGGCCAGCGCCCCGGGAATGCGTTCGGGCCGGAAGGTCCACTCGGTATCGGATCCTTCCGCGGTCCCGGTCACGTGCAGCGAAACCATGTCGCCGGACTGCCCGTTGTGGCGATGCCACAGCAAGGCCCCCTTACCTGGTGCCCCGGCGAAGTCCTCACGCGTCCGCGGGGTCAGCTCACCGTCCACAGAGGACTTTTCAACCTCGGCGCGCGCGACGTACGGGTATCCGTCGGCATCAAGCGTCGCGAACGTGACGCTCGGGTACCGCTGCAGCGAGTCCTCGATCCGCACCGCCATCGGAGCGGACTCGTCCGGTTGAGGCTCGATCGCGCCCCCGGCAGACAAGCTCTCCAGCTGGTGCACCTTTTCCGGAGTAAGAAGAAGGGCAGGCGGAGGTAGTACCAGTCCATGGTGGACCGGGCGCCCTCATCGGCGAACTCCTCGACCAGGTTCGGGTTCTTGCGGAAGAGTTCCCGCCAGTACTCCTTGAGGTCCTGCGGCGTGGCGACCACATCTGGCGCGCTCACGACGCCCTGCAGCAGCACCGTGCGCGCGTTGGTCAGCCCGCTGCCCACCGGATCGGAGTACAACAGTGCGACGCGCCCGTTCCGCCGCATGTCGAACGCCTTCTGCGGGTAGGAGACCGGGGTGGTGATGACGACCTGCTGGGACTCGGAGACCCAGGCGGAAGCCATCGGCCGCACCTGTGGACTGCCGTCGCGGCCGATGATGGCCATTTCCAACACCCGCACCTCGGCGAGGACCTCCGCAACGTCCGTGGCAATGAGCATTCCAGTCCTTCCAAAACTGCATGGCCGTGCGCGGGCACGGCGGCGACATGTCGACGATAGAACCTCAACTTCGCTTGAGGTCAAGATTGCGGGCGGCGCAGCGCGGCGCGGACCGCGTCGGCGGCACTGGGCAGCAGGGCGAGCGCGCGTAGGTAGTCCGCTCGCCGGTCGGCCAGCGCGCGGTGGGTGGGCTCGTCATAGAGCAGGTCCATCAGCGCGCGGAGCACCGCCTGCTCGTCGAAGATCTCCGCGGACAACCCGGCTTCCACGAACGGGTTCCGGCGCAGCAGCGGGCCATGATGACGTTCTAGCGACAGGGCCAGAAAGTGAACGCGGGCACGGGGCAGGGAAAGTCTTCCACACAGGCGCGTGCGTGCGGGCCGAGTTCGCCGAGCTTGGTCTCGAGGACGTCGAGCGCGCCGGGGTCGATGTCGAATCCGTTGAGGGTCAGCAGACCCGGGACGCCCACCAGCACCGCCAGCTCCAGTGAGGCGGGGAAGTACGCACCCGTCCTACGGCCAAGCACCCGGCGAAGAAGGTCTCGATTAACCAGCTCGTGTTGGCGTGCCGATGTTCGTCGTCGGCGGTGTCGTCTTGGGAAACCAGTCGGGTTGGTTGTCGAACTCGACGCTATATGTCGGAACGGCCCAGTGCCGACGCATCGCTGAACCTCGCCGACCCCGTTCGCACCGTTGCGAATTCGACGGCAACCCTTCGGCCGGTCACGAGCCGGACAGGAAGGGCCGGATACATCATGCCATCCATACGAGCGCCACTTGCTCAACGAACAAGGTGGCGCTCGTATGGATTCTGCAGGCGGCTCTTCTGGGAACCCCGCGGTACCTGGCTCAGGCCACGCCGCTCCTCGCGATTTCTTTCAGTGTGGCTGTAGTCGCGTTCGCAGAGGTCACGGAGATCCAGTACTTCGCGTTGATCTGCCGGACCACGACTTGGCCGTCATCGGTGAGCAGAAGCCCGTCTGATGGCTTCAAAGGCAATTCCTTGACGTCGTTCACCGTTCCCGGGCCGATCCTCTGCCATGTGGCAGGTGCGGTCCCGGCTCGGATACCGACGAGGATACAAGCCGGACCGTCAGCAGCGGAGCCGTCAGGACAGAAACGGAACGATTCCGGACCGTCGATGCTTCCTCCATCTGCGGCTTGCAACGTCATCGACTGCGGCACCGCGATCCTGCTCAGCGTCGCGGTCACCGGGCTCGGCCGTGCGGTGACGGACTCGGCGACCTCCTGCAGTGTCTTCACCGTGATGGCGCTTGAGGCGCCGCCGATGCTGGCCCATTTGCCAGGGGACAGCTGCCAGCTCAACTCCCTGAAGCCGGACCGCGCGTCCACTGTTCGCAGCACCGCAAGGATCCCGTTGATCCTGCGGGATTCATCCTCCGTACCGGCAACTGGGTCTTGGCTCCGGACCCGGACGACGATCGTCTCGAAGCTGCCGTTGCCCACATACTGCGCCGAGACCTCGCCGGGCTTGAGCGCCCAAGAGTCCAGGACGAACCCCGCGGGCAGCCGACCGACCGTGAACGGCAGCGACTGTGCCGTCTCGACCGTCCTCGCCGGCGGAAGAGCCGATGCAGCAGGCTCCACCGCGACAGGCGGCCGGTCTCCTTCCAGCATTAGCAGCCCTCCGGCGACTAAAACACCGGTGGTGACGGTGGCGGTGGCGGTGAGCGCGGTCGCGCGCCGTACCGACCTACGCCGCCGCAGGATGGAGTGCGTCTTGACCAGCGTCGCGGTTGCGTCGGGAGCCAGGCTTTCTCTCTCTCGCAGGCTCTTTCGGAGCAGGTCGAGGTCGGTCATGATTCAGATACCTCCGCAAGGTCGGATTCGAGGTGGAGCCGCAGGACCGCGAGCCCGCGCGAGATGTGACTCCGCACGGTGCCGGTGGCACAACCCATCGCTTCAGCGATCTCGGTGTCGTCACGATCCTCGTAGAACCGCAGGACGATGGCGGCATGCTGGGCGGGAGTCAGCTTCCGGAGCAAGACGACAAGCTGCTCTCGGTCGGCTATGGTGGCCGTCGGGTCACCGGACGACGGTTCAGCGCCCGCGTAGTCGGCGGTTGGCCGGACGGAGCGCTGGTACCAACGCTTCCGCCAGGACAGGTGGCCGTTGACGACCATCCGCCTGAGATAGAGATCCGGCCGATCGGCCGAGACAACCCGTCCCCAGTGCCGGTGTGCGCGCACCAAGGCGTCCTGGACGAGATCTTGGGCAAGCTCGCGGTCGCCTGTCAGTACGGCGGCGAACCGCAGCAAGCCCGGAAGATGCTCACGGGAAAATTCGTCGAAGGTGCGCCGTGTGGACTCCACACCTTTAAGACTCCTTCTATCCCCGCCGCTGTTGCGGTGATTCCGCGATATTTCTTGTCCCAAGACCCGGCGCAAGTGCGCCTGCCAGCGATGTCGGCCTACGTCCCGGTCAGGCACGCAACCACGTCAGGAGGGCTGTCACAAACAGGGGCCAAATGTCCTTGACACCGCGTTCGCGGGACAGTTGTGCCCATCAGAAGGCGGACGGCTGAGCCCACGTTTCGACCAGCTTAGTGTCTCGGCCACCCGCGCGGCAGGCTGATCGAGCCTGCCCCAGACGAGCAAGACATCGTCGGCACGTACGGAAGTGACAGTGGCATCAGCGAATTCCTAGGCGGCCCCGCTGCCTCTCCTACAGGAGTAGCCGCATGAGGTAAGCGTGATGAACCGGCTGGCGGCGGGACCGGTCAGCCGGAGTGTCTCGCCGCTGCCTCTGAGCATCGCGATACGGGGTGAGTAGGACCCGGCGTATTGCAGGTTCTCGAGGAACTCGTCGGTTCCGACGATCGCGGCGTCAGGTCTCACGTGCGGTTCAAGACCGAGTGCGAGCTCAGCGTCCCACACGATGGATCAAAGTGTTGCAGTAAGCACGGCGGGCCCAGAAGCGCACCGTCTGCTCGAACCCCTGATCACATGGCAAGTTCGGGATAAGTGGCCAGGAACGTGGACACGGGGTCGTGTCCGCCGGCGACCATCCAATCAATCGGGCTCTGGCCATTCCTCGGACCTGCCAGATCGACGTCGTCGAAGGTGAACTGACGCTGCACCTGACGGCGTGCCATGGGTTCGATCCAGCGAACTGGAGCCGGATCAATTCAGCGGCGGACCACAGCAGGTGCCTGCGGCCGGACGCGGCGTCGCTGACGGTTAAGCGTTGCGACTCGTCCTGGCTGCAGCGGTGGAACCTCGGGTAAACACTACTGTGACGCCTTCCGTTCCAGCTCTTGACCCGTCGCCATCCGATCCCCTGGCACCGAAGGGTCGATGCACAAAGCTGCATCAAACCCCTGTTAGTTCGCATCAATGGCCCCTTGAGCAACAAGTGCGCGCCCGTGCAAGATGACTACTCGAATGGAGCTGTGCATGAATAACCGTAACGGGGGTGCCCTGTGAAGAACCGCGAGTACTGAAAATCCAACTCAGCACGATACTGTGGTCATTGATGCGGCGGCCCGACCCAGGGGAAGTACGCATGTCTTATGCGTGTACTGCCGGGCCGCTGAAACTCCAAAGGAGATTTCGTGAAGCGACGTTTGTTGGGCTTGCTCGGCGGCCTGGCCGCGGTGGCCGGCACGACGCTGACGGGGGCTGGTACCGCGGTGGCCGCGCCGGCGGTCGAACCCGCCGCCGCAGGCGAGGTGGGCACGCAAGCCGCATTTCGCCGGGATTGTCCGACAATCACCTGTACGTTGGGCGTCCCGGACTTCCCAGGTGGCACGATGAGTGTCGACGCCGACGCCGACGGCAGAGGCCAAGCGACCTGGGTGCTGATGAACAAATGGGGCCACCAGTATTGCAAGACACCGTTCCGATTGGAGGCCCCGGCGCAGTCATGGGTCTGCCATAATATGCCCGGCGGCAACTGGCGACTCACGCTAGTCTTGAATTACGGCCAGGACACTCACTGGGCTCAAATCGGCGCCCGCTGGTAAGGCAAATGGGCGCCCATTTGTTAGGGCCGGGCCGACAGTGCTGTTCGCCCCCGGTGCTCCAGGACGTCACCCACGCCAGGCGACGTCCAGCAGCGCAGCACCATGCGCCGGATTGAGTCAGGCTCGTCGCACCGCGCTTCTCTGCCACCGCGACAAGCACCACAGATATTCGACATGGCCGGGCGGCGGCGCCGGAGCGGCAAACGGAATCAAACGCCCTCCACATTCACCAGCAAGCGCGGCTTCATACACTCCCCACGCTACTCACCTCACCCGACATCCCCCGTGCGGCGGGCCACCGATGGTCCTCGACGTGGGACTCTATTCGAGCAGCAGCTTAGCGGCCACTGTGGCGCCATCAGTCCGAATCGTGCCCGCCACGACACGCGCCCGCTCGCCGGCGTCGACGGCCCAGGCTCGGCGTAGACCAGGTCTCCCGGAGTGAAGGTGATGCCGCCGAAGATCACCGGCACGTCCACGCCACCCGCGCCGGTTTTGGTGCTGTTGCGCGGATTCGTGCCCGCGCCTTGACCCCGAGCGGAAGTTCCGCGAGCACCGCGCTGTCCCGCACCGCCATTGATGATCAGCCCAGCCCAGCCGTTCTCCACCGCCGAGCCCGCGATCAGATCGCCGGTCAGCGCGGTGTGCAGTGAACCGCGGCCGTCGACCACCAGTACCGCGCCCGCGCCAGAGGTGCGCAGCAGTTGGCGGACCAGGCCGTTGTCCTGGTGGCACGCCACCGTGCGCACCGGACCGGAAACCCGCCGGTGCCCGCCAAATTCGCGGAACTACGTGTCACACACGAGGAGCCGCACGCCGTGTTCGTCGACGAGGTCGGCGGCGGCGAAGCCCTTCCTCACTGGCGGTGCGCCCTTTCTTCACGAAGTCTGGGAGAACACGCCCAGTTTGCGCTACGGTACTCGCTGCTGACATTGCGCCAGGCGCGATGTGACGTCCGTCCCCGCCGTTGTGGAGCTGCGCACATGCCGTCCTGTCCCGGGCCCGCCCGAATGCTCCTCGCCCGGCAGCGCGGCCGCGGCCCCGACGCGGACCTGGTGCGGCTCCCTGCGATCGCCTAGCCGGCTGGTCGGTCCCCGCCCAGCTGACCGTGAGGATTTCATGGAATACACCCTGCTGCTGGCAGGCTTGATCTGTCTGTTGTTGCTCGCCATCGCGCTCGCCGTGCTGCTGCTCCGGCAGCGCAACGTCACCACCACCGTCGGCCGGTACCGAGATGCCGCCGTCGCCGAGTTGAACGCGCGCGAAGCCGAGGAGCGCCACCTGCGCGAGGTGCGGCTCCCGGCGATCGCGGAGTCGCTGGCGAATCCGTCGGTGACCGTGCCGGGCCCGCTGCGCGGCAACGGCGATCCGCACCGCGCGGTGCTCGAAACGATCACCGAACTGCTCGGGCAGACCCGCCGCGATTCCGCCGATTCCGCCGCCGCGACCCTGCGCGCGATGATGCGCACGGTGCAGAACCTCGCCGGTGAGCAGCAGGTGCTGATCTCGGAGATGGAGGACCGGCACGACGATCCGTCCGTGCTCCACGGGCTGCTCGGCCTCGACCACGCGAACTCGCAGCTGGGCCGCCGTGCGCAGGCGACCGCGGTGCTCTGCGGTTCGTGGCCCGGTCTGCAGCGCTCGGCCGCCACGCTGACCGACGTGGTCCGTGGCGCCACCGGCCGCATCCGCGACTACGCGCGCGTCCAGATTCCCGCGCCGTCGGATACCGCCGTGGTCAGCCAGGCGGTGGAGCCGGTGGTGCTTGCGGTGGCCGAACTGCTGGACAACGGCGCCCGCCACTCCCAGCCCGGCTCCCCGGTGCAGGTCACTTTCCAGCAGGCGCACAACGGCCTCGCCATCATCATCGACGACGCCGGTGTCGGCATGACGGTGGAGGCGGTGCAGCGCGCGTCCTGGCTGCTCGGCGGCCACGGCGGCCAGGACATCGCCGCGCTCGGGGTGCCGCCGCGCATCGGGTTCGCGGTAATCGGCGCGCTCGCCAACCGGTACGGGTTCCGCGTCTCGGTGGACACCCGGTCGCCCTACGGCGGGGTGCGCGCGGTGCTGTTCCTGCCGACGGAACTGCTCACCAGGATCACCATGCCGAGCCCGTCCCCAGCCGTGCTCACCCCGGTCCCACGAACCGAAACCCCCGAAATGCCCGCTACGCCCGAACCAGCCCGGCCTGCCGAGCCCGTCGTGGCCGCTTCCCCGGTGAAGACCACGGATCTGGGCACCACCGCCCACGGTCTGCCCCGGCGCCGCCGCCGCACGCTGGCCGCCACCCAGGCCCCGGAGCCTGCCGCACCGGCCGCTCCGGCGCCCGACTCGAAACCGGTCGCCACCGCCGCGGCCTGGCAACGCGGAACCCGTCGCGGCCGCGCCACTTCCACCGACCTCGAAAGGGATGCCCAGTGAGCACGAACACCGACGCGACCACCAACCGGCTCGGCTGGATGCTCGACCAGGCCCTGCAGATGCCGGAGATGCTCTACGCCGTGCTGCTCTCCGCCGACGGCCTGCTGATGGCCCATTCCGAGGGCATCAGCCGTGACGACGCCGAGCGCACCGCCGCCGCGGTGTCCGGGCTGCAATCGCTCGCCCGCGCCACCGGCGAGTTCTGCCGCCAGCCCGGCGAGCAGTGGCGGCAGACGTTGATCGAGTTCGACGGCGGGTTCGTCTTCCTCACCGCCGCCGGCCAAGGCGCCTACGTCGCGGTGTCCACTACCGGCAGGGTCGACGTCGAAGGCGTCTCCTCCCGCATGCAGGAACTGGTGCAGAGGCTCGGCCAGGAACTGACCGCGCCGCCGCGCTTCCCGGCCGCCGGAGGCTCCCGGGCATGACCCCGAACCGGCGCGAGCAGGCTTTGGTGCGGCCGCACGTGGTCACCGAGGGCCGCGCCCACCCGACCCGCAACACGCTGGACGTGGCCACCGTCGTCTCCGCCACTTGGGCGCCGATGGCCGGGCTGAGCCCGGAGAAGCGGCGGGTGATGGAGCTCTGCCGGGGCGGTGCGCTGGCCGTGGCCGAGGTGGCCGCACACTTGAACCTGCCGACCAGCGTGACCAAAGTGCTGTTGTCCGACCTGCTCGATTCCGGTCACATCGAAGCCCGCGCCGCCGTGCGCCAGGCCGATATCCCCGACCACCAACTCCTGCAGAAGGTACTCGATGGCCTCCGTGCTCTCACCTGACGGCTACGTCCCAGCCACCGTCCGGACCTCGGTGAAGATCCTGGTGGTGGGGCCGTTCGCGGTCGGCAAGACCACCTACGTCGGCACGCTGTCCGAAATCCGCCCGCTGCGCACCGAGGAAACGATGACGCAAGCCGGTGCGCTGGTGGACGACCTGTCCGGGGTGCGCGGCAAGAACACCACCACGGTCGCGATGGACTTCGGCAGGCTGACCATCGGCGACGACGTGGTGCTCTACCTGTTCGGCGCGCCTGGCCAGCAGCGGTTCACGCAAATGTGGAAGGACCTCGCCTACGGGGCACTGGGCGCGCTGGTGCTGGTGGACCCCACCCGGCTCGAAGAGTCCTTCGACGTGATGGGACTGCTGGAGGAACTGGGCCTGCCGTACGCGGTGGCCATCAACCAGTTCGACGGCGCCCCGAGATTTCCCGAAGCCGAGCTTCGCGAAGCATTGGACCTGCTTCCCGAAACCCGCCTGGTCAGCTGCGACGCCCGCGATCGCGGGTCGTCCGCGCAGGCGCTGATCAGCCTTGTCGACTACCTCTTCGACCCCATCCGCCAGGAGCATTCGTGAGCACTCCCGCCGCCGGACCACCGCCCGGCTGCCCCGCGCACGCCGAGCGCGCCCGCCTCTACGACGAAGAATTCGCCCGCGATCCCGCCGGTGTCTACGCGAAGATGCGGGCCGCGCACGGACCCGTCGCGCCGGTCGAACTCGCGCCTGGCGTGAACGCCACCCTGGTCCTTGGTTACGAAGCCGCACTGGAAGTGCTGCGCGCGCCGTCGACCTTTCCCCGCGATCCCCGGCGCTGGCAGCAGAACCAGCCCGAGGACAACCCGGTCATGCCGATGATGGGCTACCGCCCCAACTGCCTGTTCACCGACGGCGCGGTGCACGCGCGCCTGCGCAGCGCGGTCACCGGCAGCCTGGCGCGGCTCAACCCGCACGCGCTGCGCGGTTACGTCGAGCAGACCGCGCGCGAGCTGATCGCCCGGTTTTCCGCCGAGGGCAAGGGAGATCTGCTCACCGACTACGCGACCACGTTGTCGCTGCAGGTGTTCAACCACCTCTTCGGCTGCCCGCCTGCGCTCGGGGACCGGCTGGTGGCCGGGATGCGCGGCATCTTCGACATGGTCGATCCCGAGCGGGCCAACGCCGAGCTGACCTCGAGCATGCTCGAACTGCTCGCGCTCAAGCGGGCGCAGCCGGGCCAGGACGTGCCGTCGTGGATGATGGCGCACCCGGCGCGGCTGACCGACGAGGAGATGCTGCACCAGCTGGTGCTGCTGATGGGCGCGGGCACCGAGCCGCAGCAGAACCTGATCGCCAACGGGGTGCGGCTGCTGCTGGTCGACGACCGCTTCGCCGGTGACCTGGCTGGCGGCAGCCTGCACGTGGAGGACGCGCTCGAGGAGATCCTCTGGGGCGACCCGCCGATGGCCAACTACTCCGCCGGCTACCCGTGGCCAGGGGTCGACTTCATGGGCACCCACCTGCCCGCCGCCGAACCGGTGGTAATCAGCTTCGCCGCCGCCAACACCGATCCCGCGCTGCGGGCCGAGCAGCGGGTGGGTAACCGGGCGCACATCGCCTGGGGCGCCGGCGTGCATTCCTGCCCCGCGCAGGGCCCGGCGAGGCTGATCGCCACCACCGCCATCGAAACCCTGCTCGACGCGCTGCCCGATCTGCGCCTCGCCGTGCCGGAGGACCAGCTGCAGTGGCGGCCAGGCCCGTTCCACCGCGCGCTCGCCGCGCTGCCCGTGCTGTTCACCCCCGTCGTTCCCACACCAGTTCCGTCCACCGAACCGACTGGAGAGCACCATTGGAATCCGCCGCACCCCGCCCCCTCGTCCTCGACCCCACCGGCGCCGACATCCACGCCGAGAACGCCGAACTCCGCGCCCGCGGCACCACGACGCTGGTGGAGCTCCCTGGCCAGGTGGTGGCGTGGTCAGTAACCGATCCGGAGCTGCTCAAGCGCCTGCTCGGTGACCAGCGGGTGTCGAAGGACCCGCGGCAGCACTGGACCGCGTGGCGGGAGGGCACGGTACCCGCGGACTGGCCGCTGATGATCTGGGTGGCCGTGCAGAACATGTTCACCGCCTACGGTGGCGAGCACCGGCGGCTGCGGTCATTGGTGTCCAAGGCGTTCACCTTCCGTCGCACCGAGGCGCTGCGGCCGTGGGTCGAGGAGATCACCGGCGGCCTGCTCGACCGGATCGAGGGCGCCGACGGGGTCGTAGATCTGCGCGAGCACTTCGCCTACCCGCTGCCGATCGAGGTGATCTGCCAGCTGTTCGGCGTGCCCGACGAGCACCGCGCCGATCTGCGCAAGGCGGTCGACGGGGTGTTCAACACCACCGCCACCCCGGAAGAGGCGGCGGCCAACGGCGAGCAGATGTACCGGATCCTCGGCGAACTGGTGGCGCTGCGGCGCGCCCAGCCGGGCGACGACCTGACCAGCGGCCTGATCGCGGCACGCGACGAGGACGGTTCCTCGTTGCAGGAAGCCGAACTCGTCGACACGCTGATCCTGATGATCTCGGCAGGGCACGAGACCACGGTCAACCTGCTCGACCACGCGATCACCGCGTTGCTGACCCATCCGGAGCAGCTGCGCCAGGTGCTCGACGGCGAGTACGGCTGGGGCGACGTCATCGAGGAAACGCTGCGCTGGCAGGCGCCCGTCGCGCACCTCCCGCTGCGGTACGCGGTCGAAGACATCGTCGTCAACGACGAGGTGATGATCAAGCGGGGCGAGGCGATCCTGGCTTCGTACGCGGCCGCGGGCCGCGCGCCGGAGGTCGGCGACAACCCGGAGGAATTCGACCTTTCGCGGACGAACAAGAGCCACCTCTCGTTCGGGCACGGGGTGCACTTCTGCCTCGGCGCCCCGCTGGCCAGGGTGGAGGCGGAGATCGCGCTGCCAGCGTTGTTCGCGCGCTTCCCGCGGCTGGCGCTGGCGGTCGAACCGGCGGAGCTGGAGCCCACGGCGTCCTTCATCTCCAACGGGCACCGGGTCCTCCCAGCCACCCTGGGCTGAATTCGGGTGGCTTCGCGGTGTGGACCCGGTGGAAACGCTGCTGGCCTGAAGCACTCCGGCAGCCACCCTCCTGATGGTGGCGGTAGGAGTGGTCGAACTCGTGCGCGCCAGACGGCGCAAACGGGCGGGCACCCCGCTCACCGCGACCTACCTGAACGAGGTCACCGCGATGTTCTACGGCACCAAACGCCGTGAACTCGAGCACCGGGCCGCCGTCGAAATGCTCCGCGAGGAGGAGGGCGACGGCGCCCCGCCCGCCCACGAGCATCGAACTGGCGCGCGGCACGGTCAGGTTGACGCGCGGAACAACGACCAACCGGTCACCGCGGTGAGCACCATGCGGAGCACGTTGCCCGCGTTCCACTGCCAGGCGATGGCGGTCAGCTCGGGTCCCGGCCCGCCATCGCCGAACATGCGCTGGACGAGCACGGCGATGACGTACACCGACAGCGCCACCAGCGACGTCACGCCCGCGCCGGTAGTCGCGTTTGAGGTCCTCGTCCCGGTTCCCTGGCCGCTGTGGCCGGTTCCCTGTGCGCACGCACGCCGGGAACCGGCCACTGGTCGATCGCTCGTCCCGCCCTGTCCGGAGCCCGTCACGGACCCCGACCCGCACCGAACGGCGGATCATCAAAGTCCGGGTCCTGCGCCGGTGGGGACCCGCCCGGATCGCCTACCTGCTCGGCCTGAACCCGTCCACGGTGCACGCAGTCCTGCGCCGTTACGGCATGGCCCGGCTCGCGCACCTGGACCGGGCCACCGGACGATCGATCCGCCGCTACGAACACGCCGCACCCGGTGACCTGATCCACGTCGACATCAAGAAACTGGGCAACATCCCCGACGGCGGCGGGCACCGGGTCACCGGCAGCCAAGCCGGGCAGCGACACCGCACCCGCACACCAGGCAAAACCCTGGACGGCAACGGCAACAGCCATGTCGGCTACAGCTACCTGCACAACGCGGTCGACGACCATTCCCGCCTGGCCTACAGCGAAATCCTGCCCGACGAGAAGAAAGAGACCGCGGCCGCGTTCTGGCAGCGAGCCCAAACCTTCTTCACTACCCACGGCATCACCGTCGAGCGAGTCCTCACCGACAACGGCGCATGCTACAAATCCCACCTCTGGCGCGACACCCTGACCACAGCCGGAATCGCCCGAAACCTTGGCATCGAGCTCTACGCCCTTCATGACAGTGCCACGGGCCGGTGGCTCGAGATCCTGGAACTCCCCGTCATCTGGACGACGCTTACGCCAGTCGTCCTGCCTACCTTCACCCACGAGGCTCTCGCCGGAGACACGATCTACGGCGACGACCGCAACGGCTTCTTCGCGTATCTCTCGGACGACGGTGGCAAGACTCGAGTTCGCCTTCTAGGGCGGTTCGCCAAAGAATGGAACGCAGGACGCCTGCCCCGCGACGGTGGTGAGGTCGGGAGCCGAAAGCCCATGCATGTCTACGTCAAGGATTCCGAGGGGCACCCAAGATGGCGGCCGGTCTCAAACTTTCTCGTCACCTACCGCGTGGAGTGACGACACTGGCTCGGCCACATCAACCCCGCCCAGAGCCGCGGCCTGGTCAACATGCTGGATCAGTGCATTGTCCCTTCGTACACCGACGTCCCGTTGGCCCGGGACGAGTCATGGACCGAGATCGACGATCCTGACGCGGTGGCCGTGAAGCTTCGCGGGCGCCTCCACACTTTGAAGGAGGCCGTCATGGATCCGGAAGCACACACTTTGACCAACGCTCAGATCACTAACGCGAGGACAGGTGGCCTGGAGTACGGCGGAGAGTAGGTGTCAGGAACGACGCGCTCGCCGACGGGATCGGGGCCGACGCCCTGCGCAGCCCGGCATCGCGAGCCCGGTGATGTCGCTGACGACACCGATCGCCCTGTCAGCGGCTACCTGATCAGGACACCCGCGTCGCCCGGCTCCAGTCGCCGGGTACCGGCCGAGATCGTTCGGCCGAACCTGCTCGAAGCCCATAGATACTGGGAGGACGTCTCGGTGGAACAGATCCGAGAGCGTGATACGCCCTGGCCGCCATGGCGTGGTTGATCGGGCTGGGCCACCTTCCGCGCTTCAGTTGTCTGGAGGATCCAGCACAGTCGGTCATGGCCAAGTCTGGTCCAGCCCTGGCGGGACACACCCTCCGTGGTCAATGGCGTGTTCGAGTTGGGCTCGGTAGGGAGCGAACACGTTGAGCAGGTCGAAGACGTGCTTGTTGCGCTCCCTGGCCCTTGCCGCTCAGGAACTCGAACATCAGTCGGTGTGTCAGGCTCGCGAACCGGTCGTCTCGCGGCCTGATCTGGATCCGGTTGCGGAACAGGGACGCCGCGCGGTAGTCGCCGTTGGTGATCACGGTTCAGAGCAGCAACGACGTGATGTGGCGTTTGCGGGGGCCGAAGTCCTTCGCTGGGTGAGGCAGGCGCTGGAGTGGTTCGGTGATGGTCTCTTAGACGTCTTCGGGAATCAGCCAGCCGTCGAGCGCACGTCTGCGTCGTTGATAGTCGATCTTCGGCGGAGTGCTGTTGAGTCTGTCGACAACGTCTTGGACTGCTGTCACGACCTGGGCTGCAACCCGCGCCCATGCACGGTCAACCGGGCGTTACGGTGGGACACGAAGATCTCCCGTCGTGATCGGTGATGGCGTCAGACACCAGCACCACCCACGGAGGTCTTCGCCATGATCACCCCACAGGCAGCTCAACCGTCAACAACGACCATGGTCCCTACAGCTAGCGCTTGATCGCGACGCCTCCGGTCATGAAGCGCACCCCGATGGTGGTCGCGTCGGTGACGACCTCGTCGGGCCGCCAGAGTGCCAGCGGCACAATGCCGGGCGGCAGGATCTCCAGCCCGTCGA